>JBOEGR010000001.1:0-41671 GCA_050633525.1 Cellvibrionaceae bacterium
TCGTACTTCCTTTTCCATTTTACTTAATAACCGAATGTCGTCATCACTGGCTATTTTTAATAGATAAGGTTCACCATGAGTGAGTCGCCATAACACTCTATATAGTAAAGCCCAGCGCTTGTCGCAGCGGTAACAAGCGGCTGTACTTGCAAGGTCAATAAATTCTTTGCTTACTTTAAATGGCGGCGTGTTCTGATGAGCGCTTTTCAAATTCAAATCGTGAACGCTTGCTTCGTTGCCAAATAATTCATTTTGAGCCTCAGTTTGCCAGTGAGTTTGTTCGGGGGGAATATTGTGCTGTAACAATTGCCTCGATACCTGTCGCCATTGCTCAAAAGAATGAATTGTGCCGACAATCACAAGAGCATCTCCAGTTGTTGGGCTGGGGGTTTTACCCAGTTGAGAATATCTTCTTGGTCTGCAAGTGCGCTAGGGCTATAGTCATGCGCAACAATAAAGGGTTTTATTTTATTTAAAGAACAGCGTATTTTTTTGAGATCGTCTAGTCGTACTGCTTTGTGGCGGCGCATGCTTATTATTTTTTGTGCATTGCGTGTGCCTATGCCTGGAATACGCAATAAGGCTTCTTTGCTCGCGCGATTAATATTAACAGGAAAAAAATCACGGTTATTGAGAGCCCATGCTGTTTTAGGGTCAACATCTAGTCGGAGCTCTGGAATATCCACAGGAGTGATTTCATTCACATTAAAACCGTAAAAACGTAATAACCAATCTGCTTGATATAAACGATGTTCCCTAATGAGAGGAGGCGTTTGGCTAGGCAGTCCGCTGTGGGAATCTGGGATAGGGCTAAAGGCGGAATAATAAACGCGCCTAAGTTTATATTTGCCATACAGTCCCGAAGCGGTTTGCAGTATCGTGCGATCGGGTGAGGGGGTTGCGCCCACAATCATTTGTGTGCTTTGTCCTGCCGGTGTATATATTGGTGGTTTTTTAGTTTTTTTATTGCTGGTTTTTGTTTTTTTTCTATCGTGTTTATTCTCAGTAATTTTATCGTGCACAGAAGACATGTTGCTTTCAAGTAATGAGTGCTCTTTTTCTGGCGCTAAGGTTTGTAGGTCATCTTCGGTGGGTAATTCGATATTAACGCTTAAACGATCGGCGTAAAGGCCTGCTTGTTGTAGCAATTCGTTGTTGGCGCCGGGTATTGTCTTTAGATGAATGTAGCCTTTATAACCATGAGTTAGGCGTAATTCTTTGGCTACCTTAACCAATTGTTCCATGGTGTAATCTGAATCTTGAATAATGCCCGAGCTTAAAAATAAGCCTTCGATATAGTTGCGTTTATAAAATTCTAAGGTAAGGTAAACCACTTCTTCTGGTTTAAAGCGGGCGCGCTGTACATTACTACTGACTCGATTAATACAATACTTGCAGTCAAAAATACAATAGTTGGTTAAGAGTATTTTTAATAAAGAGATACAGCGGCCATCAGGTGTATAGCTATGACAAATACCCATACCTTCAGTACTGCCAATGCCTTTCCCTTTACGTTTCGTTTTTGAGCCCGAGCTGGCACAAGAGGCATCATATTTAGCCGCATCAGATAAAATAGCTAATTTAGCATTTAAATCAAATGCCATAACTAGCTTGCCTTTTCTACCATTAAGCGCGCGTGAGCAATGGACTCATCGGATAAAGTATCACCGCTAATCATGCGTGCAATCTCTTCGATTTTTGTTTTCTCTGTTAATTCTATGATGTGTGTTTCTGCTTGGCTTTCATCACAGGCTTTACTGACTTGCCAATGATGATTTGCCTTGCTCGCCACTTGCGCTAAGTGAGTGACGCAAAGTACTTGGCTTTTCTCACCCAGCTGGCCTAATAACTTTCCGACAACATCAGCAGTACTGCCGCCAATACCGACATCGACTTCATCGAAAACCAGCGTGGCGACATCAGAGGTGCGTGCAGTCGCCACTTGTATTGCTAAACTAATGCGCGACAGCTCACCACCTGAGACGACTTTGTTTAAACTTTTATGTGCTTGTCCGGGGTTTGTGCTGATTAAAAATTCGATATCATCAATGCCGTTGGCGTTAGGCTTGTCGGTGATAGAGTTGAGCGATACTAAAAAATTAGCGCTGCCCATAGCGAGCTGATGTAATTGATTGTTAATAGCCTCGGTTAAATTTTGCGCCGCTTTGTGTCGTTGTTTGGATAGTTTTTTAGCAGAACTTAAAAATTGTTTTTCTGATGCTTGGGTTTGTTTTTCTAGTTGTGCTAAGGCTTCATCCCCGCCCGATAGCTGTGCTAATTCATCGGCAAGTGCTTGATGCTTTTCGAGAATAGCAGCGGGTTCGATATGATGTTTTCGCGCAATATCATAAATAGCCGATAGGCGCTCTTCTACTTGTTGTAAACGTTCAGGGTTAATTTCAATGCTATCGATTTGTTGCTGTAAACTGTTTTGCGCTTCATCAACATAGATCATGGCGTTATTCATGAGTTCTTGAATGCTGCCGAGTTCGCTCGTTTGAGGGCGCATACTCTGCAATAAGGAAAGAGACTGATGTAATAAGTGGCGAATACTGATCTCACTATCACCAGTATCGTTATCGCAGAGCTCAACGACTTGCTGACTTTTGCTAATAATATTTTCTGCATTTGCTAAGGTTTGTTGCTCGGCTTCTAATGCATCAATCTCCCCTTCATTGAGGTTTAACTTATCAAACTCATCGACTTGATAGCTCAAGAGTTGATAGCGGGCATTCATTTCATCGGCATTATCACGCAGCGTAATATAACGTTGTCTTAGCGACTGCCACTCTTGGTACTCTTGTTTAACTGTTTGAGCCAATGGAATTTGCTGCGCATATTGGTCGAGTAATTTTTGGTGATTGATTTTGGAGAGTAAGGATTGGTGAGCATGTTGGCTGTGAATATCAATCAGTAACTCGCCTAATGCGCGAACCTGTTGAAGAGGTACAGGTTGAGAGTTGATAAAGGCTCTTGAACGTCCATCTTTAGCGACGACTCTACGTAACAAACATTCGTCGGCATGACATAAATCATGCTCAATTAACCACTTTCTTGCTTCGGGCAGATCATCCAGCAAAAAGGTAGCGGTAATATCGGCTCTGTCTGTGCCTTGCCTTACTTTATCACCGTCAGCTCTTTCGCCTAAAGTAAGCCCAAGTGCACCCAATAACACGGATTTCCCTGTCCCTGTTTCCCCTGTAATCGCGGTCATTCCTTGCTTTAATTGGAAATCTAAGTGGTCGATCAGCATAAAGTTATTGATGGTCAGGTGCGTCAGCATATCAGCTCTCCGAATACTGTTGTTTTGTACATGTGTTTTTATACAGTATTTTGCTTCGGTTGCCAATATTTTCCTTATATCGGGCGTCATTTGCAGTGATAGTAGCCAAAAGCGCTATCGAAAAATGGGACGAAAAATGGGGTCAGAGTAAATTTTTCGCTTAAGTGTGAAATGGATTAATGGGTGGTGGTAAGAAAAGTTTACTCTGACCCCACTTTTCGTCCTATTCACTCCTTGAAACCCAGCGTTTAAACCCTATATAGAGGCAAGCGTACTAAGGTACGACCTAGTTCATTTAATCAAAGACAAAGATAAAGGAGCAAAGCGGTGTCCGACCAGCCCAACGAGTCCACTAAAACGGATGAAGTACAAGCCGATATTAATGAAGGTGCTGCTGATAGCACTGATGCAGAAAATACCGAAGCGTCGGTTGAGGCTAATGTTGAAGAGACCAACGATGTGACCGAAGGTGAAGCTCTTGGTGCTACGCCTGAGCTTCAAGCCCTGCAAGATGAAATTGTTGGCCTGAAAGAACAGGCTTTAAGGTCCCATGCTGAAGCCCAAAACGCGCGCCGCCGTGCTGAGCAAGACGTTGAGAAAGCGCGCAAATTTGCGCTAGAAAAATTTGTAAGCGAACTCTTGCCTGTTGCCGATAACTTAGAGCGTGCCATTGCTGCCGGCGACAAAGAAGATGAGGGGCAGAAAGCCGTTTTGGAAGGTGTAGAGCTAACCTATAAGTCGCTGTTAGATACATTGAAGAAGTTTAAAGTAGAGCCCATCGATCCAGAGGGCGAGCCCTTTGACCCTGAGCTACATCAGGCAATGTCAATGGTGCCCAGCCCCGATGTTGAGCCCAATACGGTGCTTAACGTCTTTCAAAAAGGTTATACCTTGTACGGCCGTTTAGTGAGGCCAGCGATGGTGGTTGTCTCTAGCGCCAGCAGTTAGTACTCGTGTTAGGGCAAAAACCTTATTATTTTTATTGAATTACTAAAAAGAGGGTTGAAGTTAGTGTGATTCGCACCAATATTCAATTCCAACGCAAAGCGTAGCTGGTTCAACAAGTAAGCAGCTACAACCAGTCAAACAGATATGAACAATCCGGAGAAAACCCGATGGGTAAAATTATTGGTATAGATTTGGGTACAACCAACTCTTGTGTAGCCGTCCTAGAAGGCGATAAGCCAAAAGTAATCGAAAATGCGGAAGGCGATCGTACTACGCCATCTATCGTTGCTTACACTGATGACGACCAAATTTTGGTTGGTCAAAGCGCCAAACGTCAGTCAGTGACTAACCCGACAAATACCTTAAACGCGGTTAAGCGCTTAATTGGTCGTAAATTCAAAGATGCTGTCGTTCAAAAAGATATCTCGATGGTTCCGTACAAAATTGTCGCTGCCGACAATGGTGATGCATGGGTCGAGGTAAAAGGCGATAAGAAAGCACCGCCACAGATCTCTGCTGAAGTCTTAAAGAAGATGAAGAAAACAGCCGAAGATTATCTTGGTGAAACAGTAACAGAAGCAGTTATCACTGTTCCTGCTTACTTTAATGATTCCCAGCGTCAGGCAACAAAAGATGCCGGTAAGATTGCGGGTCTAGAAGTTAAGCGTATTATCAATGAGCCTACAGCAGCTGCATTGGCTTATGGTATGGACAAAGCCAAAGGCGACCATACAATCGCGGTTTATGATTTGGGTGGCGGTACTTTCGATATTTCTATTATTGAGATTGCTGACGTTGATGGCGAGCACCAGTTCGAAGTATTGGCCACGAATGGTGACACCTTCCTAGGTGGTGAAGATTTCGATTTACGTTTAATCGAATACCTTGCCGAAGAATTTAAAAAAGACAGTGGCATTGATTTACACAATGACCCGCTCGCACTTCAGCGTTTAAAAGAAGCCGCTGAAAAAGCAAAAATTGAATTGTCTAGCAGCACGCAAACCGAAGTTAACTTGCCTTATATTACTGCTGATGCCAGCGGGCCAAAGCATTTAGTTGTTAAGTTAACTCGTTCAAAATTAGAGTCTTTAGTTGAAGAGCTAGTCACTCGTTCACTAGAGCCTTTAAAAATTGCATTAAAAGATGCAGACCTTTCTGTTGGTGAGATCGATGACGTTATCTTGGTGGGCGGTCAAACCCGTATGCCAATGGTACAACAAGCTGTAACGGACTTCTTTGGTAAAGAGCCACGTAAAGACGTTAACCCAGACGAAGCCGTTGCCATTGGTGCAGCGATTCAAGGTGCGGTATTAGCGGGTGATGTAAAAGACGTACTATTGTTAGATGTCACGCCATTGTCTTTGGGTATCGAAACAATGGGCGGCGTTGCTACTCCTTTGATCGAGAAAAACACCACGATCCCAACTAAAAAGTCGCAAGTATTTTCAACTGCTGAAGATAATCAGTCGGCTGTAACGATTCACGTTGTTCAGGGTGAGCGTAAACAAGCTGCGCAGAATAAATCACTAGGTCGTTTTGACTTAGCGGATATTCCACCAGCGCCTCGTGGCTTGCCACAAATTGAAGTGACCTTCGATATTGATGCTAACGGTATCCTTAATGTAGGTGCAAAAGATAAAGGCACGGGTAAAGAACAGTCTATCGTGATTAAAGCCTCTTCGGGCTTAAGTGATGATGAAATCGAATCTATGGTAGCGGATGCAGAAGCCAATGCAGAAGCGGATCGTGAGTTCGAAGAATTGGCCACTGCACGTAATACTTTGGATGGTTTAATTGGCGCAACCAAGAAAACCTTAACAGAAGCTGGCGATAAGGCCACTGATGAAGAGAAAGCAGCGATCGAAGCCGCTATCACTGAAGCAGAAGAAGCCGTTAAAGGTGACGACAAAGCAGCAATGGAAGCAGCGACAGCTAAGTTGACTGAAGCATCAAGTTCGCTGGCTCAAAAGCTGTATGCCGAACAAGCTGCAGAAGCCGGTGCTGAAGGCGCACAAGAAACGCCAGAAGCAGAAGCTGCCGATGACGGCGTAGTAGAAGCTGAGTTTGAAGAAGTAAAAGACGACAAGTAAATATTAAAGAGTGCGTTTCATGCGTACTCCTTTGATTATTTGCTTTCATCAAGGTGACTTTTTGCGCGGGCTTTTATAGCCCGCGTTTATCATTTCTGAAATGCTAAAAAATTAGCAATGAAACTAGACGGTAGAGTGAAGTTTAATGGCCAAGCGTGACTATTATGAAATACTGGGTGTAGAAAAGGATGTTTCCGAAAAAGAGTTAAAGAAAGCCTATCGTCGCGTGGCGATGAAATTTCACCCTGACCGCAACCCAGACGATAAAGACGCCGAAGACAAATTTAAAGAAGCGAGCGAAGCTTACGAGATTCTATCGGATTCCCAAAAACGAGCGGCTTACGATCAATATGGCCACGATGGCGTTGACCCGCAAATGGGCGGTGCTGGTGCCGGTGGCTTTGGTAATTTTAGTGATATTTTTGGTGATGTCTTCGGAGATATTTTTGGCGGCGCCGGAGGAGGGCGTGGCCGAGGTGGTCCTCAACGAGGTTCCGATTTGCAATACACCTTGCAGGTCACCCTAGAGCAAGCAGTTAAAGGCACAACGGCAAAAATTAAAGTGCCAACACTCGTTGGTTGTAAAACCTGTAATGGCAGTGGCGCTAAAGCAGGATCTAAACCGGTTCAATGTACAACTTGTGGCGGTGTTGGCCAAGTGCGTATGCAACAAGGTTTCTTTTCAGTGCAGCAAACCTGCCCTGCTTGTCATGGACAAGGTACGATAATAAAAGACCCTTGTGACGACTGTCATGGCCAAGGTCGCATCGAAGAAACGAAAACCCTTTCGGTAAAAGTGCCACCAGGTGTTGATTCTGGTGATCGCATTCGTTTGTCGGGTGAAGGTGAAGCTGGCCCAGCTGGAGGCGTTACGGGTGACCTTTACGTGCAAATCTCTGTTAAACCTCACGATATTTTTGAGCGCGATGGGGCTAACTTATATTGCGAAGTACCTATTAATTTTACCGATGTTGTTCTTGGTGGTGAGCTAGAAGTACCTACGCTAGATGGCCGTGTGAAATTAAAAGTCCCCACTGAAACGCAAACAGGCAAAATGTTTCGATTGCGAGGTAAGGGTGTGACTCCTGTGAGGGGCAGCGCCAAAGGTGATTTGTTATGCCGAGTGGTGGTTGAAACGCCTGTTAATTTGTCGAGCAAGCAGAAAGAATTACTACGTGAATTTCAAGCTTCGTTAGAAGGTAAAAAACATTCCCCTAAACAAAATACCTGGTTTGAAGGTATGAAGGATTTCTTTAGTTGAGGCTTGTTTGGTCTTAACGGTTAAGAGTGTTATTGTAAATAAAACGATAAAGTAAAAGGTTAATTTGATGCCAACTAGAATTGCTGTTACCGGAGCCGCTGGTCGTATGGGCAAAATGCTCATCGAAGCCATCGCCTTATCTACCGATGCTGAGCTTAGCGCTGCTATTGAGCGCCCAGAATCATCACTGATTGGTGCAGACGCCGGTGAACTGGCAGGTTTGGGTAAAAAGGATATTAGCATCGTAGGCAATATTGCGGATGTAAAAGATCAATTCGATGTGTTGATTGACTTTACAGCCCCGCAAGCGACCTTAAGTAATGCCCGTTTTTGTGCCGAAAATAATAAAGGGATAGTGATTGGTACTACTGGCTTTAGTGCTGATGAGCTAAATGAGTTAGAAGCCTTGCAGGCGCAGTTGCCTATGATTAAGGCAGCCAACTATAGTACTGGCGTAAACCTCTCTTTGAAATTGTTAGAAATGGCAGCCAGTGTCTTAGGTGATGATGTCGATATCGAAATTGTAGAGGCTCATCACCGCCATAAAGTCGACGCGCCTTCTGGCACAGCTCTCGCAATGGGTGAGGCCATAGCCGATACATTAAACCGCGACTTGTCTAAAGTTGCTGTATACGGACGCGAAGGCCAAACAGGTGCGCGCGAACGTGAGACCATTGGTTTTGCCACAGTTCGTGGTGGTGATGTGGTTGGCGATCATACGGCCATGTTTATGGCCGATGGAGAACGTTTGGAAATTACTCACAAGGCTTCTAGTCGTATGTCTTTTGCTCGTGGTGCGGTGCGTGCCGCTGCGTGGCTCACCGGCAAGAAAAATGGCCTTTATACTATGCGAGAAGTGCTGGGCTTATCGTAGTCGCTTACCCATCACATTGCTAGCGTGGTTGAATAAGTGGTATTAAGTGCCACTTTTCCTCTTATTCCTTGATTTTTATACTGTTTTGTTTGTAAATCTTGCAAGCTAGGTGTGATCGACTATATTCAAAAGAGATAAAAATACTATCATTGTCTGGTTTTGTAATAGGCATAATTAATGATTGGTAAAATGAATATCGCCGTATTCAAATAGCAATTGTGATGTATGTTATTCGGTATAGCGGGCTACTTGGTCCACATATATGCTTGTTAACAATCAACAAAATCCAGCGAATACTCTATTGGTTGTCGATGACAATCCGCTTGATAGAGAATTCTTTAGTCAGCTCATTCGTGGCCATAAAAGCACACCTAACTTTCACATCGTCGAAGCAGGCTCATGCGAACAGGCATTAGAGTTACTAAAATCGCTTCAGCCCGTTTGTTGTTTGGTTGATTATCAGCTCCCCGCCGATAATGGCCTAGATTTCTTAAAGGCCATTCGTCGTTTAGAGCATGGTGAAAATATCCCAGTGGTTATTATGACCGGCGAAGGGGATCAAAAAGTCGCAGTTGAAATGATGCGTAATGGCGCGCAAGACTATCTCGTCAAAAATGATGTGACTGCACCCAGTTTGGTTCATAGTATTAATAGCGCTATTCATACCTGCGAACTACAAACAAAATTACGCCATTTGGCGCATTATGATAATTTAACCGGCCTATTAAATCGAAGCCTGTTTATGGACCGTTTGCAGGCGACGGTTTCTCAGAGTGATCGCTACCAACAATCTTGTTCCTTATTGTATATCGACGTTGATAATTTCAAGCAAATCAACGATCAATACGGTCATGATGCAGGGGATGTATTATTAAAAGCTGTGGGCGATCGTATTAAACAAAATTGCCGTGTGACAGATAGCGCTGCTCGCCTTGGTGGCGATGAGTTCGCCATTTTACTAACGCATATTGATAAAGTGGATACGAGCCTTACCGCAGAAAAAATACTAAAAAAAGTCTCAGAGCCAGTCATTCTTGATACGCAAAGCATTCAGGTGTCATTATCGATTGGTGTGGCTCATTACCCAGATACTGCGACCAATATTCACGATCTTCTGTCCCAAGCGGATGAGGCAATGTACCGTGCTAAACGTACAGGCAAAGCCCGCTATTTTCAATTTACTCAAGAACAAAAGCAACAGTGGGAAAGGCGTAACCATTTGGAAGCGATATTGCCGAGAGCATTAGAAAATAACGAACTGCGCCTGGCTTATCAACCCATTTTTAATGCAAAAGACGAAGCCTTACATGGATTGGAGGTTTTGGTACGCTGGCCTTTGGAGGGGTATACGGTATCAGCAACAGAAGTTATTGAGCTGATTGAACGCTTAGGCTTGTTTGATGCTTACCATGTTTGGATGATTGATGCGGCATTAAAACAATTACACCAATGGCTATTAGCCAATCCTGATTTGAATATTTGTCTTAACTTACCTGCTAACCAGTGCCATAGTCATTTAGTCCTAGAATGTTTGCGTAAGGCTATGTCGAACTACCATATTCAGCCAGAGCAGATAGAGCTAGAGATTACCGAAACAACTCTGATGAAACACCCTGAATTAAGTACGCAGTTACTGAAGACAATGCAAGAAGAAGGGGTACGTATTGCGATTGATGATTTTGGTTCAGGCTACAGCTCTATGTCATACCTTACTACTTTGCCTCTAAATACATTAAAAATAGACCAAAGTTTCTTTATTGAGATTGAGAACGATATCCGTAATCGAAAAGTGGTCGAAGCAGTTACTGCGCTTGGGCATAGTTTAGGCTTACAGGTTGTGGCAGAAGGGGTCGAGACGGAGCAGCAATACCGTATTGCAAGGGATGTTGGGTGTGACTTAATACAAGGTTATTTCTTTGGTCGCCCTCAACTAGGCAAAGAGTCTTGGGCTGAGTTCTCGGCTACATTTGATAGAATGCAGTTTAACAAAACAAGCAATGCTGAAGCCCTCCTAAAGCAAATTTAGGTCTTTTCCTGTATCCACTCAGTATTTTTCATTTCAAATCTTGTCCGACCTATCACTTCGGTGGATGGGGGTGTATGCTTGGAGCGGCAATCTAGCATGATGCTAGTGATACCAAATACAAATACAATAAACTTGCTTTCAAGCGTAAACAATATTGACAGGGGGGTGTGATGGATAGCGATGCGATAGAAATATTAATGGTTGAGGACAATCCAGGTGATGTTGAGTTAACCCGAGAGGCTTTAAAGGCGGGTAAGTTACATAATCATTTTAATGTGGTTGAGGATGGTGAGGCCGCTTTGGATTATTTATTTCAACGTCCTCCATTTGAGGATGCCCTTAGGCCTGATTTGATTTTACTAGATTTGAACCTACCCAAGATCAGTGGTAGAGAGGTTCTTGCTGAAGTTAAAGCGGATAAAGGTTTATGTACTATTCCTATTGTTGTGCTGTCTAGCTCAGAAGATGCTGCCGATATTAAAAAAGCCTATGAGCTCAATGCGAATAGCTTTGTGACTAAACCGGTACAAATAGAGAGTTTTATTAAAGTGGCACAGGCGATTGAACATTTTTGGATTAAAATCGTTAAGTTACCTAGCGGTAAAAATTAAGGTGTTAACTTAAGACGGTAAGGTGTCAGTAGAGGGTTGTTATAAAAAATTCCCGACCCTCCCTATTCGATATTCTGTAGCGTCGAAGCAAGATATTCTCGCTATCTTGACTATACTGTTATAAACCACCCGTTTATTGCAGATCTCCAGTGCTATGTTTAAAAAACTACTCTTTTTATTGTGTGTTTTTAGCGTATTTTCTTCAGCTTTCGCTGAAGAAAAGATGCTGCACCTCTACCATGACGCTGATTGGTCAAACCATCCTGAATCAGCTGAATCCATCTGGCGAGGAGTTCAGCTCGCCTTGTCTGAGGTGGATTATCGTGTTCAAGGATATCAATTAGCGTTACAGAAAAAAAACCACAGTGGCAATGTCACCCGTAGTTTAAAAAACAATAAAGCTTTTTTAACCGATCCCAAAGCCTTAGCGCTAATATCCGGTATACATTCTCCCCCTTTGATTAAAAATCGACAGTTTATTAATGAGAATAAAGTGCTGACATTAGTGCCTTGGGCAGCTGGTGGGCCAATAACTCGCTATCCCTCGGGCGATAACTGGGTCTTTCGTCTTTCGGTCGATGATACAAAAGCCGGTGCTGTATTGGTGAATTATGCTGTTAATACTAAAGGTTGCAAGAAGCCCCATTTATTATTAGAGCGTTCACCTTGGGGCGATTCAAATTTAAAAAATATGAGCGCAGCCTTAGCGGCTAAAGCATTGCCAGATCCAGATGTCACACAATTTAGTTGGAATTTAAAAGCATTTACCGCTTCGGATATGCTGTTAAAAATATCGGCATCGGGTGCAGACTGTATATTGTTCGTGGCTAATGCCCTTGAAGGGGTTCAATTTGCAGATGCGATGGTAGGCTTAAGCTCGGATAAGCGTCTTCCTATTATTAGCCATTGGGGTATTACAGCAGGTGATTTTCACGAGAAAATTGATGCTGAAAAGCGTGCAAAGCTTGACTTAAGTTTTATTCAATCCTGCTTTTCTTTTCACGATGCGCCTTTGTCAGATAAGGGTAGGGATGTATTGAATCAAGCAATGTTACTGTATCCAGAGGCCATTAAAGGCCCGAGTGATATTCGTTCTCCCGTTGGTTTTATTCATGGTTATGACTTAACAAAGCTATTGTTAGCCGCTATAGATACTATTAGCTTGAGTGATGACATTGCAGTCAACCGAAAGTTGATTCGCTCAGCGTTGGAAAAAATTGATAAGCCTATTTCCGGTTTGGTTAAGACTTATCAAAAACCATTTGATGTTTACAGTGAAAGCAATCCGGATGCACATGAAGCTCTAGGTAGCGATGATTATTGTATGGCTTACTATGATAAAAATAATAACATTATTTTACGTAAGTAAAATAACATAAAGGCAGTTATGTGGGCTCTAGATAAAAATTTAGCGAAAAGTGAAGGCTATATTATCCGTTTAATCATCTTGTTTGTGATGACATCGGTTATATTGTTTTTACTTTTGACTTTGTTTTTGTTGGTGCCGAGGATAGATAAAGCGTTTGATGCTTTGCAAACAGAATCTGAAAAAGCGGCTGTCAAAGTATACTCTTCCCATTTAGAGCAATATATTAAAGATAGAGAACTGGCGATAAGAGATATAGCCAATAACCGATTTGTCACTAGTTCAGTCTTGCTCAGCGAGGGTGATAACCCTGCTTTCCAAGATTATATTAGCCATGTTCTGCTCTTAGGTGAAGATCCAAAACTAACGGTGTTAGATGTTAGCGCGGACATCTTGTTTAGTGAGATAACGGAACCAGATGCTTATCAATGGGCCGAATCTTTACTCTCTGAGAACAATGTTGATACGAAAAAACTGAATGTTGTTATTGACAATAATATGCAGTGGTTTGATCTTGCTGTTCCCATTTACTATGGTCGTGGTATTGAAGGGGTGTTGGTTGCCCGCTTTGATGCATCACCAAGCACGGTTTATCAGTCTGACGCTGAATTAGGCAACAGTTCGGCTGTTTCTTACGGAAAAGGTAATAGTGTTATTCGTTCTGATCACAACGCAATGGTGTTGCCCAGTGAACAATCCCTAACCATAAAGACATATGGTTTATTGTTTTCTCATACCGAAAGTAGAGAAAATGCAGAAGCACAAAGAGCTGCCTTTTTAAAAGATCTCATTTTTAGTGTGTTGATCGGTTCTTTAATTATATTTTTGCTTTTATTCCTTTTGGGTAAAAAGATTATTATCCAACCTTATGTGCAGTTGGTTAAGACGCGTGAATTGCTCGTTAAAAGAGAGCGAGAGGTTAATGCAAGCTTAAGTTTTCAGTCTCTTATATTTGAAAGTATCCCCGATTTGGCTTTTGTTAAAGACGAAGACTTTGTTATTGTGCAAGCCAATCAGGCGTTTTTAAACGTATACCCTGAGTCGATGCGAGACTCTGTTATTGGTACAACATCTATTGAAGGTTTTGACCCAGAAGAGGCAGAAGAGTTTTTAAAATATGATAGAGAGGCGTTTAAGGACGGTTTTTCTCAAACAGAGGAAACAATTCTATTTCCTGATGGGCATGAGCGGACATTGATTACCAAAAAAACACGTTTTCAAGATGTGCATGGAAAGCGTTTTATTCTCGGTTTGGCTCGCGATATTACTGATATTAAAAATGCAGAAAAAAACTTGATACAAGCAAATGCGGAGCTAGAGGAGTTTGCTTATCGAACTTCACATGACTTGCGTTCGCCTTTGGTGTCCTCTTTGGGTTTGTTAGAATTGGCGAACAAAAAAATAGAAAAAAATGATTTAGATATGGCGAAAAAAAGCCTGAATATTGCTCAACGTTCACTTACAACTTTGGATAACTTGGTAGTAGATATACTGGAGCTAACCAAGACAAAAAACAACGATGAAGAGGGTGTTGTGGTTAATCTGGCCGAGCTGGTTGCTGATGCTGTAGAAAAGTTATCTCAAATGCAGGGCTTTAATGAAATATGCTTTAAAATCAATGTTGATGAAACCCTTGAGTTTAAAGTTAAGCGCTCTCGCTTAGTATTGATCATTGAGAATTTAATATCAAATGCGATTAAGTATTCTGACTTGGAGAACGAAGATCCCTCAGTTCATGTTGAATCTGTTGTAAAAGGCCGATTTGTTCATTTTTCAGTTTCTGATAATGGGCTTGGAATCCCTGAAAACCAACATGGAAAGTTATTTTCAATGTTCAAACGCTTTCATCCTAAAACTTCTTTTGGCTCGGGTTTAGGTTTATATATGGTGAAAAAAAGTGCTGATATATTGGGTGGGGATATCGAGTATAAGCCATTGAAGAGTGGGTCCTGTTTTGTGTTGATTTTTCCTGTGGTGCGTCCTTAATAATGTTGTCAATAAAGGAGAAAAGATGAAAATAAAATCCGTGATGATTGTCGATGATAGTGAAGGTGATCAGCTTTTAACGAAGTTAACGATAGAAGAGTTTGATCCTGATATTAGTATTTCTCAGGCTTATGATGGGCGTGAGGCTTTAGGTATACTAGGGCCGCAGTATTGTCCCGATATTATTTTTTTAGATATTAATATGCCGGGGATGGGCGGCCATGAATTTTTAGAAGAGTATAGCCAGCTCGAACAAAGTAGCACAGTTATATTAATGTTGAGCTCTTCTTATCAAGAAATAGATAAGCAAAAGAGCTTGCAATACGATTTTGTAAAAAGATATGTTGAAAAGCCCGTTGTACTTGATCTTCTAAAAGAATTTTCTGAAGCCTAATTTGATCCATTAAATTAGGCTGTTTTTTAGGGTTTTAGGGTACTTTTCCTGCAAGGAAAGCCAGTTTTGTTTTTGTTTCTCTATTCCTACTTTTAAGTTCTGGCGTTGCCATTCTGTCGCTGTAATATCTAATGCCTGTTTGGCTGTAAGAGAACCTTTGTAAGCGAGATAAATGTTTTCTTGCAGGCTTGATAAGTAACGAGTTTGATTTTGAATATAAAAGTCAGGAATGCTTTGTTCCATGCTCAGCTTATGCGCATCTAAAAATTCGGGTGAATAGATTGCCTGTATTTCAGGGTTTTCATAATGCTCTTTTCGGAAAGGGTCAAAGTAACCGTCTTGTTGTACAGAAAGGGTCGACATACTTGGACTGCAGGCATATAAAGTAAAAAGATAAGCAATTTCTTTATGTGGACATTGTGATGAGACTACATAATTCCAGCCCCAGTTGAAAATAGGGCAATTAATATTTCTTCCTTTGATATTTCCACCAGGCGCAGGAGCGTAATAAAGGTTATTTTTAACCTTTGATTTGTTGCTGTTAAAGAATTTTTGGCTGCCGCCCCAGCCAATATTGCAGAAGGTTTGGTTTTGGCTGTAGGTATCCCAATTGTCGAATAAATTATCGCTTGCTGTACTTGGGTGTAAATAAGTGGATATATCTAGCATCTCCTGAAGTGCACTAACACCTGCTTTGTTATTGATTTGAGGTTCGCCTTGATTGTTTAGGGGAAAGTAGCCTTTTGCATGAAATCGCGACCACCACTCCCATGCGCCATAACCGGGTACTCTAAAAAGGCAGCCGCCATATTGTAATTTTTGGGGTTGGTGAAAAAAACGGATCATATCATCCAGTTGGTCCCACGTTTCGGGAATCGCTAACTCATATTGATGCTGATCATAAAATGCTTTTTTATTGTCAGTGTCGTCCATCATGGATTTGTTGTAAAACATCAGGTAGGTATCGCCATCTGTTTGGTACCCATACAGTGTAGCGTTGACGTAATCACCATAGTCGTAAAGCTGATCTTGCTTATAATTGATGGGTTCGTATTTTTTAGCGTAGTCTGATAGTGGTGCTAGCGCACCAACGCTCACAAGATCTAATAGCCCGAAGGTGGCGGGTAGTGCAATATCAAAGGTGTGTTCGTTTTTTGCGGCGCTAAAGACGATGGAGGCATTAATATCATCTACTCCGCTTTCCTTGAGAGTAAAGCGGACCCCCGTTTCTTTGGAGAAGGCGGTAGTCAATGGCTTAATGTTGGCTAAACACCCTTTTGGGTAGAGTATGGTTAATTCAATAGAAGCTCCTTTGTTTAGCTGTTTTACACTCTGAATAACCTTGTTATGAAGAGAGGCTAAATGTTTATTACCATTGTCAGCAAAGCTGGTGCTGTGAAAAAGTGTATGAGAAGCGGTAATTGCTGAGGTGTGAGTCAGAAATGCTCGACGCGTTAACATTGCATTCTCCGTCTAGTTATTTGTCGTTGTTATTTATAGTTGATTGTAGCTGCTTGATAAATTAACAGTTGTAGCATAGGTGCTTATTACTACGTGCGGTCATTGGTTTTGTGTTTGTATGAATATTTTATAGTTGCTTTTTTATGTTGCCGCCTAAGTTGATTGTGGATCGGTTAAGTTATTCTGCTAACTTATTAAAACATAGTCTATAATAAGTTAGCTTAGATCCGAATAAAAAAACTTACGCTAAGCATAACTTATAGCAAAAGATAACGATTATCGCAATGAAGAACACTAGCAAGGCTATTAATCGCAGTTCAATACAACAAAAACTGACTTTTGCTTTAGGCTTAATGTTGGTATTAGTTGTATTGTCCGCTTTTATTGCATGGTTAGCTTTCGATCGTATTAATGCGGGGCAAAAGGTCTTGCTCTCCGACTCCCTACCTGCAATGCGTTTGGTCGATGGCGCTATTGAGGATGGGCGTGAGCTGCTTGCAATGGGAACTGAAGTTTATAATGCTAGCTCTATCAATGAACTAGAGCAATTGCGCCTTAAGGCGACCCTCTTATTTGATAAGATAAACCAAGATAATAGTGATTTAGACGACAGTAATGTAGCTGTCGTGAATATCCCCTTTTTAAAAGAAAAAACTCAAAACCTAGTTTCTACTATACAGCAGCAGTTTGATGTTAAAACGACCATCTTACAGGTGACGAGCCTACTAGATCAGGAGGTTGGGAAAGAACTCAACTTCCTAGATGAAATACTGATAGACATAAAGTTAATTGCTAATCGTTTGTCATTGCAAGACTTACGCAGCCGTAATACAGACATTAATAATCAGCAAAAACTATCGTCTCTAGTGGAGTTGCGTTTTAATGTACTCCAGTTAAAAGTACTTGCTGAGGGTGTTCAATACCTTTCTTCTGTTTCTCAGATTAAAAAAAATAAAAACGATTACCGCGTTATTTTGAATAAAATCTCAAGAGGGATGTTCGAATTTGGCCCTGAAAGTAGACGAGCCTTATCTGTCGGCATGTCGAAGATAAATAACAATCTATCCGCTGAAAATAATATCTTCAATCTTGCCGTTAAGAGAGAAGAGAAGCGAGCTGAATTGTTAGCCGTTCAAGCGAGTAGCGTGGAGGTAAGCAAAGAGCTTAGTGATTTTTATCAAGAGATAGGGTTTAAAACCAATTTCGCGTTAGATGAACAGGCCCATAGTATTTTATATATCACTCAGTCTTCTAAGGTTGTTCTTATCCTTACGGTATTGTTTTCACTGTTGATAGTGTTTCTCTTTTCTTTGCTCTTTATTAAGCCTAGGTTGGTTAATCGATTAACTACATTAGCGGATAATACGCGGTCTATAGCCTCAAACCAGTATGACATTGATATCGACTTAAACGGTAATGATGAAATATCTGATATGGCTTCATCGCTTGCTTACTTTCGCGATGAGCTGCTGGAAAAGCAAGGAGTGCAAAAAAGGTTAGAAGATAGAGAAAAAGCGTTATCAACTATTTTCAATAACACAGTGGAAGGGCTATTCACGGTTGATTTAAATGGCATTATTCGCACCTTTAACCCTGCCTGTGAGGTTTTTTTTGATGCTAAGGCTGATGAAACGATTGGGCGACACGTCAGTTGTTTGTTGCCCGAGGATGTCGATGTGTTTGCTTCTCACCAATTTAAAAGTATAGAAGAAGACGGTGAGGGCTACGTTGTTTGTCAGGAAAAAGATGTGCTAGTACATGATAATCATGGCAAGACATTTTTTGGTCGGCTCTCAATCAGCTTGCTCAACTTATCGGGCCAACAAGCTTATAGTTGTTTTTTGAGAGATGTTAGTAGTGAGCATGAAGCGAGGGAAAGAATAGATACGCTTATTGAACAGTTGATGCAGTCCAACTCTGACCTTGAACAATTTGCTTACAGTTGTTCTCACGATTTGCAGGAGCCAGTGCGTATGGTGCTAAGTTTCTCCGAATTGTTGGAAAAAAATATTAAACACGATCTCGATGAGCAATCGGCTAAATATTTAGATTATATTCGCCAAGGTGCAAAGAACGCTAAACAACTGATTAAGGACATGTTGGAATATAGCCGTTTAGATCAATCGAATGCAGTAAAAGAGTGGGTTGCCTTGGGAGAGTTATGCGAACAAGTGCAAGAATTAACGATGGTATCAAGGAGTGAATATGGCGGAGTGTTTGAATGGCGTAACAGTGATACCGATTTATATATTATTCCCTCACAAATGGTCCAACTGCTGACGAATTTAGTGACAAATGGACTGAAGTATAACGAGAGCGAGGAAAAATATGTGATGCTTGAGTGCGAAGAGCAAGAGAATCAGTGGCTGTTGTCCGTGCGTGATAATGGCATTGGTATCGATTCCCGCTACAATAAAAAGATATTTGAAGTGTTTAGCCGTTTAGTGAGTAAGCGAAAATATGAAGGCTCGGGTATCGGTTTGTCTATTTGCCAAAAGGTTGCGGAAAAACATGGTGGTAATATTTGGGTTGAATCTGAGCTCGGTAAAGGTAGTCAGTTTTTTATCAGCTTGCCGAAGGACAATGAAGAATAGGGCTATATTATGTCAGTAGATGAAGAATATTTACAAAAAATGATGCGCACCCTGTCTCACGATATGGGGGGAACGCTCCGAGTGGCTGTGGGTTTCTCAAAGCTCTTGTTGGAAAACTACGAAGATACCCTTGATGAAAAAGCAGTGAAGTGGCTGTCTCTGATAAAAGAAGATGGTGAAAAGACTCAGGAAAAACTGATAGCCCTTTCTCGTTATGCTCGCCTTTATGATATAGCAGATAACCCTATAGAGTGTGAACTGAGTAAATTATGTGAAAAATCAATTAATGATTCAGGTTTAGATGAGTTTTATTCTTCGGTTAATTTGACTATCGAAACGCTGCCGGTTGTGTATGGCTATGAGAGGCTGTGGGGTGAGTTATTCGTTGAATTGGTTGGTAATGTTGCTAAACATGCTGGCGGTGCAGCGAGTATTCGTTGCCGTGTTTACAGTCAAACAACAGACGATAGTCTGATTATTTCTGTTGCGGATAATGGCGTTGGTTTAACAGCTAAGCAGAAGGAAATGGCCATCATGCCCTACCGGACGATCGAAGGTGCTGGGCCAGTTGGTGTTGGCATGGGCCTGCCTATTGCCAAGCGTATAGCAGAGCTTCAAGGAGGTAAGCTAATGTTGGAAGATAACCCTGACGAAGGCACTGGCTTGCAGCTCAGTATCGTGTTGCCACGCGACCGTTTGATTGATGCTGAAACAGCATCTTAAGTTAGTACTCGCTATTCGGTATGCTATTGTTGCACTTAAATATATTGGCCACCCCTATGTGGCTATGAGCATGTGTATTTTAGTTTGTTAGTTGCCCCCATTTATTGAGTTAATACACAGCCTTCTCCCTATTTTCTAGGTAGACAACAAGTGGGTATCTGGCGTAAAATGCTCGTCCAGCCAAAGAGGGGTTGCAAGAGTTATTCTCGCCCCTCCAAGAAGCGAGGTGAATACGATAATTAATCCGTTATCGTTCGTTCATCTCGCTTTTTTATGAGCCGCAAATTGCCTTTCGCTCCACTTATAGTGGTTTGAGATGGCTAAATTGATCAACATAATCAAGCGGCCTTTACATACACATTTTCATATCATTGTCGCCCCTGTTTTTGTTAGATAGCAGCGATTGCTAGCGCACAATAAGCAGAACACGATGGCTAAACAGCATAGGAGAAACTCTTGACCAATACTGCGCAAAGTAGAAATGATGGCGCTTTAGGTAGTGTGCTGACTAGCGATAGTCGAAAACCCGCATTATTAGTACTTGCCGATGGTAGTGTCTTTAAGGGCACCGCCATAGGCGCTGATGGCATTACCGTTGGCGAGGTTGTATTTAACACGGCGATGACCGGTTACCAAGAAATACTGACCGATCCTTCTTACGCAAAGCAAATCGTCACCCTAACGTATCCGCATATCGGTAATGTTGGTGTGAATAAAGAAGATGAGGAATGCGAGACCATTTGGTCTGCCGGCCTTGTTATTCGTGACTTGCCTGCTATTGCAAGTAACTTTCGTAGCCAGCAAGCCTTAGACGTTTATTTAAAAACACGTAATATTTTGGGTATTGCCGATATTGATACCCGCCGATTAACCAGAATATTGCGGGAGAAAGGCGCTCAGAACGGTTGTATCATGGCGGGCGATGCCATTGATGAGAAGGAAGCACTAAGTGCCGCTCAGAATTTCCCCGGTTTGAAAGGGCTCGACTTGGCTAAGGAAGTCACCAGCGCTGAAGCTTACCCATGGCAAGACGGTAGTTGGGAATTGGGCAAGGGCTTCCGTAAGCCTGAAGTCAAAACATACAAGGTTGTGGCGTATGATTATGGCGTGAAACGAAACATTCTCAGAATGTTGGCCGATCGAGGCTGTGACTTAACCGTTGTGCCAGCACAGACTTCCGCTGAAGAAGTATTAGCAATGAACCCAGATGGCATTTTTCTTTCAAATGGCCCGGGTGATCCTGAGCCTTGCGATTATGCGATTAAAGCAATTCGAACCTTGCTCGATAAGGATATTCCGATCTTTGGTATTTGCTTAGGCCATCAGCTTTTGGCTTTGGCAAGTGGCGCACAGACGGTCAAAATGAAGTTTGGCCATCATGGTGGTAACCACCCAGTTCAAGATTTAGCATCGGGCTATGTCATGATCACTAGCCAGAACCATGGTTTTGCTGTTGACGAGACATCGTTACCGTCTAATGTGAAAGCCACTCATAAATCACTTTTTGATCAATCCTTACAAGGCATTCATTTAAGTGATAAGCCAGCCTTTAGTTTTCAAGGGCATCCTGAGGCGAGCCCAGGCCCTCATGATGCAGCGCCTTTGTTTGATCATTTTATCGATTTAATGAAAGCCAATAGTTAATTGTGAGACCTTTGCACGGAAGATGATTTTGCTTTCAGGCAAGGCAAAAACGCACGGAAAGAGGGAGTTTATGTGTTATAAATGACCGATTGAGTCCGTTTTTAACACCGCATGAAAGTAAAATGGCTTTCGTGCAAGGGTCTCATTATATTTATACACCCAGATACTAAGACAAAAAATAGCCATAGCTAAAACGAAACGAAAATATGCCTAAAAGAACAGATTTAAAAAGTATTTTAATTATCGGTGCTGGCCCTATTGTGATTGGTCAAGCTTGTGAGTTCGATTACTCAGGTGCGCAAGCCTGTAAGGCTTTAAGAGAAGAGGGTTATCGCGTTATTCTCGTTAACTCTAATCCCGCTACTATCATGACCGATCCCGCCATGGCAGATGCAACCTATATTGAGCCTATTACATGGGAAGCAGTAGCAAAGATTGTAGAGAAAGAGCGCCCCGATGCTATTTTGCCCACTATGGGTGGTCAGACAGCACTCAATTGTGCTTTAGCTTTGCATGAGAATGGTGTGCTTGAACAATACAATGTCGAGCTCATTGGTGCTAATTATGAAGCCATTCATAAAGCAGAAGATCGTAACGCTTTTGATAAAGCAATGAAAAAAATCGGTTTAGAGTGTGCTCGTGCGGATATTGTGCATACCATGGACGAGGCTTTAAAAGTCCCTAAAAAATTCGGTTTTCCTGTCATTATTCGCCCTTCTTTTACCATGGGCGGCTCTGGTGGTGGTATTGCTTACAATTGGGAAGAATTCGAAGAGATTTGTCAGCGCGGTCTAGATTTGTCACCGACCAATGAGCTATTGATTGATGAATCCTTATTGGGTTGGAAAGAATATGAAATGGAAGTGGTTCGAGATAAAAATGATAATTGTATTATCATTTGTTCTATCGAAAACTTTGATCCTATGGGGGTGCATACTGGTGATTCTATTACGGTCGCACCGGCACAAACGCTCACGGATAAAGAGTTGCAAATTATGCGTAATGCCTCTCTTGCGGTACTAAGAGAGATTGGTGTTGAGACCGGCGGTTCTAATGTGCAGTTTGCCGTGAATCCAGAAAATGGCCGGCTCGTCGTGATTGAGATGAATCCGCGTGTATCGCGCTCATCGGCACTTGCCTCCAAAGCAACGGGTTTTCCTATCGCAAAAGTGGCAGCGAAATTGGCGGTGGGTTATACGCTGGATGAATTACAAAATGATATTACCGGTGGTGCAACACCAGCATCTTTTGAGCCTAGTATCGATTATGTCGTCACAAAAATTCCTCGTTTTACCTTTGAAAAATTTGGTGATGCCGATGCACGTTTGACAACTCAAATGAAGTCGGTAGGTGAAGTCATGGCCATTGGCCGTACTTTCCAAGAGTCGCTACAAAAAGCTTTACGCGGCTTAGAAGTGGATTCTGCTGGTTTTGAATCGATTGTCGATTTTGAGTCTGATGGCGCAATGAGTAAAATTCGTCGCGACTTATCGACACCGGGAGCCGAGCGTATTTGGTATGTCGGTGATGCCTTCCGTGCAGGTATGACAGTAGACGAAGCATTTGACTTGTCGGCGATCGACCCTTGGTTTTTAATTCAGATCAAAGAAATTATTGATCTAGAGCAAGCCTTGAGTGAAATGACATTAGCAGATTTAAGTGCTGATAATGTGCGTTTGTTAAAACGTAAAGGTTTTGCTGATAAGCGTTTGGCTGTTTTATTAAATGAAACTGAAAAGGCGGTTAGAGACCATCGCCATTCATTGCATATTCACCCAGTTTATAAACGTGTGGACACGTGTGCGGGCGAGTTTTCTTCGCCAACGGCGTACATGTATTCTACTTATGAAGAAGAGTGCGAAGCACAACCTTCGAGTAACGATAAAATAATGGTAATCGGCGGTGGCCCTAACCGTATTGGTCAAGGTATCGAATTCGATTATTGCTGTGTACACGCGGCTTTAGCCATGCGTGAAGATGGCTATGAAACTATTATGGTGAACTGTAACCCTGAAACCGTTTCAACGGATTACGACACATCAGATCGCCTTTTCTTCGAGCCGGTGACATTAGAAGATGTGCTTGAAATCGTTGCAAAGGAAAAGCCTAAAGGTGTGATTGTTCAGTTTGGTGGACAAACTCCGCTTAAATTGGCGCGAGCACTCGAAGCCGAAGGTGTCCCCATTATTGGTACCACACCTGATGCGATTGACCGAGCTGAAGATCGTGAGCGCTTTCAGCAAATGATTCAACATTTGGATTTAAAGCAGCCGTCCAATGCTATTGTTCGTTCAACAGAAGAGGCACTTAATGTAGCCGAAGATGTTGGCTATCCTCTGGTAGTGCGTCCCTCTTATGTATTAGGTGGGCGAGCAATGGAAATTGTTTACAACGTGAAAGAGTTAAAGTCATATATGACTGAGGCGGTACAAGCCTCCGATGATGCGCCTGTACTATTAGACCACTTTTTAAATGCTGCCATTGAAGTCGATATCGACGCGGTGAGTGACGGTAAAGAAGTGGTGATTGGTGCGATCATGCAGCATATTGAACAGTGTGGTGTGCATTCGGGCGACTCTGCTTGTTCATTACCGCCTTACTCTTTACCTGAGTCTGTGCAAGATGAGATGCGCGCTCAAGTGAAAAAGATGGCAATTGAGTTGGGTGTGATTGGCTTGATGAATGTACAGTTGGCTTATCAAGATAATGAGATCTATGTTATCGAAGTGAATCCACGTGCCTCGCGTACTGTGCCTTTTGTGTCTAAGTGTATTGGTACTTCATTGGCAAAAATTGCAGCGCGTTGTCAGGCGGGCACCACTTTAGCCGAGCAAGGCTTCACAAAGGAAATTGTGCCTGATTATTTTAGTGTAAAAGAAGCTGTATTTCCCTTTAATAAGTTCCCGGCTGTTGACCCTATTCTTGGACCAGAAATGAAATCGACTGGTGAAGTGATGGGTGTCGGCGATACCTTTGCGGAAGCCTATGGTAAAGCACAGCTTGGAGCAGGTTCAGCTATTCCAACATCAGGTAAAGTATTTATTAGTGTTCGCGACTTTGATAAACCTGATATTGTACCTGTGGCAAAAGGCTTTGCTGATCTGGGTTTTGACATTGTTGCGACCCGTGGTACAGCCGCTATTTTAGAAAAAGCGGGTTTAGTTGTATCGCTTGTAAATAAGGTGGCAGAAGGTCGTCCTCATATTGTTGATATGATTAAAAATGAAGAGATTACTTTGGTGTTAAATACCACCGAAGGCAAACAAGCGATTAAAGATTCAGCTAGTATTCGTCGTAGCGCTGAAAATCATTCCGTCTACTATACTACGACGCTTGCCGGTGGCGAGGCCGTTTGTTTGGCACTGACATCGGGGCAAGATTATGATGTTAGACGCTTACAAGATTTACATAAACGTATTGCTTAATAGACATATTCTTACCGTTTTGAAAAACATGTGATGTGTTTTTCAAAATAGCAAACATAAGAGAAGAAAATGAATAAAGTTCCAATGACAAAGGCAGGTGCCGATGCTCTGCAAAATGAATTAGATGATTTGAAAAAGGTGCAGCGACCTCGCATCGTGCAATCAATTGCTGAGGCGAGAGAGCACGGTGATCTGAAGGAAAATGCCGAATACCATGCCGCACGCGAGCAGCAAAGCTTTTGTGAGGGTCGTATACAAGAAATCGAAGGTAAGTTGTCTTACGCACAAATTATCGATGTAACCAGTATTGCAGAAAGCGACAAGGTTATTTTCGGCTCAACAGTTGAGATTTTAAACGTCGATACAGATGAAATGGTCACCTACCAAATTGTAGGCGACGACGAGGCTGATGTTAAAGCGAGTAAGATTTCTTATAGCTCACCTATTGCGCGTGGTCTGATTGGTAAGTCTGTTGGAGATGAAGTGTCTATTCAAACGCCTGCAGGTGAAGTGGCTTATGAGATAGATAGCGTAAAGCATATCTAACTTTAACCTTCAAAATAAAAGCATAAAAAAAGCCCCTTAACGAGAGTTAAGGGGCTTTTTTGTTAGTGGTATTTAAGTGAGAGGTATCTTAAATCTACTTTTAGTTAAAGTAGCTAATCATGACACCCGCTGCAATAGCTGAACCGATTACACCTGCCACGTTAGGTGCCATTGCGTGCATGAGTAGGAAGTTTTGGCTGTTGGCCTCTAGTCCTACTTTATTCGATACACGTGCAGCCATGGGTACGGCTGATACACCTGCTGAACCAATCAATGGATTGATTTTTGTTGTTAAGAACAAGTTCATGAACTTGGCCATCAATACGCCCGCTGCAGTACCTACACAGAATGCAACAAGCCCTAAGCTGAGGATGCCGAGAGTTTCTACATTTAAGAAACTGTCAGAGCTCATTTTAGCGCCAACACCTAAACCAAGAAAAATGGTCACGACGTTGATTAAGGCATTTTGCACGGTGTCGCTTAAACGTTCGACAACACCACACTCTTTCATTAAATTGCCAAAACAGAACATGCCGAGCAGCGGCGCCGCACTGGGCAGAAATAAACCCACAAGCACCAGTACGGTAATGGGGAAGCAAATCTTTTCTGCTTTGGAAACAGGGCGAAGCTGTTTCATTTCTATTTTACGCTCATCAGCATTCGTTAATGCCTTCATAATGGGCGGCTGGATTAGCGGAACCAGTGCCATATACGAATAAGCAGAAACGGCAATAGCACCTAGGATTTCAGGGGCTAATTTACTGGCAACAAAGATAGAGGTTGGGCCATCCGCACCGCCAATAATGCCAATAGCGGCTGCTTGCATCAATGAGAAGTCAACAATGCCTGTGGCTGTTAGGGCCATCGCACCGAGGACGGTAGCAAAGATACCAAATTGTGCTGCGGCACCAAGGAACAACATTTTTGGATTGGCGAGAAGCGGGCCAAAATCGGTCATAGCGCCGACACCCATAAAAATCATCAAGGGGAAAATACCCGTTTCGATTCCTATGTGAAAGACGTAATAAAGTAAGCCGCCTGCTGTTTCTAGATGCCCCTGTGCGTCGTAGATTGGCTCAGCATACATACCTGCACCCGGTATATTGACGAGCAAAGTGCCCATGCCGATGGGTACAAGTAGTAAAGGTTCAAACTTACGAACAATGGCTAGGTAGAGTAAGACGAGGCCAACGACCATCATCGCCGCTTGGCCTAGTGTGAGATTGGCAAGACCGGAGTCGAGCAAAAGAGAATTTAACTTTTCCATTATTATCCCGTTATAAATCGTTTCACAATGACAGTAACGTGTCACCGACAGCAACAGAGTCACCGGTGTTCACATTAATGCTAGAAACAACGCCAGCTTCGTTAGCTTTAATTTCGGTTTCCATTTTCATGGCTTCCAAAATAATTAAGGTGTCGCCTTCGTTGACCTGTTGGCCTTGTTTTACATTAATTTTGAAAATATTACCTGCTAGCGGTGCTGCTACGGGTTTGCCGCTGCCTGATGCTATCGCAGCAGTATTACTAGTAGTAGCTGCGCTCGCATCTGCACCCTCTTTAACATCAGTGATATAGCTGTGGCCATTGATATTAACGCTGACTTGGCCATTGTCACTAACATCCGCAATATAACTTTTCCCATTCAGGGAAACGGTGTAAGTACCGCTGCCACCACTGGTATTGGTTTCGCTTGTAGTAGCAACCGGTGCGGGTTCGAATGCATCGGCATTGCCACGGTTTTCTAAGAATTTCAAACCAATTTGAGGGAACAGGGCTAAAGTTAATGCATCATCAATTTTGTTCTCTGATAAGGCAAAGCCTGACTTCTTAGATTCGTCTTCTAGCTGCGCAACTAAGCTGTCCATTTCGGGCTCAATAAGGTCCGCAGGGCGACAGGTAATGGCTTTATTGCCATCTAGCACACGTGTCTGTAGCTCTTCATTGAAAGCCGATGGCGCTGCACCATACTCGCCTTTCAATATACCCTGTGTTTCTTTGGAAATACTTTTATAGCGCTCACCTGTGAGTACGTTAAGTACGGCTTGAGTGCCAACAATTTGTGATGTGGGCGTCACTAAGGGGATAAACCCAAGATCTTCTCGAACGCGAGGGATTTCGTTTAATACCTCATCAAACTTATCAGCTGCTCCTTGCTCTTTCAGTTGTCCTTCCATATTGGTAAGCATGCCGCCAGGGACTTGGGCGATAAGAATACGAGAGTCAACGCCGCGTAAAGCACCTTCAAACTGGGCGTATTTTTTACGAATATCTCTAAAGTAAGCTGCGATTTCTTCTAGCAGAACCATGTCGAGTTTAGGGTCACGATCTGTGCCTGCTAATGCAGCAACAATGGACTCCGTGGGAGAGTGGCCATAGGTCATCGACATCGAGGAAATGGCTGTATCGACATTATCAATTCCGGCTTCAATGGCCTTTAGAATGGTCATTGAGGATAAGCCCGCGGTTGCATGGGCGTGTAGAGCAATAGGGATATCTAAAGCACTTTTTAATTCGGAGACCAAATCAAAGGCATCATAAGGTGTCATGATGCCGGCCATATCTTTAATGGCAAGAGAGTCTGCACCCATATCTTCGATGGATTTCGCTAAATCAACCCAACCTTGTTTGGTGTGTACTGGGCTAGTGGTATAGGAAAGTGTGCCTTGGGCATGTGCGCCTTGTTTTTTGACTGCTGCCATTGCTGTTTGGAAGTTACGCGGGTCGTTCATGGCATCAAACACACGAAAAACATCAATACCGTTTGTTACGGCGCGTTCAACAAACGTGTCTACCACATCATCCGCATAGTGGCGGTAACCGAGTAGGTTCTGGCCACGTAGCAACATTTGCTGTTTGGTATTCGGCATGGCTTTCTTTAGCTCACGAATACGATCCCAAGGGTCTTCGCCTAAGTAGCGTATGCAGGAGTCAAAGGTTGCTCCTCCCCATGACTCGATTGACCAATAACCGACTTGATCAAGCTTTGCTGCGATCGGCAGCATATCGTCTAGGCGCAAACGTGTTGCAAATAAGGATTGATGTGCATCACGAAGCACGACGTCAGTGATATTGACGGGCTTAGAGTTTTTCATAAAGATACTCGCTGATGAAAAATTTAGTTAGTTTGTGCCTTAGCCCATGCGCTCGCTGCTACAGCAGCAATTTCTGCATCTGGTGTTGTTGGCGTATGTTGGGGAGGTATTATTTCAGGCTTGCTGAATTTATTAATGACGGCTGACATTAGAATCACTCCGACAACTAATAAAGAGAGGAATACAAAAACAGTACCCATGCCTAAGAGCATGAGCTCAACACTATTGGCCCAAAAATCATTCATAATGTGTAACCAGTTTAATCAGCTTTGTAACACGCACGCTGTTGTTAGTAATATTGTTTTAAGTAAAGTGGATAGCTTATTTTGACCTTATCATAACGGTTATCCGCTTTTTGTAACATTTTAATAACTATTTTTTTCAGTTTTTATAAAAGCCTATAAACAATATTAATAACTGTTTATAGGCTTTTTAACGGTCGTTTCTACCGCTAGGTTGCAGAGAGACCCAAGTATTCAGGGAACACTACTAGTATGAATACAAGTAACAATTGAATTGCAATAAAAGGAATGACGCCTTTGTAAATGGTTGTCGTTTTCACCTCTGGAGGCGCTACACCCTTCAAGTAGAAAAGACTAAACCCAAAGGGAGGGGTCATAAACGAAGACTGTAAGTTCATCGCAATAATGATGGCGAACCACGTCATATTGAGGCCCATTAGCTCCGCGATAGGCGCAATAATAGGTACAACAATAAATGCAATTTCAACAAAATCGATAAAAAAGCCTAGTATGAAAATAGCTAGCATACATAAGAAAACGAATGTCCACTTTTCACCTGGCAGATTACCCATAAACTCTTCGACTAATAGATCGCCGCCTGAATAAGTAAATACCATTGAGAATGCAGTTGCACCAATGAGTACAGCAAATACCATTGAAGTCACTTTGACGGTTTCTTTAGCGCTGCTAGAGACCATGAGCCACTCTAGTTTGCCATAAAATTTAGCAAGAACTAATGCGCCAATAGCACCTAGTGCAGATGATTCAGTTGGGGTGGCAATACCCGTTAAAATGGAACCAAGTACCACAATGATCAATAGTAGTGGTGGAACGATATTTTTTAGAGCTTCAATGATCAGCTCCATTTGGGTGCCGTCATTCTGAGGAATGGGTGGCGCAATACCCTTTTTAACGGTGGTGATGGTGAGAATATAAGCCAAGTACATTCCTACCAATACAAGACCAGGAATTAAAGCGGCTTTAAATAAGTCCCCAACCGGTACTGACATGACATCGCCAAGGATAATCAGAATAATAGATGGTGGAATAATCTGACCCAGTGTACCTGCCGCACAAATAGTACCGGTTGCTAATTTCTGGTCATAGCCGTACTTAATCATAACGGGTAATGAGATAACGCCCATGGCCACAACGCTGGCACCAACAACACCCGTCGATGCCGCTAAAAATGCACCTACAATGACGGTTGAGATGGCAATACCACCTGGGCGACTACCAAATAGGCGGCCCATCGACTCTAGCAAACGCTCTGCTAGCCCTGATTTTTGAAGCACGATACCCATGAAAATGAACATGGGTATTGCCATCAAAATGGTGTTTCCCATAATGGAGTACAAGCGGTAAGGCATAAAGGCAAATAAGCTGGCACCTTCAATCCAAAAGCCTACCAATAAAGACAAACCTGCAAAGGTAAGTGCAATGGGGTAGCCGATGAAAAGAGCGATTAACGCAAAAATAAATAGATAAATACCGATCATTTTGAAGTCTCCTCTTGCTTACCTGCTAACACTAGAGACTCTTCTAGTATGACTGTAATTGCGCTTAGAATTAATATGACAAATGATGCTGAGATAGTAAATTTAATGGGCCATAGCCGCGGTAAGCTGCCTGGGTCACCTTTGTTTTCTTGGTTAATCCAAGAATCCATAAAGAAGTCCCAACCGTAGTAAACGATCAGAATAGAAAAGGGGATAGTAAAGATCAGAGCGCCGAATATATTGATCCACGCCTGTACAGATCTTGGGAAGTTATCGTATAAAACATCGACACGAACATGACCATTTTCGCGAAGGGTGTAACCTAGGCCAAAAAGAAACATCACTGAAAACCAATGCCACTCTAGCTCTTGCATGCCGATCCCGCCAAGCCAGCTAAAATTTTGATCATACCAAAGGTATAAATCCAAGGATTTCATAGCTTCTACAACAACATAGCGCACGAAGACATCAATAAATACGTTCACGACCATCAGCAGCATGGCGATAATACAAATCCAGCCGACAACGTCGATTATTCGGTTTAATATATGAAGGGTTGTTTTCATAATAATCGTTTCCTTAAAAAGAAAGCTCTCTAGGCATTAACAAAGAGAGCTTCTTCGTACTTCTTAAAAAAAACTCTCTTTACCTGAAAAGCAAAGAGAGCTTTTTATACCACTTAACTAGCTAGATTACTTTAGATATTTAATGTTATCTAAGTAAGCTTTATCAGAAATGTTTGTCCAATCACGAGATAGCGATACGTATTCACGCTGTGATTTGATGATTTCTGCAGTTAACCCACCTTTAGCTTCTAGCTCTTTTAAAAGATCTTTATTAGCCTTAGCGATAGCGCCCATGATTTCTGGACCGAAAGATTTAACTTGAATATTAGGATACTCAAGCTTCATTGCTCTCCAGTTTTTAGCACTCTCGTGGTTAGATTGAGCTGTCATTTGGAAAGCGGCTTCTTTCATAGCCACTTCTAAGATAGCTTGGTAGTTTTTAGGTAGCTTGTTGAAAGCAGCCTGATTTACCATGAACTGAAGCTCAGTTGCAGGCTCATGCCAGCCAGTGTAGTAGTAAGGAGCAATCTTATGGAAGCCCATGCGAAGGTCTAGCGAAGGTCCAACCCACTCAAGAGCATCAATCGTGTTGCGCTCTAGGGCAGTGTATAGCTCACCCGCTGGAATATTTGTTGGCTTTGCACCTAGTTTAGCTAGTACTTCACCAGCAAAACCTGGGATACGCATTTTTAGACCTTGTAAGTCCGCAACGCTTTTAATTTCTTTCTTAAACCAGCCGCCCATTTGGTTGCCTGTATTACCACCAGGGTAAGATAGAATGCCGTATTGATCATAAACTTTAGCTGCTAATTCTTTACCGCCGCCATAGTAGTACCAAGCATATTGCTCAGAAGCGATCATGCCTAGAGGCATAGTGGTGAAGAATAACGTGTTGATGTCCTTACCTTTCCAATAGTAAGAAGCTGAATGCCCCATTTGATACTGGCCAGATTTAACAAAATCAAAAATACCAAGAGCTGCTTTATGCTTGTTTTTTGAGTCGATAGTGATAGTAAAGTTACCACCACTCATAGCGGCAACATTTTTTGCCATTGTTTTTGCTACATCACCAAAAATAGGGAAATTAGTTGGCCAGGTTTCAGCTAAGCGCCATTTAACCTTTTCTTGAGCCATTGTGCCCATCGATGCTGCCGTCGCGGCAAGCGCGATTGACATCACTGTAAGTGTCTTTTTCATAGTTATTAACCTTATTATTAATGGAGAAAAAATGATTATTATGATTTCATACAGCAGCTATCTATTATCTATACTGCATGGGATCTACTTTACAAATGATTATTGTTGTTTGAAATCCGTATCGCTACCTAGAGAAAACTACGTGTTTTTACGTAGACGGTATCGAGCTATGTATATAGTAGCTGATTAATCGTGTTTTGAAAGTTTTTTATAAAAAAAAGAGAGCAGCCTTTCATTAGACTTTAGTCGATATATTTGTAATGATGAATTAAGTGTCAAAATAAGAATAAAATCACCTAAGTTTGAGAAATATTAATTATGAACCTGTCTCAAAAAATACAATTGTTATCAATCTTGCCGTTGATGATTGCGATGTTGGTTGTTGCTTTGGTGACAGAAACGCAATTTGAAAAACTGTCTACGAAAACGGCCAGTAGCTTTCGAGACAGTATTACCAATAGCCGAAAGCAAGAGCTAAAAAACTATATCAACTTGGCTTTGTCGTCTATCGATCATGTATACAATTACGAAAACCAAGATGATGGTGCGGTGCAGGAATTGGTTGTTGATATTTTATCTAACCTTGAATATGGCGGTGAAGATGGGTACTTTTTTGCTTATGATAGCCAAGGCGATAATGTTGTTCATCCAAGACAAACATTTAGAATAGGGAAGAACTGGTGGGATTTACAGGACCCAGATGGACAATACATCATCCGTGACTTAATTAAAGAGGCGCAAGGTGGTGGCGGTTTTGTAGAGTACGTTTGGGAAAAGCCTTCTAGCCAAGAAACGGGAAAGAAGTTAGCGTATTCTGTATTGTTAGATAAGTGGCAGTGGATGTTAGGAACAGGTATTTATATTGATGACATTGACCGTGATGTCTCTGCTATTCAGGGTGAGATTGATCAGCAGATAAAGAATTCATCATTTGTTATTTTGTTGATTGCCTTAATTGCATTTGCGGTAGTATTTTCTTGCGGTATTTTTTTACAGTTTAGCGAGCGAAAATTAGCTGATGCTAAATTGCAGCAATTAACTAAACGAATTTTGAGTACTCAAGACGAAGAGCGTCGTCGGGTCTCGCGAGAGTTGCATGATGGTATTAGTCAGCTAATTGCAGGTGCAAAATTTTCGTTAGAGACAGCGGCGCTGAAAATTAAAGAAAACCAAGATCCCGATAGAGATATTGAAGTCACCCATGAGCGAATAGCTCAAACACTGCAAGACTTGAGACGTATATCACGGGATCTTCACCCTAGTATTCTTGATGATCATGGTTTGTCGGTTGGTATTAAGGCGCTTGCAAAAAGTTTTACTGAGCGAACCGGCACGGAAGTGGTCTTCGATGATATTTCTGTTAGAAATGTACTACCCTTAGATGTAAAGACGGCGCTTTATCGTGTGGCTCAAGAGGCTTTGACTAATATAGAACGGCACGCAGATGCGAGCCGAGTGGAAATTGGCATTAAGGTCGCTGGGAAATGGATTAGTTTATCGATACAGGATAATGGTAAGGGGTTTAATGTTGAATCTTTAGAGCGTAGTAAGTCTCCAACGGAAGGTATTGGCTTGCGCAATATGCACGAACGCTTGGATTATCATAAAGGCGTATTTTCTATTTCATCTAATGGTAAGGGTACGCTTGTGTTGGCAAAGATTCCAAAAACTGTATTGCGTTTTGATGCTAATAAAGAAATAAAGAAATAATAAATAGAATGATAACAGGAAAGGACAAAATAGAGAGGTATTTATGATAAAAGTCATGCTGGTCGACGATCACCCACTTTTTAGAGAAGGTATTAGTGGACGCTTAAAAATGAGTGATGAAATCATTCTTGTGGGGGAGGCAGAAAATGGTAAAGAAGCCTTACAAAAACTGGATGAGTTACACCCTGACGTAGTTTTGATGGATATTAATATGCCTGAAATGGATGGCATGGATGTATTGGAGGTGGTTGCAGAAATGGATTCCCCTGCTAAGTTTATTATTCTAAGTATGCACGCTGACCGAGAATACATTGTGCGTGTTATTAGGATGGGTGCCGACGGTTATATGCTAAAAGATATTTCCGGTGAGGAAATGATTTCGGCTATTAAGTCTGTTTATGCAGGAGAAAAACATTTCAGCCAAGAAGTGGCCGCGATATTGGCGCAGCAAGAAGTTGATAAAAGTGAAAACAAATTAACCAATAGAGAACAATTAATTTTGCGTTTGATTTCTTTAGGGTATAGCAATAAAAAAATTGCACAGGAGTTGAATAATAGTGTGCGTACGGTAGAGACGCATAAACGTAATATCACTAAGAAATTAAATATTAGTACAACATCAGGTTTGGTGCGTTATGCCATAGAGCATGGAATAGATAAATAATAGCTCGGTGTATTTTACTTTTTACTTCCCAATAAAAAACCGGCTGTAAGGCCGGTTTTTTATTGGAGGTGAAAATTACTTCAGTACAAAAGTGATTTTCATGCGTACTTTGTATTCAGTTATTTTGCCATCTTCAATGGATACTTCTTGGTCAGTAACCCATGCAGACTTAACATTTTTCAATGTCTCGCAAGCGCGTTTCACGCCATCTTCAACTGCATCGTCAAAACTTTTTTTAGAACTAGAAGTAACTTCAGTGATTCTTGCTACGCTCATAGGTGCTCTCCTTATAGTAGTTTAAAATAGTGGTTTAAATATTATTGATTTTTAGCTAGGTGAGGTTAACAGTTTATCAAATGTCGCGCAAACACACGCCTTCGTCAAGCGTCTAAAGCTGAAATGGCTGTTGTTCAGTCTATCTGGTCCTATCTTAATAGGTTTGATAGCTTTGCATTTGGCTTTTTAGATGCGCGCAAAATAAGAGCAACCTTACCAATTTCTTGGACTACGGTGCTGTTAGTAAGGTCACTTATTTTTTGTATTAATGCTTTGCGTGCTGCCTTGTCGTCAACGGCGCATTTGATTTTAATCAGTTCATGATCATTTAGTGCTCTGTCGAGCTCGGCTAGTACCGCTTCGCTCAATCCTTTGCTGGAAACCGTCACAATAGGGTTAAGGTTGTGACCAATTGAGCGGTAATGCTTTTTTTGTTCATTGCTGAGTGACATAATAATAAAACTTTTGAATTAATGGGTTGCCATTCTAGCTTGGGGCGACTTGAAATTCCACGACATTAAGGGCCTCTGAGCAAGTTGGGGTGAGATTTTAGCTGTAAAAAATCACACATGACTTATCCGGGCTTTCCTTTAGCTTTCACGATAAATGCGCACATTATGGCTCGGTCTAAATCCAGTAAACATTGGCTCAAAGAGCACTTTGATGATCAATATGTCAAAAAATCACAGGAAGATGGTTATCGCTCTAGAGCTAGTTATAAGCTGTTGGAGTTAAATAAGAAAGATAAGCTTATTAAACCCGGGATGACGGTGATAGATCTTGGTGCAGCCCCCGGTGGTTGGTCTCAGATAGCGGCTCAGTTGGTGGGAGATAAGGGTGTTGTGGTTGCTTCGGATATTCTGCACATGGATGCTTTGGCTGGTGTTGAGTTTGTTCAAGGTGACTTTACAGAGGATGCTGTCTTTGAAAATATACTGGAAGTCTTAAATCAGCGTCCAGTAGACCTTGTGATTTCCGATATGGCCCCCAACATGAGTGGTATGGCTGATATTGATCAGCCAAGATCGATGTATCTGGTCGAGCTAGCGTTTGATTTGGCTCACCAAGTGTTAGCCCCTGGAGGCAGCTTTGTGGCTAAGGTGTTTCAGGGTGAGGGCGCTGATACGCTGATGCGTGATATGCGTAAACGCTATAGTAGCTTTGTTGCCCGTAAGCCCAGCTCATCTAGAGCTCGCTCTCGAGAAGTATACTGGGTGGGTAAAGGCTTTAAGGGTTGATTGCAAGAATATGAAACTATTCATCTCATCGTGTGACCAAAGGCTATACTGAATAGGCTGGTTTTATTGATTGCTAAGGGATAGCATGCCTTAATTGAAGGTGAATCACCTTAATTTTCATGGATTTACTCACTAATGAGTGTAACGTTACTAATAATATTGCCTAAAGCAGGCACCTGTAGATTGTTAAAGAGGGTATTCATTTGAACGATATGGCAAAGAATTTAATCTTATGGTTGGTCATAGCCGGCATTATTTTAACGGTAGTGCAGGGTTTCGATAAGCCAAGCCAAGAACGAACGCTGGATTATTCCGAGTTTGTTGCTGAAGTACAGTCAGGCCGTATTAAAGAGGTCTCTATTACAGGGCAGGTTATTACAGGTAGATATCAAGATGAATCGACCTTTACAACTATTAAGCCAGAAATCTTTGATATGAAATTGATGGATGACCTGTTGAATAATAATGTTCAGGTTAGGGCGCCCAAGCCGGAAGAGGCAAGCTTGTGGAAACAGTTACTGGTCGCTAGCTTCCCCATCTTAATTATTATTGCTGTCTTCTTATTTTTTATGCGCCAAATGCAAGGCGGTGGCGGTGGTCGCGGCAATCCGATGAGCTTTGGTAAAAGTAAAGCGCGCCTTTTAGGTGAAGATCAGATTGGCGTCACTTTTGCCGATGTTGCAGGTGTTGATGAAGCTAAAGAAGATGTAAAGGAATTAGTTGAATTCTTGCGTGACCCGAGCAAGTTCCAGCGTTTAGGGGGGCGTATTCCTCGCGGTGTTCTAATGGCAGGTCCTCCTGGCACAGGTAAAACGCTACTGGCAAAAGCCATTGCCGGTGAAGCGAAAGTGCCTTTCTTTTCTATATCAGGTTCCGATTTCGTTGAAATGTTTGTCGGTGTGGGCGCCTCGCGTGTGCGGGATATGTTCGAGCAGGCGAAAAAAAGTGCTCCTTGTATTATTTTTATCGATGAGATCGATGCGGTAGGTCGTCATCGTGGTGGTGGTCATGGTGGTGGTCACGACGAGCGTGAGCAAACACTGAACCAATTGTTGGTCGAAATGGACGGTTTTGAAGGCAATGATGGCGTGATCGTGATCGCTGCGACTAACCGCCCAGATGTGCTAGATAAGGCTTTATTGCGTCCAGGTCGATTTGATCGCCAAGTGCATGTAGGTTTGCCTGATATCCGTGGACGTGAGCAAATTCTTAAAGTGCATATGCGCAAGGTGCCTTTGTCTGATCAGGTAAACCCTTCTGTTATTGCGCGTGGTACGCCGGGTTTTTCTGGTGCTGACTTGGCAAACTTAGTGAATGAAGCGGCATTGTTTGCTGCCCGCAGCAACCGCCGTTTAGTCACTAACGAAGAATTTGAGGCGGCACGAGATAAAATACTCATGGGTGCCGAGCGCAAATCCATGGTGATGAGTGAGAAAGAAAAAGAAAACACTGCTTACCATGAAGCCGGCCATGCGATCGTGGGTCGTTTAGTGCCTGAGCATGATCCAGTACATAAAGTGACTATTATTCCTCGTGGGCGAGCGTTGGGTGTGACTCAGTTTTTGCCGGAAGAAGACAAATATAGTTTGAGTAAACGTGCACTTGAATCCCAGCTTTGTTCATTGTTTGGTGGCCGTATTGCTGAAGAGATGACTTTGGGTAAAGAGGGTGTTACTACAGGTGCCTCTAATGATATCGAGCGGGCTACTCAGTTGGCTAATAATATGGTCACTAAGTGGGGGTTGTCGGAAAAACTAGGGCCGCTTCACTATGGTGAGGATGATTCTGGTATGCCGGGAGCAGGTAATGTTCATTACTCCGGTGAAACCTCTAAGCAAATCGATGAAGAAGTTCGCTTTATTATTGATGATACTTATAAGCGTGCTCAAACACTATTGGAAGACAATCGTGATATTCTTGAGGCGATGAAAGATGCCTTGATGGAGTATGAAACGATTGATTCTGAACAGGTTGATGACCTGATGGAGCGCCGTAAAGTTAGGCCTCCAAAAGATTGGCACAATACCGATGATTCTTCATCTGGAGGCGGTTCTGCCGTGGCCGATGAAGATGCGAAAGATCGTGGTGCTAACGATTCTGGTGACCCTATCGGTGGTCCAGCCGGGGAGCATTAATCGCTTCTTCGAGGTATGTTGACCTAAAGTAGCGCTAAGCCTTTCTGGTGTTTGGCGCTACTTGCTTACATTGTTTCCGTTCTGTTTCCTCTTGTTTCACCTTTCTATTTAGCTATTTCATTTCTTATGGCCGTTCTTCCCGATTTATCTAAACCGCGCTTAATGGCGATTCTCAACGCGACTCCTGATTCATTTGCTGATGGCGGAGCATTATTTAGTCGTGACAAAGTGGATCTTGGCTTGGTGAAAAGAAAGGTTGATGCTTTGTTCGAGGCGGGAGCTGATATTATTGATGTGGGTGGTGAATCTACTCGCCCCGGCGCCGAGCCAGTGAGTCTCCAAGAAGAATTGGATAGAGTCATTCCTATCATTGAGTGTATAGCTGATAATGTCGATGTGGCTATCTCGGTCGATACAAGCTCTACTGAGGTAATAAAGGAAGCTGCCGCAAAAGGAGCGCATTTAATTAATGATGTTAGGGCTTTGACGCGTGAGGGTGCTCTTGAGGTGGCTGCCCAAACAGGTTTGCCAGTGTGTTTGATGCATATGCAGGGCTCCCCCGAAACTATGCAATCGAACCCAGGTTACTCTGACGTGTTGAGTGATGTTAGTCAATTCTTGCAAGAAAGAGTGTTGGCTTGTTTAGATGCTGGTATTGATAGAAAGCATATTTGGCTTGACCCTGGTTTTGGCTTTGGCAAGACGCTTGAGCATAACTTGGCTTTGTTGCGTTATATGCCGGAGTTGGTCAGCTTAGGTTTTCCTGTTTTAGCGGGTTTTTCTCGGAAATCTATGGTTGGAAAGTTGTTAGGCCGTGAGCTTGATGAGCGGCTGCCGGGAAGTTTAGCCTTGGCTATGATGGCCCTTGAAAGAGGCGCAAAAATTTTGAGAGTGCATGATGTTGCTGCAACAAGGGATATAATTGATACCTTTGTCGCGGTTAAGGGTTGATACAAGTCAACGATAAAGTGTTCAGTTTTTGTTAGACTTCAAACTAACGTTAATGTCGAATGGATATAAAAATATGTCGAGAAAATATTTTGGCACAGATGGTATTCGTGGTCGAGTAGGGGAGTACCCTATTACACCAGACTTTGTGCTACGACTTGGGTGGGCTGTTGGGCGAGTTTTTGCTCGGCGCGCAGAGGGTCAGAAGCTAGTATTAATTGGTAAGGATACGCGTATCTCAGGTTATATGTTTGAATCAGCTCTTGAGGCGGGGCTGATTAATGCTGGTGTGGATGTCGGTTTGTTGGGGCCTATGCCGACGCCGGCCATTGCTTATTTGTCCCAAGCTTTTCGTGCTCAAGCGGGTATTGTGATTAGCGCCTCTCACAACCCCTATTATGATAACGGCATTAAATTATTTAGTGGCGCCGGTACGAAACTACCTGATGAAATTGAGCTTGAAATAGAAGCCGAGCTAGAAAAGACAATGGTGAGTGCTGATGAGTTAGGTAAGGCACGCCGTATTGATGATGCAAAAGGCCGCTACATTGAATTTTCTAAGGGGACGTTGCCTAGAGGCTTAAAGCTGAATGGCTACCATGTTGTATTGGATTGCTCTAATGGGGCCACCTATCAGGTTGCTCCCAGTGTGTTTCAAGAATTGGGTGCAAAAGTCGATGTGATACATGCGAACCCTGATGGTCTCAATATTAATGAGAAATGTGGTTCTACTCACCCAGAGCTATTGCAGGCTAAAGTCAAAGAATTGGGTGCTGATCTCGGTATTGCCTTTGATGGTGATGGCGATCGAGTGTTGTTTGTAGATCATCAGGGAGAGTTGGTCGATGGTGATGAGCTTCTCTTTATTATTTCCGCTGCGCGCCATAAACAACGTGGTTGTAATGGCGTTGTTGGTACCTTAATGTCAAATTATGGTTTAGAAATGGCATTTAAAGGCTTAGGTATTCCTTTTTCCCGTGCTGGTGTGGGTGATCGCTATGTTTTGGAGATGATGCGCGATAAGGGCTGGATCTTGGGTGGTGAGTCATCGGGCCATATTATTTGTGGTGAGGTATCGACAACCGGTGATGGTGTGGTCTCAGCTTTACAGGTTGTGAACGCCCTGCATGTTTTAGATGCTTCTCTTGCGGATGCTAAAAAAGGAATGAGTAAGTTGCCGCAAACGATGATTAATGTTCGCTTTGCTGAGCGGATGACGGTGTCTGGTAATCGAGTCATTGATGAGGCTGTGGCTAAAGCTGAGCTTGAGCTGGATGGCAAGGGCCGTGTATTGCTGCGCCCCTCTGGTACTGAGCCTGTTGTTAGGGTGATGGTTGAGGGCGAAGACCTTGCCTTGGTTAATAGTTTGGCAAAAAGGTTGGCTGGCATTGTTGAGTCTGAATTGTCTCAAGACCAGTCTATTCCGCTACAGTTGGCAAAATAGCGTATTCAAGAGGGCTCTTAGCCTTGTAATCGGGCTTGAGTTCTTGCTTATTTGAGTTGTAACTTAGGGTTATCTTCGCTAAGATTGCCGCCGCTTCAAATCCGGTTCATGTTATATGCTTAAACTGGTAGGCGATAATACCGAAATACTCATCAGGATAATGAATTATGCGTCGCTCACTTATTGTCGGCAACTGGAAAATGAATGGTTCCAGGGCAAAAAATGCCGAGCTATTAGCATTGATAAGTCAGCAGGCTTCAGGTCTTGTGGGTTCAGAGTTGGCAGTGTGCGCTCCTTTTGTGTATTTATCTCAGTTAGACGAGTTACTTAAAGAAAGTAAAGTGTCTGTAGGCGCTCAAGATATGAGTGTCCATTTGAGTGGTGCTTATACGGGTGAGGTGGCAGCTTCAATGTTGGCAGACTTTGGTTGTGACTATGTGATAGTTGGCCATTCTGAGCGGCGACAATATCATCACGAAAGTGATCTTTTAGTCGCACAAAAAGCTCTTGCGGCAGTGAAAAATGGTTTGACTCCCATTATTTGTTTGGGGGAATCATTGGAGCAGCGAGAAGCATCTGATACTTTAGGTGTTATCGGTCGCCAGCTTCATGCTGTTCAAGCGGTATTGACGGATGAAGTGCTAGCAAAGGCTGTGATTGCCTATGAGCCTGTTTGGGCAATTGGCACTGGATTGACCGCTAGTCCTGAACAAGCACAAGAGGTTCACCAGTTTATTCGCGAGACTCTAGGTTCTGCTGGTCAGCATATTTCGCTGTTATATGGCGGTAGTGTTAAAGCCTCTAATGCAAAAGAACTGTTTGCTCAAGCAGATATAGATGGCGCTTTAGTTGGCGGAGCATCGTTAGATGCCAATGAATTTATACAAATTGCCAAGGCTGTTAATTAAAGGCCATTTTTAAGTAGATAGACAGAACATTATTTTTTAAGCTAATTTTATTAGGTAAGCATTCGATGGAAAATATCGTCATCATAGTACATGTTTTAGTTGCTCTAGCGATTATAGGGCTTATTCTTCTTCAGCAAGGTAAGGGGGCTGAAGCGGGCGCCTCTTTTGGTGGTGGAGCTTCGCAGACTATTTTTGGTAGTCAGGGTGGCGGCAACTTTTTTTCTAAGCTGACGGCTATTTTGGCTGTTGTGTTTTTTGCTACCAGCTTCTCTTTAGCTATTATCGCTAAAAATAAAGCATCCGTTTCTTTGGATGCTGCTGGTTTGCCGGTGGTTGAAGAGGTTCAGCAAGAGTCTGAAGTCCCAACGCTCAACTCAGGTGAGACAAGTTCAGGTAGTGACATTCCCGTTATTGCTCCTGCTCCTGATGCAAATAGTGCAGAGTCAGACGTTCCTGCGGTTAATCAGCAGTAATTTTAACTAGCCCTGGTGGTGGAATTGGTAGACACGCTATCTTG
>JBOEGR010000002.1:0-4106 GCA_050633525.1 Cellvibrionaceae bacterium
TCACCACTTTTCACATAACCGCGAGTGCGTAGTTCATCAATGGCTTTTAAATAGGTTGTGTACTGATCTTCTTCAAAACCATAAAAGGGAATAGATTCTACGCCCAAAAATAATTCTACTTTGGCCTGAGTTTTTGTTTGCCGGGAAAAAGCATAGATAGGTAAAGCAGAATTAAAACGTGACATCATTAAGGGTGTTGAACCACTTTCGGTAAAAGCGATAATAGCCGTTACACCTTCTAAATGGTTCGCGGTATACATAGCAGCCAAACCAATGGTCTCATCAACCGCGGTAAATTTTCGATTGATACGATTATCAGTCACGCGCATATTGGGGTAGGTTTCTGCGCCACCAATCGCACGAATCATCGCTTTGACTGTTTCAACTGGGAAATTACCCGCAGCTGTTTCGCCTGATAACATAACCGCATCTGTTCCGTCCAACACAGCATTCGCCACATCAAACACTTCTGCTCGCGTTGGTAGAGGGCTATTAATCATCGACTCCATCATTTGGGTCGCGGTGATGACACATTTATTCAAGGCTCTTGCACGAGAGATAATCCGTTTTTGTACGGCGACCAATTCTGCATCACCAATCTCTACTCCCAAATCGCCACGAGCCACCATGACAGCATCTGAGGCTTTAATAATATCGTCGAGGGCTTCGCTGCTGGCAACGGTTTCAGCACGCTCAATTTTTGCTACGATGCCGGCGTTACCACCGGCCTCTAATAAGAGTTCACGCGCACGCTCAATATCAGCGGAAGAACGAGGAAAAGAAACCGCTAAATAATCCACATCAATTTCAGCCGCCAATTTGATATCAGCATAATCTTTCTCTGTCAGTGCGGGGGCAGACAACCCGCCACCCTGACGATTAATGCCTTTATTATTGGACAACTTGCCCGCCACTTTAGTGATGCAATGGATCTTACTGCCCTTGATTGTTTCAACCTCTAAGACGACACGACCATCATCCAACAGTAACAAATCACCACTCTCACAATCCTGCGGCAGTTCTTTATAATCGATGCCCACCGTTTGCTGGTTACCCTCATCTCGGCCTAAGGCAGCATCAAGAACAAAATTATCGCCAATAGTTAAGGTAATCGGCCCTTCGGCAAAGCGAGAAATGCGAATTTTTGGACCCTGCAAGTCACCCAACACCGCGACATGGCGGCCGTGTTTTTTAGCTAAAGCTCTCACTTCTGTTGCTCTTTTGGCGTGATCTTCTGGTGCGCCATGAGAAAAGTTCATCCTCACAACATTAATACCTGCTTGGACTAATTCATCCAACACGCCTTCTTTATCTGTCGCTGGCCCAAGGGTTGATACAATTTTTGTCCGTCTTTGCATTAAATGGTTCTCACTATAGATAATTGTCTTGAATGATATAAAGGCCACTGCTGCGAATGGCCAACGCTAAATGTCATTGCTACGCAGGGATATCAGCGTATTGATAATGACTCATAGTGTAGCGAAAAAAATGAAGCTGTGTAGCGATAAAATAAAGGTTCGTTTGATAAAGCAAACTATTTGCGCTTTTAGTATCACAGGAGCCTCTGATTAACTTCGAATGACTTCTGCGTGAGCCTAAAATGTGTTTAGGCAAGGCGGACTTTGCAGCTAATGGCCGTCGTCCTTAGCAAGAAGTCCAACGCAGTATAAGCGCATTTTAGCCACGCCCTGCGGGGCTTTCAGGCGTTACCGATCTCTGTGTTGTCTCTTTTTGTAAGGTCCAGACATTACTGCAAAGAGGCGCCTTGATCTCGGCAAAGCTTCCGGTCCTGCTCACGCCCCTTACCTATATCCATATAGGCAACGCCTGAAAGCCAGAAGTTATCCGAAGTTAATCAGAGGCTCCTATAAATTCATTAACAAACGCAACTCTAACTACTCTATAATAACACGACTTATAACAACCCTAGGTTACACTTGAGGAACACTTTGAATTTAGATACTGCACCCACCGAAGAACTTGAGCAATGGCTCATTACACTAGAACAAGAATATCAAGCTTACCAAGCACAAAATATCAAACTTGACTTAACGCGAGGCAAGCCCTCAGCTGAACAGTTAACGCTTGCTGACACCCTTGATGGCAGTCTCAATGGCAACTATTTGTCGGCAGATGGGACAGATACACGTAATTATGGCGGTTTAAGTGGCATCAAAGAGTCTCGAGAATTGGGGGCAGAGTTACTCGGCGTTAAACTAGAGGAAGTATCGGCTCAAGGAAACAGTAGCTTATCGCTGATGTTTCTGAGCGCGTTGTTTGCGAAAGACTTTGGCTTCAGAGGTGCTAATAGCGCTTGGAAGACGGCAAATAATAGTAGCGACAAAATTACCTTTATATGCCCTGTACCCGGTTATGATCGCCACTTTAGCGTGTGTGAGCAACTGGGTATCAATATGGTCACCGTACCCATGACGGCCACCGGCCCAGACATGGACGCAGTTGAAGCACTGATAAAAACAGATAAGTCTATAAGAGGACTTTGGTGTGTACCTAAATATTCCAACCCAACGGGTGTCATCTACAGCAATGAAACCGTCTCGCGCATTGCCAAACTAGGCCAAATAGCGGCTGACAACTTCTTGGTTTTTTGGGATAACGCCTACGCGGTGCACGACTTAAAAGGTTACAAACCTTTAGCAAATATTATGGATGCCTGTCGTGAGTACGGCACGGAAAATAATCTACTGCAATTTGCATCAACATCTAAAATAACTCATGCCGGTGCCGGTGTCGCTTTTATCGCTAGTTCTGTTGAGAACCTATCAGGCTTTCACAAAGCTCTGGGTATTATGTCTATTGGCCCCGATAAGGTGAATCAACTTCGTCACTCAAGATTATTCCCCGACCGCCAAGCATTGTTATCGCATATGGAGAAACATGCTACTATTCTTAAGCCTCGTTTTGACTGTGTACAACAACACCTGTCCGAACACTTCAGCGATAATGACTTAGGTGAATGGGAATCTGTCGATGGGGGTTACTTTGTTTCTTTCGATTCCAAAGCAGGGCTAGCAAAAAACATTGTACAACTTGCTGCTGACGTAGGCGTTAAATTAACTCCCGCCGGAGCGACATTTCCTTACAATGATGACCCTCTAGATAACAATATTCGCATCGCACCATCAGTTCCCACACTGGAACAAGTCGATGAAGCCATGAAGATTTTTGTCCTGTGTGTCAAATTGGCGAGTGTACGACAAAAACTCGATAAACAGCCCTGAGCGGGATTAACAGCCTTGAGCGATAAGACAGCCTTGAGCGAAATAAACAGCCTTGAGCGATAAGACAGCCCTGAGCGAAATAAACACCCCTAAGCAAATAGATAAGGGAAAAATTAAAACCGGACGGTCATTATGACGATTGAGATGCTACCACTATTTGTGGCAACCATATTTATTCTGGCTGTCCTACCCGGCCCCGGCGTGCTACTCACTGTCGCAAGAGCAACCAGTGGCGGCATGTCCAATGCCTGTTTTACTGTTGCTGGCATTCTCGTCGGCGACATTATTTTTATTTTACTCGTGACACTAGGGCTCAAGTTTGTTGCTGAATCACTAAGCTCTCTCTTTATTGTGATCAAATATGCCGGCAGCGCTTACCTTATTTGGTTAGGCTTATCGTTAATTCTTAGCAAAAATGAGATAAGCGATATCAAACTTAACCAAGTCGAATCGCAAAACATAAATGATAGACGAGGAAATAATAAAGGAGTCTTTATCGCGGACTTTCTTGCGGGCGTAGCAGTGACATTAAGCAACCCTAAAGCGATTGTATTTTATCTCAGCTTCTTCCCTGCTTTTATGGATATCACAACACTTACCGCCATTGATATTAGCATCATCACCGTGATTATCACTCTAACAATTGGCGGAGCGATGATGGCTTACGCCATTGCGGCAATACGAACGCAAGCAATACTCAGCTCATCAGGCCCAAAGAACTGGATCAAAAAAATAGCAGGCGGTTTAATCACATCAACAGGTGCTTGGCTGCTCATTCGCGAGTAGGTAGTACCACATTATTTAAAGGATTTTGCTAAGGTCTAGACATTAGCTACAAAAGACGCCTTGATCTCGGCAAAGCTT
>JBOEGR010000002.1:4217-27463 GCA_050633525.1 Cellvibrionaceae bacterium
AGGTTAATCAGAGGTTCCTAAAATACATTTTTAATAAGGTATTAAGAGATATTATCATGAGCTCCCTCCCTCACTGCCCTGCTTGCCAGTCTGAATATACTTATGAAGATGGCTTACTTTATATTTGCCCGGAATGCGGTCATGAGTGGTCCCAAGATGCTCAAGAAGATAGTGATACCGAACCAACGATTAAAGATGCCAATGGCAACCCACTACAAGACGGTGACACGGTAACCGTAATCAAAGACCTAAAAGTAAAGGGATCATCATCCGTTGTTAAGGTGGGTACAAAAGTCAAAAATATACGCTTAGTCGATGGCGATCACGATATCGATTGCAAAATTGACGGCATTGGCGCGATGAAATTAAAATCGAAATTTGTGAAAAAAGTGTAGGTCTTACAATCAACCTTTAAATAGAAATCACTATGCGCGCTACCAACACAGCAATAAATTTTAGATTACTAGGCTTCATTCTATTCATTTTATTCTCTATCAGTAGATCTACGGATGCTATTGAAGATAACACAAGCCCCGAACGAATATTATTTATAGGCAATAGTTACTTATATTACAACGATAGTTTGCACAATCATGTGAGACGCATAGCTATTGCCGCGCACAGTCATGACAAGCAAAAGAAATTAAAGAAACTAAAGTATCGTTCAATAACAATCTCTGGCGGAAGAATAAAACAACACCCTTTCGAACACTATCTTGTTGATAATGCGATAGGCTACAAAGAGCCCTTTGACATTGTCATTCTTCAAGGTCATAGCACCTCTGCTATCAAAGAAAAAAGTAGACAAAAATTTATTGACGCAGTGACAAGAGCACATAAAGTGATCCAACAACATGGAGCAAAAACTGCGCTGTATATGACGCACGCCTATGCAAAAGGTCATAAGCAATATGATGAACACTATATAGATAAACTGGAAAAGCTATACGTCGATACAGCTAAAAAAATTGATGCAATTGTATTACCTGTTGGGCTTGCCTTTAAAAAATCTTTGACGCAAAGACCAGAGCTTGCACTTCATAAAGCACATGATCATACCCACCCTAACTTGCTTGGCACCTACCTTGCTGCCTGCGTGGTGTACTCAACACTATATCAACAAGCATGTAGTGGAATTGATTATGATTATTTCGGCAATATTAACAAAGAAACAGTATTATTTTTACAGCGTGTTGCAGATGAAACTGTCGCTCAGTTTTTCGCACAGAATCGCAGCCTGAATAACTCTAAATAAATAATGAAAAGAAAAAGTGGGGTCAGAGTAAATTTTTCCTATCTAAAAGTACTAAACCATCGAACCCAAAGAAAGGTTTACTCTGACCCCACTTTTTACTTACTCAGCCATCATACTTAAGCATCTAAGCTATAAGTTAATGACTAATCATCCACGGCCGCATTGAAGGAAACATCTTTTCGCCTTGAGCGGTATATATTAGTTTTGACTTACCCGGCTTTTGCTTATTACAACCACAACCTGAGCGATGCTCTTCATCCAACTCGCGCCTATCCTTGGTCGAATAAGCAGGCTCGTGTTGTGCACGTTCATTAGTCGCTTCTGCTTTTCTTTTTTCAGGAGACATAGCTAATACTTCAGGTGCAACCATAATAATTCGCGGAGAAGCTGTACCGCAACTAGGGCAAATGGCAGGTTTATCGGAATCTTCCATCGAGGCCAGACCATAGAAAATACCGTGTTCTTTACATTTGTAATCATATACAGGCATAACTAATTTCCCCTTATAAATCTGGTGCTAGTGGCACATCAACTGAACCATCTAACTCTTTCTTAGGCCCATCGCCATTAGGCTGCACATCAAATTCGAAAATATCCGTTGGCAACCATAATGTCGCACAAGCATTAGGAATATCGACAACGCCACTAATATGCCCTTGCACGGGTGCTGTACCTAAAATAGCGTAAGCTTGTGCTCTGGAATAGCCGAACTTTTCCAAATAATTAATCGCATTTAAACAGGCTTGGCGATAGGCAATATGCACATCAAGATAATGTTGTTTACCGCCTTCATCCACCGAAATACCTTCAAATATCAGATAGTCATCATACTTAGGTGTAATCGGGCTGGGTTTAAATATCGGGTTTTTGATGGCGTACTTATCCATACCACCCTTAATTAAATTCACTCGCAGATGAATCCAGCCTGCCATTTCAATCGCACCACAAAAAGTGATTTCGCCATCACCTTGGCTAAAATGCAAATCACCAACCGATAAGCCACCGCCTTCAACATACACAGGGAAATAAATTTTTGAGCCGCGCGATAAATCTTTAATATCACAGTTACCACCATGTTCACGTGGAGGAACAGTACGAGCACCTTCGGCCGCAGCAGCGTCTCTATCATCACCCTGTAGTTTCCCCATATGTGCCGTGGGGCCGCCATCTGGGAGGCAGGCTAATGCTGGCATGCGATCTGGCTCTGTATCAAACAATTCTTTTTCGCGGGTGTTCCACTCATCAAGCATTTCTTTTGAAGGCAAACAACCAATAAGGCCTGGATGAATTAAGCCTGCATACTCAACACCTGGAACATGGCGTGATTTGGTAAACATACCGTTAATATCCCAAATAGATTTTTGAGCTTCAGGGAAATGCTCCGTTAAAAAGCCACCACCATTTTGTTTCGAAAAGAAGCCATTAAACCCCCATAGGCTTTCATCAAATGTGCCGATATCAAGTATGTCTACAACCAATAAATCGCCGGGCTCTGCGCCTTCTACACCCACAGGGCCCGATAAAAAGTGAACTTGGCTTAAGTCAACATCACGTACATCTGCGGCGTCATCATCATTTGCTATCTGACCACCTGTCCAGTCATAACATTCTATTTTAAAATCGTCGCCGGGTTTAACCATCGCCGCCATAGGGATGTCTGGATGCCAGCGGTTATGAATTTTTTCATTAGTATAGGGGGATTCATCAAGATTAATTTTAATAATTGTTTCAGCCATTACGTTCTCCGATAGTGTTAACTTAAAGTTTGCAAGCATAAACCGTATTATTCAACGCTCACTATGGAGTGATATTAGAAGTAATACCATGCTGTAATGAGCGCAAAAATATAAGCAATATTACCCATATAATTATTTTTTTAATTTAAGTATTATTGCAAGGCCCAACGGTTATTCTTCCGTTAAGGGTAGCCGTCGAGAACTGGCTCACATCCTGATACGTATTCATCGCTTTAGCGATACTGGGCTCCATTTCAGTACGTACTCTTCGAATAATATCCCTAGCACCGTATTGAGGATTATAAGCAGACAGTAAGTATTGTTTTGTTTTCATGTCTACATTCAAATCAATGGATTTTTTAGCTAATCTTGCTTTTAATTTTTCAAGGACGACATCCAGTATTTTAGGCAGGGTTGCATCATCAAGAGAGTTAAATACCTGTAAATAATCGATCCGATTTATAAATTCAGGATCAAAGTGTTTTTTAATTTCTTGTGTGACCAGATCGACTCTCTTTTTATTAGAATAAGTTATTTTAAATGCTTTTCTCCAGCCTGACTGATGTCTCTCTTCTACCGCCTGTGTTTTTTTAGCGCCAAGGTTACTGGTAAAAATAATAATCGAATTAGTAAAGTCGATATTTTTTTTCCCCGCAGCTAGCCTTAAAAAACCTGAATCCATTATATTCAGAAGAGCACGCTGAACCGCTTTACTGGCTTTCTCAACCTCATCGAACAGAACAACCCCTGGCCTACTATAGCTACCTTGAATTTTATCAATATCGAATAAGGTATTTTCTTCTTTACTACCTACATAACCGGGCGGAGCACCGGTAATAGAAGCAGAATAATGCTCTTGTGAAAGAGTTCCCATATCTATACGACATAGACCATCAGATTGCCCAGTCAAACTAGACGCCAACAATTTAGCTGTTTGCGTTTTGCCCACGCCAGTCGAGCCAGCAAAAAAACAGACCGCTAAAGGGCGAGACTTATCCGTAATATCTGCCTTAATGACATGCAGCAAACCACCCAAAGTACTTAATATATGGTCTTGCCCTACAATCGCTTGATGCAAGCGATTGAGCACTGACTCTGGCTCAAAGATAAATCGAGACTGTCTCTTGGCCGTTATGGAATTTTTTTCTAGCTGTTCTTTGTTTGATGAAATCACATCGTTAATAAAAGGCATAGTCATACAAGACCGGTAAACTTAGTCTTGTTCCTTTTCTGCGTCAGGCAAAGGCAAATTGCCTACGGGGCATTCTGCAACGCCTACTGTTTTACGAGTTAACTCCTCGACATCCTTTTGTGTTTGCTCGGCATCCATCACCCAACTGCGATAAAAATCGAAGGGGCAGGCAGCAAGGCCTTTATCGCCATCGCCAGAGTTATAAACCCCCGTATAGCCTCGATGTAGTAACTTGAATAAATGGTTTTGAGATTGATCATTTTTACGGGCATCACGAATCTGACTAACGGATAACTGTGCATATTGCACACCCATATCCTCTTCGCCACACTCACCTAAGGTACGTCCATCAAAACCGATAATCGCCGAATGACCAAAATAGGAGTAAACGCCATCAAAACCAGTTGCATTAGCAACAGCCACATAACTGTTATTGGCCCAAGCCATAGTCTTGGCCATCATTATTTGCTGTTCTTTTGCTGGATACATATAGCCCTGACAACGGACAATGAGTTCAGCGCCTTTCATAGCGCAATCACGCCAGATTTCGGGGTAGTTGCCATCATCGCAAATAATTAAACTAATATTTAATCCTTTAGGCCCCTCGGTGACATAGGTTGAATCACCCGGATACCATCCCTCGATTGGGCACCATGGGATACACTTACGATATTTTTGAACAATCTCGCCATCACTATTAATCAGCACAAGGGTATTGTAAGGCGCTTTACTAGGGTGTTCTTCGTGTCGTTCGCCGGTTAAAGAAAATACGCCCCAAGTATTTGCTTCTCGACAAGCTGCGGAAAAAATCGCTGTTTCATCGCCCGGTATTGTGGCGGCAGTCTCCATCATTTCATCAGAGTCATACATGATGCCCATGGTGCTGTATTCAGGAAAAATGACTAAATCCATACCCGGCAAGCCGATCTTCATACCCTTGATCATTTCCGCTATGTTTTTTGCGTTTTCCAAGACTTCTAGCTTACTATGAAGCCTTGGCATTTTATAATTCACAACGGCTACACCAACCGTATCATCACTACTCGATATATCACCATGCCTCATAACTCACACCCTATTAAACTGATAAATACGATTTGATCTTATCTGTATTTACATTTTCTTTGGTATCTTCGTGAATAAACGTACCCTTATCAATTACAATTATGCGGTCAGCAACGGCCATGGTGAAACTTAAAACTTGCTCTGATACGATAATCGTAATATCACGCATTTTTTTAATTTCATTCAACACATTGGCTATATCTTTAATAATCGATGGCTGAATACCTTCGGTTGGCTCATCTAACAGCAAAACTTTTGGATTGGTTACCAATGCTCTGGCAATAGCAAGTTGTTGTTGTTGCCCTCCTGATAAATTTCCCCCTTTTCGGTGACGCATATCACGCAAGACAGGAAAAAGGTCATATATTTCATTTGGAATTTTCTTTAATTTTGATACTTCCATACCTGTTTCAATATTTTCTTGAACCGTCAAGGTAGGAAAAATCATTCGTCCTTGAGGAACATAAGCAATACCATTTTCAACACGCTGATAGCTCTCTTTGTTAGTTACATCAACGCCATCAACGCCAATCTCTCCCTCTGATGAAGGCAAAACACCAATAAGCGATTTAAACAAGGTCGTCTTACCCATTCCGTTGCGCCCCATAATGGCTAAGGTCTCATTCTTGGGAACACTAAAATCTAAACCGTGAATCACTTCACTCTGCCCATAACACACTTTCAAATTAGATACATTCAACATAAAAAAACCTCAAAAGAGTTAATGCTTGTTGTGCCGCTAGTGCCCCAAATACACTTCGATAACGTTTGGGTCATTCTGGACATCATTCATCTTACCCGCTGCTAAAATCTTACCTTGATGCAGTACGGTTACCTTGTCTGCTATACGCTCAACGAATTCCATATCATGCTCAATTACAAGAACTGAACGCCCTTTACTTATTTTGTTAAGTAAGTCAGCGGTTTGTTCACGCTCTTTTACACTCATACCGGCAACGGGTTCATCCAACATTAGTAATTGAGGCTCTTGTATTAACAGCATCCCTATTTCTAACCATTGTTTTTGACCGTGACTTAAAAGACCGGCTTCCGTATCCAATTGGCCTTTTAGCATAATTTGCTCAGCAACTTCGTGTATTTTATTGACTACTTTTTCTGTACGTTTAAAAGTCAATGAACCAAATACGCCACGCCCATAAGGGTAAGACACTTCTAAATTTTCAAGTACACTTAAATTTTCATAAATGGAAGGGGTTTGAAATTTTCTACCGACACCTTCTCTTACAATTTCATGCTCAGATAATTTTGTCAGTTCTTTGTTGAGGAACTTAATACTGCCAGAAGTCGACTTTGTCTTTCCGCAGATCAAATCCAGCACAGTTGTTTTACCTGCTCCATTGGGGCCAATTACAACGTGCAATTCATTTTTATCCACATACAGATTTAAGTTATCTACTGCTTTAAAACCATCAAAAGAAACTGTTAGATCTTCTACCGCCAAAGTGAAATCGGTATTTGTATCAATCATTTCACTTCTCCTGCTTTTTGCTGTAACGACGAAGGCACTAATTTATTAGCTAAGTCTTTTATAAAGGTCAGCTTGTTGGTCACATGATGACCATAGTCTTGCCATAAGCCTGCCAAACCATTAGGAAAAAACATGACAACGGCTATAAATAGGCCACCCATTAAGAACAGCCAGATTTCTGGAAAAGATTCGGAGAAAGCAGTTTTACCAAAATTGATTAATAGCGTTCCGTATACGGCACCAATCAAGGACATACGTCCGCCAACAGCTGCAAAGATAACCATTTCAATAGAAGGAACAATGCCTACGAAAGAGGGAGACATAAAGCCCACTTGTAATGTGAACATCGCACCACCAATAGCCGATATCACTGCCGCAAAACAAAAGATAAATATTTTGAAGTTGGCTACGTCATAACCAGAAAATCGAACTCGATCTTCTTTATCGCGTATAGCCAGTAATAAACTACCGAATTTACTGGTCAGTATGTATCTCGAGATAATAATTACGCCCAACAGTAAAAAGCAGTTAATGTAGTAAAAGATATTTTTAGCGTTATCGGAGGTAATATCCCATCCATTTAATGTACGCAAATCGGTAATACCATTAATACCACCAGTAAAACCTTGCTGCCCCACAATCAGTACCGTTAATATCACGGCGATAACCTGAGTAATAATCGCGAAGTAAACACCGCCCACTCGACGCTTAAACATGGCTGCACCAATCAGGTAAGCAAATAAAGCAGGAACGACCAAAATAGCGATAAGTGTAAAGGTAAAACTATTAAACGGTTCCCAAAACCACGGCAAAGCCGTTATCTGATTCCAATCCATAAAATCAGGAATCCCCGGGGTCGATTGAATGGAGGTATTTTCTGGGGAGGATGCTTCTAGTTTTAAAAACATTGCCATGGCATATCCGCCTAGGCCAAAGAAAATACCCTGCCCTAAACTCAAGGTGCCGCCATAGCCCCACAACAACACTAAACTAACTGCGGCAAAGGCATAGGTTAAATATTTACCCACTAGGTTTAATCGAAAGGAATCAAGAAATAAGGGAAAGATAACTAATATCAATGCCGCCAGTATAATGAAACCCGTTAGGCCATTTTTTCCGCCCATCAGTTTTTGATATAAAAATGTCATTCTCATCTCCAAATTTTTAAAAGACTGCAAGCACCACTAGCGCGATAAAAAGCGCAACAAAACTGTTAGCGACGCACTTTACTGGCAAACAAACCTTCTGGCTTAAACATTAGAATGATTACAAGGGCTAACAAGGTATAGACTTTTGCCATCGACCCGCTGATAAAGAATTCTAAAATAGATTGAGCTTGAGCTATTGAGAAAGCAGATGCGATGGTTCCAAACAAGCTCGCTGCGCCACCAAAAACAACAACCATAAAGGTATCAACAATATAGAGTGTTCCTGTTGTTGGGCCAGTTGAGGCTATAGTAGTAAATGCTGCACCCGCAATACCGGCAATTCCACAGCCTAAAGCAAAGGTAAGCCGGTCTACTTTTTTAGTATTGATACCGACTGCGCCACTCATTAAACGATTCTGAGTTGTCGCTCTAACTTGCAAGCCCCAGCTTGATTTAAATAAGAGAAAAAACACTCCAAGTGTGACCACCGCAGTTAAAACCAATACAAACATGCCGTTGAGAGGGATATCAATTGTGTCCGTTGGCTGATAAGAGCCCAACAACCATTCTGGCAGTGTTGGACTGACTTCTCGCGCACCAAAAATAGAGCGAAATGATTGCTGCATAATTAAACTTAAACCCCATGTCGCCAACAATGTATCCAGAGGTCTTTTATAGAGGTGCCGTATCAACGCAAACTCTGCCAAATAACCGAGAGCACCTGCGACAAAAAATGCCACCACAATGGCAAACACAAAGTAGTAGGGCATTAAACTAGGAAAATATTGTTCGGTTAATGTAGCTAACAAATAGGTTGTATAGGCTCCCGCTGCCATAAACTCACCATGGGCCATATTGATCACACCCATTTGGCCAAAGATAATGGCTAGACCTAAAGCCATGAGTAACAAAACACTAAACAAACTGATACCGGCAAAACCTTGCATCGCGAAGATAGAACCTAACTCGCTATATGTATAACCGCCCATATTAAATTCCTCGCTGCTGTTTTTAACTTCTTATTACTTCGAATTTTTATTTCAAATAAGGTAAACATTAAATAATAATTAAGAATATTTTAAATAATGATATTGAGAATAATTAAAGCAAACATCCCTGTTTGCTTTTTTGTAAGGCTTATTGATAGCCTTTTGGGAATGGGTCTGGCTCAATAAGGTCTGACTCGAATACAACAGTAGCCTGTCCGTCTTTATTCCATTTACCTACGCGAGCCTTACTCCACAGATGATGGTTTTTATGAAGCTTGACATAGCCCTCTGGCGCAGTAGTCAACTCAATCTCTTCTGTTCGAGACGCTTCTACCACTTTATCGATATCAAATGAACCGGCCTTCTCTACTGCAGCCTTCCATAACCAAGGCCCTAAATAAGCAGCTTGTGTTACGTCACCAATCACACTATCGTCACCCCACATTTCTTTAAACGCAGCAACAAATTTTTTGTTGTTTTCTTTATCGAGACTCTGGAAGTACTTCATGATTGAATAGAACCCTTCTAAGTTTTCACCACCAATACCTAAGACTTCGTCTTCAGTCACAGAAATAGTTAATAGCGTTTGCTTATCAGCAGTGATGCCTGCGGCTTTTAATTGCTTAAACCACGCAACGTTACTACCGCCTACAACAGCAGCGTAAATAACATCAGGTTTTCTTAAACGGATTTTATTAATAACCGAGCCAAACTGTGTATTACCAAGTGGTTTATATTCTTCACCAACAACCTTCCCACCCAACACATTTTCAATATGCTTACGTGCAATCTTCATTGAGGTTCTAGGCCAAATATAATCTGAACCGATTAAATAAAACGTTTTAGCGCCTTTTTCTTTTGCTACCCAATCTAGCCCCGCAAGAATTTGCTGTGTTGCTTCCTGCCCGGTATAGATTACATTTTTAGACTGCTCCAGCCCTTCATAAAATGTCGGGTAGTACAACATACCATTTTCTTTTTCAAAAACAGGCAATACCGCTTTACGTGATGCAGAAGTCCACGCACCAAACACCGCCGCCACTTTATCTTTCACTAGCAGTTTTTTTGCTTTCTCTGCAAAAGTAGGCCAATCACTTGCGCCATCCTCCTGAATAATTTTTATTTGCCTTCCGAGGATACCTCCAGATTCATTAATCTGTTTTATCGCTAATTTTTCTGCTTCTTGCGCACCCGTTTCACTAATCGCCATGGTACCAGTGAGCGAATGAAGAATGCCTACAGTCACCTCCTTATCCGTTACGGCAAGGCCGGTGGTATTGGCTTGTGCGATTGCAAAACTACCATAACCAGTAATCGCAATAGATGATGCGATTAACGCTGTCATTTTCGTTATTTGTTTTCGGCAAGCTGAAAGAGAAAAATGTTTTTTCTCTAAAGAGCACCCCATAATCTTCTGTTTCATAATCAAGCCCCATTTGTTTTACCCGAATGACGGGTAGTAAATTAATTAAGCAAGGCAATTATTGAGAATTAAGATAAAGATAGATATGAGCGTATGTGATTATAAAAGTACGCGTTATTGCGTATAACTTAAGATTTAGTCGAAATAGATCATGATGAATAAAGCTAGACTAGGAAATAGAGAACACGCCTGAATAGATATAAAAAATATTGAATATAGAAAAACCTTAATACATACAAGCAGTTATTTATTGAGTTTTAAAGACATACGTAATATTACCCATGCCTTCATATCAATAATAATGTTACTTTGACAAGCTAAGTAAGATATTAAGTGATCTATGGCACAAGAAATGCTCGTTATTTCTTCCCTTACTTTGTTTTTTATAGCATGGGAGTGAGACGCGCACAGCTCATGCGCCTTTCATATGCTCCTTATATACTTTGTTGCAGCTATAATTCTCTTTTGTTTTTCGCACTATTTTGCAGCACGAGCACTTTGTTAACGCATTTCACTGTTAGTGTAATAGCGGCTAAATAATTAATATGAATGCTAGGCAAAAGATATTTCGTGTTAGACGTAACTATAACCAATGGGTTAACAACCAAACCCTAGAGGACTATGCTCTACGTTTTACTGCTAAAAGCGCAAGAAAATGGTCTATTGCTCGCGTTGCTAATACTGCTTTAGGTGCAATTTCTTTTTTAGCTTTAGAAGCTATTGGCGGGGCTATTACCATCAGCTATGGCTTTGACAATGCTGCTCTGGCCACCTTAATTGTTGGCCTAATGATCTTTTTAGCTGGGATACCAATTTGTTTTTATGCAGCAAAGTATGGTGTCGATATTGATTTACTCACCAGAGGGGCAGGATTTGGTTATATAGGCTCTACAGCTACTTCCCTAATTTACGCATCCTTTACCTTTATTTTTTTCGCCCTTGAAGCCGCCATTATGGCTATGGCTCTAAAACTTCTTTTCTCTATTCCTCTTAGTATCGGTTATATTATTTGCTCTGTTGTGATTATTCCATTAGTGACTTACGGTATCACAATCATTAGTCGCTTACAGTTATGGACACAACCATTTTGGGTTTTACTACAACTATTACCTTTTATTTATATTTTATTGTTTGACCCTCAACTCACAGAAGGCTGGCAAGAATTTTCTGGCCTAGACAATACCAACCATAGTACAACTAGCCTTATCTATATCGGCACAGCCTCTGCTATTTTATTTTCCTTAGTCGCACAAATTGGTGAGCAAGTCGATTTCTTGCGTTTTTTTCCAGAGAAGACAAAAGACAATCACTTTCGATGGTGGGCTGCATTATTAGCAGCCGGGCCAGGATGGGTACTTATAGGTGTCGCCAAAATATTTGCAGGTTCTTTGTTGGCCTATATTGCTTTTAATACCGGCTTACCTTCTACTGAAGCTTCTGACCCAACGCAAATGTACCGCATCGCATTTGAAAATGTGATCGGCAATCCTCAAGCAGCGCTCATTATCAGCAGCATTTTCGTTATTTTGTCGCAACTAAAAATCAATGTCACCAATGCTTATGCGGGCTCGATCGCATGGTCTAATTTTTTCTCTCGACTTACACATAGCCATCCTGGACGCGTTGTTTGGCTTGTATTCAATGTTGCTATTGCGCTTTTACTGATGGAAATTGGTGTTTATCAAGCTTTTGAAAGCACGCTTGCAGCCTATGCTATCGTTGCTGTCAGCTGGGTTAGCAGCCTGGTTGCAGACTTAGTCATCAATAAACCCTTTGGGCTTAGCCCAAAGCACATTGAGTTTCGGCGTGCTTATCTACACGATGTTAACCCTGTTGGTGTAGGTTCAATGATCATCTCATCCGCTATTGGCATTATCTTGTATCTTGGGTTATTTGGCGAAACAGCGAAAGCACTTGCGCATTTCATCACTATTGCCTCCGCTTTTATACTCGTCCCAGCTATCGCTATTTTAACTAAAAGTCGGTTTTACTTGGCACGAGAAAACGACGATAAATTATTTACCCATCCAGACATTCATTGTTGCATCTGCCTCAACCATTACGAAAAGGAAGATATGGCTTTTTGTCCTGCTTATGATGGCCCGATCTGTTCTCTATGCTGCTCTCTTGATGCACGCTGTCAAGACATGTGCAAATCAACAAAGAAGATACCTGAACAAATTATTGAGTTTTTTGGTCGCTTTTTGCCCGACACTATTGCGTCATCGCTTAATAGCCGATTGATTAAATTTGGTTTTATAGTCACAACAATGTCTGCCGTTATCGGTGCCCTATTGATGCTGTCTTACATTAATGTAAAAACAAATAATAGCTATATAGATACATTAATGGGCGGCTTATTATGGCAGGTATTTTTAATATTAATTATTGTCGCTGGGGTTATCGCTTGGTTATTTATTTTGGCGCACGAAAGTCGACATGTTGCACAAGAAGAGTCCAACAGGCAAAACAAGTTACTTAAAAAGGAAATTAAAGCCCATACAAAAACGGATAAAAAACTGCAAAAAGCTAAAGAGCACGCGGAAGCAGCAAACAAAGCAAAAAGCCGCTATCTAACTGGCATCAGTCACGAACTGAGATCGCCACTAAATTCTATATTAGGTTATGCCCAATTACTTGAAGCCGACAAGGAATTACTGGAAACAAAACGTTCTAAAATTTCTTTTATCCGAAGAAGCGGTGAACACCTTGCCAACCTGATAGAAGGCCTACTGGATATTTCGCAAATAGAAGCTGGGCGTTTGCATATCCATCGTGACCAAGTCAATATTTCACAGCTACTCAATCAAATTGTCGATATGTTTAGTTTACAAGCGAAAGAGAAGTCACTCGACTTTAGCTACCACTGCATCAATATATTACCTGACTATGTAGCAACTGATGAAAAACGATTACGCCAAATACTGATTAATCTATTATCTAATGCGATTAAATTTACTCATAAAGGTAGCGTGTCTCTTACTGTCAAATACAAAAATCAGGTTGCCGAATTCATCATCGAAGACACTGGAGTTGGCATCCCTGAAAATGAAATTGAACGTGTCTTCAAGCCATTTGAACGAGTCACTTTGCCAGGAGTACCCTCCACCACGGGAACAGGTTTAGGCTTAACAATAACTCAATTACTCACAGAGATCTTGGGTGGTGAAATTAAAGTCAGCAAAAACCAACATGGAGGTACCACATTTACAGTATGGTTGATGCTGTCTGACATTATTAACCCTGTAACAGAAAAAACACCTGCAAAAACTATTTATGGTTATAGCGGCGAAACAAAAACCATCACCGTTGTCGATGACGACCCAACACACCGAGGTTTAATTAGTGACATATTGTCTCCTCTAGGTTTTATTGTACTTGAGGCACATTCAGGAGATGCTTGTCTTACACTACACCAAGAATGCCAACCCGACCTATATTTGCTTGATATTTCCATGCCCCACAAAAGTGGATGGGAAGTTGCCAGCGAACTAAGAGAAAAACAATATAAAAAACCTATTATCATCGTATCGGCTAATGCCAATGAAAGCGCGGATAGCAAACGACACCCTGATATTGCCAATGACCATATTATCAAACCCATCAATATCGATTTATTACTAGAAAAAATAGGGTTGTGGTTAAAAATAAATTGGGAGCATAAAAAAAGCAATCTCTCTCAATTTGAACCATCTTTAAAAAAGGAAAAAAACAGCAAAGAGATTTATTTTTCAGATCAAGAAGGCATAAAAGAATTAATTGAATTAGCAGAAATAGGACATCTAAGCGAATTTAAAAAGAAGCTAAATGATTTAGATAATTCTGGCGTAATCAACCCTGCGCTATCACTTAAAATAAACACATGGCTACAAGATATTCGTTTTGATCTTATATTGAGGTATTTAAAAAATGATAAGGCAAACTAGCTCTTCAGAAGAAAAGGACCTTGTCCTTATTGTAGATGATTCATCAGATACTCTCAGCATCTTGAATGAAGCACTTGAACAAGAAGGCATGGAAACTTTAGTTGCATTAGAAGGCAATCAAGCCTTATCTATTGCCCGCAAGATGATCCCCGATATTATTTTACTCGACGCAATCATGCCCTCTATGGATGGTTTTGAGGTGTGCAGGCAATTAAAATTAGATCCAGAGCTACGTTCTATTCCCGTTATTTTTATGACAGGTTTAAGCGATACTAACAATGTAGTTAAGGGTTTTAATGCTGGCGGTATCGACTATATAACTAAACCTATTATTAATTCAGAACTCATTGCTAGAATGCGAGTACATCTTGCCAATAGCCGCATAGCCTTGAGTGCGCAATCAGCATTAGATCTAGCAGGCCAGTATATTTTTGCGGTTAATGCTGAGGGGAAAATCAGCTGGGCAACACCTCAGGTTAATCAATTACTAGAAACGGCTAATGCCGGGGAAGCATGGCTTAGCGATCACTTGCCTCAAGAAATAAAATCATGGTTTAGCCATAATCCCGCTATGGGAATGACCCATCATTTGAAAGCACCATCGCAAGCACTGAAGGCTTTCTTTCTTGGAAAATCCAATAATGATGAATACTTATTGCGCATAGTGAATCAGAGCGCAGAAAATGAATCTGAGTTATTACAAAAGCACTGGCCTCTAACCAATCGCGAAGCAGAGGTACTGTTCTGGATTGCAAAAGGTAAAACTAATCGAGAAATCGGCCAGATCCTTGGAACTAGCCCCAGAACCATTAACAAGCACTCCGAAAAGGTATACAAAAAATTAGATGTAGAAAATAGAACGGCAGCAGCTGCAAAAGCGCTAGAATTTTTACAACATTAATTTCTAATCACTACAAATTGCTCTTAGTGCTGTGCTTACTTGGGCGTACTCAAATTTAAAGCCATGATCCAATAATTTTTTGGGCACGACTTTCTGTCCTTCCAACAGTAATTCTGAAGCCTCACCAAACAATAACTTAGCCATAAATTCAGGCATAGGCAGTAAGGCCGGTCGGTTCAGTGCGCTGGCAAGCTGTTTAGAAAAGACATCGTTCGTCACTGGGTGAGCAGCTGTTGCATTAACTGCACCCCGAATACGATCGTTATCTAACAAAAATAACAACAGACTCAACATATCTTGCAAATGAATCCAAGAAAACCATTGCTCACCGTTACCTATTCGTCCTCCCAAACCCATCTTAAAAGGCAACAACATACGCTTAAGTGCACCTCCGTGCGCCGCCAAGACGATACCGGTACGAACTAAACAAACCCTGACACCCAGTGATTCAGCTTCAAGTGCGGTCGCTTCCCACTCTTGACAAAGTTCACTTGCAAAACAGGATCTAGGTTTATTTATTTCCGTTACTTGTTTGTCTTCGGGATAATTACCGTAATAGCCAATAGCTGAACCACTAATCAGTATTGTCGGTTTATTAGCGCTCTGCTTTATCCATTCAATCAGCTCGCTGGTAACACCAATACGACTATCTTTTAAAACCTGCTTACGCTGATCGCTCCAACGTTTATCAACAATAGGTTCCCCAGCTAGATTGATCACTGCGTCAGCCTCAAGAGCGATATTCGTAAGCGAACCAACTAAATTGACTCGGTCGCCAAACATGGCTTTTGCTTTATTAAAATTACGGCATAGTAAGGTGAGATTTTCACCTCGGGCAAGCAAGAGTTCAACCAAGGGCTGCCCAATAAAGCCTGTACCACCGGTTACTAAAATATGCATAGAGTGATTATCCTATGTTGATCATTCAAGATTTTTGCATAAAAAAGCGGCGCCTCTTACCCCCGAGGAATCGCCGTGATGCGCCTGCACCAAGCGTGTAGTAAATTGATCGGAAAAAACATACTTATCCCAACGCTCAGGAATCTCAGTATAAATAGAAGCGAGATTACTCAAACCACCCCCACAGACAATAACATGAGGATCAAGTGTATTGATGACCTGAGCAAAACTCTTCGCCAAACGCTCATAATAATAGTCTAAACAAACCCTTGCGTTCGGATGCCCTTGAGTGGCCAACTCAACTACTCGTTCGGCTGGCAGATTTTCCCCAGTATGACGCTGGTAATCATTACTAAGACCGCGCCCAGAAACCCATGTTTCTAAACAACCTCTCTTTCCACAGTAACAAAGTGGGCCTGGATATTCAGACTCTAAAAGACTCGCACTAAAATAGCTTATCTCTTTTTTACGATGATAGATGGCTGAACGTTCAGTTTTGCCAGAAGAATCAAAAAAAGCGATGGCACTGTTTTCGTTGAGCGAAGCAGCAGCGTGTATTTTAGGAAAAGGCAAAGGGTTATGTCCCCACTCACCACCAAGACCATTAAAGCCTGATACTAATTGATGGTTAATCACAATACCACCACCGCACCCTGTACCTAAAATAGCACCAAATACAACTTCACACCCTTTTGCTGCACCGTCAAGGGCTTCTGATAAAGCAAAACAATTAGCATCATTATCGACACAAACTGTTCTCTCAAGTGCCAATTCCACATCTTGTTTTAAATGGCGGCCGTTAAGCCACACTGAGTTAGCGTTCTTAACTGTACCTGTTTTTAAAGAAAGAGAGCCAGGAATGCCGATACCGACCGAGCCTGTTTGAGACAAATGATTTTCAGCTTGTAAGACAAGCTGTTTAATTGAATCGATTGTGGCTAAATAATCATGCTGAGGGCTTGCAGTGCGATAGCGATATAACTCACGACCTTGCTCGTCGAGGCAAATGATTTCTGTTTTTGTTCCGCCTAAATCGATGCCTATATACATTTTTTATTTTCGACGAGACCTTTAAGGTATGGAAGTATCCACCTTATCACGACCCACTTGGTCAAGAAAGCGCTTCACAATGCGAGTAAACAACTCCGGTTTTTCCGCGTGTAGCCAATGCTCTGTATCATTGATTATTTTGACATCGGCTTTCGGAAATAGGGCGAGCGTTGCCTCTGTATATTGAGGCAAAATATAATTCGATTTTTCTCCCTTGATAAACAAAACAGGTTTTGTATAAGGAGCTTGATCTGGAGTGTTTGCTTGGATGAAACCATCGTAATTATCGATTAAAGCATCCAAGTTGACTCGCCACTGCCAACGACCATCGTTTTTCTCTAGATTCTTTAATAAAAAACTACGCGTAGAAGGCTCACCAACAAAAGCCTGCATTGCTTTATCAGCGTCTCCACGGCTCGTTAAATTTGCCAGATCAACCGCATCAAAAGCTTGAAACACATCATCGTGCCGTCGGGGGTAGGCAACTGGCGCAATATCCGCAACGATAATGCCTTCAACACGCTCAGGGTGACGCAAGGCTACCTCCATTGCCACCTTGCCCCCCAATGAATGCCCTAGAAAATAAGCGGACCTTAAACCAAGATGGTCCATCCAATTAACCATCATCGTAGCCATAGCCGCTAGAGAGGCATCGCTGACATGAGGAGAACGTCCATGGTTAGGTAAATCCACGCCATAAACTGAATATTCGTCTTTGAGCAAACGCGTAATCATGCCTAAGTTTTCCATGGAACCAAACAGCCCATGTATAGCAACAATAGGAACTACATTTTGGGAACTATCTTGATCGGAACCCCAGTGACGATGAAATAGTAATTTGCTCATTTAGCATTAACTATCGTTTTTCGGCGAGGGAGGCTTGGGAGCAAAGTGCTCTGAAATGGGGAAATTCGCTATTTTATCTGATGATTTAATTTCTTTAATTTTACTTTCTCCACCACGCTCTACTTCATCAATACGCACGATGGCCTGCATAGGAATAAAGGAACGCTTTACCCCCGTAAATTCATTTTTTAGCTTCTCTTCACCCGGATTGAGTATTAGATTGCTGGGCTCACCAAAAACGATTTCTTCAATTTCGACAAAACCATACATCTCACTCTGATAGAGGTCTTTAGCGTAAATTTCATAGATTTCGCCCTGATTATAAAAAATGACCTTATACACTGACTCACTGGACATAGATGGCTCTTTAATTGGCGGTGGTGTTAATTTGCACTGATAGTTAGTACGAATAGCTGCAATATGGTGGTATTTCGAGAAAAAACAAGGCCTACCTGCCCCCCTTTAACGAACTAACTAGCCATCCTAAGGTCTAGAAACCCAAGGCAGATGATGTAAAAAGGGCACAAACCCTATGCTAAGCCATTTAGCACCAGAATCTGCATTAAAAAAAGGTCATTAACAATATGAACTCCCAACACAGCCTATCTCGCCGCAATCTAATTAAAGCCACGATACTGGGTGGTATTGGCTTAGGCAGCGCTGCTTCGCCCTTGTCTTTATTTGCTCAAGACACACAAAGTCAAAAACGGACTCGTGGCATTCAAGGGCAAACTGCACCAGAGTTACAAGTTCCCTACTGGATAGATGGGAAAGGCAAAGAACAAAAGGCGTTCAATATCGCTGCCAATCGTGGCAAATGGGTTTACCTTAAATGCTTCCAAAACTGGTGTCCTGGTTGCCACTCTATTGGCTTTCCGGGTTTACAAAAATTAGTCAAAGCCTTTCCCAATCACAATCAGCTCGCTATTGCAGCCATACAAACAACATTCGAAGGCTTTTCAAGTAATAACCAAGATGCATTACGCAAGAATCAATTACGTTATGAGCTTGATATTCCTTTTGGCCACGACTCTGGGGATAGTAATGCTCCTCATGGCGATCGCCAACGCTACCCTAATACCATGGTATCTTATCGGACCGGCGGTACGCCTTGGATCGTTGTAATCAATCCACAAGGTCAAGTTGTATTTAATGATTTTCATATCGATACCGATAAATTCATTCAATTTTTATCGCAACAATTTGCATAAAAAAACCGACCCATAAGTAATAAAAACGAGAATAATAATGGCTACAAAAAAGAAAAAAACAAAACCAGCGAAAAATAAAAACACGGCACAAAAAAGAAAAGTGAAATCATTTGACACGATTAAATTTTTCAAACGTTTCTTAATCACACTCTGTTTTGTGGGTGTTATAGCGGTACCCGTTATTGCTTACGTACAACAATCAGAAGCTGAACACGACCTGTCCGTCTTAGGTAACGGCACACCCACCGTCGTTCAAATTCATGATCCTAACTGTCAGATGTGCCAACAGTTAAAACGTAATTTGGGAAAAGTAAAAGGTGATTTTAAAGATAACATTCAATTTAAAACCGCCAATATCAAAACTCAAAAGGGAAGCCGGTTTGCCAATCGATACAATGTCCCTCATGTCACACTCTTATTTTTCGATAAAAGCGGCAAACGCGTAAACACTATCCAAGGTGTTACACCGTCGAATGAAATAAAATCAGCGCTACAAACCCTTAGTACCAGTAGATAAACGTACTGATTGACATTGTTGAGCTGAGCATTAAGCCGTTTAGTCGCCACTTAGATGAGAATAGCGACAAACGGCCCACATCAATGAAACCGTCAGCAGCGACTGAGGCTCTATCTAGTTAGTCCGAAATGTACATGTAAATCCGGCTAAAAATCGCTATAATCGCGCCTCGATTTCACACTGACACACACGATCCTAATGACTGACTCATCTCCCCAGAAAAAGCTGTATATCAAGACCCATGGCTGCCAAATGAATGAATACGATTCATCGCGCATGCGTGATTTATTGGGGGAGTCACACGATATGGTCACCACAGATGACCCTGAGGATGCCGATGTACTGTTGATTAACACCTGCTCGATTAGAGAAAAAGCCCAAGAAAAGCTATTTCACCAACTCGGTCGATGGAAGGATTTAAAGAAAAAGAACCCCGATGTCGTTATTGGCGTTGGTGGCTGTGTTGCCAGCCAAGAAGGTGAAGCTATTGCTGAACGAGCACCTTACGTCGATCTCATTTTTGGTCCTCAGACCTTGCACCGCTTACCTGAAATGATGGAAACCCCACGGGATAATGGTGCCGTTGTAGTCGATATTAGCTTTCCTGAGATCGAAAAATTCGACCGCCTGCCTGAGCCCGAAGCTGACGGTGTAACTGCGTTTGTGTCCATTATGGAAGGCTGCTCAAAATATTGTACTTTTTGTGTCGTGCCTTATACACGCGGCGAAGAAGTCAGTCGACCAGTGGGTGATGTATTAGCAGAAGTCGCCCACCTTGCGAGCCAAGGGGTTAGAGAAATCAATCTCTTAGGGCAAAATGTGAATGCTTATCGCGCAGCAGCAAATACCTCTGACTCATCAAGCGAAGACAACCAAAGTGTTGATCTCGCTGAGCTCATTACTTATGTCGCAGCGATAGAAGGCATTGATAGAATCCGTTTTACCACCTCACATCCCGTTGAATTTTCTGATAGCTTAATTGACGTCTATAACGACGTACCTGAACTCGTCAGCCATATACATCTGCCAGTACAAAGTGGTTCGGACCGTATTTTAATGGCAATGAAACGCGGGCATACCGTCTTGGAATACAAATCTAAGCTGCGTCGCTTAAAGAAAAACCGCCCTAATATCAGCTTTTCGTCTGACTTTATTATTGGTTTTCCGGGCGAGACAGATCAAGATTTTGAAAACACCATGAACCTCATTCAAGAGATGGACTTTGATATGTCGTTTAGCTTTATTTATAGCGCTAGACCGGGCACACCAGCAGCGGACTTGCCCAACGACATACCAGAAGAGGTCAATAAACAGCGCCTTAGCATTTTACAAAACCGTATCACTCAACAAGCACAGGCGATCAGTCGTCGCATGGTAGGCAATACCGAGAGAGTACTCGTGACAGGCTACTCCAAAAAAGACCCCGGCCAACTTTCTGGCCGCACTGAAAATAATCGCGTAGTGAACTTTCGCTATGACCAACCGGATCTTATTGGCAAGTTTGCCGATATTCTTATTAAAGAAGCACTACCAAACTCTCTAAGAGGAGAGTTAGTGAGTAGCGAACTGGACAAATAGAGAGGAAAACTACCTCAGTGAACCCGAGGTAGCTTTGTTAACAGTGGATCAAATATAAAGAGCGATGACCTCTTTGTACCACTTCCCTTCCCTGCTGTTATCCGCTGAAAGGTTTTGATTTTCTGTCTGAAGAAAGTTGACGGCTTCTTGAGTACCTATATCTCCTATTGCCTTTAGAGCCATAGCTCGATCCTGCCACACTTTACTATTAGTATAAATTGACTGAAGACTAGCTAATTGATCTACCGCTTTGAGAATGCCAAGCGATGAAATAGCCGCTAACCTTATATACTCAGCTTCGCTTTTAGATAGCTCAACTAAAAAAGGAATAGCTGAAGCATTATTTCCAAAACCTAACTGGTACACATCTAAATATATTAAAGGGTTCGCCAAATCTGCTTTAATCTTGCTAATAAGGTTTTGGACATCTCCGTCAGCTATTTTTGCACCAGATAATCTTGAACTTAATTTAGCCGCAAACTCTTTGACTAATAAATCCATCGGTTCATTTAATGTCGGCTGAACAATCTCTGTAAAACTCCAAACCGGAACTTTGCCTCGCTTAATATAGACACCGAGTCTCTCTGTACGACCATCTATTTGAACATCCGCACTAAGCATGGTGAAGGTAATAAAAGGAGCATAACCATTCGCTCTGTAATTTCGCATCATCAATTTACTAACATCGACTTGCGTATCTGACTGGGAAACCACCGATGCAGCTACACCTCTAGCATTTAATTCTGCTTGAGTATGGGTTTTAAGGTACGCCATTGGGTCGATAACTTGTTCATTCTGAGTTAAATTGGCTTTTAATACTCCCTGACTAAAGCTTTGATCGCTTGGTCTTTTGTCGTTAATAGCAACATCTTTTTGAGACGCGTCTTGTGATGCGTCGTACTTAAGAGTGGACGGGGTTGGATTATCTACAATATAACTGGCTGGTGCACATGCTTGAACCAAGACTAACGCTAAGGCAATTGAAACTACTGAAATTATCTTTCTAAACATCGTTAAAACTCCATATTAAAATAATTATTTATTTCCGTTAAGCTCTATAATACTAATGAATACCTAACAGCCCTAATATACTAGCACCCCAAAAAGCGAAATCAAACATATAAACAACTATTCTAAAAACCCTACATTAAGAACATCAAGATATATATAAGCCCACGCACGAGTATCAAATCACACCTACACTCAAGGAATAGGCTTTTTGCCATTCACTCAATATCGTGTTTTTTTGTGGGGATTTATGTCGCTCTCGTTACGCCAATCATTATTAGCCGGCTTTGGTATTATATTAACACTATTTATTCTTACCTCTGTTTACGTGAATTACGAAACAAGGAAAATCCATAGCATTGAGGAGCGGTTATTGGATGTCCGCCTACCCACTGTACTGACAGGTGAAAAGCTATTGGATGGTATCGACTTATCCTTAGCAGGTTTACGCGGCTACATGATCTTAGGGGGTGAATCTGAAGCAAAAGCAGAAAAGTTTAAAGCCGAGCGCGCTGCAGGCTGGGCCAAAATTGATAAGATGCTTGCGGATTATGAGAGCTTATCTCTCTCTTGGACTGATACTAGCAACAATGCGCGTTTAGATGAGATGAAACAGCTCATAGAAGTGTTTAGAGAGGCACAGCAAGAAGTAGAAGCTATTTCTCATACACCCGAAAACATTGAATCTATTAATATATTACTGACCAAAGCCGCACCTGCTGCAGGAAAAGTCGTTAAAGCCATTACCGCAATGATTGACATAGAAAACACACTCCCTGCGACACCCGAACGAAAAGCCGCACTAAAACTGATGGCCGATAGTCGAGGTTCATTTGCCCTAGGTCTGGCCAATATTCGGGCTTACTTACTGTCTGGCGACATAAAATTTAAGAATAATTTCGATAAGAGGTGGAAGACCAATAGCGAGCGCCTAGAACAGCTATCGTCGAGAAGCGCGCTTTTTAGCGGGGAGCAACAAACAGCATGGAGTAATTACAAAAGTAACCGCGCC
>JBOEGR010000003.1:0-66079 GCA_050633525.1 Cellvibrionaceae bacterium
CCTATCCGCCTGTGGTGGTACTGGACAGACTATTGATAGCAGCAGCCCAAGCGCAGCTGCCGCCTCGGCTAATACCACTGTGGCCAAAGCCAACACTGGAGATTACCGCGTTGGTGCGGGAGACACTGTCAGTATTGCTGTGACAGGTGAAAGTGAATTAACGATGGATGTGTTACTAAACGATGGGGGTACATTTAGCTACCCTTATTTAGGGCAGTTAACCGTTCTCGGTATGACTTTGTCTGAGATTCAGCAAATGCTGACCGAGAAGTTAAGTCAAGGCTATTTAGTAGACCCTAAAGTCAGCGTCTCAATGAATGTGTTTAGGCAGATTTATGTTGGCGGAGAAGTGGCTCAGGGGGGGGATTTTGCTTTTCAACCAGGTCTGACCGTCGGTAAGGCCGTGGTATTAGCGGGTGGCTTTACTGATCGTGCCTCTCGAACACGTATTTATGTTGTATCTGAGGGCGCTCAAAGCTCAAAGCCTGTGAAGGTATCACTTGACTACGTGTTAAAGCCCGGTGATGTTATTACTGTGCAGAGACGCTTTTTCTAAATTCATCAACTGTTCTTTTTTTCGTATTTATATTATTAAAACAGCTAGTGAATGAAGCTAGCGATTTTTAGGTAACTATTGGATTTAAACATGGAAACAGCAAGCTCACCTTTTGGCTCTACTCAAGGTAATAGTGAAAATATTGATATTAGCCACTACATCCGTTTGCTGATGCACAATAAGTGGAAGATTGTTGCCTTTGTGGTGTTGGTCACGGCAATTGTTATCGCTTTGGTAAAGCCGATGCGCTCGGTATATCAAGCTGATACTACTGTTATGATTGAGACGAATACCAATAACATTGCTGGTTTGCAGAATGTCCAAACCCCTAACGCACAGAATCGTGAATACTTCGCCACGCAATATGAGATTATTCGTTCTAGAGCCTTAACGGAAAAAGTGGTAGACCGTTTAGCTCTCACTACTCACCCTGAGTACGACCCACGCCAAGCCGAAGATAAAAAATCATGGCTCGATATTTTTGCTTTTTCTAAGGGCGATGAAGAAAGTGTCCTTGATCTTAATGACGAAGAAGCTGAAAAGGAAATCCGCCGAAAGATAATTCAAAATTTTGATAAGAGCCTGACAGTTGAACCTTTGTTTGGTACTTTCCTTGTTAAGATCAGTTACAAGTCTCATGATGCCGATCTAGCTGCTGATATTGCGAATGCGATGGCGGATGCTTATATAGAAAGCTACTTAGAAGCTCGCCTATCGACGGCTAAAAAAGCCACGTCTTGGCTAAGTGATCGCCTTGGTGAGTTGAGAACAAACCTACAAGCATCTGAAGAACGACTCCAAGAGTATAGAGAGGCGGAGCAATTAGTCGATGTGCAGGGCGTACGTACTTTAGATGCGGCAGAATTAGCCCAGCTAAGGGAAGATTATGTCGATGCTCGCCAAAGACGCACCGAGGCGCAATCTATTTATAATCAAGTACGAAATTATGAAAGCTTATCGACGGGTGAGTTACTCGCTATTCCTACTATTTTAAATAATCGTATTATTCAGCGTTTGGTGGAAGCTAAAAGTACAGCGGATTTACGTGTTGCGGAACTCAGTCAACGCTATGGTCAGCAACACCCTTCCATGCAGGCTGCTTTGTCCACACAAAGAGAATCGGCGAGTGAATTAAACTCTCGCTTGCGTTCGGTTGCGCAGGGTATTTATGCCAATTACCAAGCTGCTTTAAGAGCGGAGCAAGCCTTATCCAGTCAGATTAACTCGACTCGGGGCCGTTTACAAAATGTTAGTCGTAAAGAGGTTCGACTCCGTGAGTTAGAAAGGGAAGTGGAAACAAACCGACAGCTTTATGATTTATTTTTAAGTCGCGGAAAAGAGTCTGATGAGTCGAGCAAAATTGAAGAGCCGCCTGCGCGAGTGATTGATGAAGCCTTACCGCCGATTGAACCTGTTGGCCCTAATAAAGCCAAATTCGTTGTAGCGGCTTTTGTCCTGTCAGGTGCCTTAGTGGTTGGTTTTATTGTATTACTGGATTTATTGGATTCTACTGTACGTACATCCGATGATGTTGAGAACAAGCTTAAAGCTTCTATGTTGGGCTTTTTACCTTTAGATAAATCCAACAAAAGTGATTTTGCCTTTAGGGCGTTTGTGAATAAAACAGATAAGAGTGGCTTTGCCGAGGCAATACGAACGATTAGGACAAGTTTAGTTCTTTCTAGTCTCGATAAACCGTTTAAAACGATCGTAGTCACCTCTTCTGTGCCCGGAGAAGGTAAGTCGACCGTTTCGCTCAATATCGCAGAAGCCTTAGGCAAGATGGAAAAGGTGGTCTTGATTGATGCGGATATGAGGCGACCGACCATGTCCAAAGCCTTAGGCTTATCTAAGTCGACGATGGGCTTATCAAATATTATTGCGGGTAAGGCCAGTGTTGAAGACTGTATTCACCGCTTACCTGACTCAGAGATCGATGTCATTGTATCGGGAACTATTCCTGACAATCCTCTTGAGTTGATTGGATCAAAGCAGTTCAAAGAGTTGTTAGCATCATTGCAAGAAACGTATGATCGTATTGTGATTGATTCTGCGCCAGTACACGCCGTGAGTGATTCGCAGATTTTATCGTCTTACGCTGATTCCCTTATTTATATCGTCAAGTTTAACTCGACGCCGGTTGGTGTTGTGACAAAAGGCATTAAAACGTTACGTACAGTTAATGCGCCCCTTACGGGTGTTGTTCTTAACCAAGTGGATCTCAGCAAGGCAGGCCAATACGATAGTGCTTACACCGCCTATAGTGAGTATGGTTATGCGACAAATGCCAAATCATAATGTTGCAACGGTACAGTATTGATATGAAAGGCTCGTAAATTGGATATTATCGTTGCGTTGATGTGGATAATATCCGGCTTTGTCGCTTTGCTTACACTCGTTTTTTTGATAGAAATTTTAGTCGCCTGCTTTGCCTTAAAGCGGCGATCAATCAGTCTTAGCTCTGAGCCAGAAGCTTCCTCTACTACGGCCGCAATATTAATTCCTGCCCATAACGAAGAAGATGTTATAGAGGCTACTATCAACTCAATTTTGCCTCAGTTGCGTCAGGGCGATGAAGTAGTCGTGGTGGCCGATAATTGTACGGATAATACGAAGCAGATTGCAGAGCAGTACAATGTCACAGTTATCGAGCGCAATGACCATGATAGAAAAGGTAAAGGCTACGCCCTAGATTTTGCTCTTAGCTATATTAAAGATAAGAGTTTTGGTGCGATTTTGATGGTTGATGCTGATTGCATCTTGGAGTCGGGCTGTAGAGATAGTCTAGTTGCTGAGACGATAAGAACATCTAGGCCAATCCAGTGTCTTTATTTGATGCATGGTAGTTCAAGCGACGCATCAATATCACAAAAAGTATCTGAATTCGCTTGGGTCATTAAAAACAAGCTCCGGCCCTTGGGCCTGCTTACCTTAAAGGGCCCGTGTCATTTGATGGGTACTGGTATGGCATTTCCGGCCTCGATGTTAGATGAAATGGAACTTGCTACAGGCTGTATTGTAGAAGATATGAAGTTAGGTTTAGATCTTGCTGTTGCAGGCTCGGCCCCTAAGTTTTTGCCTGATGCGCTTGTTTGGAGCCGTTTTCCTGAGACGGAAAGCCTCGAAGCTGGTCAAAAATCGAGATGGATACATGGTCATATCGAGATGATTTTCTTGTATGTCCCTGTTTTATTGAGAGAATTTTTTAAAAAACGCGATATTAACCTATTGCTTATTTGTCTTGAATTGCTGATTCCCCCATTGATTTTGCTGTTGATGATCAATGTTGCTGTATTGATGTTGTCGCTTTTTCTAACTATTCTTGGTGATACTAAGCTATATATCTTATCTGTATCCTCTGTCATGTTAATGGTCTTGGCGCTGATGATGGCATGGCTATTTGAGGGAAGGAAAATTGTATCTCTGCAAGAACTCTTTTCAGGTCTACTATCTAGATTAAAAAGTGCTTCTGTTTATCTTAAATTCTTTACCGATAGACGTAAAGACTGGAATAAAACATCAAGGAAGTAGCGACATAATGGGTGTATATAAAGGCGAAATGGACGATAGTAATAGAATTAGATCTGCCAATATTTTCTTTGATAGCATCACTTTTTTTGATGCTGTCGAACAAATTAAAGTGTTGTCGCAACAAAAGAGTTTTTCCTATGTGGTTACGCCCAATATCGATCATATGGAGCGATTGGCCACTGCTAAGCCTGAGGCTCAATGCCTGCATTCGATATACCGTCAAGCAGCCCTGTCTTTGTGTGATAGCCGTATTCTGGATAAACTGCTGCGATTAAAAAGCAAAAGAGTAAAAGAAGTTATACCTGGTAGTAGTTTAACGGCATTTTTATTTGGGGAAGTGCTAAAAGAAAAAGATAAAATTTTAATTGTAGGGGTAGAAGAACATTACATCGATCGCTTAAGAGATATGTACCCTCATTTGGATATACAGCACATTAATCCTTCTATGGGGTTTATTAATAAGCCCGATGAAGTGACTGCCTTGATTGAGCGCATATCTGAAATAAATGCGAACTATGTCTTCTTTAGTGTCGGCTCTCCTCGTCAGGAGGTACTGGCTAATAAACTCGCTTTATCTGGAAGTGTTGGTGGCGTAGGCTTATGTGTAGGGGCGTCGGTTTTATTTATTATTGGTGCTGAAAAGCGAGCTCCTGTTATATTGCAAAAAATGCACTTGGAGTGGGTTTATAGAATTGCTCAAAACCCCCGTCGTTTAGCCATTCGGTATTTTAAAAACTTTCTGTCTCTACCTGCGATAATGAAGTCACTATAGTATTTTATTATGGGTCCTGTTTTAACTGCATATATCATCATTATTGGCTGCTTATTCCTAGGCGGCTTAGCCTGCTGTTTTGGTTTTGATAGAAAAGTCGTTATTAAGATTACTGTGCTGTGGATGGCTTTAACAACGGTTGCTATTTTTACGAATATGGCCGTGTTGGCCGCTGTCATTATAATGTATGCGGTTTATATAAAAGATCAGCCTCCTGAGGCTAAAGTTTTTTTGTATGTTGCATGTATGCCTGCCTTACCCCTACAGGGTTTCTTGGTTCCTTTCCCGGGCTTAAATTATCTTTTTGAACTGTCTTATCTGCGCGTTGTTGTTGTAGCTCTTTTCTTGCCGTTGTTTTTTCAGGCTTTTTCAAAACCTGCGAGCCAAGGCGGTGGTTTTCGGTCATCAGATTTTTACTTCCTTTGTTTTATTATTCTCACAGGACTTATGACTTATAGGTTGGGTAGCTTTACCACTATGGTTAGAGAGCTCGTGAATGTCATGGTCGACTTTGGTATTCCTTATTTTGTTATTAGTCGTTATGTCGTTAGCTCTCAATCCTTAAGTTGGCTTTTTTGTGGTTTTTTGGTTAGCGCAGCATTTCTTTCTTTTTTTGCCATTATTGAATCGTTAATGTGGTGGCGTTTCTTTTCAGAAATACTTTTTTCATTGCAGGTGCAGTACGACCCTGTGGCATTAGTACCTTATAGTCGTAGTGGTATTATACGGACTGGTGGTGGACCGATGTTTCAGACATTGGGCTTCGCACATTTTATTTCTATGGCTATTGTTACGTGCTTTTTCTTTTGGAAGAAGAAGATCTTACGTTTCTTTCCAGCAATGATTTTGATGGGTTTGTATACCTTGGCACTGACCTTTACTGATTCTAAGGGCGGTATTCTTGCTGTATTGTTGGGTATTCTTATTATCTATTATTTCAGCTTTCATAAAACGATTAAGTTTTTGACGAATATTGCTGCGGTTATCGTTGTTCCTGCGGCAGTTGGCTATTTTGCGATGTTTGGTTTTTCACAGTTGGAAGATGATCATGATTCGTTCGGCTATCGATATCAGTTAATACTCAATTCTTTAGATGCTATTTCTCAGAACCCGATTTTAGGCTCAATTGATTTTTGGAATAATCAGAGCTTAGCAAATAGTTTGCAGGGAGAGGGTATTATTGATGTGACTAATTTGTACTTGCAGGTGATTTTGCAATACGGCTTTGTTGGTTTGTTCTTATATCTAATGATATTTTTTAGTCTGATCAAAGGCGTTCTCAAGAAGAGGAATGTAGTGGGCTTTGATCATAAGGGGCTAATTTTACCTTTGGTCGGAATGACAATGTTTTTTATTGTGACCTGTTCTGATATCAGTTTTGTTCCTTTCTATATTACATTTTTGTGGGCTATTTCGAGAGCGTATATTGGCTTTCAGGAACAGCGTTTACAAAATACAGCGCCAGCCTACGCGAATTAGCCGGCTTCTTATAGGATGGTGTTTTTGAAGTGTTATTAGCCACTTTAATACAGCTCTTTTAAAAGCGGCTTTTAGTCATGTAAGTGCTGGATTCAATGCCGGCATTCTGTAAAGCAAGTGATACTTCCGTAACATGCAGACAAAAATCGATGCTGAGAGTACTGCGTTGTTTGTGTTTTACTTTATTTGCTAATGCTCTTACGCCAAGCAAAAAATCCATTTTTGTATTCCCTCTATCTAGTTTGTTAACCTGTATTGTTTCTGGAAGTTTGATGGTCTTACGATAAGGTGATAGAAATGTTTTACGTCTAATCCTTACGAGCTTTCTAAAATACACTTTATCGTTATTATCCCAGCACTCTTTTAGGCTAATAACACCTTTATCCCCAAAAATACGAATAGAGTGGTCGTGAGGGGCGACAATAGTCGTACTTAAGCGGGCAACGACACCGCTCTCAAATTTTAAAATTCCGAATGAGATATCTGCTGTGTCGGGTGGGGATAGTGGTGGTTCTGGCTCTACTTTTTCAGGAATAACGCAGTCCGAAAATGCAGTAACACTTTTTACCGGCCCAAACATCTCCATCAGCCATGTAAGATAATATCCTGCATGCTCTAAGGTGCAGCCCACTTCAAATTCATCACGGTAAGGCCATGGGGCTCCACTGATACTACGCCATTTCTTATAAGCCATTTTGTGGACTAGGCCGTCATCAAGTTCGGCATACACGAGCTTAGTTTGGCCGCATAGACCTTGGCTGACTGCATGAGATAGTGTTTTGGCCGCTTTGCCTAAAACGCTGCAGGGTGCCGAGATGATTTCTAGTCCTTTTGATTTAGCGATTGTTGTGAGTTCCTCTGCATCTTCGAAGCTCATTGCAAGTGGCTTTTCACTATAAACATGCTTGCCTGCATCAAGGCACTGCTTAGACACGGTATAGTGCGATCGGGGATCTGTCAGGTTGAGAACAATGGTAATTTTGTTGTCTACTAGTAGTTCGTCTAAAGAAGAATAAGTATTGAGTGAGTAGTGTTTAGAAAATACATTCAATCGCTCATCATTTTTATCATAAGCCCCAACAATATTGAGCTCAGGATAGGCGTTTAATGTGGCCATATAATAATCAGCCACAAAGCCGCAGCCGATAATGGCAATATTGATAGTTTCTATTTTGTTTTCTGTTGAGTTGTTATTCATCGGCGTATTACTTAATCTGCTTGTTTTAATAATGCTGCTAGTTTGTCGACTTGGTCATCAATGTTAAATTCTGCTACCACTTTATCGCGTGCATTTTTTGATATGGCCTGACAGGCATCGGGATTGTCTATGTAATAGGCTATAGCATCTGCTAGCCCTTCCTTATCAGATGGATAAACCATTTGCCCTGTTACCTTGTCTATAACTAATTCGGCAATGCCACCTACGTAAGTTGTGATAACGGGAACGCCCATTGCCATGGCTTCCATTAGCGCAACGGGTATACCTTCAGCAAAACTTGGCAGTACAAATATATCACTAGAGTTCAGTGTCTCCGCAATGGTTTTTTGGTCGACAAAGCCTGCGAATTTCACTTTATCTTTAATGCCGTATTCGATCGCTGCTGCTTCAAGTTGTTGTCTGGCATCACCATCACCCAATAGTGTTAGCTCAAACTCATAATTTTTTGATTGTAGGAGTTTTAGGCTATCAAATAGTACCGGTACTCCTTTTTCTGCAGATAAGCGACCCACATAAACTAGTTTTTTAATTGTTTTTGAGGGGGCTCTGTAAGAGAATTGTTGAGGGTCTATACCACAGCGGATGATTTTAAATTTATCCCAATCTTCTTTATTCGTATATAGCATCATTTGGCTTGTGCAAAAATGGCCGATGCATGAAATAAAGCTAGAGCGTGCTGTTTTGACATCAAGGGCCCAGTGTAGGCCATCGAAAAAGATATGTGGGCCGTGAATGCTGATACTGTAGGTGATATTGGAAAACTGAGCGGCGAGTAAGGTGACCGTACCGCTATTGTCGCCTAAATGATTGTGTAAGTGTTCTACTTTATGCTTTTCAACCAGTTCGGCGAGCAATATCGCTTCAATAAAATAGATAAACTGTAACAAGTGCCCTTTGATTCCAGGCCTAGATGTTTTGAGGGCTAGCCAGAGCGTTTTAAAGTAAGCCTTGGGCTCAGAAGAAAGTGCTTTTAAATGGCATTTGGCTAAAGCAAGTGGAGAGCAAGGCAACAAATAGTGCGTATTCTTTTTCTCGTTAATCACCTCGTCATCGACATCGTGATCAGCGCCCGTTTTTCTTACTGAAAAAGTGAGCACTTCAAAGCCTCTTTCGCGTAAGCCGATCACTTCGCGGCGAATAAAGGTGTCGGTTGCTCTTGGGTAAGTATTTGTAAAATAAGCTAGGCGCACAAGCTATCCTTTATTTGAGAAGTTGACTAATTTTATTTGAGCTAAATATGAAAGGCTTTTGCCGGGCAGCGATACTGTTGATCTTGAAGCTATCGGGAACCTTATCTTCCTTTTTTGCTTTTGTTAGGAGCCATCTGATTAACTGTCCAAGGCAGTCATAAGTTTTCCAAGGTAAAGGAAGAGAAAATTTGAGTATATCTTGCCGTTTGAGTTGTTCTAGATAGTCATGCTGAGATATGGGGGGGCGGCCTATTGAGTGAAAGATATCTTTTGCGAATACGCTATGACTCAACAAAAGAACAATTTCTCTACCTACTTGGTCTACTCTTATGAGAGGTACTTGCCCCTCATGTTTAACGGTAATGCCCACTCCTTTTTTAATAAAGCCCGCATGTGAATCAGATAGCTGTTGATCACTATAAACTAAGCCGGGTCTAACCGTGATTAATTGTTTGCCTGTTTCTCGTTGCCATTGTTGGCATAATTTTTCCTGATCTCGTTTCATAATGGCGTAATGCCCCATCGCGCTATCGTCATTGCACAATGGTGTTTTTTCATCAATGGTAGCGTTCGCGTTTTGCTGGATGTAGTCCAAGACGGAAATGCTGCTAACCAGTAATAACGTTTTAATATTGTTGTGATTAATGCCATCGATAATATTTTTTGTTATTGCTAGCGTTTTTTTGTGTGCGTCATCCCCTGCCTCCATTGCGGCGGCTAAATGAATGACGCTATCGCAACCAGCTAAAGTCTCATTGATATCTTTGCTTTCATATAAGTTGCATTCTCTAACATCTAAGCGATCAATATTGGTTTCGGGATGATCGACCAAAAAATTAGCCAGATAACTTTCTTTGGCTTGGCGTGTGATGGCAAGCACATCAAAGTTTTGGTTTAAAGCTTCAGAAACCACATGTCTGCCAATAAAACCGTTGGCGCCAGTAATTGCAATTTTCATAATAGTTTTTTTTTCCAAAAAAGGCTTTTAACTGTTTTAAAGACAATTTTTCACTAGTTCTTTAAAAAACCAGCTTCAAAACATCAGCTCTCCAAAAACAACCTAGCGGGCTCTCGTATTCCCTTTTCGATAATAGTTTCTCTATCATTGCAGGCTTCCCAGCCGAGGTCTTGTGTAGCTTTAGATGTGTCAAAACTAGCGTGTTGCTCACGACAACGCCAATCACGAATTGACGGCCGGCGTTTAGAATCTGGGTGGCGTGCGAGTATTTTAATCAACCATTTTGTCATGTCGCCGGCATAGTGTTTGAGATAGTGGGTATATGTTTTCTTAATATTGCTACCTAATACGGCCTCAACCTCTGTGACATAATCTTCTGCCGAAATACAAGGTTCAGCAGATAAGTTATAGGTGTTGCCTTCAATCCCTTCTGTCTCCATTGCGAGGATAAGTCCATTCACAATATCGTCAACTAGAACAAGCGGAAGGTTGTGCTTTCCATCGCCCCAGAAAGAGCATAGGCCGAGCCCAGACCAATTGGCAACGCCAACGTGGTTAATTGGGCCGCCAGCACCCAATACTATGGCCGGTCGTACAATAACAACAGGGAAGTTTTCAGTTTTAAATAAATGATTGAGATGCGCTTCAGCAATGGATTTGCTGTGAGCATAATTATTGCGGCGTTCTATTTGCTCATCAATACCATCACTCTCTTTAATTTTTCCCGCCCCAGGGCCGAGATAAAGTGAATCAATTGTGCCGGTATAAATAAAGCGTTTAATTTTATGTGCTGTACATTGTTCTATGAATTTCTTTGTGGGTTCCACGTCTGCTTTTAAATAGCCCTCTAAGCTATTACCATGAGCAACAGCGAGGTGGAATACATTATCAATTCCCTGTAATGCTTTTTCCATGATGTCTTGATTGCGAAAATCACCAACCATAATTTCACAGTTGTCTTTTATGTCAACGCCAACCAGTGATGATGCATTACGCACAATTGCTCTAACGTTTACTCCTTTCTCTTGAAGGGCGATCAGTAGGCGTTTTCCGATAAAGCCAGAGGCACCTACTATTAATGTCGTTGCGTCCAACTTGGGTTCGTTAACTGTTTCGGGGATGGGAGATCCAGCTATCGTCTTATTGGTTTCTTTCGGGAGTTGCGCTTGTATTGACTCCGCTGTTTTGGCTATAGATATCGCATAATCAATACTGGATTCAATTCGTTTGGTTTCACCTGATAGCTCTAGATAGCAATTTTGTATGCCGTTTAACATACTGGTTTCATAAGGAGCGCCAGTTGCCGAGGGTAAAAATTTTGAGGCGATATAGCTGCTATAGGTTCTAAATGCTTGGCGAGCGCGAGCTAAGCCGGTATTGAGGTTAATATGAAAGCGCTCTGAGTCATAAGCTCGACCTGTTGGTTGGTCTAGGGTAAAGATATCGTTCTCGATATCGGCTTTCGCAACACCAAACATACCTTCGACTTCGACAAAGTGTTGTTCGTAGCCTTGGTCAAAAGCAGTATCAATTTGGATGCTAATAGGGCCTTCGGCAGCGGTAATGTTCCAGCGTCGATAAAATAGTGAGCCGGACGGTAAGGTTTTAGGGAGCCTAGCTTCGACAGTATTTATTGTTGGCTTATTTACAATTGCCAGTAATTCAGAGAGTGAATGTGAGCCGGTTTCGAATAAAATATTACCTGGCTCGCGAATCATCCACAAATTCCAAGGGCCAACATTAATAGGTGGCAATGCTTTTTTCCATACTACGCGAATGGATTTTAATGGGCCTAGAGTGCCTTCATCTAAAATATTACGTAGTGCATTAAAGGGCCTTGAGAAAACGAAGTTGTGATTGATTGCGATAGAAACATTTTTTTCCTTTGCTAGTGCCGCTAATATTTCCGCTTCTTTTGAATTGACTGTAACAGGTTTTTCGACAATGGCATGACAGCCGGCTTCAAGCACTTTTTTTGTCAGAAAAAAATGGCTGTCAGGTTGGGTTAAGATATGAACTACATCAAGCTTGGCTTCTTCTAGCATTTTATCTAGATCGGTATAAACCGATGCATTGTGTTCGGCAGCTAAACGTTTGGCTGCCGTTTCATTCATATCGCAAACAGCAACCAGCTGGCTGTTTGCTTGTTTTGCAATCGCTTTTGAGTGGAAGTCAGAAATGTAACCGGCGCCCAAAATGGCGGCGCGATAAGATGAGGTAGTCATATTAGTTATTTATACTCAATGAGTTGATGTTTGCGTGATAGTAGATGGTTTTTACAATACTGAATCATGCCCATAAATTCTGATACTTTTCCAGAAAAAATAAGCAGCCCATAAGCAATAGCCGTGCGTGGTGAGTCGCCTAAACGCCATCGCCTCAGAATGGTTTTACTGATGAAGGCAATGTAAGCTAACAGGATCATCAAGCTAAGTACTGGAGCGAGAAACAGGAATAAAACGAAGGCGCTTGGGATGAGTGCTCCCCAAAATAGTACGCTTTTGATTTCACGTTTAAAATAATGCTCGGGCCCTTTGCCGTGCAAGTGATGAATATTCGCATAACCGTGTCCGCCCCTTTTGGAGCGTCGATACCATTGTGATAGTGTCATAATGTTAGCGTCGTGCTTACTCATAGGTGCATCAATGCGGTAGGTAAGGTAGCCCGCTCGGCGTGCTCGTAGGCAAAAGTCATCGTCTTCTGCGGCAATAATCGTTTCGTTAAAACCATTGATGCGCTCGAATGCCTCTACTTTGACGCACATGTCGCCCAGTACAGCCAGTATTTCACCCGGCGGTGTATTCCATTCAATATCGATGAGCTGGTTGTAAATAGAAGCCTCTGGAAAACGCTCGCTACGGCGCCCACTGACGATACCGATATCTTTATGCTCAGTAAGGTAGTTTACGGCGGTATCGATCCAGCCGGATAATAGTTCGCAATCGCCATCAAGAAATTGTACATACTCTATGTCAGAGTGTTGCTTCAATAGAGTTAAAAAACCAGTGTTGCGTGCACGCGCGGCAGTAAAGGGTATGCTCATGTCTAGTTCGACGGTGTTAATGTTGATTGTGTTCGCAAAAGCGACACTGTCGTCAGTTGAGCCAGAATCAACATAAACAACCGGTGCTTGGGGGCAGATTGCCTGAATTGCGTTTAGCCCAGTTTTTAGCCGCTCGCCTTCATTTCTACCAATGACAACAAACCCTATGTTGTGAGAGGTGGCTTTAGCTTCTTCCATAGTGGTACATCCAGTTGTTGAAAAGAGTGACAATTAAGCATAGGCAATCAATGGCAAAAGATCGATAACCAATCGCGCTTGATTATAAGGTATTTTGAGGTCGACAGGTATTGCGGCTGTCTATGATATTTCCTATAAGTTCTAGCTCTCATGGTCTATTTCGAATATTATGCGTGCCCTGCAACTTGAGCTGTACTTGATTGGCAGCTCAAATGTGGCCTTAAAGTGTGACCAAGTTAATAAAATTAATAAAATGAAGACGCAGATGATGATGAGGTTCACGTTTTGAATAGTCAGACTTTGATAAAATCTGACTATGTACCAAGCTTGATTTACATATCCAGTAGTTTTATTCCCCCCATTACTATCCTTAGGTCAAATAAGACGTATGAATAAGATATCGATTGTACTACCAGCCGCATCGCGTTTATTTGGTTTGCTGGTGTTTTTATCGGCTTCGGCTCTCACTTTTGCTCAAGGTTTTCCTGTTACTTCTCAGTCTACGCCGGGCTCGCTGGTTCAGGGTCCCATTGGTCAAGAAATGGGCCGAACTGCTGTCATCGAGTATTTGGGTGGTTATGTGATTACTTGGCCAGAAGGCCCTGGAAGTGAATCATCGGATGACTTGTTGGTTCGTGCGTGGGACTTTTCTGACCCTCAAAATCCTAGGCAAGTAGCTACGTTTGAACAAACCTTTCACCCTATGGATGCTCACGGTACGATCAAAAGGGGAAATCAAGTCTACCTAAGGGGTGGCTCTTGGGAGAATGATAGCGCGATTAGTGTTGATGATTCTGGCAACTTAAGTATCTCCCAATGGCGCGGTCCATTCTCTACTTGGAGTCGTCCTGGTCTTTATGCTCCTTGGAATGTTCGCTCTTTCTGGACTTATAACACCGTCAGCGGTAATGCATTTATTGAGCTCGATGGCCAGAGATTGGCGGAATGGGATCACCTTGGTCAGACGGGTGTGGTTGGTTTCTCGCATGTGATGGGTAATGTTCTTTTGTACGCATCTGATCAATCATTAACAGGTGTCGCGGCCTACGATATTTCAGACCCGTCTAACCCAAGATTATTGGATGTCTTCAATACGTCGGCCTCTGAAGGCGGCATTGGTGGCTATTGGAGTGAAATATACGGCCAGTATATTGTTTTCGCTCGTCGATACAGTGATGCTAATACCAATTCATTTGCGGGTATTCAGGTCGTTGATTTTTCAGACCCGTCTAATTTACGTTTACATTGTAATATTGCCTACGGTACGGAGAATTTTCAGTCTAACTACTCTCCAGATACTGCCGATGCAGACCCTATGTATGTGGGGTTTCAGGATGAGTATATTTTCTCCGAGCGCTTTAAGGTTAATATCGAAACCTGTGAAACTGAGCTTATGCTGGATGTTGGTCGAGATGAATTAGTTGAAACTAGCCAGTATTCTCGCCCCTTGGGTAATTTGTTGCTTACGGGGGGCTATCCTTTTCCTTCTCCTCGCTCTGATGGTGTAGGTATATGGGTTCATCAATCTGCTCCTGATACCCGAGCCCCATATGTTTCTTATCATATTCCTCGAGCGAATCAGACTAACTACCCAGTTAATTTACCGCTTGGCTTGCATATTCCAGAAACTTTACAGTCACAAACAATTATCGTTACTGAAACGCCGGAGTTGGGTTCTAACCAAACTTTAACGTTAACAGAAGTTGGTGGCAGCGCAGTACGTGTTGATTATATTTTATCGCATACAGGCTTTTTAACTATTACCCCAGTCAATGATTTGGAGCCTAATACGACATATGAACTGCGCTTAACTAGCGGTATTCGTGATGCGGCTGGTAATGCTATGGAGAACTATAGCTTCCGTTTCTCTACGGGTAACCAAATTGATGGGGGGTCTACGCCTGAGCCAGAGCCGACTCCCGAGCCAGAACCTACGCCTGAGCCAGAGCCGACTCCTGAACCAGAGCCTACGCCTGAACCGGAGCCAACACCTGAGCCAGAGCCTACGCCTGAACCGGAGCCGACTCCTGAGCCAGAACCTACGCCAGAACCAGAGCCTACCCCCGAGCCCGAGCCGACACCTGAACCAGAACCTGCTCCAGCACCCCCTGAGCTAGATGATGTGTCGGTTAGTCCTACCGGTTCGGTAGAGGTGAATGACTTCGTTACTATTTCAGCGGTGGCATCGGATGACTCAAATGAAGCGATTGAGTATCAGTTTGAGCAAAGTGGTGAAACAGCTACATGGTCTACAACTGCTTCTCGTTCGTTCCAGTTTTCTTCTGTTGGTACTTATACCATCAACGTCAGAGCGCGTAATAGTGGGGGTGTTTCAGCCTTGCAAACTGTGCGTATCACTGTTGCAGACCCTCTAGCAATTTCCTTATCCGGTAATTTCAGTAGTCAAATGTATTGTCCGCAAGATGGCAATGTTTGGTCAGTTAACCCAGATAACAACTCCGTTGTAGCGATTGATACGGAAAGTTTGGGTGTAACGGTTGAGCATTTTGGTGTTGAAGATCCGCGTTCAATAGCAATCTCTAGTCGAGGTAATGTGTGGGTGACTTCGATGGATGGAGATCGGGTTGACGTGTTTGATCAATCAGGTAATCGTTTGCGTCAGTTATCAACCGGTTATGGTTCTGCACCTTTTGGCATTGTTATGAGCCCAGACGGTAATACTGCTTATGTGAGTCTTTATGGCAGTGGCGAAGTAGTTAGATTTAATACTCGCTCACTATCAGAGAGTGGGCGTATTGAACTGGGGCCAACACCAAGAGCCTTAGCCTTAACGCCAGACGGTAACCGCTTATTAGTGACTCGTTTTATCTCAGCGGAAAACTGGGGTGAGGTATGGGATATTAATACAGTGAGTTGGTCGTTGAGCCAAAGCATTCGCTTGGATAAAGAGTTGACCCCCGATGATATTGATAATGGTCGCGGCGTTCCCAATTACTTGTCCGCTATCATTGTAGATGGTGATGGTCGCTATGCTTACTTGGTCGGTAAAAAAGACAATGTTGATCGTGGTCTATTAAATGGTTTGGATTTAGACCTAGACGATGATAATAGTGTTCGTACAATGAGCATGACTATCGACTTAAATGATGGAGAAGAGCTTCGCGATTGGCGTGTTGACTTTGATAACTCTGATTCGCCATCATCTTTAACACTATCGCAAGATAGCGCTACTTTATTTGTCGGTATGCAGGGTATCAATCAAGTCTTTGCGGTGGGTATTGATGAGGGGCGGCCAGGGGCTATCTCCGCGCAAATCGCTGTTGGGCGAGCGCCGCAAGGTGTCTGTGTAGATTATGATTCTGAGCAGTTGTTCGTGAAAAACTTTATGGAGCGCACGGTTAATGCGGTCGATATTAGTGGCTCTCTTATCAATGCCAGTAACCAGTCAATATCGACGGTGAGTAGTGAGTTATTGTCTGCTGCGGTATTAGAGGGTAAGCGTATCTTCTATGATGCCGCAAATGGTCGTTTAACTGATCAGTTGGCGGGCAAGATGAGTGCCGAGGGTTATATAAGTTGTGCCACATGTCACATTGATGGTGGGCATGATGGCCGAACCTATGACTTTACGGGTAGGGGCGAAGGTCTACGTAATAATATTTCGTTGAAGGGTCGCAGTGGTACTCGATTTGGTAATGTCCACTGGACGGCTAATTTCGATGAGATACAAGATTTTGAGCATGATATTCGTAGCGCCTTTAGAGGCACTGGGTTTATGGATGATGCTGATTTTGAGGGGGCAACTCCCTTAGGTTCGCCTAAGGCAGGCTTCAGTGGTGAGCTCGATGACTTGGCCGCTTATGTTTCTAGTTTGGGTGAAGAGTCCTTGCCGAAAAGCCCTTATCGTCAAGCGGATGGCTCTATGACCGATGCGGCTCTTAGAGGTAGAGAGACTTTTGATGAAATTGGCTGTGCTGATTGTCATTCGGGTGAAGGTCTGACCGATGGTTTGGTGCATGATGTGGGTACCTTGCGAACTTATTCTGGAAGCCGCTTGGGCGAATCTATCCCTGGTTTAAAAACACCTTCTTTACTCAGTGTTTTTGACAGTGCTCCTTACCTGCACGATGGTAGCGCTCAAACCTTGGAAGATGTATTTTCTACTGTTGGTGGCACAGTGTATCAGGCTGAAAGAACCGTCTTTGGCAATGCTTCGATTGTGTCTCAGCGTGGTAGCGGTTTCTCATATTTGAGGTCTGGCCGAGGCCTTAGGGTGACTCGTGCAGACGGCTTTATCGATATTGAAAATGTTGATGGCGGCTCAGGTGGCGAGGCTCTCGTCAGGATTCGTTATGGTTCCCTGTCTGGCTCGGCTGCAGTAGGAGTTTGGGTTGTCGGTAGTTCAGATCAGGCGCCTCTAATATCCTTGTCAGCTGTTCCTCGTGTTGAAGGTAGGGATGCAGCATTGCTGGATTCGTCATCCGTAGCGGTAACATTGTCCGCAGGTAGCGGTAATACGATACGTCTTTGGATGGATGAAAGTAGTTCAGCAGAAAATATCTTAATAGACGATATTACAATCAGTAATGCTGATGATGTGTCCTCTGCTAATGCTCACGTGGTTGCGGCGAGTTTATCGTCGTCTGAGCGTAGTGATTTACAGCAATATTTACTGCAGATAGACCGTTTTATGAGTACTGAAACCTCTTCTGGTGACTCGGGAGATGAAAGTGGGTCTGAGTCATCATCGGGTGGTTCTAGTTCAGGCGGTTCTTCTAGTTCTAGTGAGAGTGGCGGTTCTCTTGGTTTGTGGATGTTGGCAATGCTGGTGTTGTTAATGCTTACCCGTCGATATGGCCTGAAAGCCGTATTGATCAATAATAAACCTTCATAAATTAACCGCACTATTGTTGACGTACACCCCTACTATCCGTACAATGCGCCACCCCTGTTTCTAGGGGTGGACTTTATTGTCTTTTTATTTTAACTAAGTGATATCGTTTATTGCTGCTCTATTCTGATAGGGATAGATAGCCACATTCGGTATCAATGAATATCTTTGGAGTTTATTCATGGCAACGATCAACCAATTGGTTCGTAAGCCTAGAAAACGTAAAGTACAAAAGAGCGATGTACCTGCTTTGCAGGCTAACCCTCAAAAACGCGGTGTTTGCACTCGTGTTTATACTACTACTCCTAAGAAGCCAAACTCTGCTTTGCGTAAGGTCTGCCGTGTGCGCCTAACCAATGGTTTTGAGGTGACTTCTTATATCGGTGGTGAGGGCCATAACTTGCAAGAACATAGTGTTGTATTGATCCGTGGCGGTCGTGTAAAAGATTTGCCTGGTGTTCGTTATCACACTGTTCGCGGTAGTCTGGATACTTCTGGTGTTGCAGATCGTAAGCAAGGTCGTTCTAAATACGGTACTAAGCGTCCTAAGTAAGGCGCTTAATTCTCTTTCAAGTAAAGAGAATGTTTTTTAGACACAACTAAGAGTAAGGCTAAGCACGTTTAGATTGTATCAATTTAAACTGATTGTCTTAGAGTTAACCTGAAACTGAGGCCGAGGCCACTAAGAGGCTATTTAACATGCCAAGAAGAAGAGTCGTCGCGAAACGCGAGATATTACCAGATCCTAAATTTGGTAATGTGACATTAGCAAAATTTATGAACATTCTAATGATTAGCGGCAAGAAAGCCGTCGCTGAGCGTATCGTTTATGGTGCGTTAGATATCGTAGGTAACAAGGCAGATAAAGAAGCCTTGGAAGTCTTCGGTGAAGCATTAGAAGCTATCGCACCACTAGTCGAAGTAAAAGCTCGACGAGTCGGTGGCGCAACTTATCAAGTTCCTGTTGAGGTTCGTCCAGCCCGTCGTGAAGCTTTGGCTATGCGTTGGTTGGTTGAGTTTTCGCGTAAGCGTAGTGAGAAATCTATGGCTGCTCGTTTAGCCGGTGAGTTGTTAGATGCATCACAAGGTAAAGGTTCTGCAGTGAAAAAACGTGAAGACGTTCATCGCATGGCAGAAGCTAACAAGGCGTTCTCACACTACCGTTTCTAAGTGTTATTTGAATGTCATAAAAGGCAGCTTTAATGCTGCCTTTTTTATGTCTCCCAGGGATGGGAGGTATATTGCCTATATGGATATAGGTGCTTAGCGATAGCAGGATGCGGTAGCTGCCAAGATGCAGGAGCAATTTTGGAGTGTGTAGGATGTGCGGGCCGATAAAGGCTCCCGTATGATCGACACGTTACTAAAGAAAGATATTAATTGGAGAGGCAAATTGGCTCGTAAAACACCCATAGCACGTTATCGTAATATCGGTATTGTGGCGCACGTTGATGCGGGTAAAACCACAACGACTGAGCGCGTGCTGTTTTATACCGGTTTGTCTCACAAAATCGGTGAGGTGCACGACGGTGCTGCCACCATGGATTGGATGGAGCAAGAGCAAGAGCGTGGCATCACGATTACATCGGCAGCGACCACTTGTTTTTGGGCAGGTATGCAGCAGCAGTTTGATCAGCATCGTATTAATATCATCGATACCCCGGGGCACGTGGATTTTACTATTGAGGTAGAGCGCTCTCTGCGCGTACTCGATGGAGCCGTTGTTGTCTTGTGTGGTTCCTCTGGCGTTCAGCCGCAGACTGAAACGGTATGGCGCCAAGCGAATAAATACGAAGTTCCGCGTATGGTCTTCGTGAATAAAATGGATCGAGCCGGCGCCGATTTCGTTAAAGTGGTTGGCCAGCTTAAAGATCGATTGAATGCGACTCCTGTTCCTTTGCAAATGACGATAGGCTCGGAAGATGAATTCAAAGGTGTCGTTGACCTGATTAAGATGAAGGCCATTTTATGGAATGAAGCGGATCAGGGCATGACATTTGATTATGCTGACATTCCAAGTGATATGTTAAGTGACTGCGAAGCTATGCGTGAGCAGCTTGTAGAAGCGGCAGCTGAAGCGAATGACGAATTGATGGATAAATACCTCGAAGGCGGTGAGCTGAGTGAAGAGGAAGTTAAAGCAGGTATTCGTCAACGTACCTTGGCGAATGAGATTGTGCCAGTGTTTGGTGGCTCAGCCTTTAAAAATAAAGGCGTTCAAGCTGTGCTCGACGCAGTCATTGAATATTTGCCATCGCCTCAAGAAGTAAAAGCCATCGAGGGTACTCTCGATGACGGTGAAACCATAGCCACTCGAGAAGCGGATGATAATGCTCCTTTCTCTGCGCTTGCCTTTAAGATAGCGACAGACCCTTTTGTTGGGACCTTGACTTTTTTCCGCGTTTATTCCGGTAAGTTAGAAAGTGGGACAGCAGTTTATAATTCTGTTAAACAGAAAAAAGAGCGTGTTGGCCGCATGGTGCAAATGCATGCTAATTCGCGAGAAGAAATTAAAGAAGTCTTGGCAGGCGATATTGCCGCTGCCATAGGCTTGAAAGATGTGACAACGGGCGATACTTTATGTTCGGAAGGCGGAAAAATCGTTCTTGAGCGTATGGAGTTTCCTGAGCCGGTTATATCGGTTGCGGTTGAGCCTCGTACTCAAGCAGATCAAGAAAAAATGGCTATCGCTTTAGGTAAGTTGGCTCAAGAAGACCCTTCCTTTAAAGTGAAGACAGACGAAGAGACAGGTCAAACGATTATTTCAGGTATGGGTGAGCTTCACCTCGATATACTGGTTGATCGTATGCGTCGAGAGTTCAGCGTGGAAGCCAATATTGGTAAGCCTCAAGTGGCTTATCGAGAGCGCATTACCACAACGACAGATGTCGAAGGTAAATTTGTTCGACAGTCCGGTGGTCGTGGTCAATATGGCCATGTTTGGATTAAGTTTGAGCCAGCAGAAGATGAAAATGCTGAGGGCTTAGAGTTCGTCAATGAAATTGTTGGGGGTGTTGTCCCTAAAGATTATATCCCTGCTGTTGAAAAAGGCATTGCAGAACAGATGAAAAACGGCGTGTTAGCCGGCTATCCCTTATTGGGCTTAAAAGCCACTTTGTACGATGGTTCTTTTCATGATGTTGACTCTAACGAAATGGCGTTTAAAATTGCGGCCTCAATGGCAACGAAGCACTTGGCTGAAGTGGGTGATGCTAAATTGCTTGAGCCAACAATGAAAGTAGAAGTGGTGACGCCTGAAGAAAATATGGGTGACGTCGTTGGTGACCTTAATCGTCGACGCGGTATGATCCTTGGCATGGAAGATATGGTGTCCGGTAAAGTGATCAATGCCCAAGTCCCTTTAGCTGAGATGTTTGGTTATGCAACAGATTTGCGTTCGGCGACCCAGGGGCGAGCGACATTTACCATGGAATTTGAAAAATACTCAGAAGCACCGTCTAACGTTGCTGATGAAATCATTGCTAAGCGTTAGCGAGCAATTTACAGTTTTAAATTAAAAAACAATTGCAACTTATGTTGCGATAACTTAATACCGAAAGGGGATAGAAAAGTGGCTAAAGAGAAGTTTGAACGTAACAAGCCCCACGTAAATGTGGGCACAATTGGTCACGTTGACCATGGTAAAACAACCTTAACAGCAGCGTTAACACGCGTCTGTGCAGAAGTATGGGGCGGTGATGCCGTTGCCTTTGACGGTATTGATAACGCACCAGAAGAGCGTGAGCGCGGTATTACCATTGCGACGTCGCACGTTGAATACGATTCGCCTACACGTCACTACGCTCACGTTGACTGTCCAGGTCACGCGGACTACGTGAAAAACATGATTACCGGTGCTGCTCAAATGGACGGCGCTATCCTTGTATGTGGTTCGACCGACGGTCCTATGCCGCAAACACGTGAGCACATCTTATTGTCACGTCAGGTAGGTGTACCTTACATCGTTGTATTCCTGAACAAAGCTGACTTGTTAGCAGAAGATTGTGGCGGTGTTGATTCAGAAGAATACGCAGAAATGCTAGAGCTTGTTGAAATGGAGTTGCGTGAGTTATTAGACACCTACGAATTCCCAGGTGACGACACGCCAATCATTCCAGGTTCAGCGTTGATGGCCTTGAACGGCGAAGACGACAACGAGCTAGGCACTTCAGCAGTGAAGAAATTAGTTGAGACGTTAGACAGCTATATCCCTGAGCCAGAGCGCGCAATCGATCAGCCATTCCTAATGCCTATCGAAGACGTATTCTCCATTTCAGGTCGTGGTACAGTGGTTACCGGTCGTGTTGAGCGCGGTATCATCAAAGTCGGTGAAGAGATTGAAATCGTGGGTATTAAAGATACCACGAAGACAACCTGTACCGGTGTTGAAATGTTCCGTAAATTGCTTGACGAAGGTCGTGCAGGTGAGAACGTGGGTGTTCTATTGCGTGGTACTAAGCGTGAAGAGATTGAGCGTGGCCAAGTATTGTGTGTGCCGGGTTCAGTGAAGCCACACACCAAGTTTGAAGCGGAAGTGTACGTATTATCAAAAGATGAGGGTGGCCGTCATACGCCGTTCTTTAAAGGCTACCGTCCCCAGTTTTACTTCCGTACAACGGACGTGACGGGTGCATGTGAATTACCTGAAGGCGTTGAAATGGTGATGCCGGGTGATAACATTCAAATGGAAGTCACGTTGATTCACCCGATTGCGATGGAAGACGGTTTACGTTTTGCGATTCGCGAAGGTGGCCGTACCGTTGGTGCGGGTGTTGTTGCTAAGATTATTGAATAATCATTAGTCTATAAATGTATGAAAAGGCCGCTTATGCGGCCTTTTTTTTTCGTTATCTGTTTTGCTATAGTGGGGCAGATTCCGTAAAGAGAGTTGCCGATAGCATCTTGCTTATCCTGAAATGTGGGGTGGCAACTAAAATGAACGCTGGATTTAATATAATGCGATTTGCCCGTTTTAAATTTAATGAGCATACTGAATTAATTGTTGATGCTCGAGAGCATGAATTCCCTTTAAATCATATTCTCACTAGGGAAAAGTCTCAGAGGAGGGAATGTATACAATCATTATCCGTTAAAATGCATGATGATTATCAAAGCTTGCCCTTGTTTTGTGTGTACGGTGTATTTCTGCCAAATGATTCTTTGGCTGACGATGATCTGGCGGGGCATTTAGAGTCGCTGTCTCGCCATAAATTGATGACCTTTGCGGGAACGGATGTGTCTCGCCCGCAGTGTCCGTCAGCAGGTTTGTTAGAGATTGTTGCGCCCGTGATCACTGAGCCGGATTCTCTTCGCAAAATCCCTATTGCAGCTTTAGTTCATGCAGCTGGCGAGCGTGAGCTTGTCGGTAGTTGTCTAAATAACGGTAAGGTAGGCAATAAAAATAATACCGATACCGATCGCAAAAGTAGCCAAGTATCCGAGAATGAAGGACGAAGCTATTTTTTGTGTTTTGATAATCTCGACCCTTTTACTAATTTTCTGAGTCGTCCGGGCATATTTTTCTTTAAAACTGCCAAGCTAGTTGTTGATAAAAAATCGACGAGTTTGGCTGATCAAGTTGATATGCAAATGTTGCACGATATGTTTGAGATGCCGCTCTTGTAAGCCGAGTGAATATAGTCTGTTGCTGCTTCCGCTATAAAAATAAACCCAAATGCGCCGGCTTTACTTGTCTATCTGTTTTAAGCTATCTCTGCCAGTTAATATACTCTATCTATATCAAATACCATAGATGGCCATATATTAAATGGCACTCACATCTTTTTGAACCCCTCGCTACACTTTCCTCGTTTTTATAATTTAAAACATGGCCTGTCATTAGAGAAATCTGTTTTTTTGTTGTAGGTGACATCTAAAACAATTGAACAATGCGTTCTTTCTCTTCGACAAACTAAATGAGCCCCTTAAAAGGGTTTGTGATTAATTCATTTTTAAGGAGAGATGTGATGTCTATTAAGCAAATAATAAAATCAATTTTTTTACTGGCGGCGCTGACTTTGATCGGCTCTCAAATGGCTGTAGCTGCTCAGGGTGATTGTAGTTATGACCCGGATAGTGCGGTATTACCCTGTGTGGATGACGCCCCTAGGACCCCGCCCAAGAAAACCATTAAATACGATGAGGATTGTGCCAAATTGTATGGTTGTAGTGATAGCGTTCAACGTAATAAAAGTTTTAAGCAAAAAGAGAAAAGAAAACCTATTTCTTCCTTTTCTTCTCGGCAGTCAAGAGGGGGTGATACTGCATCATGTGGTAGTAGTCATTCGATATCAGCTGCTTTAGATCAATGTGGTCAGCAAGGTCATACCTTTGCCTTGTGTAAAAAGAAAGGAAGTGTATGGAATTGTTCTCCCTCTTCTGATCAAGCTGATTCTAGAGCGAGACCAACAGGGTTTAAAGCTAAGCGCTAGATGTTGCTAGGGTAAAGAAAAATTGAACCGCAAGGCGATAGCTTACGACCTAAGGTTAAATAACGAAGAGGCAGAAATGATGTTGGTTTATAAGTGGCTAAATGTACCGTTAAAAATAACTGCGGGTTTTATAATATCGCTTTCGGCATTCGGTGCTAATGGCGCGATTCAAGGCAATATTATTGGTGCTCAAACTATTTACGTTGACTCTAATGGCAGTGAATATACGGAAATTTCTAAAAATAAGCACCCCTTAAATATTCGTTTTGATGCTGACGCGTCTGTATCTGCTAAGAAAAATCGCCGTATTAATTCGTGGAAGATGAGTGTGAAATTGTCGTACAAGGGTTCGTCCTATGGTGTCAATGTTCATGAAAGTAGTCGCGATGTCACCGAGGATGCGGGGGCTTATCAGGAAAGCTATACCCACTTAAAGAAAAAGAAGCGCCCGAGGTCAATTCATAAGCAAATAGCTTTATTTGTTAGTCGGGCTCGGCTGAATGAGTTTGCGGTCAATGCTTGTAATTCGCGCGCAGCATCTTTGAGGTCACAGGGTAGTAACAACAATTTAATCTTTTCTAAAAACCACACCTTGAGTTTAGATACCAGTACTTACGGTAGTGTGGAAACAGTGAGGTCGACCACCTGGGGTACGAATTTTGTCGGGATAATGGATTCTGCTGTAAAAGGTAAAGTTGTATGTCAAAAGCATCAAGATATATCTCAAGCGGGTTCTTTGCAGCTGGGTTCGGATGTGACTCAGGCATCCTTAACGATTATCAAGCAGTCGACTATTGGCGGTAGTTGTAAGGTCAATTTATCGAGTGTGATTCAAACGAACTTGCCTAATACACAAGTTAAATATCGCTATGAACATACGAATGGAAATAAAAGTGATATTAAAACCGTGACAACTGGCCTCTCTAAAACTGCAATGGAGGCTTATTGGTATGACGTTCCCAATAACCCTAATGGTCGTGAAGTGGGGAGTGTTCGTATGGTCGGTGTATCACATTCTTTTCAGTCGGCTTGGAAAACGTATGACATGAATTGTCGAGATAAGAGCCCGTCATCGTTATCGGAAGTGCCTAAAAAACCTATAGTACAGATCAAGTTGTTTCCTATTAATAATGTCTCTTATCAGGGCATGATTTGCCCCAGTAAAATCAGAGTGGCAACGACTCTCCGGTCTGAGGTTGAATTTAATGGTATCGGTGTGCTCACGGTGCGCGATAGTAATCTCAGTTTTGAGACAGATGAGGTCAATTTAGAGCCCTTTGTGTACCAGCAATTTAAGCTTGATGTGGACTTAAAGCCTTGGGCTGAGATAGGTGCGGCAACTGGGCTGGCGGGGGGAGCGAATACATTTCAGGTGCAGGGAGATAATCAGGGCGCGAGAAATCTATCTCAACGCTTCCAAGTCCGCTATATTTTATCGGCAAATAATCAAAGTGTGGTACAAACACCTTATAAAACCATTGTGGTTCGTTGCACCTTGCCTTCGGTTAATCCTCGGCTTGTGCCAAAGAGGCAAGAGTTAAAGATGGCTCCAAAGTCACCGATCACTCCAGAGAGAGTCGTTATTCCCGCGCAAAAAAGACTACAGCATGATCGAAATAGCCTAGAGGATAAGTCTCCTCGACAGCATTTTTCTAGATAGGTGCATCGTTACTAATATATGTACTAAGGTCCGGCCCATGAAAATAGGCCGGGCTTTTTAAGCACAGCTCCAAAAGCCTAAATTGCCTCTCTACAAAAGCAATAACTTACTGTATACTCCCGCGCAATTTTTACCCAATGCTAAGTGCATTTTCTTTAATGAACGAGTAACCTCATGACAGACCTATCCCTCTACAGAAATATTGGTATTTTCGCCCACGTTGATGCGGGTAAAACCACAACCACAGAACGTATTCTTAAGCTGACTGGTAAAATTCATAAAACCGGTGAAGTGCATGATGGCGAGTCAACTACTGACTTTATGGAGCAGGAAGCAGAGCGCGGTATTACTATTCAGTCTGCTGCTGTGAGCTGCTTTTGGGATAATCACCGCTTTAACGTTATCGATACTCCGGGACACGTTGATTTTACGGTTGAAGTTTATCGTTCATTGAAAGTATTGGACGGTGGTATTGGTGTATTTTGTGGTTCTGGTGGTGTTGAGCCGCAATCAGAAACCAACTGGCGCTATGCGAACGAGTCAGAAGTGGCTCGTGTTATTTTCGTCAATAAATTAGACCGTATGGGTGCTGACTTCTATCGTGTTGTTGAGCAAATCAAGAAAGTGTTGGGTGCGACCCCACTAGTGATGACCTTGCCTATCGGTATTGAAGATGATTTCGTTGGTGTTGTTGATGTCTTGACCAAAAAAGCTTATATCTGGGATGACACGGGTTTACCAGAAAACTATAAGGTTGAAGATGTACCTGCAGATATGGTCGACAAGGTCAATGAATACCACGAAGCACTTGTTGAAACTGCAGTTGAGCAAGATGATGACTTGATGATGGCTTATATGGAAGGTGAAGAGCCTTCTATCGAAGACCTTAAGCGTTGTATTCGTCAGGGTACTCGTACGATGGACTTTTTCCCAACTTACTGTGGTTCAGCCTTTAAGAACAAGGGTGTCCAGTTGATTTTGGACGCGGTTGTTGATTATTTGCCTGCGCCGACCGAGGTTGATCCTCAGCCTTTGACTGATGAAGAGGGTAATGAGACGGGTGAAGTGGCAACTGTTTCTGCTGATGAGCCATTACGTGCTCTAGCCTTTAAAATTATGGACGACCGCTTTGGTGCGTTGACCTTCGTTCGTGTTTACTCTGGTCAGTTAAAGAAGGGTGATACTGTTCTTAACTCCTTTACTGGTAAAACGGAGCGTATTGGCCGTATGGTTGAAATGCAGGCTGATGAGCGTAATGAGTTGGATAGTGCGCAAGCCGGTGACATTATTGCCATTGTCGGTATGAAGAACGTTCAGACGGGTCATACCCTGTGTGATCCGAAGAATCCTTGTACTCTGGAGGCGATGGTTTTCCCTGAGCCGGTTATCTCTATTGCTGTTGCCCCTAAAGATAAGGGCGGTTCTGAGAAGATGGGTATTGCGATCGGTAAAATGGTGGCAGAAGATCCTTCCTTCCGTGTTGAGACGGATGAAGATTCAGGTGAGACTATTCTTAAGGGAATGGGGGAGCTTCACTTGGATATTAAAGTGGATATCTTGCGCCGTACCTATGGTGTTGAGCTCGAAGTAGGTCAGCCTCAGGTGGCTTACCGTGAAACCATTACTAAGCCAATTGAAGATAGCTATACGCACAAGAAGCAGTCGGGTGGTTCGGGTCAGTTTGGTAAAATTGATTACCGTATTAAGCCGGGTGAGCCTGCGTCAGGTTTTGTATTCACTTCTAGCGTTGTGGGCGGTAACGTACCGAAAGAATTCTTCCCGGCGATTGAGAAGGGCTTTAAATCCATGATGGAGCAGGGTGTACTTGCCGGTTTCCCTGTATTGGATGTTGAGATTGAGCTATATGATGGTGCGTATCACGCGGTCGATTCATCGGCAATTGCCTTTGAAATTGCAGCAAAGGGTGCTTTCCGCCAGTCAATTCCAAAAGCGGGTGCGCAGTTACTTGAGCCTATAATGAAAGTTGATGTCTTTACGCCAGATGATCACGTAGGTGATGTGATTGGTGACCTTAACCGCCGCCGCGGCATGATTAAGGATCAAGAGCCTGGTGTAACAGGTGTGCGTATTAAAGGTGATGTGCCGTTATCAGAGATGTTCGGTTATATTGGTAGCTTGCGTACGATGACTTCAGGTCGTGGCCAGTTCTCTATGGAGTTCTCGCACTATATGCCGTGCCCTGCTAACGTTGCAGAAGAAGTTATCGCCAAGGAAAAAGAAAGGCAGGCTAATAAATAGTCGCTCTCTTTCTGTTGTGCTAAATGAAAAGCCGCGCAATTGCGCGGCTTTTTAGTGTCAGTGTTTGTTTTGTTTACTTGGTCTTACTGTTCAAGCATGTAGTCAGGTAAGTCGGCTTCTTCTGGTATTTGTTTTGGTGAGCCATTATCGCCCAAGGCGACAAACTTAAAGTTGCCCTCTGTTACCTTTTCTCTGGTGCCTATGCGGTCTCGCCTAACCCAGGCTTCTACGTGTATGGTCATTGATGTGTTACCGATCTTGGTTACTGCGGTGTAGAGGCCAAGTATGTCCCCGACTTTTACTGGGCCAATAAAGCTCATGCTTTCCAGTGCCACGGTAACGACTCGGCTTTGCGCCCTTTGTCCTGCGCAGATACCTGCTGCGATATCCATTTGAGATAGTACCCAGCCGCCAAAAATATCGCCTGCAGGGTTTGTGTCGCTGGGCATTGCTAGTGTGCGGGTGGTGAGACGGCCTTCGGGTTTTGCTTCTGGCACGTATGGGCCTCCTAAATTGTGTGGTTGTTGCGCCTAATGATAGAGAAGCAGGCGTTGTGAGGCTACAAAAAGATAGTTGTGTGACGACTTTTGGCCTCGTTCGCTTCCCTCTTTTTGGCGATTTGGTAATAAGTTAAAAATAAGTGTTTATTAGGGTTGACGACCTATGGCCTCATCCCTATAATTGCGCCTCCATTTTACAGGGGTCTCCCAACATTGTTGTTGGTAAGACGGCTCGCTGTAATCGTTCTTTAAGATTTTGGAGTTTGGTTGCAATGCAGAATCAGCGTATTCGTATTCGTTTAAAAGCGTTTGATCACAAATTGATTGATGCTTCTACACATGAGATTGTCGAGACGGTTCGCCGTACCGGTGCTCAAGTTCGAGGTCCGATTCCGTTACCGACTCGCAAAGAAAAATTTACCGTATTGGTTTCTCCGCATGTAAATAAAGATGCGCGAGATCAGTACGAAATACGTACCCACAAGCGCCTGTTGGACATTGTGGGGCCCACTGAGAAAACTGTCGACGCGCTTATGAAGCTAGATCTAGCGGCTGGCGTTGAAGTTCAGATTTCTTTAGGTTAAAAGGCCCGCGTCCATCACAGTCTTTTGTATAAGCTTTAGAGCTAAATATAAAAGAACGTTTGTGGGTTTTGTTTTTGCAGTTGTTGCTCTTTGTAAAGCTTAGTCTTTGTTTGGAGTTTGCAGCTAAACCCACCAAGCTTGCTCAATAAAGAGTGAGTTTTGTGTAACGCTCTGAGATGGGCGGCCATAGCGGGTCTCTTTCCATGTGTTGATAAGCAATGCATGAGTTTAGGGTGAACAGCCCCGTACACTGAGAGGTTATAAAAATGACGATAGGTCTAGTCGGCCGCAAATGCGGCATGACGCGTGTATTCGCCGACGATGGTGCATCTATTCCGGTTACTGTAATCGAAGTAGAGCCCAATCGTATCACCCAGGTTAAAAACGTAGAAACCGACGGTTATGATGCAGTTCAGATTACCGTAGGGTCACGCCGTGCCTCCCGTGTTAGCAAATCTGCAGCTGGCCATTACGCCAAAGCCAATACCGAAGCTGGTAGAGGTCTGTGGGAATTGCGTGCTAAAAGTACAAATAAAGTCGAGTTTGCTTTTGAAGTAGGCGGTGAATTGACTGTGGCCGAGTTTGAAGCGGGTCAAAAAGTTGATGTTACCGGCACTTCTAAAGGTAAGGGTTTTCAGGGCGGTGTTAAGCGTTGGAACTTTGCCATGCAAGATGCTACTCACGGTAACTCGATATCTCACCGTGCGCCCGGTTCTATTGGTCAGTGCCAGACACCAGGTCGTGTATTTAAAGGTAAGAAGATGGCGGGCCATATGGGCGCCGAACAAGTTACCACTCAAAACTTAGAAGTGGTTCGTGTAGATGCTGATCGTAATCTTTTGTTGATAAAGGGTGCGGTTCCAGGTGCTCCCGGCGGTGATGTTGTCGTACGTCCCGCGGTGAAGTCGGCAGCGAAGGCTTAAGGGGTAAGTGATGGATTTGAATATTACAACACCTAAAGGCGCAAAAGGCACTGTGAGTGTTTCTGAAGCGGCTTTTGGTAAAGAGTTTAATCAAGATTTAGTTCACCAAGTGGTTGTTGCTTATCAAGCTGCTGCTCGTCAGGGGACTAAAGCTCAAAAGAACCGTGCTGCGGTTGCTGGTGGCGGTGCTAAGCCATGGCGTCAAAAAGGCAGTGGCCGAGCTCGTGCTGGTACGAATAGCAGCCCGATCTGGCGCAGCGGTGGTGTTACATTTGCTGCTCAGCCTCGTAGCTATGAGCAAAAAGTAAATAAGAAAATGTATCGCGCAGCTATGCGTTGCATTGTTTCTGAATTGGCTCGCCAAGAGCGCTTGGTTGTATTGGAGTCGATTGAATTGTCGGCGCCTAAGACTAAAGAGTTGGTTCAATCTTTGGCGCAATACGATATTGCAGATGCTTTGATTGTGACTGAAGAGCTTTCGTCAAATTTATATTTGGCGTCGCGTAACCTACATAAAGTTGATGTAATTGATGCTCAGGCAATCGATCCAGTTAGCTTGATTGGTTTTGATAAAGTGATCGTGACCGTTGCGGCGCTGAAAAAAATTGAGGAGATGTTGGCATGAGTCAGGAGCGTCTTTATAAAGTACTGCTGGCCCCTGTTATTTCTGAAAAAGCAGTTGGTTCTGCCGATGTGGCAAGCCAGGTTGTTTTTAAAGTAACAAAGGATGCCAAAAAGCCTGAAATTAAGGCGGCAGTTGAAAAAATGTTTGATGTGAAGGTTGATGGTGTTCGCACATTGATCATGAAAGGTAAAACAAAGCGCACCCGTTTTGGTTTGGGTAAGCGAAGTGACTGGAAAAAAGCCTACGTTAAGTTGGCTGAAGGTCACGATATTGACTTTGCGACGGGGAGCTAAACGATGCCAGTATTAAAGCGTAAGCCTACATCGGCGGGTCGTCGTTTCGTTGTTAGCGTTGTTACTCCTGATTTACATAAGGGTGCACCTTATGCACCGCTTTTGGAAAAGAAATCAAAGAGTGGTGGCCGTAACAACAATGGCCGTATTACGACGCGTCATATCGGTGGTGGACATAAGCAGCATTATCGAAAAATTGATTTTAAGCGTAATAAAGATGGTGTTCCTGCGACAGTAGAACGTTTGGAGTATGATCCTAATCGCAGTGCGCACATTGCGCTAGTTTGTTATGCCGACGGTGAGCGTCGATACATTATCGCTCCAAAAAGTATTCAGGCAGGCGATAAGATTGAATCTGGTGATGCTGCGGCAATCAAAGTTGGTAATACTTTGCCAATCAGAAATATACCTGTTGGTAGCACCATTCACTGTATTGAGTTGAAGCCAGGTAAGGGTGCACAAATAGCACGCTCGGCAGGTACTTCTGCTCAATTGGTTGCTCGCGAAGGTACTTATGCAACGCTACGACTTCGTAGTGGAGAAATGCGTAAAGTGCTTTCTGAGTGTCGAGCCACTCTAGGTGAAGTGTCTAATTCTGAGCACAGTTTGCGCTCATTAGGTAAGGCTGGTGCATCTCGCTGGCGTGGTGTTCGCCCAACCGTTCGCGGTGTGGCAATGAACCCAGTTGATCACCCGCATGGTGGTGGTGAAGGTCGTACATCGGGTGGTCGCCATCCTGTAAGTCCTTGGGGTACGCCTACTAAGGGTTATAAAACTCGTAAGAATAAGCGCACCGATAATATGATTGTGCGTCGTCGCAACAAGAAATAGAGGATAGATTAGTGCCACGTTCACTTAAGAAAGGTCCATTCATCGATCTTCACTTGCTGAAGAAAGTTGAAGTGGCTGCCGAAAAGAATGACCGTCGTCCCATTAAAACTTGGTCGCGTCGATCTATGATAATGCCAGAAATGGTGGGTTTGACAATCGCTGTTCATAACGGTCGTCAGCACGTCCCCGTACTGGTTAATGAAGAAATGGTTGGTCATAAGCTAGGTGAGTTTGCTGTAACGCGAACTTATAAAGGCCATGTGGCTGATAAAAAGGCAAAATAGGTAGGTTGACGATGGAAGTAGCAGCAAAATTAAGTGGCGCTCAATTGTCAGCACAAAAAGCTCGATTAGTTGCCGACCAAATTCGTGGTAAGCATGTGGAAGAAGCATTAGATCTTCTTACATTCAGCCAAAAGAAGGGTGCCGCGATTATCAAGAAAGTATTGGAGAGTGCTATTGCCAATGCTGAACAAAACGAAGGTGCAGATGTTGACGAGCTACGTGTGTCAACCATCTTTGTTGACGAAGGCGTGACAATGAAACGTATTCGTCCTCGAGCAAAAGGCCGTGCAGATCGCATATTAAAGCGTTCATGTCACATTACAGTTAAAGTCGCTGACGACGAATAGATAGAGCGAGAGCGCACGTTATGGGTCAAAAAGTACATCCAACTGGAATTCGTTTGGGCATTGTCAAAAAGCATACATCAACTTGGTATGCGGGCAGTGACTCATATTCTGACAAGCTATATGCGGACTTACAGGTTCGTGAATACGTTCAGAAAACACTAGCTAATGCTTCTATCAGCCGCGTCGATATTGAGCGTCCGGCTAATACAGCTAAAGTGACTATTCACACAGCTCGCCCCGGTATCGTTATCGGTAAAAAAGGTGAGGATGTTGAAAAGTTACGTGCAGAGATATCAAAACGTATGGGTGTGCCTGTTCACATCAATATCGAAGAAATCCGCAAGCCAGACCTAGATGCTCAGTTAGTAGCAGATAGTGTCACTAGCCAGCTAGAGCGACGAGTAATGTTTCGTCGTGCCATGAAGCGCGCTGTTCAAAATGCGATGCGTCAAGGTGCTGAGGGTATCAAGATACAAGTCGGTGGTCGTCTTGGCGGTGCAGAAATCGCTCGCTCTGAATGGTACCGCGAAGGCCGAGTGCCCTTGCATACATTGCGTGCCGATATCGACTATGCGACATCAGAAGCCTTAACTACTTACGGTATTCTGGGTGTTAAAGTTTGGATCTTTAAAGGTGAAATCATTGGTGACGTCGTAGAAGCGGAGCCAGCAGCGCCTAAAAAGAAAACAGCAAAGGCTAAATAAGGGGTACGCAACACATGATGCAGCCAAAGCGTACAAAGTTTCGCAAAATGATGAAGGGCCGTAACCGCGGTCTAGCCAATAGAGGCTCCAAAGTGAGTTTCGGTGAATTTGGTTTGAAAGCGACGGGTCGTGGTCGAATCACTGCTCGTCAAATTGAAGCCGCACGTCGTGCAATGACTCGTCATATTAAGCGTGGTGGAAAAATCTGGATTCGAGTTTTTCCTGACAAACCTATTACTAGTAAGCCGTTAGAGGTTCGTCAAGGTAAAGGTAAAGGTAATGTAGAGTATTGGGTTGCTCAAATTCAGCCCGGTAAAGTACTTTATGAAATGGAAGGTGTAACTGAAGAGTTGGCGCGTGAAGCATTTGCTTTAGCCGCAGCAAAGTTACCTATTAATACAACTTTCGTTAAACGTTCGGTGATGTAATGAAAGCTACAGAATTACGCGACAAGTCTGTTGAAGAGCTAAATACAGAATTGCTATCTAACTTAGAAGAGCAGTTTAAATTGCGCATGCAAGCAGCGTCTGGTGAACAGATTCAAACTCATCTGTTTAAACAAACACGTCGCAATGTTGCGCGGATCAAAACGATCCTGAATGAAAAGGCAGGTAATTAATCCATGAGTCAATCAGTTGAAAAAGTGAACGCTAGCGAAAAATCTGCTCGTTTAGTAACAGGCAAGGTTGTTAGCGACAAAATGGACAAAACAATTACTGTCTTAATTGAGCGTCGTGTTAAACACCCGCTTTATGGTAAATATTTAAGTAAATCATCTAAGCTAAAAGCGCATGATGAAGAGAACACTTGTAAGGTTGGCGACACCGTCACTATTGCAGAATCTCGTCCACTGTCTAAAACAAAGTCGTGGGCATTGGTAAAAGTTGAAGAGCGTGCAACGCAAATTTAATTGCGTCGTTATTGATTTTTGCGGTTATATCTACATAAATAGCTGCAGTAAGTAAGGTTTTGGAGACGGGTAATGATTCAAACAGAGAGCTACCTGGAAGTTGCTGATAATAGTGGTGCTCGCCGGGTAATGTGTATCAAGGTGTTAGGCGGTTCTCATCGTCGTTATGCACGCATTGGTGACATCATTAAGGTGACAGTTAAAGAAGCAATTCCACGCGGCAAAGTAAAAAAAGGCCAGGTGATGAATGCGGTTGTGGTCAGAACTAAAAAAGGTGTTCGTCGTCAAGATGGTTCACTTATTAAGTTTGATGATAATGCTGCTGTTATCTTGAATGCTCAAGATGCACCTATAGGTACACGTATTTTTGGACCTGTTACTCGCGAGCTTCGCGGTGAAAAGTTCATGAAAATTATTTCTCTGGCTCCTGAAGTTTTATAAATTTGTTTTGTCGATTTATAGTACTTAGGAACGGACAGTAGAGTTAGACAGAGGTCAAAGGCAATGCGCAAGATTAAGTGTGATGATGAAGTGATTGTAATCGCTGGTCGTGACAAAGGTAAAAAAGGTAAGGTTACTCAAGTCTTAAAAGACAACCGCCTTATCGTTTCTGGTATTCAGATGGTTAAAAAGCATCAGAAGCCAAATCCTCAAGCGGGTGTACCTGGCGGCATTGTTGAGCAAGAGGCCCCAATTCAGATATCAAATGTTGCACTTTATAATGCAGCAACTGAAAAAGCGGATCGCGTTGGTTTTAAAGTTCTTGAAGACGGTAAAAAAATCCGCGTCTTTAAGTCTAACGGCGAAGCTATCGACGCTTAATTGATTATTTTCCTCAGCAATAGCTGGTGTCATAAGACGTAAGAAACGGTATAAAGAAATGGCTAGTTTGAAAAAACTGTACAACGAAGAAATTGCAAAGAAGCTTAAAGATGAGCTAGGCCTTGCTAATGTGATGGAAGTTCCTCGCATAAGTAAAATCACTCTTAATATGGGTGTTGGTGAAGCCATTGGCGACAAGAAGGCGCTGGAGCATGCTGTTAATGATCTAGAAAAAATTTCAGGTCAAAAAGTCGTTGTGACAAAAGCACGCAAATCTATCGCTGGTTTTAAAGTACGTGAAGAGTGGCCTATTGGCTGTAAAGTAACCTTGCGCAGAGAGCGCATGTACGAATTTTTAGAGCGTTTGATTGCAATCTCTATTCCTCGAATTCGTGACTTCCGTGGTATTAGCCCTAAGCAATTTGATGGTCGTGGTAATTTCTCTATGGGTGTAACAGAGCAAATTATCTTCCCTGAAATTGAGTATGACAAAATTGATAAACTACGTGGTTTAGATGTGTGTATCACCACTACAGCACGTAATGATGATGAAGGCAGAGCATTACTTAAAGCCTTTAACTTTCCATTCAAAGGATAAGACCGAGTTATGGCAAAGAAATCTATGATTGCACGTGAAGTAAAGCGTGCCCAAGCAGTAGCAAAATTTGCTGAAAAGCGTAAAGCGCTTAAAGCTATTATTACTAGCGTTTCTGCAAGTGATGAAGAAATCTGGGAAGCTCAGCAAAAGCTACAAAAGCTACCGCGTGATGCCAGTCCTTCTCGTCAACAAAGACGTTGTCGTTTAACTGGTCGTCCTCATGGGGTCTACCGCAAATTTGGTCTTTGCCGTAATAAGTTACGTGAAGCGGCTATGCGTGGAGATGTTCCAGGCCTAGTTAAGTCTAGTTGGTAATCGGTTGAGTCAGGAGCGAATAAGATGAGTATGCAAGATCCATTAGCCGATATGTTGACCCGTTTACGTAACGCGCAACTAGTTGGTAAAACTGAAACAACAATGCCTTCTTCTAAATTGAAGGTGAATGTTGCAAGAGTATTAGAGTCTGAAGGTTATATTTCAGGCTTTAGCGTTGAAGAAAGCGCTAAACCACAGTTAACAGTTAGCTTAAAGTATTTTGAAGGCAAGCCTGTTATTTCTGAAATTGATAGAGTGAGCCGTCCTAGCCTACGTAACTATTCAGGTAAAGATACTTTGCCTTCAGTTCGTGGCGGCTTAGGCGTTGCTATTGTTTCTACTAGTCAGGGTGTTATGACTGACCGTGCAGCTAGAGCTGCTGGTGTTGGCGGCGAAATCCTCTGCACAGTTTTTTAAGTCAATATTTTAATTTTAAACAGCTTTTTCTAGTTAAATATTCAACTAGAAAAGATGAGTTAGAGAATAATTATGTCACGTATCGCAAATAAGCCAGTTGAGCTTCCCTCTGGCGTAGAAATAAAGCTCGATGGGCAAGAGATTTCTGTTAAAGGCTCTAAAGGTACTCTAGCACTTGCTGTTAATGCTGGTGTAGAAGTCAAGCAGGAAGATAAAACATTATCTTTTGCGGCCAAAAATGCCAGTAAAAAAGCAATCGCTTTAGCTGGAACAACTCGTTCATTAGTCAGCAATATGGTTGTTGGCGTAAGCCAAGGCTTTGAGCGTAAACTGGTTTTAAACGGTGTTGGTTATCGTGCTAAAGCATCAGGAAAAACACTAAACTTGGTTTTAGGTTTCTCCCATGATGTTAACTATGACCTGCCAGAAGGCGTAACTGCTGAAACTCCTTCACAAACCGAAGTAGTGTTAAAGTCAGCTAACAAACAATTGCTAGGTCAGGTTGCTTCAGAGATCCGTGCTTTCCGTCCGCCAGAGCCTTATAAAGGTAAGGGTGTTCGTTATGCTGACGAGTATGTTCGTCGTAAAGAAGCGAAAAAGAAGTAAGTTTAGTTACATTAATTTTAGTTACACAGTTTTTATTATTCGATTTTTTGGTAAGGCGCTTCCTTACCTTATTTTAAGATTTTATTTTTGCAAGTTAGCTAAAAGAAATCTTGAGTAAAGTCTTAAGTAGGATATGGTTATGAATTCAAAAAAGCAGGCTCGTATTCGTCGCGCTCGCCGTTCACGCGCAAAAATTCGTGAACTGGGTGTTAACCGCTTATGCGTTAACCGCTCTCCTCGTCACATTTACGCTCAAGTAATTGCGGCTGATGGTAACAAGGTATTAGCAAGTGCTTCTACTTTAGATAAAGATTTACGTGCCGGTGCAACTGGCAATGTCGAGGCTGCAAAAGCGGTAGGTCAATTGATTGCAGAACGCGCGAAAGCAGCGGGTGTATCATCAGTGGCTTTTGATCGTAGTGGCTTTAAATATCACGGTCGTGTTAAAGCGTTAGCTGATGCTGCACGCGAAGGCGGATTGGAATTTTAAGGGTTATATCATGGCGCTAGTAAAAAAAGACGAAGCGAATACCGAAGGTCTAGAAGAAAAACTAGTCCAAGTTAATCGTGTTGCAAAGACCGTTAAAGGTGGTCGTATTTTCGCGTTTACCGCTCTAACAGTCGTTGGTGATGGTAATGGGCGAGTGGGTTTTGGTCGTGGTAAAGCACGTGAAGTACCTGCTGCTATTCAAAAAGCGATGGAATCAGCTCGCCGCAATATGATTCATGTCGACCTAAACGGCGATACTTTGCAGTATCCGACAAAAGGTCGTCATGGTGCATCTAAAGTATATATGCAGCCTGCCTCTGAAGGTACAGGTGTTATTGCTGGTGGCGCAATGAGAGCGGTACTAGAGCTTGCGGGCGTTCAGAACGTATTAGCAAAATGCTACGGTTCAACGAATCCTGTGAATGTTGTTCGTGCAACATTTGAAGCGCTAGATGCGATGAAGTCGCCTGAGCAAGTTGCTGCTAAACGTGGCAAGTCGGTTGAAGAGATTCAGAATTAAGTTTGGTTTTTAAGAAAAAGACCCAATAGATACCCTATTGAATAGGATAGCATTGAGAAATATCATGGCTAAGAAAACAGTTAAAGTTACTCAGATCAAAAGCACAGCTAAGCGATTGAAAAATCATAAAGCCTGTATTGCTGGTCTTGGTTTACGTCGTATCGGCCACACTGTTGAAGTAGAAGATACTCCTTCAGTTCGCGGCATGATTGATACAGTTCATTATTTGATTAAGGTTGAGGGCTAAGAAAATGAGTGATATGCGTTTAAACACACTTTCTCCTGCTCCAGGTCATAAATCAGACAAAAAACGAGCTGGACGTGGTATTGGTAGCGGTTTAGGTAAAACAGCTGGTCGTGGTCATAAAGGTCAGAAAGCACGTACAGGTGGTTCTGTCAGACCCGGTTTCGAAGGTGGTCAAATGCCTTTACAAAAGCGTTTACCTAAATTTGGTTTTACATCACGCATTGGTATGGTCACTGCAGAAATTCGTCTAGGCGAATTGAACAAAGTCGATGCTGACGTTGTCGATTTAGAAGCATTGCGTAAAGCTGATTTGATCAATGCTAATATCAAGCGTGCTAAAGTCTTTTTGTCTGGCGAGATTAAAAAACCCGTCACAATTAAAGGTTTAGCGGTAACTAAAGGCGCCAAAGCTGCGATCGAAGCAGCTGGTGGTAAAGTAGAAGAGTAATTCTATGGCGACTCCAGGTGGTTTGCTGGGAAATCAAAAAGGGTTAGGCGAGCTTTGGGCTCGCCTTCGTTTTCTTTTTATAGCGATTATTGTGTACCGAATTGGTACTCATATCCCTGTACCTGGAATTGATCCAGACCGTGTTGCGGATTTATTTTCCCGTAACGAAGGGACTTATATTGATTTATTCAATATGTTCTCCGGTGGTGCTCTTGAGCGCATGAGTATTCTAGCGCTGGGTATTATGCCTTACATTTCTGCATCGATTATTATGCAGTTAATGACGGCAGTAACACCTTCGCTAGAGCAGCTTAAAAAGGAAGGTGATGCTGGCAGACGTAAGATTAGCCAATATACGCGCTACTTAACGATTTTCCTTGCGATTATTCAGGCAACAGCAATGTCTCGTGGCTTAAACTTAGGTTACGAAAGCACTACTCCTATATTGTCTCATCTGATTACGATTACATCACTGGTTACCGGTGCTGTGTTCATGATGTGGCTGGGTGAGCAGGTAACAGAAAAAGGAATCGGTAACGGTATTTCCATGCTGATCTTTGCTGGTATCGTTGCGGGCTTGCCCGGTGCAGTTGGGCAGGCTTTTGAAAGCTCTCAACAGGGCGACCTTAATATTTTACTGTTATTGGGTATTATCTTTATCCTTCTAGCAGTGGTTTGGTTTGTTGTGTTGGTTGAGCGTGGTCAAAGACGTATCACCGTCAACTACGCTAAGCGCCAGCAAGGTAAAAAAGTGTATGCGGCTCAAACGAGTCATTTACCTTTGAAAATCAATATGGCGGGTGTTATCCCTGCGATTTTCGCCAGCAGCTTGTTATTGTTCCCTCAGTCCATCACAAATTGGTTGGCGAGTGGAGAAGGCCGTGGTTCTGAGATACTTCAGGCAATATCAGCCTCTTTAGGCCCCGGCCAGCCTTTGAACATTATTGTGTTCATGGCATTGATTATTTTCTTCTGCTTCTTCTACACGGCGTTAATGTATAACCCTAATGAAGTTGCCGATAATTTAAAGAAATCAGGTGCTTATATCCCGGGTATTCGCCCTGGAGAGCAATCAGCAAAGTATATCGATAGCGTGTTGACTCGTTTAACTGTTGTAGGTTCTTTGTATATGGCTGCTGTTTGTTTGATGCCTCAATTTATTATTGTTGCAACAGGCATTCCGTTTTACCTAGGTGGCACATCGTTACTGATTGTCGTTGTGGTATTGATGGACTTTATGTCTCAAGTTCAGTCTCATTTGATGTCTCGTCAGTATGAGTCTTTGATGAAAAAGTCTAATTTGAAAGGTTATGGTGGAGGGCTTTAACTTAATATAAGTTACTAGCCATCGACTAATAAGGTAATTTTTAGTTTCGAGAATATTATGAAAGTTCGAGCTTCTGTTAAGAAAATCTGTCGCAACTGCAAAATGGTTCGTCGTAAAGGCGTACTACGTGTTATTTGTAAAGTTGAGCCAAGACACAAGCAGCGTCAGGGTTAATTTCGCTTGCTTGGGCAAACAATCTCCTTGTTTGCCAAATAGGGGTGTTGACTGTCGTTTATCGGGAAACCAATAAACTATTGCATTTAGGTGTTTTTACCGCTATCCTTTCGCGCCTTTTTAGTAGTCCTTCTTTATAGGATTGCCTAAAAAGGCACTGTCCAATCCTAATGTTGGGAATAGACAGCTGAGAGATGGCTAAAATCGCCGTCAACACTGAATCGTTAATACATAAAGTACCTCGTGTACTCATTATACTGTGGAGTATCATTGAATGGCTCGTATCGCCGGTGTCAATATCCCCGATAATAAACATGCCGTTATTTCTCTAACCTACGTTTATGGAATTGGCCGTACCACTGCAAAACAAATTCTTGCAGCTACTGGTATCGCTGAAACTGTAAAAATTGGTGAGCTTTCTGAAGCTCAGATGGATGAATTACGTGCTGAAGTGACTAAAATCACCGTTGAAGGTGACTTACGTCGAGAAGTCTCTATGAGCATTAAACGCTTAATGGATTTGGGTTGTTTCCGTGGCATCCGTCACCGTCGCAACTTGCCTCTTCGCGGGCAGCGCACAAAAACAAATGCGCGTACACGTAAAGGCCCACGTAAGCCTATTAAGAAGTAATTAATTTACTCTAGGTTTCACTATTGTCGATAAGCTGTTTTCAGCTATTAATGTACACGATAGTTTTTATTCTTTTTAGCTCAGCTAAACGAGTTAATAAAATAAAAGCTCACAAATCAAAGGTTAGGAATTTGCTATGGCTAAGCCAAGTAAACAAACAACAAAGAAAAAAGTTAAAAAGACCGTTGTGGATGGTGTAGCACATATCCACGCTTCTTTTAATAATACCATCGTTACTATCACTGATCGTCAAGGTAATGCGTTATCTTGGGCAACATCAGGTGGTTCAGGTTTCCGTGGCTCTCGTAAAAGTACGCCTTTTGCTGCACAGGTTGCTGCAGAAAGAGCTGGCCAAGCGGCACTTGATTATGGTTTGAAAAATTTAGATGTTGAAGTAAAGGGCCCTGGCCCTGGTCGTGAATCAGCAGTTCGCGCACTCAACAACGTTGGTTACAAAATTACCAACATCACCGATGTGACTCCGATTCCGCATAACGGATGTCGCCCACCTAAAAAACGTCGAGTATAAGGAGAATATATAATGGCTCGTTATCTTGGACCAACTTGTAAATTAGCTCGTCGTGAAGGTACTGATCTTTTTCTTAAGAGCGGTGTTCGCGCGTTAGATTCTAAATGTAAGCTTGAAACGGCTCCTGGTATGCACGGTGTGCGTCGTGGTCGTTTGTCTGATTACGGAGTTCAGCTTCGTGAGAAGCAGAAAGTTCGTCGTATGTACGGCGTTTTAGAGAAACAATTCCGTGGTTATTATAAAGAAGCTGCTCGCCGTAAAGGCGCAACAGGTGAAAACTTGTTACAGCTTTTAGAAGGCCGTTTAGATAATGTTGTTTACCGTATTGGTTTTGGCGCTACACGTGCTGAATCTCGCCAATTAGTGTCTCATAAAGCGATACTAGTAAATGGTAGTGTAGTCAATATTCCTTCTTACCAAGTTCAGGTTAATGACGTGATCTCGGTTCGTGAGAAATCTAAAAATCAACTACGCATTAAGAACGCATTAGATTTATCTGCCCAGCGTGCTGTTGAGTGGGTTGATGTTAACAGTGGTAAATTGGAAGGTACGTTTAAGCGTGTTCCAGATCGTGCTGATTTACCCGCTGAAATCAACGAAAACTTAATTGTTGAGCTTTACTCGAAATAATTAGTTGCCAGTATTTATTGGTAAACTAAAGATCTGTCATTAAACCGAACTATTATCGGAAAAGAATAGGTATGCTTATGCAAGCTGTGAACGAATTTTTAACCCCACGTCATATCGATGTTACTGAAAATTCACCCACGCACGCCAAGGTTGTTTTAGAGCCTTTAGAGCGCGGTTTTGGTCATACTCTAGGTAATGCATTGAGACGCATATTATTATCGTCAATGCCGGGTTGTGCCATTATCGAAGCAGAAATTGATGGCGTTGAACATGAATATAGCGCCATTGAAGGTGTTCAAGAAGATGTTATTGAAATATTGCTAAACCTTAAGGGTGTAGCCGTTGTAATGAACGATGATGAAAAAGTTCAAACAACCGTTTCTTTAACCAAGTCTGGCCCTGGTCTTGTTACTGCCGGTGATATTGAAGTTGATCATGGTGTTGAAATTAAAAACCCAGATCATGTGATAGCGACTATCACAGGTAAAACTGATTTAAATATGCGTTTAACTGTTGCACGCGGTCGCGGCTATCAGCCAGCTGATGCTCGAGTAAGTGATGAAGAAGAGACTCGTACAATTGGTCGTTTGCAGCTAGATGCTTCTTTCAGCCCGGTTAAGCGTTTGGCTTATTCTGTTGAAAGTGCTCGTGTTGAGCAGCGTACTGATTTGGATAAATTAGTTCTTGATTTGGAAACAAACGGTACTATTGATCCTGAAGAAGCCATTCGACGCTCTGCGACTATTTTACAACAGCAGCTAGCTGTATTTGTTGATCTTGAGCATGAGAAATCTTCAGAGCCAGAGCAAAAAGAAGCTGAGATAGATCCTATTCTTTTAAGGCCAGTTGATGACCTTGAATTAACGGTACGTTCAGCGAATTGCTTGAAAGCAGAAAATATTTATTATATTGGTGATCTTGTTCAGCGCACTGAAGTTGAGTTGTTGAAGACGCCAAACTTAGGTAAAAAGTCGCTAACAGAAATCAAAGATGTATTGGCGTCACGCGGTCTGTCGTTGGGTCTACGTTTAGAAAATTGGCCTCCCGCTAGCTTGCGAACCGAAGATTAATTTTTAAAGAATTTGCTAACATTGAGTCTTATTGAGATGTTAGCGTTTAGTCATTTATTGCTGTGAAGCAGAAGATACAGAAGGGTTAATGTCATGCGTCATCGTCAAAGTGGACGTCAACTAAATAGAAACAGTTCTCACCGAAAAGCCATGTTTAAAAATATGAGCGTTTCTCTTGTTGAGCACGAGTTAATTAAAACAACTGTTCCTAAAGCAAAAGAGCTTCGTCGAGTTATTGAGCCTCTTATTACACTAGCTAAGAATGATAGCGTTGCTAATCGTCGTTTAGCTTTTAGTCGTCTACGTTCGAAAGAAGCAGTAGGTAAACTATTCAGTGATTTAGGGCCTCGTTATGAGTCTCGTCCTGGCGGTTATGTTCGCATACTTAAGTGTGGGTACCGTACTGGTGATAAAGCGCCTATGGCTTATGTTGAGTTGGTTGATCGTCAGCCAGTTGCTAGCGAAGAAGTAGTTGAGACTGCTGAGGATTAATATTCCTTTTCAGCAGACAATAAAAAAGCCAGNNCTGGCTTTTTTATTGTCTGCTGTTTTATTTATTGAAGGGTGTGTATTACTCATCATTAAATTCCGTTGTAAATGTCTTTGCATAAGATTGAAAATCATCTTTTGCTAATGGCTTGCTAAAATAAAAACCTTGAATAATTTTGCAGCCAAGCTTTTTTAGTTTCTCTAGCTTTTCTTTTGTGTCCACACCTTCGGCAATTAGGTTAACGCCTATTTTTCTGCATAGTTCAACCATCGCTTCTGCTATCGCTTCATCTTTCGGTGATTCAATAATATCCTTGATAAATAACCTGTCGAGTTTCAAACAATCTATAGGGAAAGCTTTTAAATATCCAAGAGAAGAATACCCGGTACCAAAGTCGTCGATGGCCAAACGAAAACCATCTTCCTTTAATTGATTTAACATCTCGACATTTTTTGGCGTAATATCCATAAAAGTATCTTCTGTTAATTCAAACTCTATTTGCTGTTTTTTGACTTTAAATTGACTGCATATATCAGTAATGGTTTTGTAAGAATTTGTTTGGCTAATAAATTTAGGGGGTATATTGATTGAGATATGCATGCTGTCATCAACTAGATTATCCCTTTGCCATTCTTGCCATACCTGTAGGCTTCTTTTGATTATCCACTCTGTTGCAGGAATAATCAGTCCGGTTTCATTTAGCGCTGGGATAAAACCAGAAGGGGGGATAATTCCGTGTTCGCGATGGTTCCATCGGACCAAGGCTTCAGCACCATAAATGGTATTGGTTTCAAGGTTAACTTGGGGCTGAAAAAAAACTTGTAGTTCATTATTTTGTATGGCGAGACGTAGATTTTTCTCTAGATTGGTTCTGATTTGTGCGCTAATTTGTAATTCTCTTGTAAAGAACCCAACTTTGTTGCCGCCTTTATTTTTGGCGTTGTACATGGCTGTGTCAGAATTTTTTAATATTTTTTCTGGCGAGGGTTCTTTAACGTCATATGAGCTAGAAACGCCAATGCTTGAAGATGTAAATACTGGTTTGTTATCAATAATAAAGGGCTCGGCGAGTGCATTCAGTATTTTGTTGGCAACAGTGCTAATTGAATTCAGATTTTCAATTTCTTCAAACAATATTGTGAACTCATCTCCGCCCAAGCGGGCAACGGTGTCATTCTCTCTAACGCAGCCTTTTAAACGATTGGAAGTTTGAATGAGTAGCGCATCTCCCACTCCGTGCCCTAAGGTGTCATTAATGTTTTTAAAATTATCTAAGTCCAAGAGCATAACGACAACATGATTTTTGCTTTTTTGTCTTTTGTTGTTATCTAAGGCGTGCTTTAAACGATCCATAAAAATAGATCGGTTGGATAGTTTGGTTAGTGAATCGTAATGAGCTAGTTGCTGTAGTTCTGTTTCCGTTTTTTTTCTTTCAATCGCGTGACGAATGGTGCGATCGATGGTTTTAATATTAAATTCATCTTTATGAATATAATCTTGAGCGCCTTGTTGAATAATTTTTTCAATTAATCTTTCATCATAGCTGCCTGTTAACACAATGATCGGTGTTGAATTGTCGACACGGCGCATCTTTTCTAATGTTTCTGCTCCAACGCTATCAGGTAAGGATAAATCTAGGAAAATAACATCATAAACTGTGTTTTCTAATTTCTGAGCTGCGCTAGCTAAGGTATTGCTAGATTCTATTTCGTAATCGAGTGTTTGTGACCGGTGTAGTTGCTCAGTAATTAGGTGTATATCTGCTTCACTATCTTCAATGTGTAATATGGAGATAGTATGCGGGCTTTTTTGGCAGCCGTTATTTTTGTGTTGATTTGTCGTGGCTATCATCTATCGTAGCTAGCTTTAAGTCTTAAGGAGGCATATAACAACGTCTATAAGAAAACGCTATTCATTCAGTATAGGTTAGTATTGGATAAAGTCAGGGAGAAAAGGCAGAAATGTCTGCCTATCGGGATATGAATACAGGGCTGTTAAGAGTACTGGGTTATAACTGCGATATTATGTCACTTTGCTTTACAGTAATTTCTTAAGGAACTGTCCTGTGTGTGATTTTTTAACCTTGCATATTGCCTCAGGTGTTCCCTCCGCAATAATCTGTCCGCCACCACTACCACCTTCAGGGCCTAGATCTACAACCCAATCCGCTGTTTTTACCACATCGAGATTGTGCTCGATAACAACAATAGTATTGCCATGGTCTCTTAATCGATGAAGGACAGTTAATAGTTGTTGTATATCGTGAAAATGAAGGCCGGTTGTGGGTTCATCAAGAATATAGAGAGTTTGGCCTGTATCACGCTTTGATAGTTCTTTGGCGAGTTTGACGCGTTGAGCTTCACCACCGGAGAGTGTCGTCGCTGCTTGGCCTAAGCGTATATAAGATAAACCTACATCCATTAGTGTTTGTAACTTACGCGCTACGGCTGGTATAGGGTCGAAAAACTCTCTTGCATCCTCTACGGTCAGATCGAGGACTTGGTGGATATTTTTGCCTTTATACAAAATTTCGAGTGTTTCACGATTGTAACGTTTGCCCTGACACACATCACAAGCGACATAGACATCTGGCAGAAAGTGCATTTCTACTTTAACGACACCGTCACCTTGGCAGGCTTCACATCGACCGCCTTTCACATTAAAGCTAAATCGCCCTGGCTTGTAGCCTCTAGAGCGAGCTTCTTGTGTGCCTGAGAATAATTCGCGTATAGGGGTAAAAATACCAGTATACGTTGCTGGATTAGAGCGAGGCGTACGCCCAATTGGGCTCTGGTCAATATCGACACATTTGTCAGTGTGTTCGAGGCCGGAGATCTTTTTATAGGGGGCTGGCTTTAGTGTTGTTGCACCATTCAATTCAGTGGCAACAATAGGGTAAAGGGTGCCATTGACCAGAGTCGATTTTCCAGAGCCTGATACACCTGTAATACAGGTCATTAAGCCTAGTGGAATGCTTAAGGTGACGTCTTGTAGGTTATTACCGCTGGCTCCACTGAGAACAAGTTGTTTTTTGGGGTCGGCTGCCTGACGCTTTTCCGGTACGGCAATGGCTTTCTTCCCTGATAAATATTGACCTGTAAGTGAGTCTTTACTTTTCTTGATGGCGGCAATTTTGCCTTGAGCAATGACCTTTCCACCGTGAACACCAGCACCTGGGCCGATATCAATAACATGGTCCGCTTGGCGAATAGCATCTTCATCATGTTCGACCACAATAACGGTATTACCTAAGTCTCTGAGGTGAACCAATGTGCGAAGTAAGCGATCATTATCTCTCTGGTGTAGGCCAATAGAGGGTTCATCTAAAATATACATCACGCCCACAAGGCCGGCACCAATTTGGCTGGCAAGGCGGATGCGTTGTGCTTCACCGCCAGACAGTGTTTCAGCGCTGCGATTAAGGTTCAGATAGTTAAGGCCGACATCAACCAAAAACTGAAAGCGATCACCTATTTCTTTTAATATCTTGCTGGCTATTTCGCCTTTGGCTCCGCTTAGCTTCAGTTTTTGATAGTATTCATAGGCTTCGCCAATAGGTAGTGCGCAAATGTCGGAGATAATCTTATCGTCAATAAAGACATTTCGTGCTTCTTCTCTCAGCCGTGTGCCACCACAGCTAGGGCAGGGTTGAGAGGAGAGTAACTTGGATAAGTCTTCCCTTACCGATTGTGAATCGGTATCACGATAGCGCCTTTCTAGATTGGGGATAACCCCTTCAAAACGATGCTTGCGCTTGTAGGTATCACCTCGATCATTGACATAGGTAAAGTTAATTTCCGTATCGCCAGACCCATAGAGTATGGCATTGCGGTGAGCTTTTTTGAGTTTCTTCCATGGTGTATCGGTATCGAACTTAAAATGCTTGGCGAGAGATTCCAGCATATGAAAATAATAGATGTTACGTTTATCCCAGCCGCGAATAGCGCCTTCGGATAATGATGCCTCAGGGAATTGTGCGATTTTACTTTCGTCAAAGTATTGCTTAACACCCAAACCGTCACAAGTTGGGCAGGCGCCTGCGGGGTTGTTAAACGAGAATAATCGTGGCTCGAGCTCTGTAAGTGAGTAGTCACATACAGGGCACGCGTGCTTTGTGGAGAAGACCTGGTCTTTCTTCTTCCCTTCCATGTAGCTGATAGTAATGAGACCACTAGATAGCATAACCCCAGTTTCTATCGATTCAGCCAGTCTTAGCTGCAAGTCATCTCGTACTTTGAAACGGTCGACTACAGCATCAATCGTATGCTTTTTCTTTTTATCTAGAGTGGGAAGTTCATCTAAATCAAAAACATCGCCATCAACTCTGACCCTGACAAAACCATCTCGGCGTAGTTGTTCAAACACATGTAGGTGTTCGCCCTTGCGGTCACGAATGATGGGTGCCAATAACATCAGCTTAGTGCCTTCGGGCATGGCCAATATTGAGTCCACGATTTCACTTACCGTCTGAGCCGCTAGAGCAACCTTATGTGTAGGGCAGCGGGCTTCGCCGACTCGTGCAAATAAGAGTCGTAAATAGTCGTAAATTTCTGTAATGGTGCCCACTGTTGAGCGAGGGTTGTGCGAGGTGGACTTTTGCTCAATCGAAATAGCGGGGCTTAAGCCTTCAATATGGTCGACATCTGGTTTTTCCATCATTGATAGAAACTGACGAGCATAGGTCGATAGTGATTCCACATAACGTCTCTGGCCCTCGGCATAAAGTGTGTCAAATGCCAAGGATGACTTCCCAGAACCAGACAGGCCGGTAATGACAATAAATTTGTCGCGAGGTATATCGAGGTCAATATTCTTTAAATTGTGGGTGCGGGCGCCCCGGACGGTAATGGTATCCACTAAATTTGCTCAGTTGAAAAAGTTAAACGCAACGAATGATTATAAGTCATTCGGCCTGTTAAGTGTGGGCAAAAGTCCATTATGAGAACAATGGCCGCTTGATTCTTTTTCTGGTTACGTCTGAGGTGAATGATTAGACTTCAGTTTCTTTGAGTTTATGCTTATTTAAAGCATTGCTTAACAGCTACAGATACGCTTGATAGAATGTCGGCCTAAATATTATTCCGAGCCCACATGTCTGCCGTACTGCCTTCACACACCTTGCCCTCCCAAACGCGTTCAGTTGCATCATTAGCGACACTTTATATTGCTCGAATGTTGGGTTTGTTTATGGTGTTGCCGGTTTTATCTCTTGCGGGTGATGATTACAGTGGCAGTACGGTCTTTTTGTTGGGGGTTGCCTTGGGCATCTACGGCTTAACACAAGCCTGCTTGCAAATCCCATTTGGTATTTTGTCCGATCGATTTGGGCGCAAGGCATTAATTATTATTGGTTTGCTGCTATTTGCGGCAGGGTCCTTAGTAGCGGCTTTGAGCCACAGTGTCGAAGGTTTGATCATCGGGCGGGCTTTACAAGGCGCTGGAGCAATAGCGGGCGTCATTATGGCCACGGTGGGTGATCTCACAACAGATGAAAATCGCAGTAAAGCGATGGCCTCTATTGGTGCCTCTATTGGCATTGCATTTGCGCTATCTTTAGTTATCGGCCCACTTTTAACGGCAGTAGGTGGTATACGCTGGATCTTTTGGCTAACGCTCATATTAGCTATTGTGGGTATCTTTATCGTGATATTTGCTATTCCCTCTATTCCGGCAGATAAGGTGAAACACTCTTTATCCGTTGATGGGCTAAAATCAGTCGCATCTGATGCGGCCCTATGGCGTTTAAATATCGGTATTTTTGTTTTGCATGCTGTGCTGATGTCTTTGTTTGTTGCATTACCCCTGTTACTCACCTCAGTGAATATTCCTCAAACTCAGCATGCTTGGGTTTACTTAAGCGTCATGGGCATCGCGTTTGTGTTAATGGTCCCCTTGATGATTATTGGTGAGCGCAAGCAGAAGGTTAAATCGATCTTCCTTTCTATCCTGCTACTAGCAGCGCTGTCGTTGCTGGTTTTGCCTTTTGTGTCGACTAGTGCACCATGGGTCTTGCTGGCTGTATTGCTTTTCTTTGTTGCATTTAATTATCTAGAGGCGACATTGCCTTCACTGATGAGTAAAACTGTGCCTGCTGCGCAGAGGGGTGCCGGCTCAGGCTTATTTTCGACCTGCCAGTTTTTAGGTGCAGCTGTTGGGGGTATCTTAGGGGCTTGGCTGTACAGTCAATTTGGATTGACTTATATGCTGCTGGCCTGTGTAAGCTTGCTCTTGTTGTGGTGGTTATCAGCACTAGCAATGGTTATCCCTCAGCCTCCCTTCGTAAAAACCGCTGAAGGCTCATTAGAGACAGATGTGGTAGCATAGCGACATTGATGTAATACGATTTAAATATCTACTATTTAGTAGACAAGTAGTAGTAGAAACAAGTAGTAGAGCAAGAGCTAGTGGTAGAAATACTAGCAGAACAACCGTTATCTGAATAAGATCAGAATAAGAACAGAGGAAATAGACATGGCGCGTGGAATTAACAAAGCAATATTAGTCGGTACACTAGGGCAAGACCCAGAAGTCCGCTACCTGCCATCCGGCGGAGCGGTGACCAATATTAGTATTGCAACCAATGAAAGCTGGAAAGACAAGCAAACTGGCCAGCAGCAAGAAAGAACGGAATGGCACCGTATTGTCTTTTTTAACCGTTTAGCGGAAATTGCCGGGGAGTATTTGAAAAAAGGTTCTCAAGTGTATATCGAGGGTAAGTTGCAAACCCGCAAGTGGCAAGCGCAAGACGGTACCGATCGCTATTCTACTGAAATTGTTGCCAATGAAATGCAAATGTTAGGCGGCAGACAAGGTGCTGGCATGGGTGGCGGCGGTATGGATGAGTATAACCAATCAGGTTATGGTGGCCAACAAGCTGCACCATCATCCCCACAAGCGCAGGCTGCACCAAGCCAGAGGCCGCAACAAGCTCCTCAAAAGCAAGCGCCAGCTGCACCGCCTGCAATGGATAGTTTTGATGACGATATTCCTTTCTAAAAATGGGTGAAAAATACTATCTAAATAAGGCCTCATAATATGAGGCCTTATTTTTTTCAGTATTTTTTAATGCTTTTTTAAATTTTAATTACTTAAAGTAGGCAGCAGCCATCATGCAGAAAACAATATTAGTGACCGGTTGTTCAAGTGGCATTGGTAAGACTGTTGCTTATGGATTGCGTGATAAAGGCTATATTGTTTATCCCACAGCACGAAAAAGTAGTGATGTAGATGACCTTATCCAACAGGGTTTTGATGCGATTCAATTGGATTATGCAGATAGTGATAGTGTCGAACGTGCTTACGACATTCTAATGGAAAAAACAGGTCGTCAACTGTTTGCTGTTTTTCATAATGGCGCCTACGGTCAACCCGGTGCTGTCGAAGATCTTTCGCGGGAGACATTAGAAAAGCAATTCGCGACCAATGTATTCGGTTGGCATCAATTGAATAATTTACTTTTACCGCTTATGCGTCAGCAGGGCTATGGACGTATTATTATTAATAGTTCGGTATTAGGTATTATCGCTTTTCCAATGAGAGGAGCTTATAACGCATCCAAATTTGCCTTGGAAGGTTTGTTTGATACTTTGCGTTTAGAACTAAAAGGAACGAATATTTTTATTTCTTTAATTGAGCCTGGTCCAATTACCAGTCAGTTTAGAAAAAATGCCAAAATAGCTTTTGAAGAAAATGTCTATGGCGATAAAGTGATTCTAGAGAGTAGCCCACATAAAAAATATTACGAGCAGGTTATGGCTCGCTTAAGTAAAGAGGGTGACGTTGACCCTTTTACCCTTCCTCCTGAGGCGGTTCTTAAAAAAGTAGAGCATGCTTTAAATAGCGCAAAGCCTAAAATACGCTATCCCGTTACTTTCCCTACGCATTTATTTAGTCTGTTAAAACGATTACTTCCCCATAGATGCTTGGATTGGGTTTTGCTTAAAGCCTCTAAGTAGAACCTTATCCGAGCTTATAAAGTTTAAGCCCCCATAGTTAACTATACCTATATCTCACACCTTCTAAACGATAGCCTTTGGTAAAGCTGAATCCATATTCCTAGGGTTATATAACCCAATAATAGGATTGAGCAAAATAAAAGATGGCCGTAAACTGCGAGCAGATGGCAAGTTAGCCAGAACGAAGGTTAGATATTTAAGGATCTTTGATTGTGTTCACATACGAAAAACTATGCGGGCTTAAATCAGAGGCTGCTTTACTATTGCCTTAGATAAGAGTATGTTGTTATTCAGAATTTCAATATATTAATATCAAACGTATAACACAATAAATAGGGTTTGATTTTCATAATATGTATGTTTTTTCTCCCTCTTTATATGTGCGTTTTATCAATGCATTGATTCACTCGTTTATTAAAAATGCTTATAAAAACGTTTTTTAATATAAGTATCACAATAAAAATAACCTTCATTTAAATCAGGAGTAGGTCCTATGAAATCACTCAAACTTATTGCATTTGTTTCGGTTGCGGCATTGTTCGCCTGTGGCAAGTCCTCAGACAAACCCGCGGAGCAAGCGGCAGCTCCGACCCCAGAGCCAGCAAAATCAGAAACACAGTTTGTGACTATTGGTACTGGTGGTGTCACGGGCGTTTATTACCCAACAGGTGGCGCGATTTGTCGCCTTGTGAATCAAACGCGTAGCGAACATGGTGTACGTTGTTCAGTTGAAAGTACAGGTGGTTCGGTTTACAACATCAATACTATTCGTGCTGGTGAGTTAGATATGGGTGTTGCCCAATCAGATTGGCAATATCATGCCTATAACGGTACCAGTAAGTTTAAGGACGCCGGCGCTTTTACTGACTTGCGCGCGGTTTTCTCTGTGCATGCTGAGCCTTACACGGTAGTTGCAAGAGCGGATGCCGGTGTGAAAACCTTTCAGGATTTAAAAGGTAAACGTGTGAACATTGGTAACCCAGGTTCGGGTCAGCGTGGCACGACAGAGGTACTTTTGGACGCTCTAGGTTGGACTACAGATGACTTTTCTCTCGCTTCAGATTTAAAAGCGGCCGAGCAATCGAAAGCATTGTGCGACAATAAAATTGATGCCATGGTGTATGTTGTGGGTCATCCAAGTGGTTCAATCAAAGAAGCGACGACCTCTTGTGATAGCGTCATCGTTGAAGTGAGCGGCGCTGAAGTGGATAAGTTAGTTGCTGATAACAGCTTCTATCGTAAAGCAACGGTTCCGGGTGGCATGTATTCCGGTAATGATAGCGGCGTTTCTACTTTTGGTGTGGGCGCGACTTTCGTATCGTCAGCCACAGTTCCAGAAGACGTTATTTATCATGTTGTTAAAGCAGTATTTGAAAACTTTGATTCATTCACTAAGTTTCACCCAGCATTCGCTAATTTGAAAAAAGAAGAAATGATTAAAGACAGTTTGTCAGCGCCTCTGCATCCTGGTGCTGTCAAATATTATAAAGAAGCAGGCTTAATGTAAGCTTGCATAAAAAGCCAGCAAATGCTGGCTTTTTTATTTTTTGCTTAAATGAATTAAAAGCTAAATAACAAGTAAATATCAATAAAAATAAATGGGGTTTTCTCTCTCGGTGCTCAATGTGAGCTACATCTCATATGAAATAAAAGTCTATGTGAAGTAAAAACCTTCGTTTAACAATCTCAGAACAATCAATTCGGATAGTATTTAAGGGGTAGCGTTATGTCTAATACCGAATCTAATAATGCAGAAGACTTTATCGGCTCAGAAATAGGGAGTCGTGATCTCACCAGTACATTGGGTAAATGTGTAGTCGCATTATTAATTGCATGGTCTCTTTTTCAATTGTGGTACGCCTCTCCTTTACCTTTTATGTTTAATATTGGTATCTTTAACGAGAGCCAAGCGAAATTTATTCACCTTTCTTTTGCGATGATGTTAGCTTTTTCGCTATTTCCTTTTTCTCAAAAGGCTAATTCAACTCATGTGTCTATTGTCGACATTATGTTGGGCGTTATTGCTGCGAGTACTGCGCTCTATCTCTTTTTTAATCGCGATGCATTGGTTGATCGCGTCGGCATTCCTAGCAAGACTGATGTAGCAATCGCAGTGGTAGGTATGTTGATGTTGCTAGAAGCAACGCGGCGTTCATTAGGTTTACCCTTAGTTATTGTGAGTTTGGTTTTTCTTACCTTTACTTTTGCTGGGCAATATATGCCTGATGTGATTGCGCACAAAGGTGCCAGTTTAAATAAAGTCGCCTCTCATCAATGGCTAACAACCGAAGGTGTCTTTGGTGTTGCCTTGGGGGTGTCTACTGCATTCGTATTTTTGTTTGTATTGTTAGGTGCCTTGCTTGATAAAGCAGGTGCGGGTAATTATTTAATTAAAGTCTCATTTTCTTTATTGGGGCATATGCGTGGAGGTCCTGCTAAAGCGGCGGTAGTTGCCTCCGGTTTAAGTGGTATTATTTCAGGCTCTTCTATTGCTAACGTTGTGACCACAGGTACGTTCACAATCCCTTTGATGAAACGAGTGGGTTTCCCTGGCACCAAAGCGGGTGCAATTGAAGTTGCGGCTTCAACCAATGGCCAGCTAACACCGCCTATTATGGGTGCTGCTGCATTCTTAATGGTTGAGTATGTGGGTATCTCTTATTTGGAAGTGATCAAACACGCTATCTTGCCTTCTCTTATTTCTTATATTGCCTTAGTTTATATTGTTCATCTTGAAGCATTAAAATTAAACATGCAGGGCATTGAGCGCTTAACAAAGCCAACCATGGCTCAGCGTATGCTAGTGTGGGCGAGCAATATACTCATTCTATTAGTGCTTGCCGCAGTTGTATTTTATGGCTCACATTTTTTAGAGGCTGCTTTGGGTGGTGTGTCTTATTTGGTTCTGTTTTTACTTGCCATTGCGTCTTATATTGCCTTGGTGAAAGTGGCTGCAAAATACCCCGATTTAGAAGATGACGACGACAGTATCGCTCTCGATAAATTACCGGAAGTTAGGCCTACCGTTTTAGCAGGTTTGTATTTTGTTGTGCCAATAGTGGTTTTATTATGGGCCTTGGCTGTGAAACAGTATTCACCACAGCAGTCTGCTTTTTATGCTGTTATTTTCTTGATCGGCATTGTGTTAACTCACCATCCAATAAGAGCATGGTTTCGTAACGAAGACAGTCTAGGTCACCAGTGGGCGCGAGGCTGGAACGAGTTTATTAGTGGCTTGGTTACGGGTGCGCGCAATATGGTGGGTATCGGTATTGCCACTGCAGCGGCAGGTATTATTGTAGGTACCGTGACGCTCACAGGCTTGGGCCAAATGATGACGGCCTTCGTTGAGTTTATCTCTGGCGGTAACCTTCTTCTTATCCTCGTCTTCACCGCGTTTATTTGTATTGTACTGGGTATGGGCTTGCCAACGACGGCAAACTATATTGTGGTATCGACATTAATGGCGCCAGTGATTGTGAGCTTGGGCGCCGAGAACGGTTTAGTTGTACCTTTGATTGCGGTGCATTTATTTGTGTTCTATTTCGGTATTTTGGCTGATGATACACCGCCGGTCGGTTTGGCTGCATTTGCGGCAGCCGCGATATCCGGTGATGATCCGATTAAGACAGGCGTACAAGGCTTTATGTACGATATCCGTACCGCTATTTTGCCCTTTATGTTTATCTTTAATACTAAGTTACTTTTGATTGGTATTGAGGGCGTGTTTGATTTGCTACTCACTATTTTTAGTGCGGTCACCGCTATTTTAGTTTTTTCTGCGGCAACACAAGGCTTCTGGTATATCAAAAATAAGTGGTGGGAAACCATTTTGCTACTGTTGATTGCATTTGCCTTATTTAGACCCGACTTCTTCTGGGATGAGTTATATCCGCCTACGCAAGACGTGCCCGCTACCGAATTGGTATCGGCGATAGAGGCAATGGAATCAGGTCAGTTTATCGAGCTCAACGTGAAAGGCGAGTCATTTAATGGCGACCCTATTGATAAAACGGTCAGCCTTCAGCTAGATAAAGCCGAGGGTAGTGCTACAGAGAGGCTGGAGTCCATGGGCTTAGTCTTGAAGGAGCAGGGCCAGAACTGGATTGTGGATCAAGTGACATTCGGTAGTGCCGCAGAAAAAGCGGGTGTTAGCTTTGACTTTGCTATCGATGGTATTCGCCAGCAGGCAAAACGTCCGCCGGCAGAGCTTGTATTTGTACCCGCTATTTTGTTGCTTGTATTGATGGCTTGGTTGCAAAAAGGTCGTGTGAGAAAGCTGCTCAGCCCAGCTTAATTGCTTCATATTTACTTCAGCCAGCCTGAGTTCTCTTAGGCTGGCTTTTTTATAGTGAGCCCTATTATTTTCATGTGATGGGGGTTATGTTGCTTTCTTCCTATTCAAAATGATAACTGGTTAACAAAATCACCTTTGAAGCCTTGTTTGATGGCCCATAAGAACTTATTTTAAACACCTAAATATTGTATTCGGTATAGAGCCTCTTGCGTTGTAGAAAGAAATGCCATTCTATTAGCGTTCATAGACTCTAGCGCGCACTAGATGCCGACAAGGACTGTTTAAAAAATGCTTCGTGTAAGCTCTTCCTATTTTTCTATGCCCTCCATCGCGCTCTTATTGGCGACCTTCTCCTATTGCCTTCATGCCCATGCCATTGACGATTGTGAGCTAGATGGCCAATATATTAATGTGAATAACGGTGCTGCGACAGCGACCAAAACCGGGCTTATTCGTTGTAAAGACAGGAGCACTGGGCAGTTACGCCGTGAGTATGAGATACAAGACGGTGTCAATAAAGGGCTTGTCCGTTATTATCGCCAAGGTTATTTAGAGCTTGAGTTCTCCCGCAATGCCAAAGGTAATAAACACGGTTTAGCGAAAAAATTCAATGAGGACGGCTTGCTTATACAAAAAGAAACCTATGATAACGGCAGCACAGTAGGTATAAGCCAGTTTTGGTATCCCAATGGCAAGCGCAAAAGAGCCACTTATTATGAAAAAGGCAAAAGCGGGCAGCAGGCTTCGGTGAGTTGGACACAAGAGGGGCTACTCTCTCAGCTCCAATGTAATGAGAAAGTGGTATTAAAGCCGGTATTTGATGACGGTAAATATTGTGGCCATCGAGGTAAGTTATCTACGGTCGACCTTTATAGTCATCGAGGTGTCTTGTCTAGCCGTTCAACTTTTTTGTCAGGCAAGAAACAGGGCTACCAAACCTTTTGGAATGACGGAAAAACGCTGGCTAGCGAGCTCATTATAAAATCAGATATAAAAATAAAGCGAAAATTTTCTAGTAACGGTACCAAGTTGCTCGATTTAGAAAGTGTTTTATATAACGGCCATTATTACCCCAAGCGTGAACGTATCTACGACGAAAGTGGTCCCTTGGTCAATGAAAAACGCTGGCTTATTGTAGATGGTTACGAATTGCTTGAATCGGAATCGAGTTTTTACTTTAATGGGCAAACTAAAACCCATGAAAAATACAGCAAACAAGGACAGTTATTTATCATCGAGTCAAAAAATTTTCATGATAATGGTAAACTGTCTTTTGAAGGCCGGTATTTAAGAGAAAATCGTTATAACCAACGACCTGATGGTGTGCACCGTTTCTTTAATAATAAAGGTATTGTGATACAGGCTTTACATTATGATGATAAAGGCCGAGTAACCAGAGAGCAGAACTTTTCTGCAGAAGGTGAACTGATTAGCGATGAGGAAGTATTTGCAGACGGCTCGCGGCGCGCATATGCAAAGTGAATCGGTGTAAAAAAATAGTAGTACATAATAAAATTTTTATAACTAAAGGAGAATTAAAATGAAAACATTACGTTTCGACGGGGAAGGCTTTGAGTATTTCAAAATTTGGATTGTTAATATTCTGCTCACCATTGTCACTTTGGGCTTATATTACCCTTGGGCCAAAGTTCGTCACTTGCGTTATTTCTACGGTAATACAATACTCGAAGAAAGAAATTTCGATTACCATGCCACAGGTAAGCAAATTTTTATGGGTTACTTGATCGCTATTGGTTTGCTCATTGTATACGTCGTTATTCAGCAAATATCACCCATTGGCGGTTTGTTAGTTATGATCGCTTTATTTGTTGGTATCCCCTGGATTATTTGGCGTAGCATGATGTTTGGTATGCGTATGACGAGCTTTAGTAATGTGCGCTTTAGTTTTGATGGTAAGCTGGGTCAGGCCTATATTAATTTCTTTTTATTGCCCTTGTTAATGCTTATTTGTGTTTATGGTTTACCCTTATTGGCAATTGCTTTACCTGCTTATTCTGCCTATATGAGTGCAGCAAGATCATCGGCATTACTTGAGGGTGCTACACCTCCAGTGGATGATGGTATGGGTACAGGCACAATTATCGCCGCTGTTTTAGGCGCAATTGTCTGTATTGTGTTGGCTATTTATCTATTTGGCCTAATTAAGAAACGCAATACAATGTATATGATTAATGGCACACAATACGGCCAAGGTCGCTTTGCAGCGGAATTAAAAACGGCTGTGTTCGTTAAAATTTTATTAAAAACTATCGGTTTAAGTTTTTTAATGGTCATCGTATTGATCGTGGGTGTTGCCATTATTGCATCGTTTACCTATGGTTTAGGAGCCTTGCAGCGAACCTTGGATGGTATGGGAGACCCAAGTGGTTTTCAGGGTTTGATCGCTAGTGGCGCAGTATTTTTAGTGGCCTTGCTTTATTTGGGCTTTTTGTTTGGTGGCTTCTTGCTTGCCGCTTATTCTCAAACACGTCAGCGCAACTATATTGTGAACAACACCATGCTGGATAATAAAATAGCACTGGCTTCAACCTTAAAAGCGCGGACATTAGCATGGATTATGGTGACGAATATCCTTTTGATTATTGTCACCCTCGGTTTTGGTATGCCTTGGGCTAAAGTCAGAATGACTAAGTACATTGTGAGTAATACACAAGTTGATACCGAAGTCGGTATTGATAGTTATGTGACTCAGCAGCAGCAATATCAATCTTCTCTTGGCGATCAAATTGGCGATGCCTTTGATGTTGATGTGGGCCTTGCAATTTAAATGCAAATTTTGCGTATTAAAGGTCAATGGTACCCACAGGGGAGCGCAGCAAAACTAGTTGCGACTCTCCTATGCCAAAGTGATCGTTATACATTAGAGATAGAAGACGGACAGTCACTCTATGGTATGGTCTCATCTATTGAGGTCAGTTCTCGTTTAGGTAATATCGAGCGTAAACTGACCTTTGACGATGGCTCCGTCTTTGCGACAAATAACAATGATGCAGTCGATGCCTTGATTAAGCCTCTGGGTAATAGTAGTGGCTTCCTGCATTCTTTGGAGTCAAAGCTCAGTTGGGTTGCCGTAGCTCTAGCTGTAACGGTGTTTGTGGCTTATGGCTTTTTTAAATGGGGCGTGCCTTGGGCGAGTACCCAAATTGCACACGCCTTGCCTCATAAAACGAACGAGCTGATTGCTGCTAACACGCTTGAATTTCTCGATAAGTATATGTTCGAGGAGAGTGAGCTTGGTGCTCAACAGCAAGAACAAATTCGAAACCATTTTTTCTCACACTTAGTCCCGCTAGAAGACGATAAAGAAATTACTTATACATTGCATTTTCGTGCATGGAATGACGGTGGGGTAAAGATTCCTAATGCATTTGCATTGCCCTCAGGCGATATTATCTTAACCGATCAATTTGTTGAGTTAAGCCAAATACAGGGAGAGATGGATTCTGTTTTGTTGCATGAAATGGGACACGTGGTGCACCGCCATAGTTTACAGAGAGTAATACAGGCTACCTTTGTTACTGCCGCAGTCATGTTGATTGCGGGTGATACCAGCGGTATTGCAGATATGGGTTTAGGTTTGGGTTCATTACTGATAAGCAGTAATTATTCTCGTGGGCATGAAACTGAAGCCGACGAATATGCATTTAAAAAAATGCTAATGGCAAAAATAGACCCTAATCACTTTGCTACTATCATGGCGCGAATGACAGATTATATGGAAGTAGAAATGGGCCGAGAAGAGGACGAGCAGGAGCAAGCAAAAGATCAAACGGATGAAGAAGATAAACTGTTAGATTATCTTTCCACCCACCCCAGTACGGAACAGCGTATTAAACAAGCGCAGCGTTACAGCGACTGTTTTAAGCAGGGCTTAACGGTGTGTGAGGCTGTTAATTAGTGCGATTGTTTAGGCAAGCTTCTGTCGAAGTTTGCCTTACATGCCTTAATAAAAGGTAGCCGATATAAAGAGGCAGTAGGGCTGCAAGGCCACCCATAATAACCTGCACAAGTAGATCGCTGAATAAACTTGTTATTGGTATATGGCCGCTATGCTTTAAAAATAAGTAAATAGTATGAATCGCCGGTAAAATAAGACGGCAGCCCGCCATAATAAAACAAATGATTGCCATTCGCTTGAACCATCCTGTTTTTACTCTAACCAAACCGTAGGCAAGTATTAGCCCAGCAATCAAACTAAGTACTAGTATAAATTCAGCTAAAATACCATAGAGTAGCCAGTCGATAATTAAGCTGCCTAAGCCAGTGTTGTGTTCTTTTAAAGTACCCATAAAACGATGAGAGACACTTTTTGAGAGGCTGATCCCATTACCAAAAGTAAAATAAAAGATGAAAGTTGCGGCTGCCCAGCGTAGCCATTGGGTCTCAAAAAGCGGTGGGTTTAATAAGGGCTCAAGTAATGATTTTTGGGTTTGCGGTATATCCATTTTATTTTATCCCTAATTGATATTGTTTGTTAATGTTGTAGCGTTGATTGGTGGTCGCAAGGAAAACGTGAACTGACAGTTCGGTGATTTTGATCGACACAGTCGTACGTGAGTTTAATGATGGCGGCAATTGCGGGTGCCTCTCCCTTTGCTGAGCTAAATACAATTCTGCTCGCTCCTATTTTTTGATCAAGTATCTCTGCACTGAGAGTATTATCATCTTCTTCCGCAAGGTAAGAAAAAGTAATATGTTCAGTGATTAAGTCTTTGCCCAAAGCAACAGGTATTGTTGTCATTGTAGATAAAGTATCAAAGAAGCGTATACCATCTCCGTCGCTAAAGCTGTTGCCCGCAATGGGCACCCATGTCTTATTTTTTGAGTAGTGAATAGCCCTTGCCGATACTTTCTCGCAGTCCCAATCTTCGTTTTTTTCGGTGTCCTTTTCACAGTTAACAGCAGCATAGTGGCGAACTTTGTCTGTGCTGTAAGTGGGCGCAAAGTGAATGCTTGCAAATAACTCGTTTGTATAGCCGGGTAGAGTGTGGCTAGAAAAGTCAGAGTAGTCTATTTTATTGTTCCATTTTTCTTCAGTGTTCTTGAAGTTTCTTTCAATAATAGCAATAAGTTCGGCTAGCTCTTGTTCGCTAGGTTCAAAAGTGCCCCATGTATCGGGGTAACTCAGTTGTTGTTTTTCACAAGCGATAAGGGTGAGTAAAAGTATGCTTGCGGATAGTCGAGTGATGAAATGTGTCATAAGGTAGTCCTTTAACTTTGTTTTGGTGCTGTTAGGGGTATTCTGTTTCATCGTGCTGTTTAAGAATATTTTTCTCTATGTCAAAATATAAGCATTTATCTGACATACCAAACGTCATCGCGCATTGAAAAAATAATTGAGTCTCGAGGCAAGATTTCTGGGTAATCGCTCAAATCAAATGTCGCTCTATAACCCGTTCTATGAAACTCGAAATCTGCTTTTTTATCTTTTATATAGGATAAAATCTTTAGCAATTGAGGGTTCCTTTTTTCAATGTCTTTTTTTACCTCTGGCCATCTGTTTTTAGCGATCATTCTTTTCAATACCGTTGGTGGAACAAAGAGAGTTTGATACTGATCTATATCCTCTTTGGATGTAATGGCTGAAATATATTCATCTATTTTAATGTAAATACTGGCATTTCTAGGGTCTTCTTTGGCTGCTTCGGAGCAGCGCATTTTAATTTTATTGACTCGCTCTCGACCACTTATCGGATTATTGGCACTCTTTTCGCGTGGCCACGAAAAGCCATTTTTTATCAGGGTAGTGCAAATTCTGTCTGCATTACTTTGAGTGCACTCTTTATCCTTTAAGCTTATACAGGCTTCGGCTTTGAGTGTGTAATATGGGATCAAGTTAGAGCTATGGTATTTATTTTTAGAAGAGGAGGTGATTAATTCTATCCCTTTATCTGCATTAGTCATAACCGACGCAGGCGACAGCTCTGCCTCCGCTAAAATCAGGTACAGACTTAACTCTTTCCCAAGAGTGGTTAAATAATCTCTTCTCTGGCTGATAATTGGCCGGTTGCTAGGGTCTGCTTTAATAAAATCCATAAGCTTGCTATATGAGCAAAGATAATCGCTGTTGGCATAGCAGTTTTTGACTTTACTCAAATCAGCTGTAGCTGTGAGTGTAAATGACGATAAAAAAGAGAATAAATACATTAGGGTAAGTTTTTTATTCATTGTATACCTTCCATTTTGTGATGTTTTTTGAATCCTGTATGATTTTATCAGGTGTTTTTACTGTCGGTTTATCTAAGGCTTTTTCCAAGTTTACTATTTCATCAATAGTGCTTTGATGAGTTGTAGAAAATTACTATCGAATGGCTTTTTCCTGAGGTTCAAATACAATTCCTTCATCTTCTTTGATTTTTAATCTTATTATTTTAGCTTTATGCAAAACCCATCTAGATTAATATCAGAGTGCTCTAAGGTTATTGTCGATTTCTTTTCTTTTAGTATTGAATTTTCATAACTCCATTCATTATCTATATCACAATATATTTTTTCTAATATATTGTTGTTTTTGAAGTAATATTCAAATCGAGTTAAGTTATCCCTAAAGCTATAAAATAGTTTGGGTTCCCCGTAACGGTTAGTTAATTCGGAAAGCGTTAAAGGTTCAGGTGAAGTGAGAAACCCTAGTTCGAATAATTTATAATTTTCATAAAATGCGGTGATTTGACTTACACTTCGCTCATTGGGTATGTATTTAAATATTCCTTTAGTTATTTTGGAATTTCTAGTTCCCAGTGATTCAGGATTCAATTCTTTCGTTGTTTCTATAAATGAGAGTATGTTGTTTATTGCTTCACTTTTCATGATTTAATCTATGAAGGATGTTTATGGCCTATATAACTTGATTAAAATTTATCCTATTTGAATGACTACCGTAATCGATTTTCCTTGCGTTTTTATAGTATTTTTCGGTAGTGCCAAATTGGATTTTTTGTAAGTAGGCCAAGTTTTTTCTGAGTTGATTTATCTGTTAGCTCAAGTTAACTAGTTGTCTTAGAGAATACCATTTTCGGTGTTTTCACTGCCGGTTTATCTAGTGTTCTGCCCAAGTCTGCTATTTTATCAATAGCCTTGATGGGGAAGGGGCCGATGCGTTTGATTTTGCTGGTATTTTTACTGCCTTTGCCCCTTTTTTCGCGGCTTAGCTTGCGCGTCTGGCTACGTTACCTGCGTCGGTAGTAGCAAGGGTAAATAGTACTCCGATACCAACTATGGAAACAATTTTCATCCCAATAACGCGGCTTTAATTCTTACTGTTGAGTTTGTATAAATCATCTGCCATTAAGTAAAAGATATGGCTGTAAGAAAGCTTCCCTAGCCAGTCAATAGGTAGTTCAAATTCGCCATAAAATGCTCCGGCAATTTGCCCGTAAACTGCGGCAGCTGTATCAGCATCATCACCAAGATTGGCAGCTAGCAATGCACCTTCAGAAAAACTATTGGTATTAAAAAAGCACCATAATGCAGCTTCTAAAGTATCTATAACATAGCCGGTACTCTTTATGTTTTCTATAGGCTTGTCTATAAATTTTTCGTTAAATATTTCGTTGACTTTATTTGACAGGGTGATGTCAGGCCAAAGAGTTAAAAAGTTATTCTTAATATCATGAAGCAAGAATTTTTTTGATGTGCCGTTTAGAATACTAAAAATAGCTGCTGCAAGAAAATAACATCCGCTAATTGCTTCATCTGAACCATGAGTTGTTCTTGAGCTTTCGCCAGCATAATGCATGAGTTTTTCTGGGGAGCTAAAGTAGAAAAGTGGTATGGGTGCTAAGCGCATTATTGAGCCATTTCCGGCAGAATAGGGATCTGTAGATCCAGCAAATGGATTTCCTGTTTGTTCAAATTGTTCAAGTGCTTGACGAACTGTATTGCCTATATCGAAGCAGCGGCCATTGACGCTAAAGGCCCCTCTTTTCCACCACATGGTATAGGCATCCATTTGGTCTTTGGCATCGAAGTCGTTTAGCTTTAATAGGCTTCGGCCAAGGCAATATGCCATGCTAGTATCATCAGTCCAATCACCTGGTTTTAAGTTGAAGGGGCCTCCGCCAACAAGATCGGTAATGGGTTGAAATGACCCCCTAGCTTTAAATTCGTTAGTTGTGCCTAAGGCATCACCTAGAGCTAGCCCTAATAGGCAACCTCTAAAGCGATTGCTTAAATCAGTGCTAGGTTTATCGAGTTTATCCAGTAAACCCTTAATCTGATCAATAGAGAAATCTCTCTCGCAGTCTCTTATCATCAAGTATTCATAAACCCATTCTCCCTGTCCTGGAGTTGGGCCTCCCATTTTACCTGAAGCGGGGGGAAAGCAATATTCGAGTGGTAGCGCCTGTTCTCTTGCTTTACGTGCTACTTCAATAAAAGCTAAGTCTTCAGTTGTTAATTTTTCATTAGACATTTAGGGTTTTTCCCTCATTGTGATTTGCCAAACACCATTTTCATCTTGAAGTTTATCGATCACATTGAATTTGCTATTGGGTTTAAATAATACTTCAGTTTCTTGTGGAATTGCGGACAAATCGTCTACTTTGACAGAAGTCTTCGAATCAATTGTGAGTTTAACATCACCTTTGAATGCATTTGTTTCTACAGGAGAGGAGCTCATAAATGCCGGGTCAGAAAAGTCTTCTCCAACGTTAAACAATTTGTTTACATCAGCATCAGACATTTGTTCGATCCCTCTAAATGTTGTGCCTTGGTGCGTTCTACCTTCAACGCGACCTAGCTTTTCTAATGCGCTATTGGCGTCATCCGCTACAGTATCCCAGTTTGCGTCAATTGATTTATCTCCTCTAAGTCGAGGGTTTATTTTCCTGTAGTATTTGCCGGTGTAGGCATGTAGCGCCACTATCTCATCATCCGTAAGATTTTCAAAGTCAGGTGAGGACTTTTTCTTTTTTAATGCAGCGTCAACTATATAAGGATCATTTTCTTCCAAAAACTCTCTGCTAGTTGGTTTTTTCGGTGTTTTTGCTGTGTTCGAGTTGTTTTCTGGCTTTTCCCCAGTTGTTGAATTTGGTTTGTCTGGTGATTTTTTAGGGCCACCCTCCGGCACAACCGTCATCTTAGGCGCTTCCGGTGTTTTCACTGCCGGTTTATCTAGTGCTCTGCCCAAGTCTGCTATTTCATCAATGGCCTTGATGGGGAAGGGGTCGATGCGTTTGATAGGGGTTTTGGTTTCTAAATTTAGTTCTCTTGTATTTCAATATCTCCAAGTAATATTAATTTTCCGCCAATCTCTTTAAATTCTCCTATAGAAAGCTTTTCAGTTTGTTGTGCTTCTTCGTCATGATTAAATATACTTTTATATATAGGAGTGGGCTTTTTATAGTTTTTCAGGAATTCTTTGAAACCATTTTTTGCTTCATTGTCCTCCTCTTGAAATCTAATTATAGTTGGGCTTTCTAAATCGCCCACTCCTGTTTTTTTAAAAATTCTTTTTTTTGCTAATTCAAATGAGTTTTTATCATTTTCTGCTATTTCATCATTTTCTAGTTTAATTATAAATAAGTGGTTCGGTTTGCTTTTTTGGCAGAAACATACCACACCATAATTTTCTGAGTCAGATTCAGACCAGAATTCGAAATCAAAGAAATCTTTTTCGCTATTCGTCGTTCTTATTTTTCTTACGAGCCCATCTATTTTCAATTTATCGTTCATTTGATAAGTCCTGAATTAAATAAAATAACATTTACCCCTCCGTCTGCTTGAGCAGCCGGAGCGATAATTCCGTTATATCCATTTGCTTCTGCATATTTACCAAGGGGGTTTGTAACTTCATATCGCCACTCTTTTGAACCCCCAGTTCTTACTAAATCATCTAAAGATACACCTAAGTCGTCTCTTACTTGCGGGTTTGTCAAGTCCATGAGACCGTCTATCTTAACTTCGTATTTATTGTTTACTAACCCCGCAATAGAAGCACCATTTTCTGTGAATTCTGAGTTTACAATTCTTTGGGATGATCCTAGATAAAGACCACCTTGCCCTTCCCCAGTATACCGATGAACCGCTTTTTCTTTGTTAAATACGGGGTGAATTTCCAGAGGGTCTCTTCCTTCTGGTACTGATCTATAAAGACCTCCTTCAAATGTTGCGCCGTGTGAAGAGGCTTCTTTTTCTGTTTTATGAGGTTGCGTGGTAGTCCCGTCCCCATCCGGCTTAGCCTTAGGCTTCCCACTACCCTCCGGCACAATCGTCATCTTAGGCGCTTCCGGCGTTTTCACTGACGGTTTATCTAGTGCTCTGCCCAAATCTGCTATTTCATCAATGGCCTTGATGGGGAAAGGGCCGAGGCGTTTGATTTTGCTGGCATTTTTAAGTGCCTTGTC
>JBOEGR010000004.1:0-85674 GCA_050633525.1 Cellvibrionaceae bacterium
TGCTTGCACCATCCCAACATAAGAAGCAAACCACGTCCCCGCGCTTGCCAATATCATTAATATAATTTGCTGATACACGTCACTCATTTTTTACCCCTCATACCCGCCACTAATTGCGGTACTGCATCTTTAAGGCTTGCGATCCCCCACACACCGGAAATCATTAAAAACCAGATATACAACATCCAATCTGGCACCAACTCCAGCCTGTGAAAAACTTGCTTGCCATGCTCAGGACTGATCACCACAAGCACGATAGGAAAAGTAAACATCACGAATGACACCCACCGTAAGCTCACGTCTTTATCCGCGAGGCTAGCCATTTCCCATGAGGCGTTGTGCGATTGTATTTCACGAGCGAGCCGCGCCTGATTATCAATAATCGCAATATCACGCTGGTGTTTTGCCATGGCTTTTTCACCACGGTTTTTCAACCATGTATCGACCGGCTTTAACAAACTACCGATGATAGGTAACCAACTCATGCGAACACACTCCTCAACCAATCGGATAACAGCTTAACCGCGATACCCACCGCGACTAAAAATAAAAAATACTGAACACTGATTGCTTTCATCATTAAGACCGATTGAATGTCTCAGGGTCAGCAAAGGGGTCTTCATTTGGCGTAAAACCGAACTCGTCTTTATCTAACCCAAGTAAAGCTTTTGCCTCTGCATCGGACTGATTAAACGGATTAATTAAATCAATACCGGCTGCGAAATAATCTGCAATAGTTGGCTCTTCTTTCAAAGGCTCACCCACAACCGAAGGTGTACCACCTACCGGCATTTTTTGATTGCTTTTGCCTTTATAGTAAAGATAGACACCGATGGCACCCGCGAGCGCGATCATTAAATAGATTTCTTGCTTCTTCACACTAACACCTCATCAATGCCTAAATAGTTTCCGTTCACACGCGACCACAATGCGGGACTGCCTTCACTTCGATCTTGCCTTACATCTAGATGCAACATATTGCCCTGCTTTGTATCGGTATAAATACCAATGCCAGTAAAGCCTACTTTTCTTGCGATGTATAACGCTCGCTGTCGATCCGCTCGCGTAGTGATATAACCGTCAATGGTTCGGGGGAAAACGTCTACCGCCCTCACCTCACCCCAGCGCAATACATTATGCTGTGACTGACTGCTTTCATCTTCACGACCGATACCACCCACCGCTTTTGAAATCTCAACCGGCCCACCCCACTCATGACGGAACTGGTCGAGCTTAGTTAACAATTCCAAACTCATCACAGGGTAATAAACACCGAATTCCTCGGCACTAAAATAACGCAGACCGAGCGCGGCACGTTTGGCGGTTTTAGCGGTTGCAGTTAGCACGATTAAAATTCCTATGATTGATAGCCATTTCACTTTATAAACCCTTGCACAGGTATCTTAATAAACTCCCCCGCCGCCAAAGATGACAACGAAAAACCCGCATCTGACTGCTGATTTTTAACTGTAATCTCAGGCCTCGTTATTGTATTCCCGCCTATGTTTCTAGACTGCAATCGTAACTGAGCAGACAGCGCCTCACCCGAATTTGTTCTAATGGAACCCACAATAATCCCTTGCTCTGCCTCAACATTATTACCCGTATTGAGAACCAAAATAGCATCATTCACAGTTAAAACACCAACAGGCACCGCTCCAAAATCAACCGAACTACCAACACCCTGAATACTCACAAGAGAAGCTGACGAAGCAATAAAACAATCGTTATAAACCGGATCGTTTCCATCACCCGTTGTAATTGCACACTGCAACACACCGCCTACATTTTCCACCCAAATTTCAAAGCTACAAAACTTTGCGCCCCGCTGATTCAATTCCTGCTCAACCTCTGCCACAGTATCAGTAGACCATTTTTTCAAGCCGCGATGATCTGAGTAATCAGCACTTAACACCTCGACAATATTGTTACCACTATCTAAACCAAGCCCAACAAGGTCAGGCTCAGACGCATTAGATTTTTTAAGCGTAATTTTAATACCTTTGTTGTAAACTTTTGAATTAGATTTAAATTCTTTTTGCGCAACCGTACCCCTAAACTGAGGGAAAAGTATCTGCCCACCATTAGCATTATCCAAATCATAAAAATAGTCTGTAATGCCACTACCCGAATTATGATTCACACCCTGAATAACAAAATCACTACACGCAGTAGCCGCCTGAGAACCTAACTGTATATCAACAGCATTACCCTCAAGATAACCGCCTAACACACGATGCGACCAACCTGCTAAAAATATCGCAACAGAATTAGCAAGATTAATTGCCTCAAATCGCGGCGATATCAACGTAAAACCATAAGGATTTGCCGCCCTGATACCGTAATCCCAATTTCCATAAACAAAAGGAGAAATACACTCCACCTCGTTTGAATCACTACCAATCTCAAGCGCTCTACCCCCACTGTAGGCCCCACCTCTTGTTGCATAAAAACGACATATTTTTGAACGCCAACCAAACTTAAGGCTCAATCCGCCATAATTGTTTGACTGTGATGACACTCGCACGTTGTTATATTCAGCATCAGGCGTCCCGACTAGTTGCACAACACTTTCCCATGGCGCACCCGAACCCGCATTACCCGACATAGTGCCAACATGCTCAAAATGAACATTAAAAATACCGGCGTTATTAACCTCCTTGCTACCCGTTGTTACCTCGGCGACACTTGCATCTAAATTGTCCGAAAATGTTTCTCCGTCCAGTGTCGCGCTATAACAAGCCGCACCGTTCCAGTCCGTCGATATCAACGACGACCATCGTGATGGCGACACAAGATTAACCCCCTTTACAAGCGGCACCCCCTCTGAGCAATAAATTTTCCCGTAAGGCAAAACCACGTCTATCGATGATACCCCCATTGAATCACGTTGCTGCTTCGCGTATATAATCGCTTCTCGCATCGCGTCAATATCATCATTGACACCGTCTGCCTCAACACCGAAATCATAAGCGGCTATGGCTGTACGCAACCTCCCCTCTACTGTTCGCATAGGCGCACCACCGTACGCTGTATAGCCAACCAACGATGAACCACTACCACGCTTAATTTGCGTTAAAGCATTAGGAGAATTTACAAAGCTCATAGCTTATTAATCTCCATCAACCAAACATCGACCGGAACCGCTTGTGGATTGTGCGCAAAAAGCGCACCCTCTGTTTCCATATAATCGATCATCCCCGCCTCTAACGGCCCACCACTAGCAGCGTTTACACCAGACTTACCGAGCAATACATAGCCCACCGCATCACTTAACAACGCCACACGCAAATATTTCCGGCTACCATTGGCTGATGCAATCGCAGCCGTTGCACCCGCCGCCAATGTGACCCTAGCCAAATGGTTATTATCATCGCCATTCTCAACCGTTGCAGTAGCATTTACATTTAAGGCGTTTTGATTCGGCTTACTAATTAAATTTTGAGTAATCTCCATAACAAAACTATTGCTGCCAGAGATTGAATTCTGAATAGTCAACTCTTGATTATTAAAATTTTGACCCAAGTCGTAGTATTCACCGGCACCCAAATTAACCACGTCCAAACCCTTTGACGAAATCATTATCTCGCCGGTCGCTTCCTTCACCAGAACATGACGACCACTAATGGATCGTTTTATTTTTGCGTTACCCGCTAAACTCTCTTGAATACGCATGACTAAAATACACTCGTAATAAAATAAACAATGGCCGCGAGCGCTACCGCTCCGACAATCGCCAAGGCAATTAATTTTGCACTCTCAACATCACCCACGGTAATTTGAGTCGCAAATTCTTTTAAAGCTGAAATGGTTTTATCGGTTGACTCACCGAAGGCATCGACAGTGCTACCAACAACACTAAACGCACCCTCTATCGCGCCGTGGTCAGTAAAGACAATCTCGTTATCATTGGAACTCACAAACTGAAAATTATTTTCACCGTCAAACGTTGAATTCACGCTGAGGTTTTGGTTTCGTGTTGACTTTTTACTTTCGGAATGACTCACGTTAATTTAATCCTGTAAATGCACTCTTCTAATTCAGCGCCAAATTTTTCTAGTATTCGCCCCATGCCTTTTCGGGCCGTGTGGTAACGAATATCGGTACACCCCGATTTTTTAGCCGCTTCAATAATCATCTGCGCGACCTCTCTCATCCCTTCACCACCAATACAGACAATAATCAGTGTTTTTCCTTCGCGGCGAGTGATCATATAAATATTATTGATCTGCCAGCATGTTGATATACCTTCTTCAACATCCAAGCGAACCGCTTCCTCATCACCGCCAAAGGTATCAAGCAAATGCTCGCGTACATCTAACCAACCGACACGCTTTGCCGTTGGCATTAGCGCTTTATCACCATCAACAACAAGGCCACAAATAAAACAGCGATGATCACCAATAATATTGGCATTACCATTGACTGCTGACCAACAGGTGACGGGTAATAAATTGAACCTTGACCACCACCGACACCACTTACGGCAACGATAGGATCAATTGCTTCATTCTCATTCATGCGAACACCTTCACGGCAATAAAGACCAAAGCCAAAGCCATTAAGCCCATCATGATATAAGTGACCATTGATGTTTCGTTCACATTGATACCGCCAAAGTCTTGAACAAAACTATCGCCACCTTGCGCACCCGTTGAACTTGACGCACTGTAACCACCTGCACCCGCACCCATTATCGATTCACCAATTGCATAACAAAATAAAAAGCGATAGCTGCTGATAAAAATAATGCGGCCCACGCTAATGTTTTAATGGATTCGCTACCAAAAAAACCAGTGACCCAACCGAGCACACCAGAAAACAATGACGCGACACCACCCCAAAACCACGGAGACGCAAAAATAAACATCAGAGCACCACAATCAATACGAGAAGAAGAATGACCACCGCAGCAGCAATCGCCCACCAGTATTTCATTGCGGTATCTTTAAACGTAGCCGGTACACCCGTACCCTCAACCGCAGTCGGTGACTGCGAATGAGCCGAAGGTGACGCACTGGCATTATCTGCCGTGACCACCTCCGAATAGACCTCACCCGCCGTTTGTAAAAAACCAGCAAAGCTATCAAAAAACCCGCCATTGGCACTGGTGTTTTGAGCTTGCGCGGTAGAATTATCAGCTTGCATGACGCACCCCTTAAACGGTTTCTACAGTCTCGAACAATACCGGAACGTCACCCGCTGAACTCACATAGGGATTAATCTCGAATGATTCACCCGCCGTTTGCAAAAAGTCTGCAATGGCAAATTCATACTTGATCGGGTCAAAGTGATACCAACCCGACTGAGGCACTTTACCCTCACGAGCAATCAGATAATCATTATCAGCTAATTCAACATCGTAACGAGTTAAACGGTTACGCATAATTTCCAACTGAGTAACCGGCCCATTCATGTGCATACGACGAATACGAGGCCCACGGTTGAAATTTTTATACACGTTTTTACCCGTGGCACCCGCTTGCACTAAATTTGAGTACATACGAGGAATGACAACACGTTGAGGCTTGGCCGCACCCATGACCGCCGTTGCTTTCAACGTTGGCACTAAACTAGCCGAAGTTTGAGCAGCCGTTGCCGCCGCCGTCTTAACGATCAACGTTAAGTTATCACCGGCAAACGTAACCAACTCGGTCAAGTCCTGCCCTTCAATCGTTTTACACGAGAAGTCAGAAAACGGAATGACAAACACACCATCCTCTTGAGCACGACCCTTGTACGTTTCTAACATGCGCAGCTCTTCGCCGCTCACGTCATAGATCGCATCACCGTTCAATTGCACAAGCACCTGCGTGATTTGATCGTTGTTTAAATTGGTACGCAAAATCATTTCTTTGTAGGTCGGCCCTACATCACAATTTAGCGACCACTGGGAATTAAAGCCACCGCCATTAAAGCCGGTCATTTCATCAGTAATAAAACGCATGAGATAACCCTCCTTAAAGAATGCCGTCTTGGTCGATAGCAACGAATTTAGCCAACCAATCATTATGGCCGACCGCGTAGGCAACCACTAAAGCCGCCAAAATTGCGATAACGAAAATTGTTACCGCTGTCATTAAATCAGGCATTAGAAGCCCCTCTCAAAAATTGATGAATAAAAATAAATTTACAACGGCCACAGAAAAGCAAGCGTTTCTGAACGCGCGCAAGCACTTTTCAGAAAACAGAGGGGACTTTTCAGAAAATAATTTATTTTAGATAAAAAAATGGCTCAGAACGAGCCAGATATTACGAATAGATAATATTTTTAAAGCGAGCATCAGGCCCGACAGTTAATACTTTTTTACCCGCACCTTTAGAACGAAACTTCGGGACACCATTCGGCCACACCGGTGTTTTTCTGGATGCTGGAAAACCTACATCACACTCCACGACCTTACCACGATCACTTGTCCACTGGATAAACTCTAATTTTTTATCGGGAATTTCCGACACTTCCAAGCCCAACTGATTAGCAATATAGGCTCTATCTTTCATCGTCGAGTGACGCCCCACATGCACAAAGGTGGAATTACTGATCACACTTTTATCAACTTCCTGACCGCGCTGAACGGTTCCGATAATTTTCGGGCCATAGGCCAAACCTTGAGACACCAAGCGCCCCCAATGCCCCGCCGCTTTACCGGCATTGGTCACGTTCGCCAACTCTTCGCAAATAATGGTCGCCTGCGCTTGCCGATTCCAGTTAAAAGCACACTGACAAAAGAAATCAAACTCCGCTTTATCATGCTGGACATAGGCAATCTTTGCCTCCCCTCTCGAACGCACCAACGTATTGACCAACTCGACACGAGAACGACAGGCAGTAAACCCCATCTGCGCTACATACTCGCCTTTTGGGTCGAACACTAAGACGCGCTTATCATTCTGAATAACGACCTTTATCCACACTGACTTACCCGAACGCGACACCGCAATTGCGATAACCAAGACACCATCCGGTCTAATTTTCATCTTTAGCACCCTCAGTATCATGCTCAAACGTTTCGCCGTTTTTTTCCTTTGCCTTGACTGCATCATCACGCTTTTTAGCCTCAGCCTCTTTGCGCTTTTCTTTTGAACTGGCCCGAACCGCACCGACAAACATCAAGGTAGCACCCATTGCGGCCAGCTCATCCTTGTACTTCGCCATGAATTCAAAAATGCCGCCATCGAAGCGTTTGGAAATCACCACGGCCCACGCATGTGACACGCTTTTGTATTTCTCTTTCGGAATATCCAACCCACCAATGGCATCAAACGCAAACATCAATGCACCACTGATAACCACCTCGGCCATAGCGATACGCTCATCCAACGACCCATCACTGTTCTGAACATTTTCAGAACTGGCCGGAGAGTTAAACTGTATCCCCGTATGTTCATCAAAGTTTAAACCGGACTCTTCGACGGCCTCAGTTTCTGGCTTGATCTCATTTTCATTGACGATGCGTGACCACTCAGCGTCAACCGCCTCTTGACTAGTATCAACTTGATTCGTCATTTGTAGAGACTCCATTTTTTAGACTTTTTCTGAACAGGCTCAGAAACAGGTTCCGATTTTTTCGGAATATCGACCACCTCCGCCACCGGCTCACTTTTGACTGTTTCAATTTCAGGCGAGGCCACGGCTTCCGTAGTATCTTCTGAAACTAAAAATTCCGTGCGTTTTCGGAGATCAACCTGCCCCCGCTTCGACTGATACAAAAACGTCGAATGCACCGGACAATCGAGCAGTAACTTTTTCCGCTTATTTTCCCGAACTTCGGAACGCTCGCCACACTCAGGGCAATCTGCATGACCGACCAATTTTGAATTAATCATCTGCCTATCTCCGCTATGACCTCACGACAAATATCATCGCTAATCGATTCGACCTCTTTAGTGAGCGCGTAGGCTTTTTTAAAGTCCTCCATTTTACTCACTAACCCCATTAGCGCCATTGGATTACCGCCGGTCATACCGGACACGTCCACATCCGCAATCAAGGCATCACGCTCTCTCTTGGCGATACCACGGCGAATAACTAGCGCCTTCATTTCATCGACTGTCAAAGACATACCTTACCCCCTAGACCGATACAGCACGTCGAAACGCTCGACAGGCAAACACCACGCCGCACCAAATTCATTGGTAACGACGACATTACCCACCTCAAACTCACCTGCCGCATGGGACAAACCCAACTTATCGAGAGAATCGCTCTTTTTGATGATTCGCCATCGGACTATCTCCGGTGGCAACACTTTTATTCTTACAGCTTCGTTAAACTTTACCTTTCCCATTTTTTACCCCGTACAGTTATTGACACAAGTCCAAGGGCGGCGCGTTTGCCTCCCTTGGCACATCCACACAACGACGAATCGGACGGATTACCCACTCAAATAAACGAGTTTTAATAGGCAACCATCCGTATGCTTCCAACCCACGCACTACGTGAATCAATTCGCCATAAGCATTTTTAACCAGCGCACCCGCTGCATCTTTTTTCTTCGCCATCCACGCCCTTAAGGGTCGCTCCTTCAATGGCTTAACCGGCCCACCCATATCTAAAGTAAACTGCTTCCAGTTACCCTCATCAGCCGACCTACGTATATTCTCCAATTCCTCAGTATCAAGCACCACATCACCAATGCGGCGCATTTCACGGTATACCGTGACACTTGGCCCACCTATTTGCTGAAATTGCCTTATACCCCACGTACTGGCCCACGCCTCAGTCCTAACCGCTGTCTTAACCACATTGGCGTCCCACTCCGCACCGTCTTCTTTTAGGCCATCAACATTCTTTGAAATATATTTGGCAATGTATCGAGTGGCACCGTTTGCCACCTCATCGATCGACACCTTGAAGCGTACCGATACCTTAGCCGGTGGGTCATCTTGCATTGCATAAGCCTGATAAATCGCCATGGCCTTTTCTAATTGATGCTCGGGGAACCACAACAGCGAATGCCAATGTGGACAACCATCGTGATGCGGCTCTGCAACACGAAAACCAAATACGATAATATTCTCACGAGCAAATGCCGCCCTAACCTTAGCCCACACCTCAGAAAAATAAACTTGAGCATCGCGTGGACTAGACCCGTCCCACTTCTCGTACTGCTCACCACTTCGGTTATGTGAATGAAATCTTGGTGGGCATGTTTGAGTAATAAATGCGGGAGTCCATCCTCCGACCTCTTCGGCTACTTCCTCAAAGCCACGAATGCGCGTCATTAATTCATTACGACGATTAATAGGGTTTGATACACCCAAGTCGGATAATTCAGCCAGCGAATAGCACTGCCCCTCACTATTTTCAGCCTCCATAAGCTCTAGCAATTTCCTATTTCTTGCCTTCTGGTCATAACGACGACGAAGGGTAGCAATAGAACAATAACCACCGCGTCTTTTACACACCATACCCAACTCTCGCGCCGCCGATTCCAACTTACGTGCCTGCAAAGTCCTCAATTGTCGCCTCCACCATCGAGCATCAAACAATCGCGCACACAAAGCGGCCATCGCCTCTTTCTTATTGGACACATCACCAACACTAGGAATCTCAACACCCGCACCAACACACACAGCAATAGCCAAACGTTCTGCCGACTTCATACAGTAAGCACCGTCACGACCCTGATCACGAATTTCTTTTAAACGGGCAAGCAATTGACGCTCGCACTTATCGGCCATCAATTGAGCCTCATCTACGACAGCCCCATTATGACTCTCAACAGTCAAAAAAGACGTATTCAACCGGAGCAAACGCAACTCAAAATCCACAAACCAGTCGAGAGCTAACCCCATACCCGAATCAGCACAGATAGAACGAATACGCGACTCAATATCGCCGCGTAAATAAGGATACTTAGCTAGTTTTTTGAAAGCGCTAGCGAGTGCCAGCGCCCAATCCACAGCAGCCTGAATACTTTCATTAGCCGCTATTTCGTTGACCTGCCCCCTTATCTCTGAGGCAAAGTCATCGTGCTTTTCAATTACATTATCAATCACACACCAAGAAGCTAAAAAGCTCCCTGTAAAATGATTAGCCCCCTTGACCTCCGCTAGGTTCATCTTCGAACTCCAACACAGTTACGGGCGGCTCGTGATAAACCCTTTTCAGCCCCTGCATAGACGGCCCAAACTCCCCGATTACCACCTCCGCATCGAATGGCACGTCCTTTTCCAATTCCTGTAAAGCACTTATTAACTCCGACACTTTCATTCAACAAACCTCCAGCAATAAATAGAGCCATCACCATACACCATTCTTATTATTTCCAGAAACCATTCAGATCAACACCCGATAAAAAAAACAATAACAGAATGAACACCACAGCGATCAGCTCGCTATCCTGCAACTTCTTCACCACGAATACACCCCAACTCGTCGGCACACTTTGCCCACACGTTATAGCCACAGGTTTTACAATAAATAATTTCCCGCCGCTCGAAATCTCGCTGCATGCGCTCACCAATACTGACCTGCAGAAAATAGCCACGCCATACGAATACCGCCAACACCAACACCGAAAAGATCACCGATATTCCACACAATAAATAAACCCAGTCCATTACATTTCCCCGCCTTCACTTGGCATTATTTCCGACACGTATTGAGCGATATTTGATTCCGCTTTCGATAGCGAAACGCGCATCAACTCGATGACGCTCGCCGACGACTTTGACGCGACATGCAAATCAAATTGCGCCTTAGCGCGATCATAACGAACAGCCAACTTCGATAAAGACTCGAAATTTTCAACAGTAAAAACGTCCATTAGCCCTTAGCCTCACGATCATCCCGATACTCGAAATTATGCTTCTCACAAAACTCGATCATTTCATGCTCATCATTAAAGTGAATATCGACCGAGCTGCTACCAATCCTTAAATGTACTGCCGCCACAATTCGACGCTCACCGTCAATATCAGGATATGAGCTGACCATTGACGCACCCTCAGGGCAAACAACCCCCTTTCCATCTGTAAAAAAACTAACCTGAACACCCATCACGCCACGCCCCGCATTTCAGCCACCGCTTTTTGATCAGCGATAAATTGCTTCTCACGTATAGCCGACTTAAAGCCATCAGCAAAAGACCATGAAAATTCTTTATCTGAAAATAATGTGACTGACACTTCTAACATTGCCGCCGATGCTTTAAACAACTCCACCTGTTGAGCCAGAGTAAAATCACCCCACCCAACCGGTGAATCCATTTTTACATCCTGAAACAGCGTTTTATTGTCGCGGTAAGCGAGTGTGACAATGCGCAAGCGGCCCGACTTTGGTAGCCGGTTCCACGCGAACTCAAAGCAGTCAAAATTTTGCACCGCTTCTGAGTCGTAGTTTTCACCCTCACAGGTGCCGAACAGCAATTGAAGCTCTTTGATAAGTTGAGACCCGTGCTTGTCCATATCAGAAATGGATAACGACAACAGGGACAGAGAATTTTTGATTAAATTGATATCGATCATAAGCTTTCCTCTTCACATTCAGCTCTGGTTAATAATTAAACCGTACAATGCCCCTCCACTTAGTTGGGGCCAACAGCCGATCAAAACCGTTGGCCCCTATCCCGTGAAGAGGATGTGTGAAGAATAGCTAGGTGAGTACCTGTATAGCAAGGCAGCCATCGAGCTATTGGCTTTTTTAGGATGTTCTATAAACTGGACGAGGATACCCCGTGAAGAAAAACCCAATGATCACCACCAAATCTCTACTTGATTTAACCAATGAGTACAAAGGCTGGAGCGACTATCGCATCGGCAAAGAACTCGACATAAAATCTGGAATAGTCTCAGGCTGGAGAACCGGAAAACACATAATGTCCGATGATAATGTAGCTAAATTCGCCGATTTACTAGGATTCGACACAGATTGGCTTTTACTGCACATCCATGCCGAGAGGCATCTTACGCAGCCATTTTTCAATGATCTAAAGGAACTGGCCGAAAAAAAGACACCGGCAAATATTCTGGACAGAGCTGGCAAGGTCAAAAAACAACCAGCAGCAACCAGAGACTAGCCCCACCTTACACCCAAGCAGAACGCCCCTTAAATAAAGCACTTAACTCATTGATTTTTAACAGGTTACAAGTTGGTTAAATTTTGATCTGAATATATATTATGCGAACTCACGTTTCGATTGTATCTGAGAAATGATGATTTGTAATACGGGCCTAGGTTAATGATTTATATAACTTTTTTATAGCATTGTTAATATTATCGCTTATATAACCCGCCTGAGTGGCTTCTGCATGAAGTAAAAAATTCTGCCAATCAGCATCTATCATATTGCTATGTTGAAGCCACATTACATATATAAAAATTTAATTTAATTATAGTAAAGCCTATCCGAATGTTAATTGTCTTAGAGTTAGCACACGCCCTTAAATGATAATGGTTATCAATAGCGTTGACATTGTAAATAACAATCATTATCATTTGTTTTGATTGTTTCAGGTATCGCAAGACAAGCCCGATTTCAGAGTTAGCCTGGCCCAAAACAATCAAAGGTATACCTCCGACTCTGGAATCAAAGTAAGCGGCTTGTTGATTTTGTAACAATTAACTTTAGGAGTCTGATTAGCTATGTCCGATATTTCTCTTGCAAAAGCACCTAGAGGTTCGACACCAAAAGTGACGGCCACGCAGTTGTTTCAGGGTGGGAAGACTTTATTGATTCAACATAACGGTGATGAATATCGTTTGCAGGTAACCAGAAGCCGTAAATTAATTCTAACAAAGTAACGCGATCTTCAGCCAAGCCAATATCGTTAGACTATTTCACTCATAGTCGATGATCGACACCAGCCAGGCTTTTTTTACATTCTTAAATTTATTCATCTTCAACTGGTAGGCATCATGAATACAATTAGTGATATGAACGTTGGGCTCATATTTGGTACAGATACAGGGAATACAGAAGAAATCGGCGACAAAATTGCTGGCGTATTAGTTGAGCATGCCTGCCCTGTCGAAATGATTAATGTCGTAGATGCTACTCCGGAAATAATAGAATCGTTTGATTTTATTATTATGGGGATTCCTACTTGGGATTTTGGTGGCATACAAGAAGATTGGGAGAATTTTGAAGATGAGATTCTTGCTACAAAATTAGACAATAAAATAGTTGCACTGTATGGATTGGGTGATCAAAGGGGTTATGGCGATTATTTTATTGACGCCGTTGGTTGGCTCCATGAGCGAGTCCTAAAAACAGGTGCAACTATTATCGGAGAATGGCCTACAGAGGGCTATGACTTCGAGGCATCGTTAGCTGCTAATGAAGATAAGAGTTACTTTTGTGGACTCGCTATTGATGAGGATCAACAAATTGAGCTAACAGATGGACGTATTGAGGGATGGATAAATTTATTAATAGAACAGCTCAATAAATTAGATGCTGTTGCTTAATAAATAAATTATAAGGAATATAAAATGAATTTTATGTGCGCTAAACACCGTAAAAAATTGATTGAAGACCCAAAGTCAGCGACTGTTATCTGGTATCGTCTAATGTCTTTAGCGAGGCATCAAGCAAAGACACAAGAGTGGCAAAAATCAGTTATTTCATACGGCAATGCACTTGATACGGCACAAATTATTTTTGAGAATGACCCTGCCTCTCATGAGGTTAGTCGTTATATAAGAACGGCTTCTGAATTGGCCTACACGATTCGGCAGTGTAACCATCCATGCGACCTTCAAGTAGTTGTTGCTGTTGTTAAAAATAACTTAGAACGAAGCTTATACCCTGCCAACATACAATTATTGTTAAGGCCATTAACAGATATCGCTTACTCGCCAATATCTGAAGTCAACCGGTGGATGAAGGCACTATTCGAATCTGATCTGCAGCATCAAAACTATACCTATCACTAATTAAATTTTATTAGTTCTCTATAAAGAATAGGCGCGATCAAATACTGTATTTTTCTATAATTGTTTAGTGTGATAAATATGAATCAATGGGAATCGTTAGTCGATCGAGCAAAAAAAGCACATGCCAACCACTGCTATACAGATGCAATAAAGCTTAATGAATATGCACTCTTATTATCTAAAAAAGAGTTCGATAATACATTTTCATCAGCCGATCCCGAAAAAGCAGTAGTATCTGTGATAGTAAGTTATCTTAATATAATCGACAGTCATATTGCTGAGAACCGATTTGCAACTGCTCATAGTTTATTTGAGGATATTGTCTCGTTTTTAAGTGATATTAATAGTAAGCCTAAAAAAAGAGCGAGTCAGCACTTATCTGTAGTTAACGGGGTGAAGAAGCTATACATTGAATGGTCACTATTTCTTAAAGATCATGAAAATAAATTACCTTCAGTAGGTAGCACTTGGATTAAAACCCTACCCAATCTCATTAGCCAGCTATCTGACGAAAACATCAGTATTCACTAATCACCATTAACGGGAGTTTTACATTGAAAACTTTATTATCTGCAATCATTCTTTTCATTTCCAGTCAAGTTCAAGCACATTCAGGGCACGATCATCAACATTGGCTTAGCAGCCCTATTCATATACTAACAACGATTGCAATTGTCGCTATCATTGCTGTTGCTTATAAAATGATTAAAAACCATAAAACAGATAGATTAAAGGGGAAATAATATGCTTCACTCAGTTATTCAATTTTTCGATAAAAAAGTGAGGCTAGATACAGTATCTGCTCACTGTGATATTCCTTGTAAAATCTATGATCCTATTTCAGCGCAACTAGCAGCTCTAACGATTATCAGAATGGTCGACCTTATTGATGAGCTTAATGCAAAAGATAACATGAGTCTAAAAGATCAAGCTCAATTAATTCGTTTGATTAATGAAAAAGAGGATCATGGCCTAAGAGTGAAAGAAGAAGTTCGCGTCATCTGGGGAGATTATTTCAAACAGCCTCAATTTGAGCAAGTCTCAGGAATCCATGAGTTAGTACATAGCATTATGTTACAGGCATCAAAAGCGAAACAAGGAGTGGATCGTGAAGACAGCATTGCTCTTTTAAATTTAGTAAACCAATTTGCAGAGGCATTTTGGCTTACCAAAGGAGTTGATACATTTTCAGCAACCTGCCCTTACCCACCATCGCTAGAGCTTGTCTATCCGAAATTAAGCAATAGTTAATGCTTGGCATCAAAAAAATTCGAGGGGAAAGCATGTCCCCTTTTGTATCTAGTGATGATTATGTCATCACTAGTTCATTTTTTTTAAGCCTCCACATTAATGATATTATCGTGGTTAAACATCCAATATATAATAAGGTTATAAAACGAATAAAGACCATCGATAAAAACGGTAATTTGTGGTTAACAGGTGAGAATAGCGGTAGTTTAAGTTCTAAAAAGATGGGGTTGATTGATAAGCAATGGGTGCTATGCAAAGTTATCTATACGATAAAAAAGCGCCGCTAAGTCATAAAAATATAACAAGAAAAGAATAAGGTGAAGGTAATGCAAGATAGTAACTCGGATCTTAAAAAAGCAGGGCTTAAAATTACCTTGCCGAGAGTAAAGATTTTACAAATATTGGAAGAATCAGAACAAGGCCATTTTAGTGCAGAAGATGTGTATAAGATACTTTTGGAGGCGAATGAAGATATCGGCCTAGCTACAGTATACCGAGTATTAACTCAATTTGAATCTGCAGGTTTAGTGATTAGGCATAATTTTGAAGGTGGCCACTCAGTATTTGAACTGGATCGCGGAGAGCATCACGATCACATGGTGTGTATTGAAAATGGTGAAGTGATCGAGTTTCATAACGAAGAAATTGAGAGGCTACAAGAAAAAGTCGCGGATGAGCATGGCTACGAATTAACTGCTCATAGCCTTGTGCTATATGTCAAAAAAATGTGAGAACAACCTTTTTAGTTATAAAACGATTATATTTTATTTATCAACAAATTTTATTATTTTCTTTGTCACTTTGAGAGGCGAACACTATGCAGTTTGCGCAATTTGAAGATGTAGATAAGGCTAAAGGGATTACCCAAATCAATACAAGGATACTGACCGAGAACAATAAACAAGCTGCTTGCTGGAAGAAAATAAAACTTGCAGAAAAAAAAGGTCAAACAGAGTTTGATATCGCTAAGATTTGTAAGGATATTTGCCTTACGCGTAGTCGGTGCCTTTTTAGGCGTGATTATCATGCATGTATTGATTACGACGAGCAAACTACCCTGCTCGTCTTTGGTTTAAAGGGTTATAGCTCATTTCGCTATGCCAATAATCATCGTTTATATACTGTCGGCCCAGGCGATATTTGGCTTGTAAGCACGAATAAAGAGCAATTGTTTCGCTCTACTCCTGCTGGGCAAGAAAATGAAATGATTGTTATAAAATACGCCAGTCACCGCCTTTATGACACCTTAGAAAATCAGGCCGCTTTAGGTAGTAGCAGAATTATCCGTTTAGGGCATCAAGCATCATCTGACAACAGTGTGATTAACTTAATCAACAATGATCTTAAAACCATGGCTAGTCGACTCATTGCTGAGAGTCAGGCTTTGGCGCTGCTTGCACGTTGGCTAGAACCGGCTAATAATAAGGTGAATGCCATTCATTCTCAAAACCAAAGCGCGCTCTCATCGTCAGAGTTACTATGCCTACAAGAGATTGTTGAGACTTTGACGAGTGACTTGATCAACCCCCCTTCACTAAATGAGCTTGCAAAACAAGCCAACATGAGTCACACAAAATTAAATCGTTGCTTTAAAAAGGCTTACGGTACGACGGTTTATAGTTGGTTACGTTTATACCGCCTTGAGAGTGCGGCTCGGTACTTGAGTGGAGATCAAAATAGTATTACCGACATTGCGTTTCAATGCGGTTTTAGCAGCGCTAGTCATTTTGCTCATGCCTTTAAGCAGTATTATAAGTGTTCTCCTGCAGAATATCGTGAACAGGCTTTCAAAACTCAATCGATATGTTCTTTTTGATGAGTGTCAATTTTCCTAAAAATTATTTTTTAGTGCTAATGATGTTCTTGACATGCTGGAGATGTGTTCAGCGACTAACAGTACATTGATATACCACTGTAATATCATACCTGTTGGTTAAAGGAACATACAAAATGCAGTTTAAGCAATCCCCTTTTATTCTATCTCTTTCTTTTATCGCGAATGGTTTGGCTTATTCTTTTTTTGTTATTACTCTCCCCACGGTGGGCCGAGAGCTTGAATTTAGTGATACGAACACGGGCTTAATATTAGCTGTATCTGCTCTAATGATTACTTTGGCGTCCCCAGTTTGGGGCTATATTTGTGATCGTTGGGGAAGGCGTAAAGTTATTATTATCGGTATAAGCGCAACGACTTTGTTTACTATTTTAAGCGCTATTATTATTCAGTTACGTTTAGATAATAGTTTATCGGTAGATAACACTTTTTTTTTGCTGTTAATTGCACGTTTATTCAATTCTATTTTCACGGGAGGTTTAAAGCCTGCCGGTCAAGCTTATATTGCCGATGTTACATCAAGCTCAGACCGCGCAAAAGGGATGGGGATGATGGGAGCTGCATTTGGTATCGGCGCTATAATGGGCGGGATCACCGCCATGTTGTCGGGTAGCGAGCAGCTATGGGTAGGTTATACTTTTATTTCTATTATATTAGTATTAAGTAGTATCTTATCGTTATTTTATTTATCAGATACGACCTATACGCAGACTATCATCGATAAAAAAAACGGATCACGGTTGCCTTACGCTAATATATGGGTGTTTTTACTAATCACTTTTGTAGGGCTTAGTGTGTTTAGTCTTTTACAGCATATTGTCGGTTTAACATTACAAGACAAGTTCACATTTTCTATAGATCGTTCGGTTCGATTCAGCGGTATGATAATGATGGTAACGATGTTGACCATGATAATCACACAATTATTTATTGTAAGAAGATTGAATTTTAAACCGAGGAAACTTATTGTGTCAGGGCTTTCTATCGCTTTAATATCGATGTGCTTTGCAAGTTTGTTAATAATAGCAAATACCCCATATTCGATTTCATTGCTTGTTTTTTCAATGGCATTATTTGGTTTAGGCTTAGGTCTTTTGTTACCGGGTAATTTAGCCTGCCTTAGCATGACTGTCGATCGATTCTCACAAGCACGTGCAGCAGGCATTAATGGTGTTAGCCAGGGTATTGCTTTATCTGTCGGTCCTATTCTAGGTTTAACATTACATAAATTATCATTCACTGCTCCATTCCTTTCCTGCGCACTACTATTAACTTTATTATTATTACTGTTTTCTCTTATAAACAAAGAAGCAGGATATTTTAAAAAAGAAGCCGATGTAAAAACCAGTCGATAACGGTATTTTTTATTAAGCAATATGTGATTAAAAATTATGAACCCTATTTTCAATGAATTAGAATTATTTTGTAAGGATGAAGTTCTTCCTTTTATATCCTCGGCAAGCAAGAATGATTATCCTCATGAACTGTTAAAAAGAATAGGAGAATTAGGGCTTTTTGGCTTTAATATTCCTAAAGAATTTGGGGGTTCCTCACTCCCAGCAAACCTGAATATACCGATCAACCGCTTACTTTCTCATTATTCTCTTGCACTCCCTGCACTTTATGGTATTCATTTAAGAGCAAGTCAGTATTTTACTGCTTTAGGCACTGAGGAACAAAAAAAAGTATATCTCACCGAGATGGCAAAAGGTAAATTAATAAGCACCCATGCCTATCATGAAAAATCTATACGATCCCCTAAATCATTCACCACCGCAATTTATAAAAAAGGAGAAAAATATCTATTATCCGGCACGAAAGAATGGGTTATTAATGCACATAACTGTGATTTTATGGTGGTTATTGCTAGGCAGGAGAGTAATAAAATAAGTGATAATTCCCCCATCTGCTCAGCTGTTATTGTAGATAGAAATAAAGTCGGCCTTACTATTTCCGAAGAGTATGTTCGCCGAGGTTTAAAAGGTATTTCATTGTCAAGAGTGACGTTTTCAAATGTTGAAATTGACCCTTCAGAAATTATCGGTGGTGAATATACTTGTGCATCGATGACTGCATTACAATATAGCCCAATGCCTTTGCTAAATTTTTCTGCTAGAGCCGTTGGTGTTGCTGAATCTATAGCGGCATTAATCAAAAATCACATCTTAGATAAACCAAATGGGCATAGTAAAAAAGATATCATTTCGTATAAATGGTCTGAAATTCAAATGATAAAAGAATCTATTGTTGCTTTTTTTGAATCATCATTAGCTTTGCAAAAAGAAGATAATTTAACACAAGCGCATGCCTATAGGACAAAAGTGTTTTGTACAAAGGCACTTGTGCGTCTAGTAGAAAAAGCCAGTATGTTATGTGGAGGCGCTGGATATGCTAGCGATGACTATTTGCTAATACAGCAATTAGAGGATGCAGCTTCTCTTATTTTTATCGATACACCTAATGATATTTTATTAACAATAGCAGGAAAGGTAGAATTGGAGCAGGTATAGTATAAAATTGAACCCTTTATATGTGAGCTGTATCAAGTTCTTGCAGCTCGATCGCAATAGTGAGCATCAAGAAATAAATTCCCCATGGTGTTTCCGCCATAATGGTTTTACTTTTTTCTACATTGAAAGACGAACCGTAAAATATTGAGGTATTATCTTTATCTCTATACAAGTAATATTGACTATGAATAATATCGTGTAAGGTCTTTTTACGGTACTCACTAAAATTCTGATTATATTTGACCGAGGATAATATCGATGTTGCTAGTGCAACAATCAGCATGGCAGAAGCATCATATAATTGCGAGGTCGAGTGACTGGGTTTGTCTATAGCAAATCCAGTTTTTGATAAGAACCGATTGTTCCAATAATCTAGTGCTTTTACCGCTTTGCTGGTATAAGGTTCACCCCAATAAAAAGCTGCCCTGGATAAACCTAATAAGCCCCATGCATGACCTCTAGCCCAAGCCCCTTTTTCGCCGGAATGAATAAAACGACTACCATCATGCCGCTTTTTATCGTACCAAGAGCCATCATCATTAAAGCAAGCAGTTATTGCTGTATTTAAATGATTGATTGCTACGCGCGTTGCACGTTTATTATTAGAGTAATGGCACAATTGTAGTAATGAAGATAAGGTATCAATGGATAGCGTTTTATCGCCCATCTCGCCTCCTCCCATAGCCTTACCAATAGGTATAAATTTTAAGCTCGCATGATAGCTATCAATCAGTGCATCGGTCGCAGTATAAGCCATACGTTTTGCATAAGGGCTATGGGCTACTTGTGCACCAAGTGCAGTACCATACCCAAAAATCATACTACGATTAATGGAATCCGTCATTAACTTACCGTTTAAATGCTGACAAAGCGACAAGGCTTTTCTTTCATCTTCAGTTGATCCAGTGACTAAAGATCGTAACCACCAACACCCTGCCCAGAAACCGCCTGTCCAAGACCCTCCTTTAGATAGTGTCCAGTGGTCATTATCATTAACTGAATATAACGGGAATTGTCCATTTTGGCACTGCATGTCAATTTGGTTCATTCGATCGAATAAACTCTGCAAGACTACTCTTAATGTCTTTTCATCTAATTTTGTATTGGTATCACTTTTATCTACTAACATCGTATTCATATTATAGGCAAACTTCAGATTCTTTTTCTTTCGCTAATAAATGTGACGTAGACACCTTTTCAAAATTTTTATGATTATTTTTTAATAGTTCGTGACCAACTGAGTTAATTAATGCTTCATCTGCGCCATCGAGTATTCTTGTGGTTCGTGCTACCTGAGAAATAGCAGCCAAGGGGGTCATATCACTCACACCTTCAGCACCATATATTTGAATGGCGCTATCAGATGCTTGGCATAATGCTTTCGATGCGGATATCTTCGCAAGATTAGTAGTTATTGTTGTGAGATTTTGTTTGTCGTATTCTTTAGCAGCTTTGCTTAATAATAATTTTGCAGTTTCAATAGTGCTATAACTTTTATAGATATGTTGCCGAATAAGTTGTTTATCACCTAACCGTGTACGCTGGCCTTTATCGCTATGGATACGTTGATATGATAATTCCAAACATCGCTCAGCTAAACCGAGCCAGTGAATGGAACGCAATAGTCTTCCCAGTCCAACCCGGCGATGCATGATGGCTAGGCCCTGTCCTATTTCTCCCAACCGATACTCATCGTCTATAATGACATTTTTAAAGGTGAAGTGACCTTGCCCAAGTTGACGACCGAAAATAGACATGGGCCCTTTTAAATCACAACCATCTGCTTCTATTGGAATAACAAACATTGTTAAACGGTTTGATAGCGGTGCATTCGCTTCGCTGCAAGCTAGTACCGTTATGTAGTCCGCTTTAGTTGCATTACAAATAAACCATTTTTCACCATCTATTCTCCATGTCTTTCCTTCTCTTTTAGCTTGACAGGATAAAGTAGCGGGTATGGATCCAGGTTGATTAGGTTCGGTCATTCCGTAGGCGGATGTAATGTCACCAGTACTTAAAGACTTGAGAAAAGTATCTTTTATAAATGCTGAGCCATAATCATTTAGCATATGCGCATCAACAGTTGCTAAACCACCAAAAATAGTTGGGGCAAATTCACTACGCCCCTCTTGTAAGCCAATCGTTAAATAATCATTCAGCCTCTTTATATTCCCTCCCCATTGCTCAGGAAAAAATTGACCCCATAACCCTTTTTTATGAGCCTCTTTCACTAAAAAGTTGATATCCTTTTCCGCTTTACTATCGGCTAAGGCCAACTGGCTTTCGAAAGGAAGAACTTGTTGTTCGATAAAATTTCGAGTCTGTTTTTTTATAAATGATAGCTTCATATGCATGGCTAAGTATGAGTTCAAGAAACGCTCTCGGTAAAGTCAGCTGTTTGAGAACGACTAGTAGTGAATGTATCGGCTAACCAACCTACTTCCGACGCTAATTTTTTCTTATCGAGCTTTCCAGATGGGCTTAATGGCATTTGTCTATAAAAAGAAAGGTATTCCGGTAATTTATTGACCTCTAACCCCCGGTCTAGTAGATAATTGCTTAAACTTTTTAGCGATAAGCGCTTTGCATTCGGCCGTAAGGTAATACAAATACATACCCGACACCCCAAATCTTCATCGGGAACAGGAACACACGCAGCGCTAATAATATCCGGGTGAGAAGTAGCCTGATTTTCAATTTGTACGGGGCTAATATTAGTCCCACCGCGAATAATGATGTCTTTTTTTCTTCCCGCAAGTACTAAATAGCCTTGAGGGTCAATACAGCCTAAATCTCCTGTATAAGCCCATCCATTTTGATCACGATATAATTCATTTAAATTATTATCATTGACATATTGCATCGGTGAAATTGGGCCTCTCGCACGGATTTCACCTACAACACCATGAGGAACTTCACGTCTTTGTTCGTCAACTATTTCGATCTCACAAATAGCGGGATGGGGGCGCCCAACACTTGAAGCCACGATATCTAAGCCATCACTGGGCATGTTGTGGCAATTGACTCCATCAGCCGATCCATAAAGGCTAATAAAGTTACAGCCAAACTGTTCAAGGCAACGTTCAATAGTTGCTTTATCAATTAAGGCCCCGCCGCTAATGAGAGCAACCAAACTACTTCGATCAATTTCTGCTAATCGAGGATTCGCCATAATCCTTTGTAACATCGTTGGTACACCTAATATATGCGTTGGTCGATGCTTTTCAATTGCATCGATAGCGGCGTCCACGTCAAAAGCAGGTTGTAACACTAAGCTGCCACCTAGCCAGCATAAAATACCAATTGTGGCGGTAGAGCCAAAAGAAGAGCCAAGGGGAACGAGGTACATGCCTCTAAAATTTTCGCCATCTTTACATAAACGTTGTAAGAAACGTCCTCTTCCACCCAGCATGGCATTATGTGAATAAGCAACAAGTTTAGGCTCAGATTCAGTTCCAGAGGAAACCAACATACGTACTGGAGAATCTGGCGGCACATCTGGCAGATCACTATCGGCTATGGGATCTGCTTCAAATAAATTATCTATAGTTAACCAACCTTTGCGTGGTGAACCATTAACGATTAAATGTCGTAATCCAATACTTGATGGCCGAATGGATTCGATAATGTCACAAAAATTAATATTCTTAAATTTTTCTTCAACCACCATAACCCGGGCACAGCTGCGACGTAACAGCGACTCTAGATCGAGCCTGCCACGGCCAGGCGGGAATGGTGCCGCAACGGCACCCAATGCTGCGGCGGCTAAATCAATTGCGCAACAACGCCAACCATTTTGCAATTGATATGCGATAGCATCACCAGGAACCACACCTAAATCACGAAGGCTATTGGCGAGTCGTCTACTTTTATCATGCAACATACCGTAACTTGTATTTTCTTCAGGAGAATAAATAGCAATTTTTTTTGGGTGTTTTCGAGCGTAGCGACAAAAAGAATCATAGACAGAAATATTCGGATATGAACCATCCGTTTTCCACTTTTCACGCAAAGGGCTAGGGACTAAATCGATAATACCTGCTGTATTCATAAAAATCTCCACGGCGAATTGACTGTATCATAATGTGTTTTATATAGATGCTCTTGAGTTGATGCTTGCTTAGAGATAGTAGATAAATCGGTATTCACTATCGAAGCTGAAACATTTAGTTTAGCTAATACATGTAACCATTCATTTGCTGACCGTTGTTTGAATGACTGAATTAAAATATTAAGCCGCTGAATATTAGCTGACGGTGAAAAGTCGGGCGCGATGGGAATAGATAGTAGTTGAGCTAGATCAGGACATTTATCCAACAAGGGTAAACTGACAGCAATTAACTCAGTTTTAGTTTCAAAAATAGAATCTAAGTAAGATTCCTTTAATGGTGCATGACCTAAATAAATATTAGACAGATATGCATCACACAATAAATTACTTGCGCCTAGCAAAGATGTTTCGATGTAATAGTGAGTGCTTCTATTAATAGCTCGACTTAACAAACCAATCACCACTCCTTGAGCAGATAAGGCACCACCTAAAGTGTCTAACACCGTAAATAGAGAACCGCCTCTAGCTTCTTTTTTTCGTTGATTTATAGCAATAATTGAAGCAAGGCCCGATGCTGCCTGAACAGTAAAGTCTGTGCCCGGCAGATCCTTAAAGTCATTTTTTTGTTGTGTTATTGTATTCGACCAGCCGCTTGCATAACTATAAATTAAATCAGGATTCGATGATAAAAGCGTTATGAAATCTAAACCTAGTTCGATCGCTTTACCCGGCGCCCAGTTATGAATAAATACATCTGAGTTGCTAACAAGGTCTATTACTTTTTGTTTTCCTTCAGATTCTTTAATATTAATTTCTATTACATCTTTATTTTTGTTGATCGCATCAAAACGGACAGAACAGCCCTGTGCTACGGGAGGCATACCCCTCAACGGGTCACCACCTGGTGGTTCTATGCGAACAACATCCGCTCCCAGTAATGAGAGTATGTGAGTGGCCAGCGGCCCTTGTATACGCCTACACGATTCGACTACTTTAACGCCAGCAAGGGGCAAATAATTACTTTTCGTATTATCGAAAGGCTTATTGATATTTTGATTTTCTTTTTTTCTTTTTTTCTTTTATTTGAATTAATTTTTAAATGGCTCGCAAAATGCCAAGGACCTTCTTTCCATATTTTTTTGCAATGTGAGCATTGAGAATACTGAGACAGTGTTGATACTGGAACAATAAATATTCCATTAGATTCGCAAAGAGATTTTATATCTTTATATGGCATCTCTCCCAAGCGCTCTACCATTTTTTTAGGTAAAGGAGAGACTGCTTTAGCGTAACGCATCTGAAATGCTTTCCAGCCCTGCCCAGATATTCGATCATCAATTTCTAGCGCACGCCAAAATTGACGCCAAGGCTCAGGATTTAATGATTCCAGCTCGAAGTCGATATGATCAGCGGAACAAAATGGGGGTTGCAGTGTGAAATTGTTAAAATTATCGGGTAATGGAAAGGCTTTTTCACTAGTCGCATCAGCGATATATTGACTAGTGTTAATCAATACGGACCCTAATGGTGAACAATATTGCTTCTTTAATGGTTGAAATTGCGATACTTGTGTTTTTTTATTATCCTTTTCACATTGTAATAAAGCATAGGCCTGAGACAGCAAGCCTGTTAAAGCATTGACCGCCACAGTGACGGTGGCATAATCGATTCCCAAGGGTTCCAATGTGTTACTATTTCGACCATGAATCGATATGATTCCACTGGCTGCCTGTAAACTTAATTCTGAATAGTGATGGCCTTCACTGTTTGTGAGAGGTATTATAGTTTCAGTATTAACATTGTAGCCTTCTAATAGGAAGGCAATGTGGTCGTCCTGCTGATCACTTACCTCTGATATTATACTTATGCCCAACCTTTCAGCCATGCGCGAGAAATGATGAGATAATTGACTTTGAAATCGATTGCTTGATGAAACAGAATTTCTTTTTATTGTTGCCTTAAACCCACGTAAAACCTCTTTTGATGACTTTACTTCATCATTATATTCATCATATGAGGATAAAAAATTCTGATTTAATGAATCTGACTCAGTATCTAGCATACGTCGCTCACTTTGGTATTTTGGTCTAGTAAATTTGATGCAGGCATCTGATCTTCGGTATAGTGCAAATTAATCTTCTTGCCTGCATCTATCAATATATTTTTTCTAATCCTATTAATAATCGAAGCAGCGTCTTTCTGGTGATATATGTTAACGCCAACGGCAACTTCCCCAGTTGTTGAAAACGGAGGGTTTTCGGATACAAAACTACCTAATCCAATACCAAATATTTGCTTTATTGGAATCCCTTTGCTTGTGCAAAAATTATAATCTTTAGATAAAGAAATACAGTTTTTTTCTTTTTTAATTTCTATTGAATTTCCTAAGTGATCTACTATCTCCGGCGTTTTCTCTGAATAACCGGTGGCCTGAACAACCATGCCAACATCTCCACCCTGCTTTTCAATAAGATCTAAGGGCGAGCCCTTATCAATACTAATTATTTTTACACGATTTTCTTTTTTTCTTATAATTGATTCGTAAATTTTCTTTGCGCTACCACGTAAGCCGCAATAACGATTAACAGAATTAGATTCATGATCTATTAAAAAACGTTCATTTTTAATAGAGTTTTTATGGAATTCATCAATATTCTCATAGTACAATTTTGTATTGCCTCGGTTTAGTACTATTAATTGATTTTTATCTAGTATTTCTCCAAACACACGAAGTAGATATTCAACTACAGAAAAAGCGCTGTGAGAACCTCCAACAATAACGATTTTTCTCCCTTCTTTAAGAATATTATAGAGTAACTGATCATGGTCACATCGAAGTATGGATTCAGATAAATTGAAATATGATTTTAATATTTTAGCCATTAAGCTGATTTCGTAATTCTTTTTTTCTATGCTACCCGTCGCAATAACAGCAAATGTAGAGTTTTTTAAATACTCGCCTTTATTATTATAGCTAGTAACGGATCCATCCTTCTCTATATGAATTTTATTAACGCTTGTCCCTGAAAAAAAATGAGATCTAGGGTAATAAGATAGATATTGCTGAAAATGTATTGCAGCATCTTTAAAGAAATCAGACGCTAATGTTAATGGTGTAGCTTGACCCCATAGGCAGCGTAAACGTTTTCCGTTTTTATTGTTAAAAATAGCCCCGAACTCGCTATACTCATGCATATCAGTAATAAAATCAGCCGCAGGTGAATTAGATAGAATATTGAAATTAAGGCTGTCAAACTGATCGGAGCGACGCTTATCAATATAAACCAAGCCTTTTTCACATATTTCTTTTAAGCAGGTTTGTCGATCAGCAGCTAGTCCTAAGCCTAATCCGGCCATACCGAAACCAATTACTTGTATGGCGCAATCCGCATTAGGTAAGGAATTCGTTTCTTTTAAACGTGTCACGATCAAACCTTTAGTAAAAATGAATTAAAGCTAACTATTCTTCAATAGCGTGAAACAAGCTAGGTCTATTTATAGACCCCCTTTACAACTCTAACCCTTGCTGACGAATTGGATTATTTGAGCGCTATGTCGATGCAAATGTAAATTGACAGACTGAGGTTCAATAAGTAAACGACTTACCGGTGACTGTTGAATGGATTGTTCAATAATCTGATTTATTTCATTCTTACTAACAGAGGTGTCAACATCAAAGCTAGCGCTTATATCTTGTAGTTTGCTCGGAATAGACGGGGCAATGCCTAACATTCCTCGCATATCAACATGGCCCGTGGTTCTCACAGTGACGCCGTTAAGGGGCAAGTTAGAATCACCCATTAACTTTATGAATGTTCTCGTTAAACAAGAGGCAAATGCAGACATTAAAATTTCCTGTGGGTTGGCCCCTCTATCAATACCACCCGCTTGCTTTGGTTGATCAACGCGTGTATAGCGTACAGAGTCATAATTGACTTTTAATTGAAAGCCATATTCCCAATTCATTTCTACTTGTAAATCTTTACTTTTAGTCAGTGCTGCCATTTCACCCAGTTTATCTATTGTTATATCAGCTTCCTTTACTGAAATAACATTTCGTTCTACGATCGTTCGATGATTAGGACTATGATGCGATAATTTTTTTAGAACTTCAGAAAAAAGCATATTATCTTCTTCTGAATCGGCATCAAATTCAACTCGATAATCAAAATCGCTCAATGTTGCGGCTTTGTTTTTATCGGCAGGATAATGTTTTCCTTTTACTAAAAAACGTAAGCTTTGAATATTGCGACCGCAAGTTGTTGCACCTTTAACCATCGTTAACATTGCGCAAGAACCTAAACCCGTAAGAGCTAACTCTTCTGGGGTGAATAGCATTTCTTTTGTGCATGTTTCAGAAACAGGGGCGGACTCACCTAGGGTCATGCGCCATTGGAAACCTCGCGCACTCTTAACACTGCCTATTAGTGCTGAATTAACGAAAGCATTTAGAGTATCCCCTCCCGTCCATTGTGCTTCTGCATCATAAGCAAACACTCCTTCGACAGCATTGCCGCGAATTTCATGCATCATTTCACTCACTCCAGCTACATTGACACCATTTTTCATATGCTTTTCTCTTTATCAGTTAATTCGTTTAATAAACACTAAAAATATACTATCGTTGAATAGAATGGTTTAAGCGTATGCTTCTACCTGTTTATCCTTTACTTCGTCTTGAGCAATTAAGGCTTGGCTTATATCAGACAGTAAGTCATCGATATCCTCTACCCCAACGGATAAGCGAACCAAGCCTGGCCTGATACCAACTAGTTGTCGTTGATGATCATTCAATGAGCTATGTGAAGTGTTGAATGGCATACTAACCAATGACTCAATGCCACCAAGGCTGGTTGCGACCTGTGGGATTTTTAAGTTTTCCAAAAAGCGTAAAGCGGCAGCATCTCCCCCTTTTATTTCAAAACTGACGACGCCACCATAATGACCATTACATAACTCCTTAAGCTCATCAAACTCATAGTCAGGCAAAGAAGGATGATATACTTTTTTAATTTCGGCGTGTTGACTAAGGGCCTCTGCAATAGCATTAGCATTTTCAACGTGGGCTTTCATGCGCAATGCTAATGTTTTCATTCCCCGCTCAAGTAAAAAACATGAATTAGGGTCTAATTGACCACCAAAACGTAACATCTGTGCCCAGATACGATCCATATATTTACGTGAGCCTGCAGCCACACCTGCAGTCATGTCACTGTGTCCATTTAAGTATTTAGTTGCACTATGAATAACAACATCGACGCCATAATCTAAAGGTTTCAATGCTGTTGGACTAAGGAATGTATTATCTATTACAACCAAAATGTCATGCTTTCGAGCAATTTCACAGATTGACTTTAATGGTAAACCTTTAAGCAGTGGGTTAGATAAACCTTCAAATAAAAACATTTGTGTATTTGGTTGTATCGCTGCCTCTATCTCATCGATTTTAGTCGAATCAACAAAAGTGATTTCTCTACCCGCTTGGTGTAAATCTTCACGTAATAAATTATAAGTTCCACCGTAGACATCATATGAAGAAATTATATGTCCACCTCGGTTCATTAGTGCAAAAATAGTTGTTGCAATAGCTGCCATACCCGATGAGAAAACAACTGCACTTTCCGCATTTTCAAGCGCTGCTACCTTTTCTTGTACGCTCCATTGCGTTGGGTTTCCATAGCGAGTATAAATAGGAACATCACGTGTAACACCTTCAAAAAAAGCATCATATGTTTTTTCTTGAAACAAGAAAGTCGTACTATGAAAAACAGGCGTCCCTACTGCTCCAGATACGGGGTCTTGATAGGTTCCTGCATGTATTCCTAAGGTTGACGGCCCTAGGTCTCGGCTAGGTGTATGATGATTCGTTGTTCTAGGGCCTGGCACTCGTTTACGATTTAGTTGGTCCATCCACGTTTTTTTAGCGCCTGCTTGTGGCATTTGACCTTCTGCAACTAAATTTGTTTTTTTCTGTTTATCAGTCATAACTATTCTCAACAATTGAATATATAAGTTATTATATGGGTTAAAATATGGGCATTATTATGCTCGCATAAAATCCTTAACCACCCGCAACAGCAGGTAGAATTGTTACCACATCACCACTTTTTACCTGAGCTTGTAAATCTCCAGAAAAACGAACATCATCTTCATTTACAAATATATTGATATAACGATTGAGCTCCCCATTTGATATTAACCTATCTTTTAAGCCAGGATAGCTTTCATTCATATTATTGATTAACTGCTCTAAGGTATTACCATTAGAATTAATCTTTTTATTATTTTCGGTGAGAGACCGCATGACCGCGGGAATGTCAATTTGAATAGTCATAATAAGCCTTGATCGTTTTTGATTATAGAAATGTTACTTTTAGCTATGCTTGAATTCGAATATTTTCTTCTACCACACGCTTTGCTGAAACGCGAAAGCTACGCATTGTTTCCGTTACATTATTGTCTGTAGAAATGATGACATAATGGCTATCTGGCTCAGAAGAAAAATTAATATCAGTCCGGCTAGGATATGCCTCAGAACTTGTGTGAGAATGAAAAATCACCCAAAGATATTCGTCTTTATTGTCAATTTCTTTCCAAACTCTAAGCTGCTCCACAGGGTCAAACTGAAAGAATTCTTTAGAGTTTGCGATATTCTGCATAGGGATAAAACGTGTTTCTTGTGGTGACGACCTTTTAGCCGTGATAATGCCACAAGCCTCTATAGGGTGATGCTCTTTTGCCAGCGAAAACATTTTTTTTACGTTTAAATCAGATATAACAAGCATAACAACCTTCTCTTATCGTTAGTTACTAACTATTATAAATGTAGTAATGGTAGTTAATAGGCGGGTAACTCTGGCTCTATTTCTTTTATCCAATTTAAAATGCCGCCTTCTAAATTTTTGACATTAGTAAAACCATTTTCGATAAATTTTTGCACGACATCACTTGAACGACCACCGCTTTTGCACATAATAACCAATGAAGATTCCTTGTTAATGCCGTTAGGAAGCTTATCTATATTAAAATTGCTTTTAGGGAAATTAAGAGAATAGTCTAGCTTTACAATATCTAATTCTGTCGATTCGCGAACATCGATTAATGTAGGTGGAGAATTTTCGTTTAGTTGATTTTTTAGCTCATGAACCGAAATTGAAGGAATAATCTTATTTTCAATTTCTGTATCTATTCCACAAAAATAGTCATAATCACCTAACGCTTCAGGAGCAAAGCGATCCTCTTTTTTGTGAATAGGAAACTTTTTGTAATTCATTTCTAAGGCATCATAAACCAACAGTTTTCCTATTAAGCTCTCGCCAATACCTGCAATTAATTTAATTGCCTCTGTCGCCATTATGGCACCGACTGCGGCACATAGAACACCAAGGACACCACCTTCGGAACACGATGGCGCATGCTCTGGCGGTGGCGGCTCAGGGTATAAATCACGATAATTAATACCCATACCATTAGGGGCCTGCTCCCAAAAAACAGATACTTGCCCCTCAAACCTAAATATAGACCCCCATACATAAGGTTTTTTTGCAATAACACAGGCATCATTAACAAGGTAGCGAGTTGGGAAGTTATCAGTTCCATCCAGAACTAAATCAAATTTAGATATAATGTTAATCGCATTTTCTTTATCAAGCCTTACATCAAATTTTTCTACTATAATATTAGGGTTTATCTCTTTTATAGATTCGGCAGCACTATCTATTTTCTTTCTTCCTACATCTGACATCCCATGAATAATTTGTCTTTGTAAATTCGATGTGTCAACCTCATCAAAATCAATAAGGCCTATTGTTCCGACACCTGCTGCAGCTAAATAAAGTATACAGGGCGATCCTAATCCTCCCGCCCCGACCAATAGTATTCGGCTTTTCTTTAGCGACACCTGACCTTTCAAACCAAACTCAGGCAATAATAAGTGTCTGCTGTAGCGTGCAATTTCTTCTGTATTTAAATTACTGCTTATTGTAGGAGTAACTGTACTTTTCATTTCATTTTCTCTATTTGAAAATAAACACACTCTTTCGAATGATTAAATTGGAAATCAATTTTGCAAATCAATTAAAGTGACGCTAGGTTAATTCATAACAAAAAGTTAACCTATCAATTAGAGAACGATTAAATATCGAATTAAGAATGATTCTTATTTGTCGATGACACTTAAAGGAAATTGAAAATAAAAGCTATAGGATAAAAAGTCATTTATGTAGCTAAAGATATAAAAAGGCCATCTATACAGATAGCCCAATGGATAACCTATCCGTGTTCACCTCTTGATAGAGGCTTATTCTTTATGTGACAGCCCTTAGATTTTCAAAAGCTATAATAAGAGGTTTATGTAACCAAACTGGATGTATGTTGTGAACAAGGCCGCTATTTATTTAAATTTTATCCTCACTGTAATTTGCTATTCTTTTATCTCTTCTCCTAGTCATGCTCAGACAGATCAAACGGATACAACAAAAGAAAGCAGTAAGCAACTCAAGCCTATCAAGGTCAATGCCCGCTATTGGACAGAAAAACAAAGTGAAATTCCGGTTAGTGCCACTGTAATCAAAGAGCAAGAGCTTGACGGTACTGATATTAATATTCTTACAACCAAGACATCTAATGTAGCAATTGAATCATCATCAGTACAAAGGCGGGTTTCTATACGTGGCAGCAGAGGTGTTGATAATGGTCTCCAAGACCCTGTTGGCTACTTTGTTGATGATGTAGCATTGCCGCTGGGAGGGAATCAGTTGCCCCCATTGTTTAACCTAGAAAGCCTAGAGATAGTTAAAGGCCCTCAAGGTGCTCTTTATGGGCGTAATACTGAGGCTGGTGCAGTAAAAATAAAAACCAAGGACCCCAGCTGGACCCCAGTGAACTGGGGAGCATTATCGACGGGCAACATTGATGGAGCTGATGGCAACGCATCTACTCATGTTGTTACTGCTGGTGTATCCAATACTTTATTAAGAAATAAGCTAGCAGGATCTATCGCTTTTCGCTTAGAGGATACAGAAGGTCCCTACCTTAATGAACCTGATGGTGATAGAAGTGGCGGTGAGGTTGATAGGAACAGTTTTTCAGCTGGTCTTACTTACCTTATCAGCGACAAGACAGATATAACGTTAAAAAGTTTGCTCGATAATAACGATACAGGTAGAAACCGTTTTCGCTATAGCGATGGTATTAATGAAACAGATCGTTTCACTACTAACACTGATAGTAATGGAACTGAAGATACTAGCAACCAAATACACTCTTTAAAAATCAATCATACTTTTAACGAAGTCGAGCTGACATCGATAACTGGCTTAACGGATTATCAGCGCGAATTCAAGATTGACTTTGATGCTACGACAGCACCGCTACCGAATACCTTATTAGATTTAAAAAATAAAGCCGTTTCACAAGAGCTACGTTTATCTTTTGATACTATTGATAGCAAACTTAAATGGCTGACTGGACTCTATATTTATGATGAGGAGTCGGATATAGATTTTAGCATCTCCCCTCTTTTTATGACGAACCAAAGAGTGACTCAAATTGATCAAGAGGGGCAAGCGCTATTTGGGCAAATAGATTATCACTTAGCCTCCGAATGGATTTTATCATTGGGCGGGCGCTATGAGAAAATAGAGCAAAATGGTACGCAAGCATTAACCAATGCCTTAGGAACCACTCAATATGATGCCGATATCGATCAAAGCGAATTTTTACCTAAGGCATCACTTAGCTTTAAACCAAATATCAATAATACAATCTATATTTCTTATGCTGAAGGTTACCTACCAGGTGGTTATAATTATAATAGTGCCGGAGATGAAAGTTCATTCACATTTGATGCTGAATATAGTCAATCTAGTGAGTTAGCCTGGAAAAATACCAGTTTTAAAAATCGCCTTTATAGCAGCATTACTTTATTTAAGGTGACTACAAAGGACAAGCAAATCGTTGATACATTGCCCGGCTTCGTTCAAAGTGTTTCTAATGCTGGAGAAACTGAAACTTACGGAGTTGAGCTAGCGATGGATTATCGTATCACTCCTGCATTATCGTCGTTTATTAATATCGGACTTCAACGTTCTGAAGCTACATCCTACACCATCAATAGTTTTGGCAGCTCACAAGATCTCAGTGGTAACGAGTTACCCTATGCACCAGAATCAACTTACTCAATCGGTTTTTCTTACCAACAAAAGAAAGGGCTTGTAGGAAGTGCATCACTACGAGGATCAAGCAAGTATTATTTTAATAGTGAGAATACACTAGAACAATCGAGCTTTGTTTTGTTTGATGCTGATATTGGTTACCGTTTTCAAGAATTAACTCTGTCAGTATGGGGTAAAAATCTGACAAACGAAGAACTTATCAGCCGTGCTGTGAGTACTCCATCAGGAACAGTAGTAGAAGATGGCCAAGCCAGAACAGTCGGTATTCGATTAAGTAAGTCACTTTAGTGTTATCTTAAAGTGGCTTTATTACTGGATAATAATATGAATAATAAACAATATTTTTTTTCTGATAGCCAACCGCCCGACCAGTTAATGGATTTTCTATTGGGCCCTATTCGCTGGCAAATGATTTCAGTTTCACTTGAGTTGTCTTTATTTGATGATTTAACGGAGCCTACAACCAGCAAAATAATCGCTAAACGATTTTCAATGAAAGAAAAACAAACGGAATTGTTACTCAATGGCTTGTGCAGTCTCGGCATCCTTAAAAAAGAAAATGCTTTTTTTCAGTTAGAAAAAAGAGTAGCACCTTACCTAGTTAGTCATTCACGCTACTCCATGAGAGATATGTTGCTGCACCTTAGTAATGTAAAGCATACAGACAACGACAAGGTTAAAGAGATCCTAAAAACAGGGCGATCAGATCATATAGCCGCTAATTTTCGTAATGAAACATTTTGGAAGAACAGTCAAAGCTGTTTATATTCGTTTCACAATAGCATCAATAACGATACTGTAATGGATATATTGCGAAATCTACCAGAGTGGGATGGGCTAACATCCTTATTAGATCTCGGTGCAGGGTCAGAATCTTTATGCCAAGCTATACACAAAGAAAAATCAACCGTACAGACCACACTATTTGATTTACCCAGCTGCACTAATACAATCAAAAAACGTCTTACAGATACATCTAGCATACGTGTTCTTAGTGGGGACTTTAATATCGATGATATTGGCAAAGACTACGATATTATTTGGGCATCAATGTCATTGTATTATGCAAAAGATCTCAACAATGTACTTATGAAAATAAAGCAATCGCTGAATAAAGGTGGAATTTTCTTAAGTTTTCACGAAGCCTTGAGAGAAGAAAGAACTCTGCCCGAATCTCATATAACCGGCCGTTTTTTACCGTCTATCAGTGGCAGCGACTTATCATTTGATGACGGTGTCATCGCCAATCAACTCAAAACAGCTGGGTTTGCTCGTATTACCAGCCGTCATGTATCCATGCCGATTGGCGATATGCGTTTGGATATCGCGTATTGCTAAGTTTTCGTACTTACTGAGTTTATAATATTCTTCTTTTAATTGATAACGATTATCATTTACTGTAATGTGTGGCGCTTATTTCTTGATAAGGCGCTACGGTTTTTATAAATATAGCGCTATTTAAAAATGTGTGTTATTTATTATGTCTAATGAAATCAAAAGCTTAAGCAATACTCCCACCTCTGAACCCGGTACCATTTTGCCTCCTACTACGACAGGCGTAGAATCAATACCGGCCTCTCCTTCAGAATCCATACCAGTCGATAGCACCTCCGCTACAAGCATTTTTGATACCCAGCAATTGCAGGGCTTATTTGAAGCGGGAGGTCCCGTTATTATGATATTAGTAGCGATGTCCGTCATCGCATTATCAGTGTTTCTACTCAAGTACTGGCAATTTCTTCGCTTAGGCATTAACAAGCAGAAAGGTCTATCGCAGGCTTTACAATTATGGCGTAAACAAAATACACAAGCAGCGCTTGAAACATTAAGCACACTGCGCAACCCTATTGCTCGTGTCCTAGAGCATGCCATAAACCTTAAATCTCAAACTACGATTAGCGATGCAATTGCTCGCGAAGAAGTCACACGTATAGCCAAGCGAGAATTAGCCAGTTCACGCTCTTATTTAAAAGTATTAGAAGTCATCGCAACATTGAGCCCACTCTTGGGTCTATTAGGTACGGTACTTGGCATGATCACCGCTTTCCAAAAGTTACAAGGGGCAGGCTCAACAGTGGATCCTGCATTATTGTCTGGAGGGATTTGGGAAGCGTTGCTAACAACCGCAGCTGGCTTAGTTGTCGCTATACCGACAGTCATTGGACTAAACTGGCTTGAGCAGCGTGTCGAGCGTTTTAAATTAACCATGGAAGATGCCATGACACAGGCGTTTACCGCCCCAGCTATTGTAGAAGGCCAGTCTTTCAACAAGAAAAGGAATCAAGAGCCTGTCACCACCTCAATTAATCAGCAGCAAACATCGGTCCCTCGTGCGGAAAGAAAAAATAATAGTACAGCAGTAGCATTTAGTACTTAGTTTCGTGGATTATTGAGCATCATGAATATTGCCGAGGAAAAAATAAAAAGACCACTTATTAGTTTGACACCTCTTATTGATGTTGTGTTTATTTTATTAGTATTTTTTATGTTGGCATCTAGCTTTACGAAATGGAAATTTATTGAGCTAAGCGTAGGTGAAGCGGAATCAATTCCTATGGATTTTGCCAAACAAAGCTTAATTAGAATTGATTTTGACCAACGTTATCAGCTAAACGGACAATCAATGGAAATTGAAAGTATCGCTGAAAAAGTAAGAGAGCAAGTTCGGCATAAACTAGACCACCCTATTCTTATCCAACCCGTTAACGATTTACCTCTGCAACAACTCACTGTCGTTTTAGATAGTATTGGTGAAATCGCCGGGCCAAATATTTCTCTCGTTAAAGACGAATGACAGCAATGCAAATAGAAGAACCACTTAAAAAACGTGAATTTGAAACTGTGCTGCCGATGATTAATATTGTTTTTCTATTACTTATCTTTTTTATGCTTTCCGGTGCGTTTACCAAGCCTGACATTTTTAATGTCGAGGTACCTAAAGCCACAATTGATACCGGTGCCGATCAAAAAGATTTCACTGTCATTATGAATGCAGGCAATGCATTCGCGATTGAAAATACCGTTTATCCAAAGGATAAATTGTTACAAGTCATTCGCGAGGAAATTAACAATAACAGCATTGTTTCAGTTCAACTAAAAGCAGATCAATATGTGAAGTCAAAAGATTTACTTGCGTTCATGGAAGAGCTGGGGGCTGTAGGCTTAGATTCTATTAAACTATTAACGATAGTAAACAATAATAGCGACTCATCGAATTAGTCATGTATTCTCTGCTTCCAAATAACTCACCATTTACACACTATCACTGGGTTGGTGTTTTTTCTATCGCCCTATTTTTTCATCTTTTACTCTTTATTAGTATTGATGCACCCGAAAAAGATCAAGGTGCAAAAGATGAAGGAGTAAACGGAATAGAAATAGGACTAAAAAAATTGGTGGCATCACCTCCACCTTCACCACCAAAAATAGAAACACCTAAAAAAATAGAGAAAAAAATAAAGCCTAAGCCTAAGATGAAGGTACAGCCTAAACCGATCGTCAAACCAAAGGCCATTGTGCTTCCCATCGATGAACCCACTATAGAACTCGTTGACACCACTCAAACAGAAAATAATACGCTTGGTAAAGAGGAAGAAGCTTCAGAAAGTGATTCTGCGAATCTACAATCAAGCCTTACGACTGCTGGTGGCAACCCAGATATTGAAGCTGCATATGAAGCAACTATTTCGGCATGGTTGCAACGCTATAAACGTTATCCCTCTAGTGCAAAAAGAAGGGGCCAAGAAGATCGTATCGAAATAGAATTTGCAATTGATAAAGACGGTAATGTTTTAAGCCATAAAATCATCAGTGAATCACCTTACAGCATTCTAAATAAAGCGGTCATAAGAATGTTAAAACGTGCCTCTCCACTTCCTGCCGTCCCGGTTGATTTACAAAAGGGAAAAACATCTTTCACATATATTGTTCCAGTTAGCTTTTCACTTAACTAATATAGAGAAAAAACGGCCCAGCTTTAAAAGTAATTAAAAGAATTTGGGAAATAAAAAATAGAATGCTAATAAAGTGGCTTCATCACGAAAGGCATTGATAGGATATTTTTTGAGTGAATAAAGATATTGTCTCTGATACGAGCACAGTGCAATCCAGTTTTAAATTTTGTCTGCTGATTTGGTATTTTATCTTAGAAAAGGCTTATGAATAAGTTCGTTTAACGTACTCTTCAACCAGCGCTTGAAATTCTTCAGCAATATGCTCGCCTTTAAGCGTTACATCTTTTTCCCCATCAACATAGACGGGTGCAACTGGCTGCTCGCCATTACCCGGTAAGCTAATACCGATATTAGCATGCTTGCTTTCACCGGGGCCGTTAACAACACAACCCATGACGGCAACATTCATGTCCTCTACCCCTTTGAACTGTTTTCTCCAAACGGGCATTTGTTCGAGTAAGTAAGTTTGAATATCTTTAGCTAGCTGCTGAAAATAAGTGCTGGTTGTTCGACCGCAACCGGGACAGGCAACCACCATAGGGGTAAAAGAACGTATGCCCATTGTTTGTAAAATTTGTTGAGCTACTACAACCTCTTCTTTTCGCGCTTGCCCTGGTTCAGGTGTCAGAGAGATGCGAATGGTGTCACCAATATGTTGTTGCAGTAACAACGATAACGCAGCTGTTGATGCCACGATGCCTTTCGAGCCCATACCTGCTTCAGTAAGGCCTAAATGCAAGGCATAATCATCTAGCTCGGACAATCGCTCATAAATACTCACCAAATCCTGAACACCGCTAGTCTTACAGGAAATAATGATTTTATCCTTGCCTAAGCCGATCTCCTCAGCCATTCGAGCACTTTCGAGGGCTGAGGTAATAATGGCTTCATGCTGTATTTTTTTTGTGGGCAAGGGGTTTTTGCGCTTGGCATTTTCATCCATCAAACGTGCTAATACGGCTTGATCTAAACTTCCCCAATTGACACCAATACGGACAGGCTTATTATATTCAATCGCTGTTTCAATCATATCGGCAAATTGGTCATCGCGCTTTTTGCCGCGCCCCACATTACCGGGGTTAATACGGTATTTAGCAAGGGCCTGAGCGCATTCTGGGTAATCTTTAAGCAGGCGATGTCCGTTATAATGAAAATCACCTACCAGAGGAACATTGAACCCCATCTTGTCGAGGCCTTCGACAATCTCAGGGACAGCTTCCGCTGAAGCCGCGTTATTTACTGTAATCCGTACAATCTCTGAACCGGCCTTCGCTAAATCTGCCACTTGCTCCACCGTACTCTGGACATCGGCTGTATCAGTATTGGTCATAGACTGAACGACAACAGGATGACCGCCACCTACAGTGACGTTGCCAACCTTAACGGCTTGTCGGTTTTTTTGGCTAGCAATGGTTTGGTCTGGGGTGAATTGTTTATTTGACACAGGCACACTGAATAGAGGGGATAATGGAATTATGGGCATTATACCTAAGAATGCTGCGGAGTTCATAGATATGCTGTTTTATTTCAGTAAGGGGCTCATACCTCTACCCAAACCTCTAATGATTTCTCTCCTGCCTTCGAAATAAGCTGCTCCATATGCTTATTAATAAGATATAGAACAAACAAGCTGTGGACATTGATAACATTGATGTATGTATGTCTAGATGCAATCGATGGTTTCCGATTGGCATTGGTATCGATTTTTCGCAGAACTGTTACCGATTAAGTCATTGTTGACGAGATGATTTTTCAATTTCCAGCCAGCGATTATAGATATCATCTGACCAATACGATTGAAAGTAAGCTATTACATCAATGATTTCAGATTCACTTAAACTATCTTTAAAGCTGGGCATCTGCCCTCCTACCGGCGCACCACCATGATAGATAGTACTACCGAGAACCGATAATGGGTGATGCCAAGCATGTGCGCTGCCATTTAATGGCGGTGGTGGGTAATTAAAGTTTGCATCAGGCGTTTTCCAATGAGGAGTGGCTTCGGCATTCCGACCATGACACGCAGCGCAATTATTAGAAAAAGTAAGCTCCCCTCGTTTGGCCTGTTCTGAAAAATACCAACGCTGAGTATTTTCTTTAGAATTAAGAGTGATTTTATGAAAATCAAATGATGCTTTACTCGCCTGACTAGAATTGAAATTATCGCAATTGACTAAAAATAAAAAACAAATTGTTATTGTGACTACTTTCAATGGTCGCTTCATTTTCCATCCAAAATAATTGAGTTAATTGTGATCAATACCGCTAAAAAATAAGCATTACAATTTAAAATACTTTTGCTTATTACGATAGCTTGACTATCGAATAAACATCCAAGTACCCATGCCAATCATCATTAAATTCTCAGTCAGAGAAATAAACCCTAAAGGTACTTGGCTATTGCCTCCTACGCAGGCGCACTTAAGTTCACGTTGATCAATATAGACTGCTTTAATAACAGAGGCTGCACCAATAGTACCTATGAACAAAGAAACTGGAGCGACTAGCCAATAAGAAAACCCAGCTAGCATGCCAATACCAGCGTATGCTTCAGCGAACGGGTATACGTAAGCATAGGGTATCGTACGCATTGCCAGTAAATCATACGTAATAAATTGATTAGTAAATGCGGTAAGATCACGAAATTTTTGTACGGCAAGCAAGCACATACTAATAGCAACAAACCATTCAAGTGTTTTTATAGTACTAAATTGATTTTGCCATTGAAATTGAAGGGCTACACTCATTAAAAAAGCGATTACAAAAATTGCGATAACTGGCATATAAGTTACTTGGTTTTTATTGGCAACAGGTAACCCAAAATGTTTTCGTAGAGCCTCATAGCCACCTACCCGCTCTTCATTAATAAAGACTTGTGGCGTTGTATTAACATCGTGCTCTTTCTTGAAGTTATCTGCCGCTTCTCTAGATGTGAGCAGGTGCTCTTCTATTTTCAAGCCTTTTTGTGTGAGCAAATATTTGGCCTTTAAGCCAAAAGGACAAATATGTTTTTCTGTCACCATTCGGTATAATTGCGCTGTTTGCCTCGGCATGCATCCCCTTCCTGTACTATTAAAACTTTTGATCACTTATCACGTTCAAATTACACAAGGATTATCGTTCTGAAAATACCCTCATATATGCTGATATTAAACACCTAGAGTTAACTCCAGAGTCAAGGTGCTTATCCATTATTTTTCGAATTTTTTTAAAATAGGACAATCTGCTTCAAGGCTCTTTTCACATTCTTTACTGAGAGCATAAAGCTCATCACGCAATTGGGATAGATCGTGTATTTGCTGTTCTAATTCAATTAGTTTTTGTTGTATTACTTCACGAACTTGTGGTTTAACATTGGCGGGTTGTTCACGAAAATTCAGTAAATCTTTAACCAAATCAAGGCTAAAGCCCATTCTTTGGGCATGCCGTATAAAACGTAAACGTGTAATTAGTATCTCGTCATAATGGCGTATTCCACTAGGATTGCGTGGCACTTTTCCTAGTAAATCAATTTTTTCATAGTAGCGCAGGGTATCTACCGATATGTTGAACATAAGAGCGACTTCGCCAATTTTTTTAGTCACTATGATCTCCAGGCTATTGATGGTGTTAGTAAAGTGCTAAAGGTGCTATCTGATGTGAGCAGTATATTACCGAAATAGGCGTGAATGAAACAATGCTCGAGAGTTTAAAGGTTCACACCTAGGAAGACTGAGGTTGAAAGGTATTGTTCCCGAAGCAAAGATCTAATCCTGTGGTAACGCATGGAGTTTGTCTTGTTATTTATGAACAGCGACGCGACCGCTTTTTTCTCACATATATAGTTTTAATTACTTTGGCAACGACTTCACTGTTTTCATCTTTAATTTCAATACTAAAGTCTTTGAAACATTTTTCTCCTTCTGCTGTTTTCGATTTAATATCATTTAAATCTTCTTCTGTCACAATACAGTCGGCGATGACCTTTGTTGTCCCAGGTTTTATAAACTCAATACTAGCTCCTTTATCTAACACACGATAGCTTGGCCCCAGGTTTCGGAGCACCATCATAATATGACAAGGGTCGGTCATACTGTATAAATTGCCGCCATATTGAATACCATGCAGATTCTTATTGTAAAACCTTAAGGCCATTACCATGCGTATATGGCGGAAGTCCTCACTAATATGATCAAAATAAATCCCTGTGAACCAAAGCGGAGGCCATAGGTGCATCAGGCGTTTTAAGTTGTTGGCTGAGATAGAGAATATATTCATCATTGATACGGCTATATGGCGTAGGGTACCGACTCAAATACAGGTTTAAAGTCGATCTCGTTACATACTTAGAATGACATATTCTAGCAGACTTGCGGCTAAGGTCTTATAATGCCCCCTTATTATTACACTAAAGTTTGAGAGAGTTATGACAAGCGATATCGACTTAAAGGCCATCAACGCTGAATTGAACAAAAAAACACCCGAAGACATTATTCAGTGGGCAATGAGTTTAGCCAAAAAAACCATTGTGACGACTAATTTTGGGCCTCACGAAGCGGCTATTTTGAACATGGTAAGCAAAGTTTCTCCTGATATGCCGGTGATCTGTGTTGATCATGGTTACAACACCGACGCGACTTATCGCTTTGCCGAGTCTTTAATTCAGCGCTTATCGCTCAATATGCACTACTACACACCTCAAGTGACAGCAAAACGACGAGAGATTATCTACGGTGGTTTTCCTAGTATTGATGATGAGCAGGCTCACGATGATTTTACTCGTGAGGTGAAGCTTGAGCCTTTTGCCAGAGCCATGAATGAGTTCAAACCTGAGGTTTGGTTGACGGCTATTCGCAAAGAACAAACCCCTTTTCGTGATTCGCTCGATATCGTTACGCAGGATATTACAACTGGCGTGATTAAAGTGGCCCCCCTCTTCTATTGGACTGAACTAGATCTAGAGGAATACTTGGTAGAGAATGATTTACCTATCGAGGATGATTACTTTGACCCAACAAAAGTCTTAGCCAATAGAGAATGTGGTTTACATGTTGGCAAAACCTAAGAGTAAAGCCTTCTCAGATTTGATTTTTAAGCTTGGAGTAAATAATGGAACGTAAAGTTATCAATGACTCATTGTCGGTATCAGGGCAAATTAGTATTGCTGATATTGCTCAACTTCAAGACGAAGGAGTTAAGACCATTATTTGTAATCGTCCTGATCATGAGGACCCCGGTCAACTTGAGGTTGATCAAGTAAAAGCGGCAGCGGAATCAGCTGGGCTGGCATTTTATTTTATGCCGGTTGTCTCTGGGCAAGTTGGGCAAGCGCAGGGCGAGCAATTTTCTCGCATTCTAAGCGAAGCCCCAAAACCTATACATGCGTATTGTCGCTCAGGTACTCGCTGTACTATTTTATGGGCAATTACAGAATTACTTGCTGGGCAAGATAAAAATACGGTTGTACAAACAGCTGCGAATGCGGGGTATGATTTGTCGAAAACCTTCGTATAATACTTGTTTAGGTATAAAGCGTATTGCTAATTATATATAAAGTGTTGAATTAATAAAATTTTAAAAGGAAACTATGGAAAAATTTATCGAAAATACCATGTATCGTTCTCGTTGGATACTGGCTCCTATCTACCTAGGTCTAAGTTTTGCTCTAATTGCATTGGGCATAAAGTTTTTTCAAGAAATTATCCACTTATTTTCTGCACTCCTTTTTGTCAATGAACAAGGTGAGTACCTCACAGAAGCTGGGCTAATATTAATTGTCTTAAGTCTAATCGATTTAGCTATGGTGGGCGGGCTGATTATTATGATCATGATGAGTGGTTATGAGAATTTTGTCTCCCAGCTCAATATTGATTATGGCGATGAGAAACTCGGCTGGCTAGGAAAAATGGATTCTGGATCACTTAAAGGTAAAATTGCCGCCGCAATTGTCGCTATTTCTTCTATCCATCTGCTCAAAAAATTTATGGAAATTGATACCATCGTACAAGATCAAGATAGTGGTAATGATGTCATGATGTGGTATGTAATTATTCATCTCACCTTTGTCATCTCAGCCTTTGCAATGGGGCTACTCGATCGACAAAACCGTAGTTAGTTTTAAACTCAACGGCTAAAAACACCAAATCACTTTTTAGTGATGGTTTGTATGATGCGCTGAAGAATGATCGTAACCCCGATGGCGTTTATAGAGCATGACTTGATGCTGACTTAAAATGGGCTTGATTTTCAAATGTGCATCCAGATGAACTCCGCGCAATAAGGCTAATTGCTGAGCGGAATGGGCTAATAAAGCTTTTAACTCTTGCGCATTGTCACGCCTCTCTTGAAAATAGCGTTCAATTGCTTTCTCAGCCTGTATATAACGCTCTCCCTGTTTTATGGCTTCACTGTTCATGTTTTGCCAAATGGCTTGAACTTGCTTCAATTGTGACTCACTTAAATCAAGCTCTTCTTGTAATTCAATCACATGCACGGGTCCCGGTAAGCCATTCAGCTCGGCGGACTTAGCCAAACCCCAACCGGAGCCATTTTTTAAAGCAAGCATATCGCTTTCGCTTAGGGATTTAATAGGCCTATTTTCTTGTCCACTATAACTGACATTCGCACTCAACAATGGGCTAAAAAAGAAAAAAACCAGTGTTAATAAAATAATTTTCATTTTTATCTCTCTCTAAATTGTTTATGGCAGGCGGAACAATTTTTCGCGATTTGCTTAAATAACGTTGTTGATGCAGCTTTAGCTTCTGTGGGGTTAGCAATACCGCGATTAACGTCGTACAAATTCTGTGATAACGTTTCGAGCTCATTCGATAGTTTTTCGAATTTTGGCCATTTCTTCCATATCACCGGTAAAGCTTCCGTAGGTTTGTCTAAGGTATCTTCTGGAAATAATTGGCTCATATGCGTACCGGCATTATCGCGAATAAGTAAGGCAGTGTTTTTTACAGCATTAACATCATAAGCCTTTTTTTCTCGAAAAAAAGGCTTTAACTCACCCATAGCCGCTTTTAATGAATCCATTAAATCCATACGCTCTTTAACAATAGCTGTTGCACCACCATGAGCCCATATCCATGTGGGAAAAAGGAAGGCAAACAATACAATAATAACTCTTTGTTTTTTCATAATACTACCTTAAAATTTTAAATATTTAAAACCAAGCGTGGATACCAATGACAAACTGGGTATCATTTGTACTTTCGCCTTCGCTCTTGGCAAAATCAGCCGTCTTACCATATTTTCTCTCCCAACTTACACCGATATAAGGAGCAAGCTCACGGCGTATTTCATAAGCCAAACGCAAACCTATTTCAGAGCTAGCAAGTCCAGACCCTGTTTCGGTTTCCTCATCAGTTTTGCCAAAAAAATTGGCCTCTAATTCGGGAATCAATACCCATCGCTGGGTTAACATTTGTTCGTATTCAGCCTCAAAACGAAATGCGCTACGACCCGATTCGCCTAAAAATAATGCGGCATCGATCTCAATATAATACGGCGCTACACCTTGAAAACCGATGACTGCCCAATTACGTTCAGGTACGGGGTCAAAATCGCGACGTACGCCAATTTGAAAATCCCAGTTAGGGTCTACTGCCTTGCCATAGAGTAACTGCAACTCGGCACTTTCATTAGTATTATCAACCCGCTCTATCTCCGTTTTAATCCAGAGTTTATGCAAGTCATAACCAATCCAGGCGTCAGCTTCTAACACATAGGGGTCTTCATCACCGCTACGGCTTTCTAATTGATCAATCGTCACCATAAATAACAATGGGTCATCTACAGCAGCAGCGAGAGTATATGCACTAGAAAACATGAGCAGTACCGATACACTCATAGGCAATAAATAATGGCTTTTTAACTTAAGTATTCGTTTCATGTTTATTCTCCCTTAGCTAATCCACACTTCACGCATCATGCCAGGCATGTGGTAAAGCAAATGACAGTGATAAGCCCACTTCCCTTTAGCATCGGCAGTGACCAGATAACTCACACTCGATCCGGGTTGAACCATAATGGTATGTTTGCGAGGAATATAATTGGGTTCATTGGTTTCCAACTCACTCCACACGCCGTGTAAATGCACTGGATGCGTCATCATCGTGTCGTTGACCAAGACAATACGTACACGCTCGCCATATTTCAGCATTAGCGGTTCTGCATCCGCGAATTTAATACCATCCATTGACCACATATAACGGCTCATATTGCCCGTTAAGTGCAGCTGGATTTCACGCTCAGGTTCACGCGTATCAATGGTCGGGGTTAAATTACGAATATCGGCATAAGTTAATACTTTGCGCCCATAACGCGCTTGGTGATCACGTAAGCCAATTCCGGGATCACTAATACCGTTTTGCATCATCTCTGCACGCATATCCACATGTGGACCAAATTCAGTCTCCGCATGTTTGATCTCACTGTTTGTTCCGAAACCTGCTTTACCGAGCTGTGGGCCACCGTGGTTCATACTATGATCCATCTTGCTATGATCAATGGGGCCGGTACCACTATGCATTTTGCTATGGTCCATCTTGCTGTGATCCATACCACTATGATTCATTCCAGCGTGTTGCGAATGATCCATTTCTTGATGCTTGGAATGATCCATGCCCGCATGATTCATTGCGCCTTGATTAGCGCCATGGTTACTATGATCACCACCTCCATGGTTAGCGTGACCACCATGACTGCCGTGAGACATCCCCATATCACGATGCGCCAATACTGGGGCATAATCCATTTCTGGTACTTCTGCGGTCCAGCTTTCATCCGGTGTTAATACGCCACGGGTATAGCCACTACGATCAATACTTTGTGCAAAGATGGTGTAAGCACTGTCATCACTGGGCTCGACTACAACGTCGTAAGTTTCCGCCACACCAATACGAAATTCATCGATGGTGACGGGTTCAATATTTTGTCCATCAGTCGCAACCACTGTCATTTTTAGTCCCGGTATACGCACATCAAAAATGGTCATAGCCGCAGCATTGATAAAACGCAAACGAACTTTTTCACCTTTATTAAATAATGCTTTCCAACCTTCTTCAGGCGTCATGCCATTCATCAAAAAAGTATAGGTATAGCCCGTAACATCAGCGATATCTGTTTCGCTCATACGCATTTGATTCCACATGGCTCGCTCTTTCCATGTTGCGCTTACTCCCTTTCCTTTTATATCTCGCCATAAATCGTCAGCTGTCCGTTCACGAAAATTGTAGTAATGACTACGTTTTTTTAACTTGGCATACACTTTTTCTGGCACTTCATCAGTCCAATCTGAAAGCACCACTACATGATCTCGATCATAAGCGACGGGATCGGATTCTTTTGGTTCGATAACAATCGCGCCATAAACACCCGATTGCTCTTGAAACCCAGAATGACTGTGATACCAATAAGTACCACTTTGATTAACATCGAATTGGTATTCATAAGTATCACCCGGCTTAATGCCGTCAAAACTTAAACCTGGCACCCCATCCATATTGGAAGGCAAAATCATTCCATGCCAATGAATAGAGCTATCGTGTGCAAGATTATTTTTCACGCGTAAGGTAACAGTTTCACCCTCTTTCCAGCGCAGCACGGGTGCGGGCAATGAGCCATTAACAGTATTTGCAACGCGCTCTCTACCAGTCATGTTTACAGTTTGATAACCAATTGATAGATCAAACTGATTGCCGCTTAAAACTTGTTGGGTTGATCGCCGAATTGTGGCTCCGAACGATAAATTGGCACTCAGCCCTAATCCTAAGGCGGCACTTCCCATGGCTAAACCGGTAACAAAGCGGCGGCGCGACAACCCTGCTTGCGGTAATGACACTATTGGCGATTTATTTTTCATAGTGATTCTCCCGCATAGACAATTCGATCATGAGAAACGCGAGCATAAGGTGAACGACTACCATCCTTATTGATTTGGATAAGCTCATAAGCACGATAGTAACCAGTGACATCCATACCTGGGCTACCAAGAGGCATTCCGGGTACCGCTAGACCAGCAACATCTTTAGGCCTTTGCGCCAGAAAATGTTCAACAATCGATGCAGGGATATGTCCTTCAAAAAAATAACCCGCTGTTACACTGGTGTGGCAAGCTTGGTAAGCCGGTGAAATAGCGAATAGCTCTTTGATAGCATCCAAATTTTCAGGGTGATATATCTTTACTGAAAAGCCATCGGATTTCATGTGATTCACCCAATCTTCACAACAGCCGCATGTTGGACTTTTGTAGACATCTAAGTTAGTAGATCGTTGATTTTCAGTGCTCTCTGCATGACTAACAGAAACCCAGTGTAGACATGACAGTAATAACACCAATATTGCTATCGGTTTCATAGGAACTCCCATACTCAAGCGGTATTTAATTTAAAGTAGATAAAAGTGGTGAACCTAAAGGCTCGGACGATTTACTAGACTTAGAGTAAAATGGGGGGCCGGAACGGCAACTCGAAAGAAGAATTGATAATAGAAAAAATGGTAGGACTTATCGGTGCTTGAAGTGTAAACGAATGAACAATATCACCGGGAACTGAAGTGATTAGCTGGCAGCCAAAAGCACAATGCTCACATTGTGAGTGATCGTGATTATCCATCGATGCCATAACAAGTGGCATAATTTCATGTGAGACTTCATGTGAGTGAGAAACTTCAGAAACACTCTGCGCCTGTAAATGACTTGAGGCATGGGGACAACAATCACTATCCATCATGATCGGCATTGCAGCCGACAGAGTCGATTGGCAAATAACCCATACCAGAATAACACGGGCAATCGCCTTCAGTCCGATGCGAGAGTTAAATACAAATAATGAGCCGCGAGTGATCATATTTCAGTAATATCGTTTAAATAAAAATTTAACCTGTTAAATACTAGGCTTAAAGACCAAAAGATACAAGCCTTAATCCATTCCTAAATAACGGCCCCATTCATTAACCACGCAATGACCAATACTTGAGGAACCGTGAGCAAAGGTAAAAATAGTGCAATTTTCCATGAACGGGTGGTATCTTTTAACACCATAATCTCAGTATAGTCGGTTGCCACACCTGTCATTAAAAACGCAAAGCTATTACCCGGTGCTTGCGCGCGTGTCAACAAGTCTGCTGCAATGGGGGTTGATCCTTCAGAGCACACTTCAAGAATGGTTGCGACCAATACGGTTAAACCTAAGCCCGTCAGAGTTGGGCCAAAATAGGTTCCAAAGTATTCTGGTGAAACAAAAGCACGTACCAAGCCTGCTAATAAAACACCAAAGAACATCCAACGTAATACCATACGCGAATCACTAAAACCCGATATCAACATGCTACGAAAAAAATGGGGGGTAAAATCTGTTTTCTTGAGTCGCTTTTTTGCTTCAGGCCAAAATTGAAAATCAGCAGGAAAATCAATTTTGGATGGGTTATCAGGCAACACTTTTCTTTTAACTAACAAGTCAAACAATAAACCTACGATAATGGCAATGAGCATCGACAAAGCGATAAATGCCAACGTCCAAGGCAAACCAATTAAAGCAATCAATATCAAGGTAAGAGAAAAAGAGTTCCACGGACTGGCGATAAGAAAAGCCATTACCTGCCCTATGCTTGCGCCACGTTCATAGAGCTTGGCGCCGACCATCAAAATACCGTGATTACATAAATCGAGTAATAAACCTGCCGCGGTTGCTCGAAAAATGCCCCTAAAACCACCTTGGTTACCCAAAATCGACATGACAAATTCGCGGGGAATTTTTGATAAAAACGCAACAAAAACAATCCCGATGGCCATCCCCCACCACATCGCGTTTATTAATTCATAGGTAGAGACGCTGAGCGTAGAGTACCACTGATTAAATTGTGTGGACTCAGGCGCAATAGCATAGTGGGCGTACAAGATAACGACCAAAAATAAAGAACCCCATAACAACAAGTCAGGACGACCGCTCTTAGGGTGGCAGCTACTTTTAGGATGACAACTACTCTGCTTGGCTTCGTTTTGCTTGAATTTGCTTTGCTTACATGAGTGCTCTGTCATTGATACTCCGCGATGATGACTGTGCTAACTTTGACACAGTAAACACCTAGAGCTAACTCCAGAGTCAAGACTATTTTTCAAATTCTTTTAAAATGGGGCAATCGGGGTCTTCGCTATACTCACACGCCCTTGTTAACGCTTGTAATTCATCGCGTAATTGAGAGAGATCTTGTATTTGCTGATTCAGTGTAATCAACTTTTGCTGAATCATCTCTCTCACTTGCGGTTTAGCATTCATTGGCTGATCACGAAAATCTAATAGCTCTTTGATGGCTTCAAGACTGAAGCCCATGCGTTGCGCATGACGAATAAAACGGATTCGGGCAATCAGTGCCTCGTCATAAAACCGTACAGCACTGTTACTCCGAGGCACCTGCCCTAGCAAATGGATTTTTTCGTAGTAACGCAGTGTATCGATAGACACATCAAGCTCTGCGGCAACATCACCAATTTTTTTAGACATGACTAATCAGCGCTCATTCAAATGCCTAGCTTAGGTTATTTTTCAAGAATATAAGCCGGTTCACGCATAGTAACAAACTCTTCTGCAGCTGTTGGGTGAATACCAATCGTATTATCAAAATCTGCTTTTGTGGCACCTGCTTTAATCGCAACAGCGAGCCCCTGAATAATTTCACCCGCGTCCGTGCCGACCATATGACAACCAATCACTTTATCCGTTTTTTGATCGACTAAGAGCTTCATAAAAGTACGCTCGTCAATACCGCTAAGTGTATGTTTCATGTGTTTAAAGTCAGACTTATACACCGCAACAGAGTCATATTTTTCTTTTGCTTGTTCTTCACTGTAGCCTACAGTAGCAATATTTGGCTGAGAGAAAACGGCCGTGGCAATAAAATCATAATCGACTACTTGTTTATTATCGCCTTGGTAGTCAGTACCGTATAAATTTCTTGCTAAAGCCATACCTTCGGCCAATGCAACCGGCGTGAGTTGCATGCGATCAATGACGTCACCCACCGCGTAAATGGATGGTTCATCTGTTTGGAAATCATCATTAACAATAATACTTCCCTTGCCAGTTAACTTAACCTTTGTATTTTCTAATCCAAGATTTTCTGTCTTAGGTTTTCTGCCAGTGGCATACATAATGGCATCAACTTCTATTGATGAGCCATCGGTCAAGGTCGCGAGCAGGCTACCATCTGCCTGTTGTTTAATTTCGGTAATATTGCTATTAAATTTTATATCGATGCCTTTTTTACTCATCTCTTGATGCGTAAATTCACGGACGTCTTGATCAAAGCCGCGTAAAAATAAATCGCCTCGATACAGTAGATGGGTTTCGCTACCAAAACCGTTAAAGATGCCAGCAAATTCCACAGCGATATAACCACCACCTACTACGATCACTCGTTTAGGAAAATTATCGAGGTAAAAAGCTTCATTAGAGCTAATAATATGCTCGCTGCCGGGTATCTCAGGAACGCTAGGCCAACCACCTACTGCGACTAAAATGCGCTCGGCTGTGTAGTGCTTGCCATTTACGGCAACGGTGTGTGCATCAACAAGAGTACCCCTACCCTCTATAATTTCTACGCCCGCATTATTTAGCATGCGATCATAAATACCATTTAAGCGCTCTATTTCTTTGGTTTTATTATCACGTAGTGTCGGCCAATCAAAACAGGATTGACCCACATTCCAACCAAAGCCAGCTGCGGCTTCGAAATCTTCAGCAAAGTGCGAACCGTAAACAAACAGCTTTTTCGGAACACAGCCCACGTTGACACAAGTACCACCTAAATACAGGTCCTCTGCTACGGCGACTTTCGCACCTAGCCCAGCAGCAATTCGGCTTGCACGCACACCGCCAGATCCGGCACCAATGACAAATAAGTCATAATCGTAAGACATAGTTGATCCTTTGTTCTCATTAATAGGTTATAGGAGTAGAGTCTGTTCTAGAGGCGCTTCATTAGAAAGGAGCTTTTCGTACTAGTCAGGCATCTTTAGAATAACAGCATAATACAGTATTGCGCTAAAACGGCGTAAATCAATGCTCTTTATCGAGTATATAATGTTTGCCTATTTATCCCTTAGTATATGTGGATATCGATGGCTTTTATCGCCACTACACTAAAGGCTTTAATAGACAAGCAGTAATCTGTAAAATTCCCTTTTTAAATGATTAGCACTTAGGAACGTATTATGGGCAGAGCCTTTCAAAACCGTAAAGAGTCTATGGCAAAAACATCGGATGCCAAAGCAAAGGTGTACAGTAAATATGGGCGAGAAGTCTATGTATGCGCCAAAGCCGGTGGAGTTGACCCAGAAGGTAATTTAGCCTTGCGAAGCTTGATCGATCGAGCAAAAAAAGACCAAGTGCCTAGTCATGTTATCGACAAAGCAATTGAAAAGGCCAAGGGTGGTGGCGGTGAAGATTTTACTCCCGCACGCTATGAGGGCTATGGCCCGGGCAAATGTATGGTGATTGTCGACTGCTTGACCGATAACCCTAATCGTACCTTTGGTGATGTGCGCATGTGCTTTACAAAGACAAAAGCAAAAATCGGTACTCAAGGCAGTGTCGCACACATGTTCGACCACAGTGCCATATTGGTTTTTCAGGGTGATGATGAGGATGCCGTACTTGAGGCATTAATGGAAGCCGATGTTGATGTGGGTGATATTGAGTCTGAAGACGGTAAAATTACTGTGTTTGCACCCCATACAGAGTACTTTAAAGCCAAACAAGCTTTAATGGATACGATTGAGGGCATAGATTTCGATATTGATGAGATACAATTTATCCCCCAAACCACAACTCCAATCGCTGAAGCTGATAGAGAAATGTTTGATAAATTTTTAGATATGCTAAATGATTTAGATGATGTTCAAAATGTCTATCACAACGGTGAGTTATAGGTTTTTCTAACCTGCTTTCATGTTCATTAAAGTAGTTAAGCTTATTACTCTTAGCTACTTTCTTCTTAGGCTCTTTTCACTTCCATCCGACCTCTATTGTACTAAACTAAAATAATGAAAAAGATACCTTATACCTATATACGCCCCACTCAAACGCTTAACCTACTCTCTCACAGAGAAGTTGAGGGTGTGATGAATTCCGAAGATCATACCTACGAGCTATTCCGACAATGCGCACTCGCGGTACTCAATACTGATAGCGAAGAAGATGATGCCGCCGTTGTATTGGATATTTTTAGTGATTTTAGTGTGCAAATCATTCCAGAATCGAGAGGCATTAAACTTGAAGTATTTAATGCGCCGGCTTCTGCCTTTGTCGATGGCAAAATGATTAGTGGGATTCAAGAGCATTTATTTTCTGTACTGCGTGATATCGTCTTTACTCATCATAAAATGTCGATGGATGGACGTTTTGATTTTGATAGTGGTAACGGTATTACCGACGCTGTTTTTCGAGTATTACGTAATGCGGGCGTGGTAAAAGCGAATGTGATGCCACAATTGGTTGTATGCTGGGGTGGACACTCTATTCCGCGCCACGAATATGACTTTACCAAACATGTCGGTTACGAGCTGGGTTTAAGGTCGTTAAATATTGTGACAGGCTGTGGTATTGGTGCAATGAAAGGCCCTATGAAAGGAGCGGTCGTTGGACATGGAAAACAGCAAATACAAGATGGTCGTTATATTGGCATCACAGAGCCTGGTATCATCGCATCGGAATCACCCAACCCAACAGTTAATGAATTAGTGATTCTGCCTGATATCGAAAAACGCCTAGAAGCTTTTGTACGATTGGCCCATGGCATTATCGTGTTCCCCGGTGGTGCCGGTACAGCTGAAGAAGTACTGTATTTATTGGGTGTATTAATGCACCCCAAAAATCAAGATAGCCGAGTCCCCGTTATTTTTGCAGCCTCCGAACAAAGTGCTGGATATTTTGAAAGTCTAGATCGTTTTATTCGTTTTTGTTTGGGCGATGAAGCAACAAAATACTATGAAATTGTGATTGACAACCCCAGTTTAGTCTCACAAAAAATCCAACAAGGGATTGAAAAAGTTCATCACGATAGACATAAAAATAGCGAGTCTTATGCTTACAACTGGCAGTTGCATATCCCAGCGTTATTTCAACAGCCTTTTGAACCCACCCATCAAAACATGGCTACATTGAAACTCCATCGTGATCAGCCTGTATTTGAACTGGCGGCAGAGTTAAGGCGAGCATTTTCGGGCATTGTTGCAGGTAATGTTAAAGCTGAGGGCATAGAGCAAATTAAACAACATGGCCCATATCAACTGACGGGTGATAAAGTATTGATGGCCTCTTTAGATAAGCTATTGATTTCATTTGTGGAACAAGGGCGTATGAAATTAAAAGGCGATTATGAACCTTGTTACAAATTATCTAACTCATAAATAGAGTCAATATCTTAGTAGCTCATACATTGTTTAGATATAATTTCTCTTTTATGTCTAAAAACTCCTTTCCCATACGTCATGATTAAACGGACATCATGCCGTATTGTTAATGTTATTAAACCTAGGAGAATCTAATGTCAAAACTTTATATGTGTATATTACGTAATGCTAAAGGTGGATGCGATGAGCCCTCCCCGTCACAGATGGATGATGCATACGCTAAATTTCAACAGTGGCATGAACAATTTGCAGATAATATTGCAGATATGGGTGGAAAATTAGGAGAAGGAAAAGTGCTCACTGCCAATGGGGTTACTGACGGCCCTTTTATAGAAGTAAAAGAAATGATAGGCGGTTATATGCTTCTTAATGCTAAAAATGTCGATGAGGCTATACATATTACTCGGCAATGCCCACCTGTTGCAGCATCATTAGATTCGACTAGCGTGGAAGTTCGAGAAATAATGAAACCTTGATGCTCGTTAATGACGAACACTTCTTCCGGCATGAATATGCTAATTTAGTGGCTTTATTGACGAGGAAAATGGGCGTTCAGCACTTAGAACTCGTAGAGGACGCGGTACAGTCATCTCTAGTAAAGGCTTTAGACACTTGGAAAACTCAAACACCATCAAACCCAAGTGCTTGGCTTTACCGCGTTGCTTATAATGCTTTAATTGATGAATTAAGAAAACGTCAGCGTATTGATTTTGTTGATGAAATCAACGATATTCACGATACTGAAATTTCGCTATCTAATGATCATCATGATAGATCAACACTCGATGATGATTTTTTGCATATGCTATTTGTGTGTTGTGATGAAGCGATACCTGAACAATACCGCCTTATTATTTCATTAAAGGTACTTTGTGGATTTAATACAAAGGAAATAGCCCAAAGGCTATTTCTTTCAGAAGCGAATGTTTACAAGTCCTATCAAAGAGCACGGGATGTTTTACGCAGTCAATCGGCGCACTTTAATTTACTACCAATAGAAAAATCAATTCAGGGCCTTAACTCTGTATTACGTGTTCTTTATTTATTATTTACAGAAGGCTCCCTGTCTAATTCTCCCGATTATTCTATTCGAATAGATTTGTGCGAAGAGGCTATTCGTTTGTTAACACTGTTGTCGATTAAAAGTGTTGGCGACGACCCCAAAGTCATGGCTTTATTAGCACTAATGTCATTCAACTTCGCACGCATCAACGCTCGCCAAAGTGATAGCGGTAGCTTGCTTTTATTAGAAGAGCAAGATCGCTCTCGCTGGGATCTGAGCTATATATCGCGTGGGTTTGAGTATTTAGCGCAATCGTCACAAGGGGAAAGTTTAAGCTGTTATCATCTAGAGGCTGCAATCTCGGCTGAGCATTGCCGTTCAGATACATTTGAAGGGACCGACTGGGAAAAGATCTACCTATATTATCAGCAACTTGAAATGCTCGTTCCTTCGTATTATTACCGACTTAATCGCGCTCTCGCACTGGCCGAATGGCAAACTCCTCAAGCAGGGTTAACTCTATTATCGAATTTAGAGCCTCCCACTTGGATGAGCCGATCATATATGTGGCTAGCGGTGTCTGCCGATTTACATGCACGTTGTGGCTTATCAAAAAAAGCACATGAGTTAACTCAATTGGCTCTAAAATGCACGCCTAATGAAAATATAAATACACTCATCTCAAGACGTTTAAGTAAACCTTCAGAAAAATAATACGCTACTAAAAATCAATATAAAATTAGCAATATATTAAATTTTAATATTCACTGATGGAGTATCTGTATCCTCTCGTCGATCAGCTGAAACACGCAAATCAATTAAAGGTTTAATATTTTTTTGTCGCCGTTCTTTACCGCGCCGCTTCTTTTTCTTGGGTTGCTGCTCAACGCGTTGAGCGTCTTTGTTGATCTCTGTTCCTGCGACTGCAGCATCACGCGAATGTGCCTTGTTGACTTTCGGTGTGCTCACAGGAGGGTGTAATGGGCCAATGTTAATCATAGTGACGTCCTCCCGTTAATAAATAGTTAAAAATATATCAATATTTAATTTAAAATAGATTTACCTAATGTCTATCGTTTAAGGTCTATCGCTTAACTTCTATCATTCAAGCTTTACTATTTTAAGCTCTATCCCCCTAGGTGCTCATGCTTAACCTTATCAGCCAGCATGCAAATGGTATTTAAGCTTGTCCGAAAAATCCAGTACCGTTTGCTTCAGCTCATCATTTTTCTGGTTTAGTAAATCACCCCAATCTTCTGTTAAACAGTATAACTTTTCGAGCTGTTCTTCTTTTATTGCAACTGTTTTCACTGACTGAGTTTCTGTTGTTTCTAGTTTTAGATCTTCATTTAAGCTCGACATGAGTGTTTTAAATGAATCTATAATCAATTGCTGCTGTTGTTTTGATTCTGTCTCTTTTGAGTTTTCATGTAATGTGTCGATGATGCTGGTTGTTACTGTTTGCAGCTCTTTTATCATTGACTCAATATCATCTGTTGAGCTTTGAGTTTTTACCGCAAGCGAACGGACTTCATCAGCAACTACCGCAAAACCTCTGCCCTGATCCCCTGCTCGTGCAGCTTCAATGGCAGCATTCAGGGCAAGTAAATTGGTTTGTTCCGCAATTGATTTGATGACATTAATAATAGTCGTAATGGATTGTGTTTTTTCTGTTAGCTGTCCAACAACATTATGAGAGGTTTCATCTTCTATAGCACTATCTTCAATACTGATTGAATCATGTGGTATTGATGAATTATTTTTGAGAGCTAAAGTAGTTTCTATATTTTCAATATGATTTGATAGTTTATTGATTATCAGCTCATAATTAGTGCTGTCTTTATTTTCGCACTCGTTGTCATTAAGCCTTATATCTTCTTTAATTAAGTTAATGCTATCTGCAGCAGTGCGTATGGCATTTTCTTTTTTAGTGGCTACCTTGCTCAAGGTATTATGTATATGTGTGATTTCTTCTGCTACTTTGTCTGTTTTTGTATTAGCTTGCCTTAACTTCTGTTTACCATTTTCCACTGCCTTTCTTACTACATCGAATTCCTTATCTATTTTGATATCATTACCCTCTGTTTGCTGATCAGGTGTTGTAGAGGAGAATATAGACAAGGCACGAATGTTAGCTGAATACTTAATACCGACATAACAAGCAATAAAGAATATAAATGAGAATAAGGTAAGCGAGATAAGAAATACAGGCGTTTTAATTTCAACGCTTAGACTATTGGTCAATGTTGATAAGTTGTTACCCGTTAGCGCTATCTGATTTTGAAACTGAGCTATCAATACTTGATATGCTTCCTCTCTTTTAGCTGCTTGTGTACTGACTTTTGAAACATCAACAGTACCATCGACAATATCGCTCACAACATTATTGCTGATCTTAATATAGTTATTAAACAAGGTGACAAGCTCACTTTGCTTAGCGCTATCTTTCTTAAGCAGCATTATTAACGTTAAACCCGATTCTTTTGCTTTGTTTAAGAAATTGATATCAGCATTATTAGCGCTCGCATTATAAAACCAATGTAACTGTTCAAGCTGACTTAGTTGAGCATGTTGTGATTCCCATGCTTGCTGCAAGGCATAGATTCTTTCTCTATCCGGGTGTGGCTGATATTTATTTGGGATTAATAGCTTATTTATGAGCAAAAACGTCACTGCGCCAAATGCTATAACAGCAATAAGCCGATGGAGCATGGGTATGGAAGTGAAGGATTGCATAAATAATCTACCTTAAGCATTATTTAGTTATAACGGCTGAATTCTTATTTATTTTAGAAGATATTTATTAAAGTGTGATCTAGTTTGTTAGTAAAACTTAACAAAATATAGAAATGATATTAAATTTAATCTCTAGCCCTTTGTTTTTATTGGCTTTTTCTTGTTTCATTGCAGAGCCTGATACATCGCCAATGCTTAAGATACAGAGCTACGGACAAGTATGGAAATAACTCAATAATCAGTAAAAATACATTAACGTTGTCGATAAGGTTCTAGAGAGTCAATAAAGTCTTGGCCTATTTTCTGTGATTCTGTCTGTGACCCTGGGCAACGAAAAGGTCCTGACCATTTGCCGGCATCAAAGCCATTATCCGAGACCTTAAAGCATCGATCTCCATCAACCACATTCTCCTGACCCAAGTTATCGGTATATGTCATGATTGACTGAGGTTGAGGAAGCAAAGAAGAGTCTTGAGTATAACGGTCAACCCGATTACGCAAGCTAGGGTCAAAAATAATATCTTCTGATGATGATTCTATAGAGTGCGTTTCGATAGTAGAAGATGGGGCAGCGCTAATACTGCCCTTTTTATCAGGCGCCACTGGCTTACTATTAGTATTGGGCTTATTTTTAACTCGTTTTTTATTAATGCTTTTTTCACCCAATTGCGGCTTCGTAGTATCGTTAGTTATGTTCTCTGCCTTTCGATTAATATCACCCTGCCATCCCACAATTGTAATTTTACTGGATAGCTTATCCTTGCTAGTCGTGATATCAATATCACTGTTATTTAAGATGTTCGGAAAAAGTGAGAGAGAGTGAATAAAAAATAAATAAAGTAGAATTGAGAGTAGAAAAGCTGCTATTACTAGAATGTAAGGCCTGTCACCGCTTGCTTCCGCGTAAAGGGCTGACATCTTGATACTCTGAATATGCTATTAGAAAGGAGGTGTTATAAAACTAAGAGCTCTTTATTTTCATTAAGTTCACTCAAAGCGAAAAATAAAGAAAAGGGGTTTGTTTAGGTATATTGAAAAGAATAGAAATACTTTGACCCATTCAAGCCAACAAGCCAACAAGCCAAGCATAACGAATCGAAATATAAATGAATATTTATTCCGTATCTGTAGATGAATACCAGTTGAGCTGTTCGTGCAAGCTCACCACACCCCCGACAATTAGCAGTGTAGGCGCATGTACATCTTCACCTTTTACCCTATCTGGCAAACTGGCTAAGGTTCCGGTTAATACTCGCTGATCAGGGCGAGTCCCTTTTTCAACTAGAGCAGCTGGTGTGTTTTTATCTCGCCCACGCTGAATAAGCTCATTAAATATGGCTTCAAGGTTCACCAATCCCATATAAAAAACCAAAGTTTGATTGGGGTCCATGAGGGATTGCCAAGGCAAATCGATATCACCTGCTTTGGTGTGGCCCGTAATAAAACGAACCGACTGGGCGTGGTCACGATGTGTTAAGGGAATACCAGAGTAAGCAGAACAACCGGAAGCAGCTGTAATCCCTGGAACTACTTGGAAAGGAATTTGATTTTCTGTGAGTAGTTCTATTTCTTCGCCACCGCGCCCGAAAATGAAAGGGTCTCCTCCTTTTAGGCGTAACACACGTTTTCCTTCTTTTGCCAAATCGACTAATAACTGATTAATATTTTGTTGTGGCACCGCGTGATCTGCTCGACGTTTACCGACATAAATACGATCGGCATCGCGGCGTACGAGGTTCAATACTTTTTCACTAACAAGTCGATCGTATAAAACAACATCCGCTTGCTGCATTAAACGTAAAGCTTTAAATGTTAATAGGTCAGGATCTCCAGGGCCGCCGCCAACAAGATAGACCTCGCCTTCTAAACCCTGCCCTAGTCCGTCATCATTCATTGAATCTAATAAATTCTCTATCCCTTGTTCGGCTTCATCTAACTTACCAGAAAAAGCTTTTTCAGAGATAGGGCCATCAAAAACGGTTTGCCAAAAACGTAAACGTTGCTCACCTGATTTCAATTTATCTTTTACTTTGTGACGAAACTGACTCGCTAAATTTGCTAAGACCCCATAAGTGGAAGGAAAGAGCACTTCTAGCTTGGCTCGAATTTGCCTTGCGAGTACAGGTGCCTCTCCACCACTAGTGATCGCTATCATTAAGGGTGAGCGGTCAACAATAGCAGGCGTGATAATACTGCAGAGCGAAGGTGAATCCACTACATTAACAGGCAATTTTCTTTCTTGCGCTAACTTGGAAACCGTTTTATTGACCTCTTCATTGTCAGTTGCACAAATAACCATCATACCCAAATCGAGATCACTAGCTTCGAATTCACGAACATAAGCTTCGCCTTGGCTTTCTTTTATCAGTTCGTGCATTTCATCACTAATATAGGGGGAGACAACGATTAATTTGGCTCCCGATTGAGCAATGAGTCTCGCTTTGCGAGTAGCAATACTACCACCACCAACAAATAAACAATTTCGACCTTTAAGGTCGAAGAAAAAAGGCATGTATTCCATAAAAGCTCGATTGAATAAAGGGACTTTTGTGCAAAAGCCCCATACAAATAAAAATTGCAGTAAGAATTAAAAATGATGAGAACTTAGTGCATCTCATGCTGACACAGGATTTATGTGTTACCAATATGACTTAAGCCACCCATATAAGGTTGTAACACCTTAGGTACCTCAATACTGCCGTCCGCTTGCTGATAGTTTTCCATAATAGCTAACAAAGTTCTGCCCACTGCCAAACCAGAACCATTCAAGGTGTGTAATAATTCTGGTTTACCTGTTTCAGGGTTGCGGTATCGCGCTTTCATACGTCGAGCTTGAAAATCTCTAAAGCTACTACAAGAAGAAATCTCACGATATTTATTTTGTGATGGCACCCATACTTCTATATCGTATGTTTTGGCAGCGGAAAAACCAATGTCACCACCGCATAATATAACGGTACGATAAGGCAAGCCTAATTTCTGTAAAATAGTTTCAGCGCAAGCGGTTAAATCTTCTAACGCTTGATCCGAATCTTCAGGCCTAACAAAATTAACTAACTCTACTTTTTCAAATTGATGTTGACGAATTAAACCGCGAGTATCACGACCATGACTGCCCGCCTCGCTGCGGAAACAAGGTGTATGGCACACCAATTTAATTGGCAGTTCACTGTCTTCTTTTAATAATTCATCACGCAATATATTCGTAACCGGAACTTCAGCCGTAGGAATTAGATAAAGGTCACGTTCGTCATTAGTTTTAAAAAGGTCTTCTTCAAACTTAGGGAGCTGACCCGTACCATATAAAGAGTCTTTATTAACCATATAAGGAACATAAATTTCTTGATAACCATGCTCTTCGATATGTGTATTTAACATAAATTGAATGAGTGCTCGATTAAGGCGAGCTAATTGCCCTCGTAATACAGCAAAACGAGACCCTGTTAATTTTGTCGCCACTTCAAAATCAAGCTCTTTATTACTTTCACCTAAATCGACATGATCTTTAATCTCGAAATCGAATGTTCTTGGCGTACCCCATTGACGAATTTCAACATTATCATCTTCATCTTTGCCCTCAGGCACTTCTTCAGCGGGAACATTGGGAACGGCGCTCAATAACTCATTCAACTTTTGCTGAACAATTTTTAACGCTTCCTCTGCATCACTTAGTTGTCCTTTAAGTGATTCCACTTCAGCCAATAACGGCGCAATATCTTCGCCAGATGCTTTTGCCTTACCAATATTTTTTGCTCGGGTATTACGCTCTTGCTGTAAAGACTCCGCTTTAATTTGTAACGACTTTCTTTCTGCCTCCAAGGTGTTAAGTGTTTCCACATCCAAAGTAAAACCACGTTTCGCTAGGGCTTTTGCTAATACATCCGGTTCCGAACGAACCAATTTAGGGTCTAACATAAAGGTGTTTCCAATCTTTCAATAATCTAAGTAAGTAATAAAAAATAATTTAAAAAAGCTTTTGTGCGAGCCATATCCCGCCAATAGCACAGAGTAAACAGCCCAATACCGAACTTAAGACATAACTCAAAGCAGTTCCTATTTGTCCAGCCTGCCATAGTAAAACAGCATCAAGCGCAAAGGTGGAGAAAGTCGTCAATGCACCCAAAAACCCCACAATTAATAAAGGGCGCCACTCAGCAGCGATAAGGCCTTTCTCAACAATTAAAACATACAGTAAGCCAATGATGGTAGAGCCTACAATATTGGCCCACCACACAGCCCAAGGAAAAGATCCGGCGGATGCAGGAATAAACTGCATGAGACCATAGCGACTCATTGCACCTAATGCCCCTCCTATTGCTACTGCTAACCACATCATTTATTTATCTTCTTTATCCACTTTAGACTTAAGGTCTACAAAATAACGTTGCTGATCACTAGATTGATCAAGCTGTTTTAAATAAGCCAGTTTCTCTTGAATTTTCGTTTCAAGGCCGCGTTTAACAGGAAAATAATATGCCTTGTCAGCAATATCTTCAGGAAAGTAGTTCTCGCCTGCAGCATAAGCATCGGGCTCACTATGAGCATAGCGATACTCAGTCCCTTTCTCTCCGCCCTTCCCTTTACCATAGCCTAACTCTTTCATCAGTTGAGTCGGCGCATTGCGTAAATGCATGGGCACATCAAAGTCAGGCAAGTTCGCAATATCTGCTTTAGCCGATTTAAAGGCATTATACACGGCATTACTTTTGGGTGCGGCAGCTAAATAAATGACAGCTTGAGCAATGGCTAATTCTCCTTCAGGGCTCCCCAACCTTTCTTGGACGTCCCAAGCATTGAGGCTAATTTGCAGTGCTCTCGGGTCAGCATTGCCGATATCTTCCACGGCCATGCGAACAACGCGCCTCGCTACATAGAGTGGATCACAACCGCCATCTAGCATTTTCATACACCAGTACAGAGCCGCATCAGGTGAAGAGCCACGCACTGATTTATGTAATGCGGAGATTTGCTCATAAAAAATATCACCGCCTTTATCAAAGCGCCTCACATCTCCACCAATTACTTCTAGTACAGAGCTTTTGGTTATTTCACCATTATTGGCTAAGTCACTAGCAATTTCTAGTAGGTTAAGCGCTCTACGCGCATCACCATTAGCCGCTTTAGCTAATAGCTGTAGGGCTTCGTCTTCGATGGTAAAGGCTTTATTACCGAAGCCTTTATCTTTATCTCTTAACGCTTTACCCAATAAAGTGAGTATGTCTTCTTCGCTGAGGTTGCGTAATACATAAACACGACAGCGGGAAAGCAATGCATTATTTAACTCAAAAGAAGGATTTTCTGTCGTGGCGCCAATAAAAGTGATAGTGCCATTTTCGACATAGGGCAAAAATGCATCTTGCTGTGATTTATTAAAACGATGCACTTCATCAATAAATAAGATGGTGCGCTTTTGATTTTGCTGCTGATGAAACTCTGCATTGGCAACCGCTTCACGGATATCTTTAACACCAGCCATAACAGCAGACAAAGTCACAAAATGTGCATCGCTGATATGTGCCAGTAATTTGGCAAGTGATGTTTTACCAACGCCAGGGGGACCCCAAAAAATCATGGAATGAATTTGGCCTTGATCAATCACTTCTCGTAAAGGCTTGCCTTCACTTAACAAGTGTTGTTGACCAATATAATCATCTAATCTTTCAGGGCGCAAACGTGCGGCCAAAGGCATATAGGCCGCTGCTTTTTTTTCGGCTTGCTTACTATTTTGTTTGTTCAGCTGTTCTTCACTAAAAAGATCTTTACTCATTCTTGAGTATATCTACCCCTTGCGGCGGCTCAAATTTAAATAGCTCATCATCAACTGATTGATTAATATTAAGCTCAGTAAAGTTAAATGTAGTGGTTTGTTCTAAACTATCTTTTAGTTGCATGCTCGCCAAGATAGCATCGTCAAAAAATAATTGTAATTCAGTAAAATTACTACTGCTTGACTTTGGGGTTAAAACAAAAGCGTCTGCAACTAGCTCGGATTTTTTAACAGTATAGTTAGCTGTGATTTGTTCGACATTGCCACTTAACAATAAAGCGGGCGACTGATCTACGCTACTTGAATAAGCATTAATAGTCACTTGTTCTAAATCAGGATCATAAAGCCAAATGGTTTCTAAGTCGGCAACCAATAACTGTGGGAAAGGTTGTTTCGTTTCCCAATGAAAGTAGCCTGGCGATTTTACGGTAAAAATGCCGGAGGACTCCTGCAATAACTCCCCTTTATTATCCACCAAGGTTTGCTCAAAGTTTCCTTGAACCGTTTCGTAAGTTTTTAAGATCTGCGCTAATTCCTCTGTCGCTGTTGATGCAGTCGAGTTAGCACCAGTGGCGATCAGTAAAGCGGTTAATATAATGGTATTGATTGTTTTCATCATTTGCATAGTATCTATCTTTGTTCCTTAATGAATGCTGAATGAGAAGCTTCGGTCTTGCTCTACAAGTTTCCTAACTTCTGGGCGGCGGCGGTGCCAATACTTCACGAGAACCATTGTGCCCCGCCTCACTAATAACGCCCGCCGCTTCCATTGTTTCAATTAATCTGGCTGCACGATTGTAGCCAATACGTAGTTTTCTCTGAACCGAAGAAATAGACGCTTTCCGTGACTCAGTTACAAAGGCAACGGCTTCGTCATATAAAGCATCCCCTTCTTCATTATTTTCTTCGTCTGTCGTGGTCATTCCGGGAACAGGAATGTTATTCGTGCTCTCATCAATGACGCCTTCTAAATAATTCGGTTCACCTCGACGCTTCCAATCGGCAACTACCTTATGGACTTCGTGATCATCTACAAAGGCACCATGAACACGCGTAGGTACATTTGTGCCTGAGGGTAAATACAGCATATCTCCGTGGCCTAATAGCTGGTCCGCCCCACCTTGATCTAAAATTGTTCGAGAATCAATTTTAGATGAGACTTGGAAAGCAATACGAGAAGGCACATTCGCTTTAATTAAACCGGTGATAACATCAACGGAAGGCCGTTGTGTTGCTAACATAAGATGAATACCCGCCGCCCTTGCCTTTTGAGCGATACGTGCAATCAGCTGCTCTACCTTTTTGCCCACAATCATCATCATATCGGCAAATTCATCAATCACAACAACAATGGCCGGCAAAGTTTCTAAGGGTGGAGCAATCGGTATTTCTTCACCCGCCATAAATTCTTCTTCAGGTCGCCACAGTGGATCTAGAATAGGTTCCCCTTTTTTAATGGCGTCATCCACTTTACGATTATAACCCGCAAGATTACGCACGCCTAAGGCAGCCATTAATTTATAGCGTCGCTCCATTTCACCCACGCACCAGCGCAAACCATTGGATGCATCTTTCATATCCGTTATAACAGGTGTTAATAAATGCGGAATGCCTTCGTAAACAGAAAGCTCTAGCATTTTTGGGTCGACCAATATTAAACGTACTTCTTTAGGGCTAGATTTGTATAGCAAACTCAAGAGCATCACATTAATACCAACCGATTTACCTGAGCCGGTGGTACCCGCAACAAGCAAGTGAGGCATTTTTGCTAAATCGGCTACGATGGGTTGACCTGCGATATCATGTCCCAATGCTAGCGTTAAGGGGGATTTCGATTGTTCGTATACACTGGACGCGAGGACTTCGCTTAGCCGTACCATTTCTCGATGTTCGTTAGGGATTTCAATTCCCATCACCGTTTTACCCGGAATAACTTCAACGACCCGAACACTCACTACTGCCATGGAGCGCGCTAAGTCTTTTGCTAAGTTTGTAATACGACTGGCTTTAACACCGGGTGCGGGTTGAATTTCAAAACGCGTGACGACGGGCCCTGGTAAAACTGAAACTACTTCTGCTTTTACACCGAAATCTTGCAACTTTAATTCAAGCAAGCGTGACATAGCATCTAATGACTCTTCGGAGTAACCTTTATCAGGAGAGTGATCGGCGGGGTCCAATAAATTAATGGGCGGTAATTCGCCAGTAACAGGCGCATCAAATAAAGTAGTTTGCTTTTCTTTTTCTACCCGTTGGCTAACCTTTGGCTTGGGTGCAGGCGTTTCAATTGTCGGCGGGATACGTTCTTTATTTTTTTCAGTTTTTTTAGCAAAATTTTCTTTACGTATCAATACCGTACTTTGCACTTCTTTTTCTTCTTGTTTTTTCTGTCGGTATTCACTGATACGATCGCCTGCCCACTCGAAAAATTGAAGCGCATAAAAGCCGGTTGCATCCATCAATCGTAGCCAAGAGAGGTCTGTAAAAATAGTAAGCCCAAATAAGCCCATCGCAATAAACAATAAATTGGCGCCCACAAAACCGAATGCACTTTCAACAGCTTCGGCAACGGATATACCTAAAAGACCACCATTTGAAAATGGCAGTGATGTACTCTGCTCCCCAAACTGAATAGCAACTAAACCTGTGCCGGCAATAACAACTAAAATTAAACCGACGGATCGAACAAGAAACATCAGCAAATTATCGACGGTAGTCGATCGGCTGCGCTCAACAAAAACGCGCCAGACTCGGTAAGCGATCATGAGTGGAAATAAATACGCAATATAACCGAAAAATGAAAAAAATCGATCTGATACCCAAGCACCTATAGGACCGGCAGTATTTTCAATATTTTGATTAGTGCCTGTGTTAGACCAACCTGGGTCTTCTGGTGAATAGGAGGACAGTGCAAGTAATAAATAAACGCACAGCAGCAACCACCCTATTAATGCGCCTTCTTTAATGATACGTAAAAAAGCATGTTGAATAGGCGAAATGTCATCGTTATTTTCTGTCAATGTAGAACTTAATTTCTTATCGGTGCTGGATTTCAAGTAATGGCCTGTTTTGGTAATCGTCGTATTATTCTACTGATCAAGTCGTAAGGTTTACATCTAAACCTTGTTCAAAAAATAAGCGTTAATACGATCACTGTTTGGATACAAATACCCGTGGTATGATGCGCGCTATTTTACTGACTACAGTTATTTTTTCCACATAAGGTTTCATGTCTCTACTGATACCTTAACATAGTTAGAAAGAGTTATAAGAAGCCTTGAACAAGTCCTCAGGCTTGTTTAAGCGCCACATACTACTTAATTTGCATTGGAACATGTCTCATGAGTGTCGATAAACATCACCGTTTACTAATTCTTGGCTCAGGGCCAGCGGGCTACACTGCTGCCATCTATGCCGCACGCGCTAATCTTAATCCTGTTGTTATTACGGGGATGCAGCAAGGTGGACAATTAACCACCACAACAGAGGTTGAAAACTGGCCTGGCGGCATCGAAGCACTTCAAGGCCCTGACCTTATGGTACAAATGCAGCAACATGCTGAACGCTTTAATACTGAGGTTATCTTCGATCACATCAATGAAGTTGATCTGAATGTACGCCCTTTCGTTATCAAAGGTAACGATACCTATACCTGTGATTCATTGATTATCACTACTGGCGCTTCCGCACGCTATCTAGGCTTAGACTCAGAGAAAGCCTTTATGGGGAAAGGCGTCAGCGCTTGCGCAACTTGCGATGGCTTTTTCTATAGAGATCAAAAAGTAGCTGTTATTGGTGGCGGTAATACGGCTGTTGAAGAGGCTCTTTATCTATCCAATATCTGTAAAGAAGTTGTACTCGTTCATCGTCGTGACAGCCTGCGCTCAGAGAAAATCTTACAAGATAAGCTATTTGCAAAAGCAGAGAATGGCAATGTCACTCTGATGTGGAATCACACCTTAGATGAGGTGCTCGGTGATGACAGCGGTGTTACAGGTATGCGCGTCAAGCATGTTGATAGTGAAGAAACCCAAGATATCGACCTAAAAGGTGTATTTGTTGCCATTGGGCATACCCCTAATACCGGTATATTTGATGGTCAATTGGATATGAAAGATGGGTATATCGTGATTAATAGCGGTCTTAACGGCAATGCTACTCAAACCAGTATAGAGGGTGTATTTGCGGCTGGAGATGTGGCTGACCATATCTACAGGCAAGCCATCACTTCTGCAGGCTCTGGTTGCATGGCTGCATTAGATGCAGAGAAGTTTTTAGACAAATAATGATATAAAAATCAATAAGTTAAGGCTATATTTTGATGTAAAGTCTATGCATTATTTGTTACTCAACTCATTGAAGGTCAGACCTATCCAATGAAGCTACCTTGGCTCGATCCGTCTGTAATCGTATTTCCAGATACGAGCCAAGCCTTAAATGAGCCCAACGGACTATTGGCTGCCGGCGGAGAATTATCGGCTGACTGGTTGTTAAGTGCCTACCAAAAAGGCATCTTCCCTTGGTTTAATGAAGGCGACCCCATCCTCTGGTGGACGCCTTCGCCCCGCATGGTTATCTACCCTCACCAGTTTCATTTGAGTCGCAGTTTACGTAAAACCCTAAAAAAAGGCGGTTTTACCGTAACATTAAACACCTGCTTTGCAGACGTTATTGCGGCTTGCGCTGCCCCTCGCGATGTTTCAGATGAAGAGTTATCTTCTAACTTACCGCAAGAACCAGAGACATGGATTACCCCTGTTATGGCTGATGCCTATATCGACCTACATTCACGTGGCTTTGCTCACTCGGTAGAGGTTTGGCAAGATGAAAGTTTAGTTGGCGGACTATATGGCCTAGCATTGGGCGAAGTGTTTTTCGGTGAATCCATGTTTAGTCGAATGACTAATGGTTCAAAAATAGCGATGGCACACCTAGTCGAATGCCTAAAAGCATGGCAATATAAGCTCATTGATTGTCAAGTATACAACGATCACCTCAATAGCTTGGGGGCTATAGAGATAGATCGTCATACTTTTGAACAAATTATCCATCGGCATACAGCCGACAAACCAGTAAACCCTGAGGACTGGAGCTCGCGTGAGCTTAGTTTACCTCCGAGCCACTGGGAGAAATAAGGCTAGATTTAAGCCAATGCGAGCAAGGAATTTAGCTCCATCATTAGAATAACGCCTGTGAGCAGACTATATGAGTAACCTAGACGAAAAAATTGATACGGTCGAAGAGTCTGTTACTGAACTTGAGTCGCTACAATTTTTTCAAACTCAGCCACATGATTGCAGTTATTTACCTGAAAAAACGGCTGCTACAGTCTTTTTAAACCCCAAACAAACCTTAGATCAAGCCTTATACTCACAACTATCGGAATATGGCTTTAGGCGTAGCGGCAAGCATATTTATAAACCTATGTGTGCTGATTGTCAGGCTTGTGTACCCATGAGGGTTCCTGTTGGCCTATTTAAACCTAAGCGCCAGCAAAAGCGAACATGGAAACGCAACCAAGATTTATCCGTCTCAATCGTAAAATCAATCAATACTGATGAACATTACGCATTATATGAGTCATACATTAATGAAAGGCATGCCGATGGAGATATGTTTCCCCCTTCTAGAGAGCAATTTCAGAGCTTTCTAGCCGATCAATGGCAGTCAACCCGCTATTATGAGTTTCGAGCCGAAGGCAAGCTGATTGCAACATCGGTAGCTGATGTCATGGATAACGGTATTTCTGCGGTTTATACCTACTATGACCCAAACGAACATCGCCGTAGCTTGGGTACCTATGTGATTCTTTTTCTCATTGATCAAGCTAAAGACTTAGGCCTACCCGCCGTTTATTTGGGTTACTGGATAAAATCGTCACCTAAGATGAATTATAAATCCACTTTTCGACCGCTAGAAATACAAGATGGCTACAGTTGGTTAATGGTCTTATAGTCTTTGAGACTTTTTTAAAGGGAACTTAAAGACTGCTCAAGAAGGTCTACTAAAGGCCATTTGACTCCTTTACACCCCCGCTTCCCGCCTTATTTACGACATATACATTTCTTTGCTGTTTCAGGCTTGGCCTTAGAGTAAAATTCAGGCACAATGCTGCGCTCGTTTTATAGCTCATTGTGAGGTTTATGCCGGATGGCAAAAGAAGAAAATATTGAATTCGATGGCGAAGTCATTGATACCCTTCCTAATACAACATTTAAAGTTAAATTAGAAAATGGTCATGTTGTGAATGCGCATATCTCTGGAAAAATGCGTAAAAACTACATTCGTATCCTAACGGGTGATAAGGTTAAAGTTGAAATGACACCTTATGACTTAAGTAAAGGCCGCATTACTTTTCGCGCTCGCTAGCGCTATTCCCTACTATTTGCTGGCCCATTCAGGCCGCACACCAAATTGGTCACCATTCATTAGCCCTAAGCTAAAGCCTACCTATATCAATAGCTAGGGTCTTTGCTAAAATGATGTCTACTGCAATGATTTTGCTATTGCGGCCTTAGCTTGGTGATGACTTAAGCAAGTGATGAACTTTGTTAAGCAATGATTGGTTTGCTTTTACCTTACGGATAATGTCACGATAAGGTAAAAGCCTCATTGGCTTAGCATGATTTTCTTTCGCTATTTTTACTAGCATTTTTCCGTGATGCAAAAATATACGATAAGCATCGAATAAACTTAGCTTAGGGTCAAACATATTCGTTGGTAAAGACGCTACCCCGTTCACCTCAATTACAACAAAGTCACCATTGAGTAATGCCTCTTCACTTTCCGCTTTAATATCAAAGCGGCCAAAGTTAAAACCAGGCTGGCTTTTAAAAAATCGGAATACTGCGGCTTCAAGTTCAGGCGTGACACGCTGAGTATCATCTGTGAATTTGCAGCCTAGGGTGTGCGAGCCAATAAAAGAGAGCTTCACCTCCTCCCCTTTTTTTGGAATACGCTCTAGCTTGACCGATTGTAAAAATGATTGCCAATGATGAGTATAACGCTCATGCTGTTTTGCAAGAGCAAGTACATTATCTTTACCATTCCCAACAACTGATGGAAAATGTTTTTTATTCATACCCGATATTTTTTCTCGGCCTTGATAGCGTATAAAAAAGATACCGTATTCGCACTGATACTCGGTGAACTTTTGCAATATATAATCACCCAGCAACAAGGAAATTTTAGCTTTTAACTCTTCGTCGCTTGAGATCTTACAAATCCCTTTTCCTACGCAACCCACATCAGACTTTAAAATGATGGGGTAACCGTGTTCACCAACAAAATCGTTAATGAGCTTTTCTTTTTCGCGTATGCTTAATGAAGCAGCAATAAGTGTTGTTGGTAAAAAATAACTCTGATCAAATGCAAGCTGGCTTTGGTATTTTGAACCTAAACCAATTTCCCCATGATCCAATGCATAATTGGCTTTAGCAAGGGACTTGAAGCCAACACCTTTAATCAGGCACTGAAAAATAAGATAACAGTAATAAGGGATTTCGAATAATCTCGGGTTCCAAAACTCGTGATGTTTAAGCATAAAATAAATAAAACACTGGCAAAATGTGGCTGAAACCTCGGATAAATCAGATAGCAATAATTTTCTCTAATAGAAAGACTGCTTAAATGATATTTGGTTTCAAATAATGGTAGGAATTATATCGTAAAATGAAATGGGCCGCTCTTAGGCGGCCCATTTTAATAGATTATATGAGAATGCTAGATTAAGCGGTCTCGAGCTCATCTTCAATCGATAGAGCAATATCATCGTTCTCAACGGAAACATGAACCACTCCACCATTACTCAGCTCTCCAAACAGCACCATCTCAGCGAGTGGCTTTTTCAATTTCTCTTGTATCAAACGCGCCATGGGCCTTGCTCCCATTTTTACGTCATAACCATGCTCGGCCAACCATTCGCGGGCTTCATCATCAATGTCTAACACAACACGTTTTTCATCGAGCTGTGACTGGAGTTGAACCAAAAACTTATCAACAACCGTTTTAACAACTTCTAATGACAAAGCAGAAAACTGAATAATGGAATCTAAGCGGTTTCTGAATTCAGGCGTAAATACTTTCTTCAGCGCTTCCATACCATCGGTACTGTGATCTTGGCGAGTAAAGCCGATGGATGCTCGGCTCATTTCTTCGGCACCCGCATTGGTTGTCATAATAATGACTGTATTGCGGAAATCTGCCTTGCGTCCATTATTGTCTGTGAGCGTACCGTGATCCATGACTTGTAACAATAAGTTAAAGACTTCCGGGTGTGCTTTTTCAATTTCATCTAACAATATAACGCTGTGGGGTTGCTTAGTGACTGCATCGGTTAACAAACCACCTTGATCAAAACCAACATAGCCTGGAGGCGCACCAATAAGACGAGATACTGTATGACGCTCCATATATTCAGACATATCAAAGCGAATCAGGTCTACACCCATCGCTTCAGATAGTTGCTTACACAGTTCTGTTTTACCGACACCCGTTGGGCCTGTAAATAAAAATGAACCGATCGGTTTATCTTCAGCACTTAAACCTGCACGAGATAATTTAATCGAAGTAGATAAAGCATCAATCGCTTCGTCTTGACCAAACACCGTCATTTTTAAGCTACTATCAAGCTTACGAAGCTGTTCCTTATCAGAAGAAGAAACTGTTTTAGCCGGAATACGTGCGATTTTTGCAATAATGTTTTCGATGTCATGAACACCCAGTTGTTTCTTTCTCTTACTCGGTGATAACAATTGTTGATAAGCCCCTGCTTCATCGATAACGTCGATTGCCTTATCTGGCATAAAGCGGTCCGTAATATAGCGGCTAGATAACTCAGCTGCAGATCGCAAAGCAGAGTCAGTGTATTTAATATGATGATGCTCTTCAAAACGTGACTTAAGGCCTTTCAAAATTTTATACGTATCTTCTACGCTAGGCTCGTTAACATCCACTTTTTGGAAGCGTCTTGATAAGGCTCGATCTTTATCAAAGATACCGCGATATTCTTGATAGGTAGTCGAACCGATACAGCGAATTTCACCTGAAGATAATAGAGGTTTTAATAAGTTAGATGCATCCATAACGCCACCAGATGCTGCACCAGCACCAATGATAGTGTGGATTTCATCAACAAATAAAATAGATCGATCTCGGTTTTTTAATTCAGCAAGTAAGGCCTTAAAACGCTTCTCAAAGTCGCCTCTGTATTTTGTACCCGCTAGTAATGCGCCCATATCTAAAGAGTAAACGACACTACCCTCTAAAATCTCTGGCACCTCACCATCGACGATACGTTTTGCTAAACCTTCCGCGATTGCTGTTTTACCCACGCCAGATTCACCCACTAACAATGGATTATTTTTGCGTCGGCGAGATAATATTTGAGTAACACGCTCTACTTCATGCTGACGGCCAATAAGAGGGTCAATTTTTCCATTTTCGGCCAAGGCATTTAAATTTGTTGCATAACTTTCTAATGGATCCGCATTGGCATTCGCTGCTTCTGCTCCTTCACCAGCTTCATCGTTGTGTTGTTCATGCTCACCAGGATTATTGTTATCTCCTACTTTTGAAATGCCGTGAGTAATATAATTAACCACATCCAAGCGTGCGATGCTTTGCATTTTGAGAAAATAAACGGCTTGGCTTTCTTGTTCACTAAAAATGGCAACCAAGACATTTGCGCCAGTCACTTCTTTTTTGCCTGACGACTGAACATGAAAAACAGCCCGCTGTAAAACTCGCTGGAAACCAAGTGTGGGCTGTGTTTCTCTATCACTATCAGCTTCAGGAATAAGCGGTGTCGTAGAATCAACAAACTCAATGAGCTCATTGCGTAGGTAGGATATATCGGCGCCACAAGAAGTTAAGACTTGTGATGCGGCATCATTGTCGAGTAGCGCAAGTAGAAGATGCTCAACCGTCATGAATTCATGGCGTTTAACGCGGGCACCTTTAAAAGCGTCGTTTAAAGTTTGCTCAAGCTCTTTACTTAACATCGTATATCCTCAGTAGCTTAGTTAACTATACGGTCGTTTATCTTTTATTGCTCAACTAAAATAACCTAAGTCATCATTCATTTATGTATCATCTTCCTCAACAGCTTCAATTTCGCACACTAAAGGGTGCTCATTTTGCTGTGCGTACTCGACGACTTGTGTAGCTTTAGTCTCCGCAATATCTTTTGGGTAAATACCGCATACTGCTTTTCCATCCGTATGGACTTGTAACATGACTCTAGTGGCTTTTTCTCTATCCATGGCAAAGAACGCTTGCAAAACATGAACCACAAATTCCATTGGCGTGTAATCATCGTTCATCATCATCACTTTATAGAGAGAAGGCCGTTTAATTTTGGGTTTAGCTTCTTCTAATAATAAGCCTCCGCCAAAATCATAGTCCTCTTCATCCCTGTCTTTACTTAAGCGTAGTCCATGATTTTCAAGAATACCCATATCAAATTGTGCTAAAAATTGCATTTCCTAAGGAACCTCTGAATAAGTCCAACATTTTGGTTGATTAATGAGCTCTTTCTCTCTGGCGGAGATTATGGCCCAGCATGTCAAGTGACGAAAAATGCGCCTTATTGACCAGTTTGATCAAAAGTTTGACATTATCACACCAATTGCGTATAAAATGATCGTTCAGTTTAAAAACTGACGCTTTTAATAATAACATGCAAGTATGTCTGCCTCATGAATCCTTTGGATTCTGTTTTTTTAACTTACGCAACACTTTCAAACGATAATAAGTTCAATAGAGAAGGAATTACCATGGCAACAGGCAGAGTTAAGTGGTTTAACAACGCAAAAGGTTACGGTTTTATCCTCCCGGATGAAATCGAAGGTGATTTGTTTGCCCATTACTCATCAATCCAAATGGATGGTTATAGAACCCTGAAAGCAGGTCAAACAGTGACTTTTGACATTGTTGATGGCGACAAAGGCTCTCACGCTGTCAATATTGTTCCGGAAATTGAAGATACCCCGGAAGACGTTAATGCCGCTCCTAGCGAAAATGCTGTCGCTGATGAGCACATTAACGACCAAATAGAAGCCATATAGCTACTGCTTACTAAGTACTTTAGTAGTGCTGTTTAGTGGTCTACTTACTAGTATTACTGAATAGTACTGCCCACCATTTGCTACAATATTCCGAAAGGCTTCGGCGGGTCCGTTCGCCCTTAAACTCTCTCTATCTCAATACCTAAGTTCGTGCCGAAATAGATTATTTCAAGCCCCGCTGATCATTATAATCCTGGTCTTACCACTTTCCCTCACATAAAAAGCCCGAGTAAGTGTACCTACTCGGGCTTTTTGTTAAGGCTTAGGGCTTTAGAGAAGCTTATAGAGAGGCTAATAAGCTATTCAGTGTCTCACTTGGGCGCATCACATCTGCGGCTAAGTTATCATCCATTAGGTAATACCCCCCTATATTGGCTGCTTGGCCCTGCACACTATTCAGCTCTTCAACAATCTTGTCTTCGCTCTCTGTCAGCTGCTTCGAGAAATCAGCAAACTTAGCCTGCAACTCATTATTGTCACTCTGAGCGGCAATGGCCTGTGCCCAGTAAAGTGCAATATAAAAGTGGCTGCCGCGGTTATCTAGCCCACCAATGCGTCGTGAAGGTGATTTGTTGTTATCCAATAACTGTCCTGTTGCCTGATCTAGAGTATCTGCTAGAACCTGTGCCTTAGGGTTAGCAAAGGCACTTGATAAATGCTCCAGCGAAACAGATAGCGCTAAGAACTCTCCTAATGAATCCCAACGTAGGTAATTTTCATCAACCAACTGTTGCACGTGTTTTGGAGCAGATCCGCCAGCACCCGTTTCAAACAAGCCGCCACCATTCATTAAAGGAACAATAGACAGCATTTTTGCACTAGTACCTAACTCTAAGATAGGAAATAAATCGGTTAAGTAGTCACGTAACACGTTACCCGTAACAGAAATGGTATCTTCGCCTTTAATAATTCGCTCAAGAGAGAATCGAGTCGCTTCAACAGGCGCCATAATATGAATATCTAAACCACTTGTATCATGATCTTTAAGATATTGATTCACTTTCTCTATGAGTTGGGCATCGTGAGCACGAGCTTCATTTAACCAAAAGACAGCGGGTAAACCTGTTGCCCGAGCACGGTTAACAGCTAACTTCACCCAATCTTGAATCGGTGCATCTTTCGCTTGGCACATACGCCAGATATCACCTGCTTCTACTTTATGCTCAAGTAGAGTCGTACCACTTTCGTCAACGACTCGGATAAGGCCAGCAGCAGATACTTCGAAAGTTTTATCATGAGAACCATATTCTTCTGCTTTTTGTGCCATCAAACCAACATTGGAAACACTGCCCATTGTTGTCGGGTCGAAGGCACCGTGTTTTTTACAGAAATCGATTGTTTCTTGGTAAACACCGGCATAGCAGCGATCAGGAATAATCGCTTTTGTATCTTTTAACTTGCCATCAGGCCCCCACATTTGACCTGAAGATCGAATAGCCGCGGGCATCGAGGCATCGATAATGACGTCACTAGGAACATGTAAGTTGGTGATACCTTTATCAGAATTTACCATGGCTAATTCTGGGCGCTGGTCATAACAAGCTTGAATAGCGGCTTTAATTTCATTTTGTTTGTCGGTTGGAAGTGACTCTATTTTGCTATAAAGATCACCTAGACCATTTTTAGTATCCACCCCAATTTCTTCAAAAAGGTCAGCATATTTTTCAAATACTTCGGCAAAGTAGACGGTAACAGCGTGACCAAAAATAATAGGGTCAGAGACTTTCATCATCGTTGCTTTTAGATGAACTGAGAGCAGTACGTCTTGTTCTTTTGCTTCGGAAATTTCTTTTTCCAAGAAGCTTCTCAAGGCGGTTTTACTCATCAGTGATGAATCAATAATCTCACCACTCAATACAGGAGTCGTAGCCTTAAGCACCTTGACGCTGCCATCTTCGGCAACATGTTCGATTTTCACATTGCCAGCGGTTGTAATCGTTGCAGATTGCTCGCTGCTATAAAAATCACCTTCGCTCATACTTGCCACATGGGTCAGTGAATCACTTTCCCATTTCCCCATCGAATGTGGGTTTTTACGAGCATATTGTTTGACGGATGCAGGTGCCCGACGGTCAGAGTTACCTTCACGCAGTACGGGGTTAACCGCACTACCCTTAATTTTGTCATAGCGTGCCTTTATGTTTTTTTCTTCGTCCGTCTCAGGCTCATCTGGATAATCAGGTAATTTATATCCTTTATCTTGTAACTCTTTAATTGCTTCTACTAATTGCGGCATCGAGGCGCTGATATTCGGGAGCTTGATAATGTTTGCTTTAGGTGTTTTCGCGAGTTCACCCAATTCGGTCAGTGCGTCGCCTATTTTTTGGTCATCGCTTAAATTCTCGGGGAAATTGGCGATAATACGGCCAGCCAATGAGATATCTCTCGTTTCAACTTCGATATCCGCTGCTTTAGTAAATGCCTCAACGATAGGAAGTAAAGAATAGGTTGCTAATGCAGGGGCTTCATCCGTTTTCGTGTAAATGATTTTTGGCGTTTCGGTCGTCATCATTGTTCCTCGATAATGTAGAATTGTGTAGAGCGTGATCGCTGATAGACAGGAGTATAGTTAAAGAACTGCTGTTCAGTTAATTTGCATGATTAAGTGTGAATAAATAGGCTTAGATGCAATTGACTGATAACTAAATGAGTTCACCTCAAGACGTACTTAGTACGTTAAACTGCGTGCTTGTAAAGCGGTGCGATTGTATCATGGGCCTATTATAAGCGTGATACTATTTCCTGATACTGGGTATAACTCAAGCTTATATAGTGCGGTTAGATAAGACAGGCTTAACGGGATTTAATAACTAAGGTTTAAAGTAAGGTTTAAATAAAGTGGCGAGGCTTATCCTATTGAACAAGCCTTATCAGGTTTTATCGCAATTTACTGATAAACACGATAAGCAGCAAGCAGCAAAAAAGACTTTAGCCGACTTTGTCGAACAGAAGTCGGTTTACCCAGCTGGCAGGCTAGATTATGACTCTGAAGGCTTATTATTGCTAACAGATGATGGTGATTTACAACACAGAATTAGCCACCCCAAACACAAACTACCCAAAACCTATTGGGCCCAAGTTGAAGGGGCGCCTAATCCGGGGGCTATCGAACAGTTACGAAATGGAATTGAGTTAAACGATGGCCCAACCTTGCCTGCCAAAGTGAAGGCTATTGAATCCCCTCTAATTTGGGATCGTCATCCTCCTGTACGATTTCGTGAAAATATCCCAACCCACTGGATCGAAATAATCATTAGCGAAGGAAGAAACAGGCAAGTTCGACGAATGACAGCGGCAGTTGGCTTGCCCACCTTACGTTTAGTACGCTATTCAATAGGTCAATGGAGTATCGAAAACCTTCAGCCCGGAGAGTTAGTTGAGCTCACTGTACATACGGCAACGAAAGATAAGCCTAAATCACCTCTCTCGCTTGCAGCAAAAAAACAGGCTAAACGCCCGAGAGCGCACGCAAATACAAACTTACGAAAAAAGCGAGGCAAGAGAATATAGTCATGTCAGATGAGCGCTGGAAACCCAATGTAACTGTCGCGACTATTGTCGAAAATGAAGGTAAATATCTCTTAGTGCACGAGGCGCCGGAAGGTCAGGATGTTTACAATCAACCGGCTGGTCATCTAGATGAAGGCGAGAGTCTTGTTGCAGCGGCTGAACGTGAGACACTTGAAGAAACGGGGCATGAAGTAAAGGTGACGGATTATTTAGGCATGTACCGCTATATTGCTCCTAACGGGATAACGTATATGCGACACGGTTTTGTTGCTGGTGTCGTAAAACATCATCCGGATCACTGTCTAGATAAGGGTATTATTGAAGCCGTATGGATGACTTACGAGGAAGTCTGTCGAAATAACGATCAAATGCGCAGCCCGATGGTAAAACAATTAATTGATGATTATCGCTCAAATAAGCGTTATCCCTTGGCGGTTATTCACGAAGATCGCTAGAATACTCTATCGCCTTTATCTCTATTTTACTTTCTATTTTTCGAAAGGCGAGTAGGTTAAAATGAACATATGTATATACACATAAATAGACACATAAACAGTTAATCGATATAAGCGCCCAAACTTTACCCTATGCCCTCCCTAAAAGTTAACTCCAATACTAATTTTTCTGTTGATCCTGCTAATACTCGCGTTATGGTAGGTATGTCTGGAGGAGTAGACTCTTCAGTAACCGCCCTACTTCTTCAACAACAAGGCTATCAAGTTGAAGGCCTCTTTATGAAGAACTGGGATGAAGATGATAACACTGAGTATTGCACAGCCAAGGCTGACCTAGCAGACGCTGAAGCTGTTTGTCACAAACTCGGTATTCATTTGCATACGGCTAATTTTGCCGCTGAATATTGGGATAATGTATTTGAATATTTTTTAGACGAATATAAAGCCGGGCGCACACCCAACCCCGATATTTTATGTAACCGAGAAATCAAATTTAAAGTATTCCTCGATTATGCTCGGCTACTGGGCGCCGATTTAATTGCAACTGGGCACTATGTCCGGCGTTCGGATATTGATGGCAAAACACATCTACTTAAAGGGCTTGATCCAAATAAAGATCAAAGTTATTTTTTACACGCGGTTGGAGAAAATGAATTCTCGACCACCTTATTTCCCGTTGGAGAATTAGAGAAACCTGAAGTACGAGCACTTGCTGAGCAGCATGGTTTAGTGACCCATAGTAAAAAGGATAGTACCGGTATTTGCTTTATTGGAGAGCGTCGTTTTAAGGACTTCTTAACCCAATATTTACCCGCACAACCAGGAGAAATAATTACAGAAACTGACCAAGTTATCGGTGAGCATAGCGGCTTGATGTACCATACTATCGGACAACGACAAGGCTTAGGTATCGGCGGGGTCAAAGATGCGCCCGATGAGCCGTGGTATGTCGCCGAAAAAGACTTAGAAAAAAATCAATTATTGGTCGTGCAAGGAAAAAATAATCCGCTGTTATTCCATATCGCATTAAAGGCAAACCAAGTACATTGGATCAATGGAATGCCCACTAGCCATTCAATTCGATGTCAGGCAAAAGTGCGCTACCGGCAAGCAGATCAAAAATGCACTGTGAATATTATTAATGAAGGCGATGAGACCTGTCTTGATGTTATTTTTGACGAACCTCAAAGAGCAATAACACCTGGCCAGTCCATTGTATTATACGACGGTGATCGCTGTCTTGGCGGAGCAGTTATTCAAATGCGCCGGCGATGATAGAGACACAAATAACGAAGCCAGATAAATACTGAGATAAATTAGGAGATTTTTTTGACTATTGATTTAAACGGTCAAACCATCGCTTTAGCTGCAATTTTTCAGTTTGCTGCTCAGGTGGAGCAATTAGCAAAAACCGGACATGTACCGCAAGACGACTTTAAAATAGCCGTAGGTAGCCTGTTTTCTCAGAATCCATCTAATACGCTCGCAGTTTATGGCAAAATTAGTCACCTAGAGTTAGGGCTCAACACCTTATTAGACAGTCTGAGACGCAAGCCTACACGGAGCAATGATTGTATACGCTACGTTATGGGTATATTGCACCTACAAAGACGGCTTGAAAAGCAAAATAATATGCTCAATATTATTGGCTCTAGATTAGATAAAAGTCGCCAACAGGCCGAGCACTTTTCTGAAACTCACGACAATGTTATTGCAGGCTTGGCTGATATTTATTCTGATACCATTAGTACTTTTAGCTTTCGAATTCAAGTAATGGGTGAATACCAACACTTGCAGCAACCTCGAATTGCAAATCAAATTCGAACTCTACTTTTTGCCGGTGTTAGGTCTGCTGTATTGTGGCGTCAATTAGGCGGGAGACGCTTAAAAATTATTCTTAATCGAAATAAAATGGCAAGAATTGCGGAACAGTTACTTGAAGAGGCTAAGCAAGAGCGCCTACATTAGAGGCCTTTGCCCATTTTAGAGATAAATGAAACTAAAAGTTAAATAAGGCGTCACTGTATTTAGCTCTGAACTACAACACATAAGATTATAAAAAGGCATTACATTATATGGCTACGTTTTTAGATTCTCTCCGAAGCTGGCTACAACAACAGATCATCGGTCAAGAATATTTAATTGATCGCTTATTAATTGCCATTTTGGCAAATGGGCACTTACTCGTTGAAGGCGCACCAGGCTTAGCAAAAACAAAAGCCATTAAACAGTTGGCTATGGGAGTAGAAGGCGAGTTTCAGCGAGTTCAATTTACCCCAGATTTATTACCAACGGATATTACAGGCACCGACATCTATCGTGCTCAAGACCACAGCTTCGAGTTTCAGCCAGGTCCTATTTTTCATAACTTAGTATTAGCTGATGAAATTAATCGGGCACCGGCTAAAGTGCAGTCGGCTTTGTTAGAGGCTATGGCTGAGCGACAAGTCAGTGTGGGTAATAAGACCTATGCTTTACCCGAATTGTTTTTAGTGATGGCCACTCAAAACCCTATTGAGCAGGAGGGAACCTACCCTCTGCCAGAAGCCCAGCTCGATCGCTTTCTTATGCAAGTTAATGTCGACTATCCAGACACGGCTTCCGAAAGCGCTATCCTAAAGCTCGCACGTAATGAGGCCAGTCAAGTTGTATCTGAACCACCCCATATTATTTCACAAAAAGACCTCTTGGCTGCACGGCAGGCTGTGTTACAAGTACATACCGCTGAGACTTTAGAAGATTACATCGTACAGCTCACGATGGCGACTCGCCATCCAGAAAAAGTCGATCAGCAATTAGCTCAATGGATAGAGTATGGCGTCAGCCCACGCGCAACAATTGGCTTAGATCGCTGCGCTAAAGCACATGCATTCTTAAAAGGTAAAGATTTCGTTTCTCCTGATGATATACTGGCAGTTATTCATGATGTATTTAGGCATCGATTGATACTGAGTTTTGAAGCTCAAGCTCAAGGCGTTAGTCCGGAGCAAGTGGTCGATTATTTAATTGAAAAGATTGCAGTTGTATAAGCTTACAATGCCTTCTAAGCAAAATAAAAAAACAAGCAAAGATACCCAGCCACAAGGTGCTTATGTTGAGTTATCAGCACTACAGGGTCTAAGGCATTTAGCTAATAATTACACAACAAATAAAAAATTAGCCAATAGTGCCGAGACTAGCGGCCAGCATCGGAGTAGAGCCTTAAATCGAGGCATGGAATTTGAAGAAGTTCGCTTATACCAAGCCGGCGATGATGTTAGAAATATAGACTGGCGTGTCACTGCTCGTACACAAGCGACGCACACCAAATGCTATAGAGATGAAAAAGAAAAACCGGTGATTACTTTAGTAGACCAGAGGAAGTCACTTTTCTTTGGTAGTCAGTATTGCTTCAAATCTGTTTATGCTTGTGAATTGGCAGCATTAATTAATTGGTCCACTTTAAAGCGCGGCGATAGAGTCGGCGGCATTGTCCTTGGCTCCCACGAGATACATGAAACTCGCCCTGCTCGTTCCCAGAAGGCGGTTAATCAATGGCTAAATTTACTGGTAACAAACAATCATCAATTAAACGCTTCTCTCACTCACAACGAACCTTCACTTTCAGATAGCTTACAACAATTGCAGCGTGTCGCTCGTAGTGGAACGGAGTGTATAATTATTAGTGATTTTTATGATTTAAACAAAGAATGTGAAAAACAGCTCTACTTACTAGCAAGACATAACCCGATAAAACTGTTTTGGTTGGTAGATCCTCTCGAAAAAAAATTACCTGCGGCCCCACAACTCACCGTAAGCAATGGTAAAGAACGCTCAGTCATCACTATCGGAAAGCACCAACAGGAGCAACAAGCAAATTTGCTTAATGGTAAACATAAAAAAATTAATGATCTTTGCATTCGCCTAGGTATCAGCTTAGTCAGCATCGACATTCAAAAACCGCTGAGTTTAGCATTAGTCAATCAGACAACCCCGCGCTCTAGCATTGTTGATGGAGCGATGAAATAATATGTCACCCTCCCTAAATTCTGCATCGACCACCCTCCCCTTGGAAGACATTATTACACCGTCAGGGGTTGCTAGCTGGCCACCTGCTATTGGTTGGTGGTTAGTTATATTTCTTGCCCTGGGAATAATTGTATTTTGTATTATTTTTTATCGTCGTTATCAAAAGAAGTGGAGCTATAGAAAAGAGGCTTTAAATCTATTAAACGAAAAAATAAATCAGTGGCAAGAAAAAGACTTGAATGACGACGCAATACTTAAACAGCTGGTTAACATTTTAAAAAGAACCAGTATCAGTGCTTATCCGTCAAAAAAAATTGAATCACTACATGGAAAAAACTGGTTAGATATTTTACGTATACAAGCCCCTCAAGTAGCATTTCCTCAAGAACTCACCGACTATATTTCAGATACTCAATATCAAAAAGAGAAAAAGATTGACCCTATACAACTCCATGATTTTTGCAAAAACTGGATACGACAGCACGACACTCAATGGCATGAGATGGGCGTAGAGAGCGATGGTATAAATACAATAAAAATAGAGAGTACATAGGCAATGCTTGAATTTCAGTGGCCTTGGATGTTCTTAATCTTACCCTTACCCCTGTTGGTTTATTGGCTCGCCAAGCCAAAGCAACAGCAACAAGCTGCTGTTGTTGTTCCATTCTATAAACAGCTGGTAGCATTAAAAACAAACTCTACGACCTTATCCGGGCTTAAACATAAAGGATATAAAATCTTTTTCTTATTGTTTATTTGGTTGTGCTGGGTCACCGCTATTGCTCGGCCCTATTGGTCGGGTGAAGCTGTAGCCTTACCTACATCTGGGCGAGATTTACTACTCGCTGTCGATATATCTGACAGTATGGACCAAGCCGATATGGAAATTAACGGTGACCCAGCAACACGCTTGCAATCTGTTAAATTGGTTGTTGACCAATTTATTCAACGTCGACAAGGAGATCGACTTGGTTTAGTTTTATTCGGAACCAATGCCTACCTTCAAACCCCTCTTACTTTCGATAGTTCAACTGTTGCTCAATTTCTATTAGAGGCCCAGCTAGGTTTTGCAGGACCTAAAACAGCCATCGGTGATGCGATTGGTTTATCGGTTAAACGCTTACAAGAATTGAAAAATGATAATGAAAATAAAGTTCTTATTCTATTAACTGATGGGGCCAATACAGCAGGTGAAGTCGAGCCATTACAGGCCGCTAAATTAGCGCAACAAACGGGTATTAAGATTTATACTGTCGGCATTGGTGCAGACAAAATGACAATCTCAGGTTTTTTTGGACCAAGAACAGTTAATCCTTCTGCTCAACTAGACGAGAAGACACTAATTGATATTGCCGATTCTACTGGAGGACGTTACTTTCGTGCGCGTAAAACTGATGAGCTCGATGACATATATCGCATATTAGATCAACTTGAACCAGTCAGTCAAAAACAAGAATGGTTGCGACCTATACAATCTTTATTTATGTGGCCGCTTGCCATGGCACTTATTCTTAGTGCTCTTTTGGCTTTATTTTCTATAGGGTTTAGCCGTATCGTAACGTCGATGTCGCAGCATTTGCATACTTTTAAGTGGCCATTATTAAGATCAAAAATAGTCACTGCACTCAAAAAAGCAATGCGTTCAAACAAAGGGGGTAAGATACGGTAATGGAGTCATTAAATGATTTTCATTTTCTACGCCCATTGTGGTTTCTCGTTATCTTGCCTTTATTGTGGCTATGCTACCATCTGTGGAAAAAGCGCTTAGACAATACCGGCTTAGAAAGCATTATAGATAAAAAGCTATTATCTCATCTTGTTGAAGGTCAAAATAAACGCTATTCCTCATCCCCGATTATAGGTTTGTTATTTATTTGGATTGTGACTATTACAGCTCTTGCAGGACCCACATGGAAAAAAATCCCCCAAGCGCTTGTAGCACCCGAATCTGCTGTCGTTATTTTATTGGATCTTTCTCCCAGTATGCGAGCAAAAGATTTAAAGCCATCACGGATTATTAGAGCTCACCTAAAAATACAAGATCTCTTAAGTCAGCGCAAAGAAGGTTTAACCGCTTTGGTTGTTTATGCTGGAGAAGCACATATTGTGACCCCTTTGACAGATGACGTAAAAACCATCAGCAATTTATTACCCACTCTTCAGCCAGGAATACTACCGCTACCGGGCAGTAATACAGAAATGGGGATTACCGTTTCTGTTGATTTAGTCAATGCGGCAAATTTACCTAAGGCATCGATATTATTAATCACTGACAACATTGATCAAAGCGCTTTTTCAGAAATACAAAAACAATTACCGAAATCTATTAGCCTTACAATTTTAGGCTTAGGGACAGATGAAGGTGCCCCCATCCCTAACAATGGTGATTTTATAAAAGATAAAAACGGAAACATTATTATCGCTAAGCGTAATAGCCAGCTTATGCAAGATTTGGCCGAAAGAGTAGACGGCTACTATTTACCTATTCAATCGAGTACGGCGGATATTGACTTTTATTATCAACAACTAGAAACACTATTTAATGCCAATTTAGATAAAACAAAAGACGATAGAAAATACGATGCGTGGTATGAGTTTGGCCCTATTTTACTACTTTTAATGACGCCCTTTGTTTTACTTGCGTTTAGACGAGGCCTAGTTATTAGCTTATGCTCCACCTCAATTGTTCTTAGTAGCTTCTCTCCTTCACCTGCTCAGGCCTCCGCTTGGGATTATTTATGGAAAAATGATGACCAACGTGCGATTGAACAGTATCAAGGAGAAAATTACAGCGACGCTGCAAAAACCTTCAACAACCCCCAATGGAAAGGCCATGCACACTACAAAAATGGTGACTACGAAGCAGCCCTGCAAGAATATTCAAAAGATAAAAGTGCCATTAGTGATTACAACAAAGGCAACGCCTTAGCTCAACTACAGCGTTATGATGATGCCATTGCCGCTTATGATCAGGCACTAAAAAAGAATCCTCAACTAGAACCAGCTAAGACCAACAAAAAAATTATTGAAGACTTAAAAGCTAAACAAGAAAAAAATACAGACAATAACGACTCAAA
>JBOEGR010000004.1:85685-131857 GCA_050633525.1 Cellvibrionaceae bacterium
AGGAAAAAGAAAACCAACAGAAAAATCAAGGTGGAAAAAATAAAGAGAACGATAAAAAACAAGACGATCAGTCTGAAAATGGGGATCAAAAGCCCACACCTGATAAAAAAGAAGAAAACACTCAAGACAAACAAGAGCAGCAAGACCGTGATCGAAAAAATGAAAAAAACAAAGATAAAGCAGTAGCAAGTAACGAAGAAAGCCTCTCTCCTGAAGAGCAGCAAGCTTTAGAACAATGGTTAAGGAAGGTTCCTGATGACCCTAGTGGTTTACTTAAAAGAAAGTTTGAATACGAATATCAACTAAGACGAAAACTATATCAAAAAGGCGAATGGAAGTTGCCTGACAACAATGCCCATCAACGCTATTAACTATTAGTATAAAAATGATTAAGACTGTTTTTGCTTTTACCCTATACTTTTTATTCTCGAGCATAAGTGTCAATAGCTATTCGCTTACACTAAATGCCGAAGTCGATCGCACTCAACTTGCTAGCAATGAGTCACTGCGACTCATTGTCACCGCGGACGAAACCGCCAGTGCCAAAGTAGATTTTACTGAGCTATTACTGCAATTCGACATTATTAACACTCAAAGAAGCAATCAAACATCCATAGTTAATGGCAAAGTTTCCGCCAGTACTCAATGGATACTGATTTTAAGCCCAAAAGAATCAGGCCGACTTGTTATCCCTTCCTTTGAATATCGAGGCGTTTATAGCCCAGCTATTTTTGTTAATGTAAATGATACCGGAACAAGCAACAACGCTGTGGCGGATAAAGACGTATTCTTAAAGCTCAGTGTTAATAAAAATATTGTTTATGTACAAGAACAACTGCTTATCACCATACGCTTATATTATAAAACAGCATTATCAAGCTATGACGATGAGGCATTGCAACTAGATAACTCAACCTTAACACTGGTATCAGAAAGTAATTTTAGGAGTGATGTAAAGGGCGTAAACTACCAAGTTCTTGAAAAAATTTATGCATTACATCCACAGGCAAGTGGAACTATCACGATACCAACTCAATCCTGGCGTTTAGAGAAGGCGCTCAATCGTTTCAATTTTGGCCGTTCGGGCAATCCTTATCTATATGTACGCAGTGATCCACTTACAGTTGAAGTAAAACCGATTGCAAACGAAAGCACAGCAGACACATGGCTCCCCTCAACCGCACTAACTCTCGACGGGAAATGGAAGCAATCTTTACTTGAAGCAAAAGTCGGGGAACCGCTCAATTATCAACTAGTGCTAATTGCAAATGGTTTGACGGCAGCTCAACTCCCCGATATAACCCTTCCAGAATCAGACGAGTTCACCATTTATTCAGATAAGGCTGATATAGACGACAATAAAAGCTCTATAGGCATCATAGGTACTCGCGTCAATAACTTTGCTATTATTCCTCGACAGTCGGGCACATTTACTTTTCCTAGCACGACCATAAAGTGGTGGAATACAGAAAAAAATAGAGAGGAAGAATCAACAGTAAAAGCACAAACTATTGTTGTGATAGATGAAAATATTGCAGAATCCGACCAGCTACCCACTTTAAATAGCAGCAAAAACAAAAGCGAATCCACGCAAACTGAAGCAAGCTCTTCGCTCTGGAAAATACTAACCTTATTATTCTTATCATTGAGCATGATTTTGGCTTATATTTTACTGCGTAAGAAAAAAGTGCAAGAAAAGGGCAACAATACCAGCCCAGTAAACAATGATCAAAAAAAGTTAAAAACCGAAAAACAACTTAAACAAGATATAATCAACTCTGCCAACAATAAGAACTGGTCAGAACTAAGAGATTCTATTTTAAAATATGGTGAATTCGTATCGCACGAGAAAAAAATAAAATCGCTTTCAGCAATGACTTCACTTTATCCCAACCTAGAGCAAGAACTAGCACAACTTGATCAAGAAATTTATTCAGGGAAGGAAAAAATATCGTCTTACTCTCCCGAAAAACTGATAGAGCTTACCTTATCGATCAAAAAAGAAACTGGATCTATTAAAAAAAGTAAAAAGTTAAAAAAATTATACCCTAATTAAAAGCGATTCACTTAAGCTTATCGATAACTCTTCACCATCAAAATAATAAATACCCCTAACAGAAAACCATTAGGGGTATTTATATATGCCATATTAAAACTCTAAAATTTTATTCGGAAAATAAAGCAGCGGTGAAATCATATAATTCTTGTGCGTTAAAATTTCCCGAATTATCTTTAATCCATTTATCACGAACAGCAACTGCCAAACCATCCATTTTTTTCGTTTGTTCCGGGCTGAAAGTAACCACGGCAATCCCTTTTTCTTTTATCTTATCGTTATACTTACCTATAACATTGTTTTCGTAATTAGATACGTAATGCTGAATTGATTCGTCAATTGATTCCAGCAATACCTTACGATTATTATCACTTAAGCCTGCAAGTGCTTGGGTATTTGCTACAACAGGGCAATTAGCCGTCCCTAAGTTCAAATTGTCAGTAGCCCACGTACCAGCCTCTACAGAACCAAATGCCAAGTGTGCATGCTGAGCGAATGCTACTGTATCTATCACTCCCGCATCCAGAGCTTGCCTAACTTCATTTGCCGCAACTCCGGTTTTAACAGCCCCCAGTTGCGACATTACTCCAGCAATACCCCCAGGGCCACGAATTCGCTTACCGCTAAAATCGTCTAGCGATTCTGGGGTTTTACCTACACCAATTAAATTATACTGAGGCAAAGGTGATGGCATTAGTAGAGTTGCATTCCATCTTGCCAAATCGCCTACAACACTTGGGTGCTGATACACTTTCATCGAGATCTCAGCTAAGCGCGCTAACGAAATATCTTTAGCAAAAGGCAACTCAGTGACAGTGATGGTTGGGTTTTTTGCTTTATGATAAAAGGAACAGAACTGAGCCATTTCAAAAGCCCCGATTGAAATGCCATCTAGGTTTTCTTTATTTTTCGATAAGCCGCCATAGGAAATATTTAGCTTAAATTTTCCATCAGTTTTGGTAGAAACTAATTCAGATAGTTTCTCGACATGCTCAGTAAACGCACGACGCTTACTCCATAATGATACATTCCATTCCACTTCATCATAAACAAGTGGTTCAACTGCTTTTTCGACAGCAGTACTTATGTCGTCTGATTTTTCACATGCCACTAAAAAAGTGAAACAACTTAGAGAGATTAGACTAGTTTTGATTATTTTTATCATAAAGGCCTCGTTTTAGGTATTTTTTTTCTTATTTTATGCCTCTTTTTTAAAAAAAGGTCATAACATAAACCATACCCTATGAAGCTATAAAAATACAATAATCTTATTAGTCATTAGCCTTACTGTTTCAACCAAAGACATTCGCCTGAACTGGCTTTTTGTATAGTTGATAGTTTATCAACATGATTTTTCAATTCTTCTTCGTTTGCTTTTATCACTGGTGTTGAAAAAGCTTGTTTTAGGCGCCGAATATTTTCTCCAGAGACTGATTGTGCATTATTCTCACCCTCACCCTCATCACTTAATAATAATGCGGTTTGGCCGCCAGTCATCATAAGATAAACATCAGCCAAAATTTCAGCATCGAGTAAAGCACCGTGCAAGTCACGTTGCGAATTATCGACCGTATAGCGTTTACAAAGGGCGTCTAAGTTATTTTTTTGTCCTGGATGTTTTTCCCTAGCCATCACTAGAGTATCAATTACAGAGCAATAATCCGTAATTCGAGAATATGATCCCTGATGCAACTTAAGTTCATGATCAATAAAGCCCACATCAAATGGTGCATTGTGAATGACCAATTGAGCGCCATCCACAAAAGCCATAAATTCATCAACGATACTAGAGAAAACAGGCTTACCTTTCAAAAACTCATTCGTAATACCATGGACTTCAATAGCCTGTTCTTCTACATCCCTTTCAGGTTGAATGTACTGATGATAATGTTTGCCCGTTAGCTTTCTATTGACAAGCTCAACGCAACCGATTTCAATAATTTTATGACCCTTGGAAGGTTCAAGGCCTGTTGTTTCAGTATCCAGTACAATTTGTCTCATTGTGGTATCCCCTCATTTGCGAGTTGATCAGCAATTTCATTTTCACGATGACCACTATGCCCTTTTACCCACCGCCATTCAATTGTATGACGCTGTGATTGCTCATCGAGTTGCTGCCAAAGGTCGCTGTTCTTTACTGGTTTTTTTGCCGCATTTTTCCAGCCATTTTTTTTCCAATTAACGATCCATTCTGTTATGCCTTTGCGAACATACTGAGAATCTGTTGTTAAAACAACCTCACAAGATTCTGTTAAATGTTCCAAACCTTTTATTGCAGCCATTAACTCCATTCGATTGTTAGTCGTATTGTTTTCACCGCCACAAAGTGATTTTTCATTATCTTGATACCGTAATAAAGCCCCCCATCCTCCTGGACCAGGATTACCTTTACACGCACCATCTGTAAATAAGTCTATTTTTTTCACTGAAGAACCTTATGGTATTGTATTGATTTTACTTTACTGTTTTCTTAGTAACCACTGGGGATTTTCGCACGTTTTGCTGAGCAATAGAGTTTTTTGCCCAACTAGGAAGTCCTTTTGGTTTTTTCCATTCGGGCTTGATAACCGTCATCGGGGTAATGCTTTTTCGTGCAACAACTACATAAAAGCTACCCCATATCGGAAATAAATTATTAATATACTCTTCTACTTTTCGGCCATACTGTTGCTTTATTGGCCAGCCATGATCGCCATACTCTAAGAATGCTGGCTCAAAATCCAAAAGCTGCAGCCAGTCAACAATTCGACTTCGGCGTAAGTTATGAAAACGCCTCTGCGCATTCTGACTAAATAAACGGCCTAACTGTCTTTTAGTCGTAGAGAAACTCCAAGGATTAAACCCCACTACAATAATATAACCATTCGGAATAATTGTTCTAGCAGTTTCTCTAAGTAATTGATGCGGTTTGGTTGAGTATTCCAATGCGTGATGCAAAAGAGCAACATCAACACATTCTGAATCTATAGGCAGTTGTTCAAACTGGGCAAGTGCTTTAGCTTCCCCCTCACCTTTTTCTTTTGCTTGCTTTACACCTAAAGAAAAGTGATGCGTTACTGGGCTTTGTCTCGATAATGACATGATATTGCTGCTGGAATGACTTACGGCACTCAACTGCATTAAATGATAACCATACATTTCAGGCATAATCCGATCTAGTTTGGCTTTTTCTGCACTTAACAATCGCTGACCAACAGAACCTTGAAACCATTCATTAAGCTCTTCTTGGGACTCTGAGAGAGGCTTAACACCAAATCGGGTATTAATTTTCTCTCTCAATAAACCAGGCGTTTTTGTTAGAAAAGAATAAGGCATATTAGCTATCGGTTTAAGTTATCTTTTTCACTTATTATAATCTGGACTCAATTATCTGACAGGCTTTTACTGACAACCTCATAAACATCCTTAGACAAATCATCTACTGCGAGAACATTTTCTAATGCTTGTTTCATTAATTGCTTCTGCGGCGCACTGTACTTACGCCAACGAGTTAAAGGCGTTAGTAAGCGTGACGCAATTTGGGGATTAATTGTGTTTAATTTGATGATTTGTTTAGCAAGAAAATCATAACCTGCTCCGCTCGACTGGTGAAAGCCAATTGCATTGGCTGCAAAGGCCCCGATCAACGAGCGTACTTTATTCGGGTTTTTAAGAGTGAAGCTAGGGTGTGACATTAACAACTTCACATTATCCAAAGCGCTATGAAGAGGTTTGGATGCCTGCACGGCTAGCCATTGATTCACCACCAACGATTCATGCTGCCAACGCTCATAAAAGTGAGCTAACGCGTCGACTTGGTCTTTTGCCAATTCGTCAAAATTACTGTGCACCAATATTTTTAATGCATTCATAGCATCAGTCATATTATTCGCATTGTAGTACTGCTTAATACATGCTTGTTGAAACGACGAATTATCTAACAACATTAAATAATCTAAAGCTGTATTTTTCAGCGTACGCTCGGCTATAGCTGCAGCGCTCGGCTCATATTCTTTTGTTGACGAAAGCGCTTGATAAACATCCCATAACTCTTCTTGTAAATGACTTGCGATGCTCTTTCTTAAAGTTTGGCGCGCATAATGAATAGCTTCAACATCCACTGTAGTGGCAATTTCTGCCATATAAGCTTCCGATGGCAAACTTAACATATAAGCTACCATCGCTTTATCCAAACCCTCTTGAGATAAAATCGCTTTCAAGCCTAAGCTGAAACGCTGATCGACGTTTGGGGACTGCTGTTTGTTTTGGTAAGCCTCTATTAGCTCTTGTAAAATTGAGACAGCAAGCTGTTGGCTGGCATTCCACTGGCTAAAACCGTCATCATCATTTTGCATTAGACGCAAATAATCATCGCGGCTATAATCAAAAACGAGTTTGACAGGAGCAGAAAAATTACGCAATAAAGAGGGAACCGGCTTTTCTATAACTTGCTTAAATATAAAGGTCTGTTCCATTTCTGTGAGTTCAAGCACACAGTGTGTGTTATCCGCTTGCTCAGATAAGCTAATACTCTCTCCATTAATTTCAGGATGTAAAGCCAAACACCCCGCCTCACCAACTAAACCCATCGCAATAGGCATATGCAAAGCCTGTTTATCGCAACCTTTAGATTCAGGCGTATCAGGTAGTACTTGCTTTATCGTTAAGCGATAAGTCTGGGCTGACTCATCATAATGATCGTCGACGACTAATGTCGGCGTCCCTGCTTGAGTGTACCAATGCTTAAATTGATTTAGATTACGCTTAGAAGCCGATTCCATCGCAGAAAGAAAATCGTCGATAGTGACTGCCTGTCCATCATGCCGATCAAAATAACAGTCTGAACCAGCTCTAAATGTTTCAGCACCCAAGAGCGTATGCAGCATGCGTACAATTTCTGAGCCTTTTTCATATACGGTTAAAGTATAGAAGTTAGAAATTTCAATAAACGATGGGGGTTGCACTGGGTGCGCCATTGGTCCGGCATCCTCAGCGAATTGTAATGTTCGAAGCATACCCACATCTTCGATACGCTTAACGATTGGCGATCCCATATCAGCAGAGAAGGCTTGATCTCGAAAAACCGTAAAGCCTTCTTTCAAACTCAATTGAAACCAATCTCGACACGTTACGCGATTGCCTGACCAATTGTGAAAATACTCATGGGCAACAACACCTTCTACTCGTTGAAAACCTGCATCTGTTGTCGTTTTTGCATTTGCTAATACGCATGAGGTATTAAAAATATTAAGGCCTTTATTTTCCATAGCCCCCATATTGAAATCATCCACCGCAACAATCATAAAAATATCAAGATCATATTCACGACCATAAACTTCCTCATCCCAACGCATGGAATGTTTGAGTGAAGTCATGGCATAATCACATTTATCCAGATCTTTTTTCTCAACAAAGATACGCAACGTCACCTCGCGTCCGGACATAGTCATAAATTTATCTTCGATAAACTCTAAACTACCCGCTACCAAAGCAAATAAATAAGCTGGCTTTTTAAAAGGATCTTCCCACTTTGCCCAATGACGACCATTCTCCGCTTCTCCTTGCGCAACCAGATTTCCATTAGACAATAAAACGGGATAATGCTCTTTGTTTGCATTAATTGTAGTGGTGAAAGTACTCATCACATCAGGGCGATCTAAATAATAAGTAATCTTACGAAAGCCTTCAGCCTCACATTGTGTGCAATACATACCACTGGATTTATACAAGCCTTCTAATGAGGTATTCTCTTGAGGTAATATTTCAGTAACACAAGTCAGTTGGCATTCATCAGGGATAGCGATCGTTAAAGATTCGCTGTCAATGGAATAATCCACATCAGATAGTTTATTACCGTCGATACTAACTGAAATTAATGTTAAATCTTGACCATGCAAAATTAAGTTATTTTTGTTGCCAGCCACAGGATTCCGACGAAGAGTTAAGGTTGAAGTAACAATCGTACTCAACTCATTGAGTTCAAAATTTAATTCTGTTTTTTCAATTAAAAAATCAGGTACTGTATAATCTCGAAGGTAAATAACCTGTGGTTGTGCATCGCGCATCATTTTATATTCTCAGCTTATTTTAAATGTTTACTTAAATGTATTATTTAAACGTATTACTTAAACGTTAGTGGCTGTGGGTCTGCATCATTAATCGTATCGTTATCAATCGTAATTTCGCCCGATTCACTACCGCAGTGTTTATGCTTCTTAGTGGCGATATAACCCGTATGCTCTTCTGGGGGTAGATTTTTCTTCTCATAGGCAATAACAGCTTGTAAGCACAACTGTTTTTGCTCACTAGATAATTTCTCACCTGTCGGCCACTTCCCTAGCTCAATCGAACGTTTAAGATTTTGATAAATATCCGGGGTGATATTATTTAATAATTCATTTACGCTTTTCATAGGTAATACATCCAAAAAATCGTCAAAATAAAAATCGGGGTTCTTTATTTTACTGGTGATCAATCGCCTTGTTTCGATCAAGCAAGGCCACAATAAGACCAATCACTGCACCAGAAACCAAGCCCGCTACATGAGCGGCGTTTGCAATACTACCCGCTATAAAGAAATCAATAATGCCGAAGACACCCAGCAATAACCAAACAATAAAAAAGGCAATGGCCGCTTTATTAAATTGTAGAATTGGATGAATAACAAATTGTTGATATACAGCTATATAACCAATACAGCCATATACCACGCCCGATAAGCCCCCGAAAACGGTATTGGCTTGCGCTAGGTACTGAGCAATATTCGAAACAACACCGACGACCAAAACAATCAATAATATATGCATTGAACCCTTTGCTATTTCAATACGTCGACCCAACTCCCATATAATAAGGCTATTAAAAATAATATGTAACCAAGTAAAATGTAAAAATATAGGCGTTAATAAGCGCCAATACTGACCCGATGCTAGGGTATCTTTTAGCGAAACGAAATAACCATTACTAATCGCCTGAAATAAGAAAGGCTGGGCATAGGAAAGCTGCTGGTCATCGGCAAAAATTGCCAAGGCACCAATAAAGCCTAACAAAATAGTCGTTAAACTAACGGGCACTAAACATGTCAATTTTACAGTCGCGCTTATTTGCTCACTATATTGTTTTGAGTCATCACCTATTGAGCCCTCGTTGTTAGACGCCACGCTTAAATCAATTTCACCACTTGCCCACTTACTCGTTAATTCAGCTATTTCAATAATACGTGGCTCATCTGCCATCCAAAGCTGTTGTTCACCTTCCTCTTCTGTTACATGATGCAACAACTGCTGCTCGTCCAAATAGCTTAATAAGGGGCGCATATCTACCGCTAGGGGAAGACGAATTACGGGGTGCCACATTAGCCTCATAGTTACGACTGTTCCGGTGGATCAACATAAAGCCAAACATAATTGCCTGGGTCGAGACGCTCTTCTCCATCCATTCGGTAAGCCACAAGACGACCATATTTTACCGCACTGTAATCCAAGCAACAGATATTATGTTTTACGGGAGCAGGACGACCATGGAGCCAATAATGGCCAAAAAAGACCGGTTTGGCATGCGCAGGATAATGAATGAGTGTATTAAGCTCTTGCTCATTCAAAGGCCTCTCTACTAAATGTTCTGGTAAAGGGTCTGGCTGAAACACAACGTCACTATAAGTCTCCGGTGCATCAGACCAAAACTTAGTCCGAAAAATACGCCGTTCAAAACCATCGCGACTTCGAATAACCTCACCATCGGGAAGGGATAAGCTAGTTCCTCGCATTAACCTATCAAGTACCTTACCTTCAAAGCTACTCAAATCAGTCGATTTTTTGATAATGTCTGGCGATACATGGCTGGTATGATATTTCTTGAGGTATTCATTCACATACTGCTCATCCCAACAAGCATGAACAACTCGAAAATTTTGTGTTTCTATAAATAAGGGTAGCCTGCTAAACCAATCAAGATATTCTTTAAAATCATGAGAGTAATTGGCAAATTGCTCGAAGGTTTCAGACACTAAACGTTGGTTGTGAGCATTGTGTTCTCGCAAATAACACTGCTGGCCGGTTTGACGTGTTTTCTCTTCATCTAGGGTTGCATAGCAATAAACATTGTATTCGTGGTTACCGATAACGATCTGAGCATGCCCTTGGGTCACCATATCGTAAACAACACTCATTGCTTTACGAATATGTGGGCCTCGATCGACAATATCGCCCACAAAAATCACCTGACGTTTTGGGTGCTGATAAACGCCATCGCGCTTTTTGTAACCCATAACTTCAAGTAATTTAACTAGGGTACGACCACAACCGTGGATATCCCCAATAATATCGTAACCTTCAAATAATCGTTGATTCACTGTCTTAGCTAATTTAGTCTTTATCTTTAGTCAAATGCCTACCCCAACCCAATTTCATACGACAAGTTTCGTAGTAATTGTGGTCAGATGGATGAATTAGTGTCAGGCGCTTTGGCTTTTTCGTAATATGTATTTCATCCCCTGCTTTGACTAAATCCGAGGCTTGTCCGTCACAGGTAATATTCAGCGAAGTACTCATTTGATGACCAATGAGTAGCTTTATTTGACTGTCACCACTCACCACAATAGGGCGGCTGCTTAAGGTGTGAGGATTTAAAGGTACTAGAACGATAGCATCTAGACTTGGGTACATTAAGGGCCCGCCACCGCTTAATGCATAGGCAGTAGAGCCCGTCGGTGTTGACACAATTAAGCCATCAGAAGACTGACTGTATACAAATTGCCCATCGATATATAACTCAAACTCTATCATTCTAATATGACGGCCTGGGTGTAGCACAACATCGTTTAAGGCATCACCACTCGCGATAACGGCGCCATCGCGTACAACGGTCATATCAAGAAGAAAACGTGATTCGGTCAAATATTGACCATCAAGCACTTCGCCCACTTCTTGCTCTAAGTCTGCCGGCATTATATCGGTTAAAAACCCTAATCTACCCCGGTTCACGCCGAGTACAGGGACTTCATGATCAACCATGGCACGAGCTGCTCCTAGCATTGTGCCGTCACCACCAATCACTATCACCAAGTCACAAGTATCACCAATGAATTTCTCATCGCCTTTTGCCGCTAAATCTTTTTGATTAACGAAGTCCGCCAGACCTTCGAGCATGGTGACCTTAATATCTCGCTCTTGTAAAAATCGAACGAGTCTTAAAGCGGTTTTTTTGGTTTGGTCGTTATAAACGCGGCCGACAAGGCCAATAGAAGAAAATTTCATCATATATACACTGCGTAAAGTAAGCTATAACAATAGTAGCAAGAGAATCTGGGTTAGATAAAACGAATATTACCGATAGAAACAATGTGTTTTCTATCTCCTAAGCTTATTCCATCACTTACTGCTATCCCATTTGCCCTACAAAAGCATCATAGGATTATTGTCTACAAGAGGAGCATGATAACATGGCTAGATGCCAATACGCCTCATCACCCCCCCTTCATTGATCAAACAACTCCATTGCCTTCAGCACCGTGGCGTTCGTGATCTGGCATGGTCACTATTCTCTCCATCTCTATTTGAAAAGATCCCCGATTTCCCCTTAGATTGGTTTGCCCAAGACCTCATTGATGATCAACTAGTATCATGGCTACTATCACTCGATAAACAACCAAAAGCCTTAAATGAGCATTTGCAAAAACAGCGCTCTAATCGCTTAGGGATTTATTTTGAGCAATTGCTTAGTTTTTATTTTGAGCACTACCCCCGCTTCACCTTGATCGCTAAAAATCTTCAAGTGAATGGAGATAAGCGAACCTTAGGCGAATTTGATTTTATTATTCAAGATCAACTCGACGGGGAGACCAAACACATAGAGGCCGCCGTTAAGTTTTATCTTGGACATCAAAATTATCAGGGTGTGATAGCAAATAATATCCCATTACATAACTGGCATAACTGGGTAGGTCCAAACCAAAAAGATACTCTTGCAATTAAAATGCGCCACCTACAAGAGCGACAATTGCCATTGAGTCAAACAGAACACGGGCAAGCAACATTAAGCCGCTTAGGCATCGCCAACGAAGAAATCCAAAGTCGGCTATTTATAAAGGGGCGTTTTTATCAACCCAATACTAATAAAATTGACGGCCCTCAATTTTCAAATCAAGACTTAAATCATTACTATTGGTTCGACTCTGATACGTTCTTTTCTGACATATTGACTATCACATCAGAAAAAAAATATTGCATTTTGCCGCGCTCGCTTTGGTTAAGTGCATTAACTCAGCTCGACCTTAGAGACAATAAAATTGAAGTATTGGATGCCAGTGAACTCTATAAAAGAATAGATGAAGACATAACACAAGAATATAACGAATGGAAAATCGTTGAAGTGAACTTAAAGGATAAAACTCAGCTTGAGATAAACCGTTTTTTTGTGGTTAATAGCCAGAACTTGCCATCTGATAAATAGAATCAAATTCACTAACCAAACTATTTTCGACATGGTCGATACTGATTGAAGCTAAACCACCTTCCAATACACTAACATTATAGCCCTTTTGAGCCAGTAAAAAAGCCGTAGCGCGACTTCTCACGCCAGTATTACAATAGATCAAATAGTGCTTTTTGGGGTCGAGCAAGCGTATTTTTAAACGTAGTAATGTTAGCGGTATATGTATGGCATCCACAATATGCTTATAATCAAACTCTTCTTGTGTACGCACATCTAAAAACTCAAATTGCTTCCCATCCATATTCTTTTTCATTGAGTCTATAGTTTGAAACTCCATATGCTCAACAGAGGGCGATATCAGCAAATCATCAAAATCATTTTTATGAAGGCACATAACAATACCGTCTGTTAGCATTTTAACCGTAGCATTACGAGTCGTATGCTGAATTAAAGCGTCTTCGCCAAAACAACGCCCCTCGCCTATTTGCGCAAGCGGGGTAGGCTCTTCACCTTCAGTGGGTATACGAGTTACCTCTGCTAAGCCTTCTTTAATAAAATAACAGAAATCCCCTTCTTCCCCTTGCTCAAGAATAGTTTCATCCTTGCTAACATTTTTTGCAGACACTTTAGAATAAATTGATAGCACGTTGAGCGGTGGAATTTTATAAAATAAATTGGAATTTAAAATCGAGCGTAGCCAATCTGCATCTTCATCAAGGTCACGATCATACGAAATATCAATTTCTAAGTAATCTGCAACCTGACTCCAAGCAAGTAAATTATCTAGCGACAAACGATCAAATCGTAGCAGTTCACAGTCAGCGATTGCCGTCGCAGAAAAGTCTTCCGCTTGAAACTGCACGATAGGCAGCCAGTGAAAATCAGCCGTAATAATACGCTCGCTACCCTGTTGGTGCTTCAATAAAATTTCGCCTGACAAAAGATAGTAAAGGTAATCTTGTGATGCTGCTTCCTCAAACAAAACGTCACCACTACAAGCCATAATGGATTTAGAATGATCTAAAGCTGCCAACAGATGTTGCTCACGCATAGTACTCAAAGGCACTAAGCTGCGACATTGCTGTAGTAAATAATCGTTGCTCATAAATCAAACCTACTGCAAATAATAAAAATAAGTAATGCGCCTAGCATTCATTAAGGCTGTACTGGCAAATCAAAACCTCTGCGGCCTTGCAAACCACCACTGTGTATCGCGACGACCCGGCTATCCTTAGCCCAATAACCCTGCTTAGCCAAAGTCTCTATAGCCCACAACATTTTCACTGTATATACAGGGTCTAAGAGAAGGTGATTTCTTTGCTCAAATTCACTCATAAAGCGCAGTAGCTCGGGGCTTATTTTTGCATAGCCGCCATGATGAAAACCCGTCTCAATATTCCAATCAGCTGATGGTGAATGACTATCGATACCTAATAAATTAAGCCATTCCCTTACCTTTGCACTCAAACTATCTTCGCCCTTTAAAACACTGATACCAAGCAATTTCGTACTTGCTGAGGAACCAGCAATTAAGCCGGCCAGTGTTGAGCCTGTTCCCACCGCTGAACACAGAGTATAGGGTTCTTTCAGCTGCCTAGCGGTTGATTGAGCAATAGCAGCACATGCTCTTACACCCGCTAGATTTTCTCCGCCTTCGGGAATTAGATAATATTTCCCAGACAATGCTTTAAGTATAGGCAATAGTGGACGTATGTCTTTGCGACCATAGTCTTTTTTGCCTAAAAAGTGTATTTTCATGCCAAAATCAACGGCATCAGATAGTGTTGGTGAAAGCTTCTTGGGTTTATACCCCCTAATAATCCCCACACTATTCAATCCGAGAGCCTTAGATACTCCCGCGAGCGCATAAATATGGTTGGAATAAGCGCCACCGAAACTAACGAGAGTATCGCAACCCTGTTGGCGGGCATTTAAGAGGTTGTAATATAGCTTGTAAAACTTATTCCCCGAAGCCAGCGGAAGCTTATCATCTCTACGAAGATAGGCTGTAATGCCACGCTGGTTTAACTCGGGCCAATATAATAACTGGAGGGGAACGTGGTCGGCAACACTGCTTAGGTGTTGCTCGAATAATTCAGGCGACCATGTTTGTTGATATTCACAATCGAGGGGGTATTGGTGCGATGGTCTATGCAGCAATCACTTTCTCCAATAATAAACTGACTTGGGTCATCTATTCGCGTTAGCGGTTTGTCGCATAGTTCACCATTATCTAGCTCCTTTTGGCAAGTAGGAGTGTAAAAATGGTCTAGCCAAATACGATAGAGATGCTCATTGACGCCGCATTGATGTGCTACATAAGCTGTTGGGTTTTCTAGGTAAGCAGGTACATCGACTGCTTTGATTGTTAAATGCCCTGCACCAGGATGATAAATAACAAAATTAACGCCCGCATTGTTTAATTTTTCAAGAATAACGTCACTCGATATATCCAGTAGTTTTTTGTTTTCTTGCTGAAGAGTCAGTATTTCCTGCTTTAATTTGGCTTCCCTCTCGCCACGATACATAAGCTCAACATTACGTGATTCGAGTTCAGATTGAAATTCGGCTTTAACGGCCTCGACTTGCAGCAGTACTTCAGACTCGTAATGCTCTTTTAGTGATATAAATTCTTCGCTACTTTTATCGCTGCCCTTTTCTTGAGCTGACTGAATTTTGCTTTCAAAGTAATCCCTCATGCCGGAAATTTTGTCGTTCTGGCCAGCAATGGTCTCTTTCAACTCTAAATTTAACGAACGCTGCTCATTTAGTTGTTGTTGGTAGCTATTAAGCTCTTGCTGATATGCCAATACTCGTTCCTGATGATCCAAGCTCAATTGGCGCATATCTTGATCAGCTTTAGTCGATAGCAATTTTTGCTTGAGGCGCTGCTCTTTAATTAACAAAGCTGCACGTATTCGCTCGTGATTGAAGCGGTCATCATCTGACTCTTCAACCTTTTTCTCAAAAACAAGCCCTAGTGAATTGTTTTTAATCATCTTTTTGATTAAAACAATATCATTTAGTGAGGCTTGCATCATTGGGTCCCAGAGATTATTTCTCTGCCAGTCAATGGGGCATTGACTGTAGCAGGCAAGCGCTATCGGGCCTGAACCCATATTGGGCCCCTTGGCTGCATTGTCAGCTAAGTTCTGAAGAGGGATATTCCAGCTTTTTTCAACAAAACCAGCTCGATCAAAATTGATGTTAAAAAAAACGGCGCCAGTCACATGAAGATGAGCGTTGATACGGACATAAACCGCTTTCATATGCCGGTTGGCTATATCGTGCAGAGGAACATAGCTATCCAATATCGCCTGAAACTCGGCATAGGTCATCTCTTTAACAACTTGGTGGTCGTCAAAGAAGAGAATAGCTTCCGCTGAAGAAGATTCGGCCATAGGTGTTTTTGCTGTCTTAAACGCCCGAGAGACACAACTATCTAGCGAGCAAAAGTAAACTAGTTCAAGTTAATTATGGACAAAAAGTCGGATATTCGGTGTGACAGGCTATACATTTCACAAAAAAACTTACAGATTGAATTGTTATTAAAATCACTCGCGCGCGAAATATGGATGATGTGAGCCCATATTAATGAAGCGACTCTTTAGGGATGTGGGGGTATAGGAAATCGCGGGGATCTGTCTGGAGTTAAAAAACTAACCCGCTAATGTGTTACTCGGTGTGTATTTATCGTTTATATATCTGAAAAATCATCGCCGTATTCATCATCATGGGCGGCAAAATCTTCATATTCTGGCTCCGAATACGCCATTAAATCGTCTCTATATTCTTCCATTGTTTTCCTCATTCTTTATTTTCTCTAGTATAGTAAGAAACTAAGTTGACAATTTGATGACAAGAATGGGATTAAGTTCAGAGGCTCTTTAGCTATTTAATGAGCTTGCCAACGCCCTTCTACTAATACCTTATCTCCCAATAAAACCGTACCGATAAACTCGGCTCCAGCACAGACTTCGCCCACGCCTTCAGGTGTGCCCGTCATAATGATATCACCGTCTTCTAGACTCAAAAATTGACTGATCTCATCTAGTATAGCTTGTGGTTTGAATAGCATATGCCCTACGCCCCCACTCTGCCTGCATTCACCATTGATATAAAGCTCCAATCTTAAGCCATCAAGTTGATCGCTTGATATGCTCACAAATTCGCTAAATACTGCTGCGCCATCAAATGACTTAGCACGCTCCCAAGGTAAGCGAGCCTCTTTTAACCGTGATTGAGTCCCGCGTTTTGTTAAATCTAAGCCGAAGCCAAGCCCAGCAATTTGCCCGTCTTTAATCAAAAATGAAATCTCACCTTCATAGTGGTTGGCCTCGCCCTTACCCGCATCTAGATGTTGACTGATGGCAGAGTTCGGTTTGATAAAAATAACCGGCTCAGTAGGCACCGCATTTCCCAATTCTTTTGCGTGAGCAACATAATTTCGACCAACACATACGATTTTAGAAGGCGTAATCAAATTCGTTTGATAGATAACAGTATTCATATTTCACCATGGTTGAATTATGAATTAATCTTAATTGATTCGGTTCAACAAAACCAGATAGTAAGTTATCCACGTATATAGTAGGCAACATTAATAAACCGAGTGTTTGATTAAAATGACAGAGACTGAACAATACGCTAAAGATGTCCTCTTCTACGATGGCAGCTGCCCGCTTTGTCATAAAGAAATTAACTTAATGCGTAAACATACTCACAAGAAAATTGATTTTGTTGATATACACGAACACAAGCTTGACGAAACACACCCATCGAGAGAGTTACTATTAAGGAGACTCCACCTTAGGACAACAGACGGTAAGTGGCTGGTGGGGCTAGATGCAAACGTGCATGCTTGGTCGTATACCCCCTATGGAAAAATATTGAAAGTATTACGCTGGCCTATTATCAAAACGGTGGTAGATTGTATTTATTTTAAATGGGCTGATAGACGCTATACTAAGCGCTATGAATGCGGAATATGCGGCGTAAATCAATAATTATTCTTGCAGATACTTAAGAACTTATAAAACAACACTTGCAGGCACCCTTACCCACCCTTCCATTAATACTCTTGCACTTCGGCTCATGCTGACTTTTTCTACACTCCAATGGCCATAATCTTCTTTCACTTCAGCGCCCACAGTTAAGGTCCCCGATGGATGACCAAAGCAGACACTATTCAGCTGACCGCCACCCGCGGCAAGATTTACTAAGGTGCCGGGTATTGCGGCAGCGGTACCAATGGCAACAGCTGCTGTACCCATCATGGCGTGATGTAACTTGCCCATTGAAAGTGCGCGCACGACCAAATCAATCTTGCTTGCATCGATATGTTTTCCACTTGATGCCACATAGTTACTCGCTTTAGCTACAAAAGCAATTTTAGGTGTATGTTGCCGTGTGGCAGCTTCACTAATATTTTTAATCAAGCCCATTTTTATTGCGCCATAAGCACGAATCAATTCAAACATCCTTAATGCATCATCATCACTATTAATATCGTCTTGTAATTCAGTACCACTATAGCCAAGATCTTCAGCATTAATAAAAAGAGTAGGAATGCCAGCATTAATCATACTGACTTTTAGTGTATCGGTTTTTAAACCCGCTTGTTTAACTAAGTCAGACGGTAAGTGCAAATCATCAATAAGATTACCTGTGGGTAGCAAAGCGTCTTCTGGGGCATCAATATCGCCCTGCGCCTCTGCAGCAGGGGACATAAAATCTAGCTTTACTTCCGCTGCCGGAAAGGTCACGCCATCCAATTCAAAGCTCCCTATTTCTTGCACTTGCCCATCAATAATAGGCACATAAGCCACAATCGTTTTACTAATATTTTCTTGCCAAATTCGTATAGGTAACACACCATTTTCTGGAATACGTTCAGCAGTAATCAAACCACTTTGTACCGCAAAAGAACCCACAGCAGCCGACAAATTACCACAATTACCACTCCAATCAATAAAAGCTTTATCGATCGCTACCTGCCCAAATAAATAATTTACATCGTGATTATCTTGAGTGCTTTTAGAAAGAATGACTATTTTACTTGTGCTAGAAGTGGCGCCGCCCATGCCATCGGTTTGCTTACCGTAAGGGTCTGGGCTACCAATCACGCGCAGTAAAACAGCATCACGAATAGCCCCTGGTTTTCTAGCGAGCTCTGGCAAATCGTCACATTTAAAAAAAACGCCTTTACTGGTGCCACCACGTATATACATGGCGGGAATTTTCATTTGTGCTTTTTTATTCATTGATCTGACTGTTTTTATAGAGTTAAGGTTGAGTTACCGTGTTCTTATTTAAATTTAGGTATTAGCTGTTTACAGAGATGTCGCTAAAAAGTCTTGAGCAAAGCGCTGTAAAACACCACCGGCATTATAGATTGAGACTTCTTCAGCTGTATCAAGACGGCATTTTACAGGAATAGTGATTGTCTCGTTATTTTTACGGGATATGTTAACTGTCAAAGTCGCTCCAGGTGCTAAACTGCCAACCACCTCATAAGTTTCACTCCCGTCAATATGGTAAGTGTGGCGATTATTACCGGCTGTAAACTCTAAAGGTAAAACACCCATGCCAATTAAATTAGTGCGGTGTATACGCTCAAAACCCTCAGCAATAATCGCCTCGACTCCCGCTAAGCGTACTCCTTTTGCCGCCCAATCACGCGATGACCCCTGACCATAATCGGCTCCCGCAATAATAATAAGGGGTTGCTGCCGTTGCATATAGGTTTCAATTGCTTCCCACATTCGGCTCTCCTTCGCTTCAGGTTCAATACGCGTAAACGAACCTTGTTTTACATTACCTTTTTCATCGCGAACCATTTCGTTTAATAATTTTGGGTTCGCAAAAGTAGCGCGCTGAGCAGTCAAGTGATCGCCACGATGGGTTGCATAAGAATTAAAATCTTTCTCGGGCAGCCCCATTTTATGTAAATATTCCCCAGCAGCGCTATTCAAAAGAATGGCATTGGATGGTGATAAATGATCAGTCGTAATATTGTCGCCCAATACAGCCAAGGGCCGCATTTCTTTAAGAGAGCGCTCCCCCGCGAGCGCACCTTCCCAATAGGGAGGTCGACGAATATAAGTACTGTGTGGATCCCAGTCGTAAAGAGGGCTTTTCGATTTTTCGATAGCGCCTAAATCAAACATGGGAATATAAACAGCATTAAATTGTTCAGGTTTTACACTTGCTGCGACAATAGCATCTATTTCTTCATCCGTCGGCCAAATATCTTTTAGCGTAATCGAGTGTCCCTCCGCATCGACCCCTAAACTATCTTTTTCTATATCAAAACGCATGGTACCCGCAATTGCATAAGCAACGACTAAAGGCGGCGAAGCTAAAAAGGCTTGTTTTGCATAGGGGTGAATACGTCCATCAAAATTTCTGTTTCCCGACAATACCGCACAAGAATAAAGATCTCGCTCAATAATTTCTTTTTGAATAAGCGGATCCAATGCACCACTCATACCATTACAAGTGGTACAAGCAAAACCGACAATACCAAAACCGAGTTTTTCTAACTCAGGCAACAATCCTGATTCAGTTAAATATAATTCTGCTACTTTTGATCCCGGCGCAAAAGAAGTTTTCACCCAAGGCTTACGCACCAAGCCTAAGTCATTGGCTTTTTTAGCGACCAAACCTGCTGCGACAACATTGCGTGGATTACTAGTATTGGTACAACTAGTAATGGCTGCGATAATGACCGCCGCATCTGGTATTAAACCCGATTTTTCTTGGGCAATCGCTTGATCGAGGTGGTTGGCAATGCCACGTTCGCTTAACTCAGCAGTAGGTAAACGGCGGTGAGGATTAGAAGGCCCTGCCATATTCCGACCGACAGAAGATAAATTGAACTGAAACACGCGATCATAGTGAACACTGGTTAAGCTATCCGCCCATAAACCCATTATTTTTGCGTAGCGTTCAACCAATGCAACCTGTTCTGGCTCACGACCTGTTAAAGTTAAATATTCAATTGTTTGTTGATCGATATAAAACAAAGCTGCACTGGCACCAAACTCGGGCGTCATATTCGAAATAGTGGCTCGATCTCCAATACTTAATTTACTGGCGCCCTCCCCAAAAAACTCTAAATACGAAGACACCACTTTTTCATTGCGCAAAAATTCTGTTATGGCTAAAACAATATCTGTAGCAGTAATACCTGCTTGTCTTTCTCCAATTAATTCAACACCTATAATATCCGGCAAACGCATCATCGATGGCCGACCTAGCATAACGGTCTCTGCTTCCAAGCCACCCACACCAATCGCAATCACACCCAAGGCATCAATATGTGGGGTATGACTGTCTGTTCCAACACAGGTATCTGGAAAAGCCACACCATCACGGACTTGGATAACAGGTGACATTTTCTCTAAATTAATTTGATGCATAATGCCGTTACCGGCTGGAATCACATCAACATTTTCAAAGGCAGTTTTTGTCCACTCAATAAAGTGAAACCGGTCTTCGTTACGGCGATCTTCAATGGCTCGATTTTTTTCAAATGCATCTTCATCAAAACCTGCATGCTCCACGGCGAGAGAATGATCCACAATTAATTGTGTCGGCACGACAGGATTGACCTTAGCGGGATCGCCCCCCTGCTCTGCAATAGCATCCCGCAAACCAGCAAGGTCAACCAAAGCAGTTTGCCCCAATATATCGTGGCAGACAACGCGGGCAGGAAACCAAGGAAAATCTAAATTTTGCTTACGCTCAATTAATTGTTTTAATGAAGCGGTGAGTGTATCTGGAGAACAGCGTCGTACTAAATTTTCAGCCAAAATACGTGAAGTATAAGGCAGGCTGTTATAAGCATCGACCTGAATATCATTAACTGCCTCGCGGGCATCGTAATAATCCAGTGATGTATCAGACTGTGTTTTACTAGATAGTGTTTTACCAGGCAACGTTTTACGATAACGTGTATTCAAAGATTCCATTGATTAGCTTCGCTCACTGATAGGCGTATACACTTGATCTTCTGGCCCAATGTAATTTGCACTAGGGCGGATAATCTTGCCGTCATTACGCTGTTCCACAACATGGGCTGCCCAGCCGGAAACACGCGAAATCACAAACAAAGGCGTAAACATCGCGGTCGGGACACCCATCATGTTGTAACTCACAGCACTAAACCAATCGAGGTTAGGAAACATTTTTTTTGCGTCCCACATAACGCTTTCCAAGCGTTCCGCAATAGAAAACAATTTCATATTACCGGCTTTTTCTGATAAATCTCTAGCTACCTCTTTGATCACTTTATTTCGCGGATCTGAAATCGTATAAACGGGATGACCAAAACCGATGACAATTTCTTTTTTCGCAACACGTTGCCGAATATCCCTCTCAGCTTCGTCGGCATTGTTATAGCGGCTTTGAATATCGAAAGCGACTTCATTAGCCCCACCATGCTTAGGGCCACGCAAAGCACCAATAGCGCCTGTGATGGCAGAATAAATATCGGTATTGGTTCCCGTAATAACCCGCGCCGTAAAAGTCGAAGCATTAAATTCGTGTTCGGCATAAAGAACCAAAGAGGTATGCATTGCCTCTACCCATTCATCTGATGGTATTTCACCATGGAGTAAATGTAAAAAATGTCCACCGATAGAATCGTCATCAGTTTCCACATCGATACGCTTACCGTTAACAGCAAAGTGATACCAATACAACAACATCGAACCTAGACTCGCCATGAGACGGTCTGCAATATCGCGAGCCTCAGCAACCGGATGTTCTTCTTTTTCTGGTAAACAGCTGCCCATTATCGAGACACCGCTACGCATCACATCCATTGGATGAGCCGATGGAGGTATTGCTTCTAATGCTTGTTTAACCGCCGCAGGTAAACCACGCAAGGATTTTAATTTAGTTTTATAAGCCAACAATTCAGATTCTGTCGGTAGAGTTTCATGAATTAACAAATGAGCAATTTCTTCAAATTCACAATGCTCAGCCAACTCCAAAATATCATAACCGCGATAATGTAAATCATTACCACTGCGGCCCACTGTACAGACAGCTGTATTACCCGCCACTGTACCGGATAGAGCAACCGACTTTTTAGGTTTTTTAGACATATCTACTGCTGTGGCATCGGTCATGTGTCATTCCTCTCTATTAATTGGGTCTAAAAAGTTTTCTATAAATTCAACTTTTTCAATTATTTTTAATGAATTAAATATTTTCTCTGAATTAAATTTTATCTGAATCAAACAGGGCATCTAATTTTTGTTCGTAATCGTGATAACCCAAATAGTCATACAATTCCATTCGTGGCTGCATAATATCCACTACTTTTTGCTGGGTGCCTTCTTTTTTTAATGACTCATACACCTGCAATGCTGCCCTACTCTGTGCACGGAAAGCCGATAAGGGATAAAGAGCCATACTGACGCCCACACTACCCAACTCTTCTGTTGTAAATAAAGGCGTAGAACCGAACTCTGTAATGTTGGCAAGTACAGGGACTTTGACAGCATTCACAAATTCTTGGTATTGCTCTAAGCTTGTTATCGCTTCAGGAAATATCATATCGGCACCTGCTTCAACACAGGCACAGGCACGATCAATCGCCGACTGCATACCTTCTACAGCTAGAGCATCGGTGCGTGCCATCACCACAAAATCTGAATCAATTTTTGCATCAACGGCGGCTTTTATTCGATCTACCATTTCGATCTGACTCACAATGGCTTTATTCGGCCGATGGCCACAGCGCTTTTGTGAAACCTGATCTTCGAGATGAACTGCAGCTGCACCTCCCTTAATCATTGCTTTGATCGTACGCGCAATATTAAAAGCGCCACCCCAGCCAGTATCGATATCAACCAACACCGGTAATTCACTGACATCTGTTATACGCCTTAAATCAATTAACACGTCTTCTAAGGTGGTTATTCCCAAATCAGGAATGCCGCAAGAGCCGGCTGCGACACCACCACCTGATATATACAGAGATTTAAAACCAGAGGCCTCTGCCAACTTTGCTGAGTAAGCATTAATTGCACCCACCACCTGTAAAGGTTTTTCTAATTTAATCGCTTGTCTAAAACGTTTTCCAGCAGAGTTCATGCTATTTTCCCGGTAAATAAAAAGATTTTTAAGCCCAAGCCTTCATAAAATTAATTCACTGATACTAATATTTTTGTGAGCAGACTATCGCCTCATCCTGCAAGCGTTTTTCAATATTTTTTCTTGAAGAACGAATATGAGCACGCATTAATAGTTCCGCCATTTCACCATCTCTATTTTCTATAGCATCCACAATATGCTCATGCTCAACGAAAGCACGTGTTGCACGCTGACTGCGCATACCAAACTGATAGCGATATAAACGCATTTGATAATAAAGGTCATCGCATAACAAACCGATCAAACGATTGTTTTTACTGCCTTGTACGATACGATAATGAAAATCTAAATCGCCTTCTTTTTGAAAATACGCTTGCCCGTGCTCTTGTTTAATATCGTCACTATGCTGGCGTAATAACGATTTTAAATTCTCAATATCGCTATCGCTCATATATGTTGCAGCCAAGCGTGCTGACATACCTTCAAGTGCTTCTCTCACATCATAAATTTCAAGTAGTTGTTCACTGCTCATTTCAATGACCCGCGCGCCGACATTGGCTTTGCGAACCACTAAATTACACGCCTCTAATCGTCCAATTGCATCACGTAAAGAACCACGGCTAATACCATATTTTTTTGCTAACTCGGGCTCACTAATTTTACTGCCTGCTGGTATTTTTCCTTCAACAATCGCTTGGCGAATATCTTGAAAGGCTCGCTCCGCTATTGTTGTTGTCGCATCGATCACATTGTCTTTATTGCTTACCACTGTTTTTACCACCGTTTTTCACCATTGTTCTCACTATTTTTCGCTACTGCTTTTTATTACTATTTCTTCTTAAGCTCAAATTTATCACGATATAATATCTAAGCTTTTGCATAACCTAAGTCTTGTAATGATTCGGTAATTTCAGAAAAAATAAGTGGGTCATCAACAGTAGCTGGCATTGTCCACTCACTGTCGTCCGCTATTTTTTTCATAACACCCCGTAAAATTTTTCCTGAACGTGTTTTTGGTAAGCGCTTTACACAAGCCACCAAACGAAATACCGCAACAGGCCCAATACGTTCACGCACTAATTGAACTAACTCTGTTTCTAGTTGATCGGGCGCGATGGTTTCATTGGCTTTTAACACCACTAAACCTAAAGGCAACTCACCTTTTAGCTCATCGGCAACACCAAAAACAGCGCACTCTGCAACGGCCGGATGAGAAGCCAATACCTCTTCGATACAACCCGTCGCTAAGCGATGGCCGGCGACATTAATAACATCATCGATACGGCTCATAATCCATAAATAATCATCTTCATCTTTATAGCCTGCATCGCCACTGAGATAGTAACCGTCATAGCGCTCTAAATAACATTGCTTATAACGTTCATCTGCATTCCATAAGGTAGGCAAAGCACCGGGTGGTAGAGGTAATTTGACAACAACCGCACCAATATCACCCGCTGCTGCCTCGCTCCCTTCCTCATCCAGTATTTGTATGTCATAACCCGGAACAGCTTTGGTTGGCGAGCCAGATTTAATAGGGAATGCTTCAACACCAAGGCAATTCGACGCAATAGCCCAACCCGTTTCGGTTTGCCACCAATGATCGATAACGGGAACCTGCAGCTGCGCCTGCGCCCACTCTAAGGTAGAGGGGTCGCAGCGCTCGCCCGCTAAAAACAAGGCTTTAAAATGCGATAAATCATAATGCTTTATATACTCTCCATTCGGATCTTCCTTACGAATTGCTCGAAATGCCGTTGGTGCCGTAAACAGTGTTTCCACTTTATGTTCAGCTATCACCCTCCAAAATGTGCCGGGGTCAGGCGTACCCACCGGTTTGCCTTCAAAAATCACTGTGGTATTGCCATTAAGCAGAGGCCCATAACAAATATAGCTATGCCCTACAACCCAACCTACATCCGATGCCGCCCAATATACGGCGCCAGGCTTAACGTTATAAACATGTTGCATCGACCATTTCATCGCAACTGCATGGCCGCCATTGTCACGAACAATACCTTTAGGTTGTCCGGTAGTACCCGAGGTATACAAAATATACAACGGGTCTGTTGCAGCAACTGAGACGCACTCCACCGGTGCTGCTTGAGCGACTGCCTCGTACCAATCGAGATCGCGACCGCTGATTAATTCGGCCTCTTGTTGTGGGCGCTGTAATATCACCGTTGTTTTGGGTTTGTATTTTGCCAAGCTGATCGCTTCATCCAACAGTGGCTTATAGGCAACCACCCTATTTGGCTCTATTCCACAAGATGCTGAAAGCACGAGGCTTGGCTTAGCATCGTCAATTCGACTGGCTAGCTCTTTGCCCGCAAAACCGCCAAACACGACAGAGTGAATGGCCCCTATTCGTGCGCATGCAAGCATGCCAATGATAGCTTCGGGCACCATTGGCATATAAATAATAACCCGATCCCCTTTTGTCACACCCTCTGTGACTAACACCCCTGCCAACAGTGATACCGCCTCTTTTAACTCAGCATAGGTATAAGTGGACTTTGAATCCGTAACGGGGCTGTCATAAACAATGGCCAACTGATCTTGCCGACCATTTTCACAATGATAATCCACGGCGTTGTAACAGGTATTTAGCTCTCCGCCTGTAAACCATCGATAGAAAGGTTTATTCGATCTATCTAATACCTTGTCCCAAGGCTTATCCCAATAAAGTGCTTGCGCTGCTTCAGCCCAGAACTCTTCAGGCTTGTCGATGGAATGACGATAGATATCGCTGTACTTATCTTTCATAGAGCACCTCATAGTTAGAGATTGCTACTAGACCCTGCCCATGATTCTAATGATTTTTATCGGCAAAATCCAATAGATTGTCAACAATATAGATAGATTAAAGCGTTTTTAATGGTTTGATAAGTGTACTTTGGTCTATATTGTTGACAATCTATATTTAAAGACTTCCAGTCCTATTAAGTAATGGCGTGCGCAAAGCTTCCATTCCATTTAAGTTATGTTATATCATAACGCAATGTAGTGGCTTACCCCCCGAATCACAACATTTAGCTCGGTACTTGCAATGAATAATATCCCCCATACCAATAAACTCCCTGTCACCGTTCTTTCTGGCTTCCTTGGAGCGGGAAAAACGACGGTATTAAGCCATATCTTAAATAACCGTGAGGGCCGAAAGGTTGCGGTCATTGTTAATGATATGAGCGAAATCAATATTGATTCCGCCATTGTTAAAAATGAAGTTTCTCTCAACCATAGTGAAGAAAAGCTAGTTGAAATGAGCAATGGCTGCATTTGCTGCACTTTGCGTGAGGATTTATTGCTAGAGGTAGAAAAACTCGCAAAAGCGGATCGCTTTGATTATCTGGTCATCGAGTCTACCGGTATCTCGGAACCCTTGCCCGTGGCAGAAACGTTTACTTTTGCCGATGAAGATGGGGTTTCCTTATCCGATGTCTCTACTCTTGACACAATGGTGACGGTGGTTGATGCAGTCAATTTTCTGAATGACTACGAAGAAGCCGAAGCATTAAAAGAAAAAGGGGAACATCTTGGTGATGAAGATGAGCGGAGTGTTGCGGACTTGCTGGTTGATCAAGTCGAGTTTGCCGATGTTATTTTAATTAGCAAAACCGATTTAGTTGACACATCAAGCCTAGAGCGACTAATGGCTATTCTTAAAACACTCAATACATCAGCGGCTATTATCCCGATTCAGAATGGAGAGGTTAAACTCGATAATGTATTGAACACAGGCCTATTTGATTTTGAAAAAGCACAACAGGCACCTGGCTGGCTAAAAGAAATGAGAGGCGAGCATGTACCTGAAACAGAAGAGTACGGTATAGGTAGTTTTAGTTATGTAGCTAGAAAGCCTTTTCATCCAGAAAAGTTCTACAACTTTCTTCACAACACTCGCGACTATGGAAAATTAATTCGCTCCAAAGGTTATTTTTGGTTAGCAACTCGGCCGGAATTTGCTGGGCAATGGAGTCAAGCGGGCGGCATTGCACGCTACGGCTTTGGTGGTATGTTTTGGAAGTCTGTACCCAAAGAAAACTGGCCGACGGATGAGGCTTATGTGGAATCTATTCAGAAAAATTGGGTAGAACCCTTTGGTGACATGCGGCAGGAATTAGTTTTTATCGGCCAAGGCTTGGATAAAGACAAGGTCACAGACGCGCTGGACAGGTGTTTATTATCCGAAGAAGAGTTACTCCAAGGCAAACAGTTTTGGCAAACGCTACCAGACCCATTCCCCGCATGGAAAGAAGACAATGCAGCTTAATTCATTAGACACTTTCAAACATAATAATGACGCTCCTAGTTTTAAGGCTGGCCAAGATGCTGCCGTACTGACATCAATTTATGATGATCAGGTCAATATGGCTATTTGGCAACGCCAGCATCAGAAAGTACTCGATCGCTATGCTCAAGAATGGGTTAAGCAACACCAATCCCATACACCTCGCATTATATTATCGGCAGATAAAGTATTAGATCAACTTGATGAGCTACTGCCCAATATAGAGCATAAAAATGAGTTTAAACAAGATGTAGCTCTACTGGTTGATATGTTTTCCTGCTTATTTGATGCTGAAGAAATTGGTTTACGCTTAGCACCTTTAACAAAAGCGATGTGCCCTCGTTTTCATGTTGATAATATCCCCTGCCGCTTAATAACAACCTATGGCGGTTTGGGAACTGAGTGGTTATTAGAAGAAAATGTGAATCGTGATTATTTAGGAAGAGGAGCAAAAGGCTTACCTGATAGTGAATCGGGTATTATTCAAGGAGATAAAACCATTCAACAAGTCAGCTCACAGCAAGTGGCTTTATTGAAAGGCAGCGGATGGATAGGAAATGAAAAATATGGGCTCGTACATCGCTCACCCGCTCTTTCTCCCGGCCAATCACGTTTACTACTCACTTTGGATTTTTCTTAAAGACGTACCTATATTTAGATACCTCTTTAATGGCTTATACAAAAAATATGAATCAATTAAACAAAAATATTGAACTCGCCGAAAAACACTGCAAAGAAAAAGGAGAACGATTAACCCAAAAACGCAAACTAGTGTTACTTGCCTTACTGGATTCAAAAAAGGCGATATCGGCCTACGAGCTTGTCGAATACTGCAAACAACACTATAACGAGACAATCTCTGCTATGTCTGTTTATCGAATACTTGATTTTCTACAAGAACAGGGTTTAGCTCACAAACTGGGTTTAGCAAACAAGTTTGTCGCTTGTTCTCATGTTGTCTGTCAATATAAACACCAGATATCACAATTTTTAATTTGTGATCAATGCCAAGGTGTTGAGGAAATCAATATTGACCCATTAGCATTGAAGGACCTACAAACACTAATTAAGAAAACAGGTTTTCACCTAAGCAGCCCTCAACTAGAGATAAATGGGGTATGTGAAAAATGCTTTTCAGCAGAAAATCCAAAAGATACAAACAAGAAAATTTAAATGAAAACTCTATAAAATATGCTTTGTGGTTTTTTTAGCCGCCTTTACTCTTTTTCCTATTTTCATACATGTCCATCCGCATAATTGGAGTAACTTAAAAACTGAACTCATACTCGATGATAAAGATCAAGTTAGAGAATTGCTACAGCGCTGGACATTTGATATTTATTATTCAGCAATAAGGCTGGCAGATACCGAAAATGGCCATAACAATCAAGAACAAGACTTAAGGAACCTAAAGAACTACCATTATTTTTCAGAACTAAAAATTGAAAATCGGTTAGTCAAACTAACCAAGCCCAACGAGCATTCACTTAAGACAATTACAAAAGAAAGGCAACAACAATTAGAACTCACTACGCGTTTTTGACCCCAGCTACTACATTGATATGAGACATCAAAAGCCATCACAAATACTCATACACAACAACAAGGGTAAAAGATGCTTTATTAATATCGAAACCCTAAACCTTCTGCACGATATCTTTACAGCTAATGAGGCTAAAAATGTCTACTAAAATTCCTGTTACCGTACTCACTGGCTTTCTTGGTAGTGGTAAAACAACATTACTTAATCGCATTTTGTCAGAGGAACATGGTCTCCGTATCGCCGTGATTGAAAATGAATTCGGTGAAATTGGTATTGATCAAGATTTGGTTATCAATGCTGATGAAGAAGTATTCGAGATGAATAATGGTTGTATTTGTTGTACCGTACGAGGCGATTTAATTCGTATTTTGAGTGATCTATCCGAGCGCAAAGATAAATTTGACCGCGTGATTTTAGAAACAACCGGCATGGCAGACCCAGGCCCCGTCGCTCAAACATTTTTTGTGGATAAAAATATTCGTGAACAATACGAGCTTGATGGAATTATCACATTGGTGGATGCAAAACATGTTAATGCACATCTCGATGAGAGCACTGATGAAGTGATGGCGCAAGCCGCTTTCGCAGATCGGATTATCCTTAACAAGGCTGATCTAATTTCCGAAGACGAAATGCTCAGTTTAAAAAGGCGCTTACAAGAAATTAATAGAGTGGCTGACTTCTATTCTGCCACCATGGCCAATGCCCCTATTGATGATCTACTGGATATAGGCGGCTTTAATCTTGAGCGTGCAATGGAGATGAAACCTAACTTCCTTGAGCCAGAATACCCTTTTGAATGGGGAGGTATTTGGCAGTTACCTACTGGAGAATATCATTTTCAGCTAGCTAATGGCCCAGATCCAGACATGGCTTTTCTTATGTCTGACATTAATGAGGCTTCTGAAGCAGCAGTGCTAGCCTTAGCCGAAACTGTATTTGTTGAATTTTCCAAAACAGCCGAACCGCTTTCCCATAAGCAAGAACTTGCCCAGATTGGAAAGTGTTATCAACTCCAACTTGAAGGGCGAGAATACTATGAATTCAATTTTGTAATAGAAGCTCTTAACGGTATAAAAAAGACTCTTAGCGTCGATACAAAAGCCTATAAAAACATCGCGATTTTCTCTCAGCATACTCCGGAAGAGTTTGAGTTAAAATTGTTGAATCAGGAGAATACTGAATACACCCCTATATCAGAACATTATTTTAATGCAGAACATGAGCACGATGATGCAGTGTCATCCGTTGCAATTGAGTTACCGGGTTTGTTTGATTTTCCAAAGATCAATGCATGGCTTGATATGTTTCTGCAAGTGAAAGGGCCTGACATTTATCGTATGAAAGGTGTAGTCGGTGTAAAAGGAGAAAGTCATCAAATAGTATTCCAGGGGGTACATATGATGCTTGACAGTCAAGCGGGTAAACCTTGGGGTGACGAACAGCCCGTAAACCGGATGGTCTTTATCGGAAAGGATCTTGACGAAGGTTATATCCAACGCTCACTGAAAACGTGTTTATATTAATTGTAATGCTTAAATAGTACGAACGAGTTAACCGTATGAAAGATGTTAAAAACGTTTTCCGCAATCTCGAAAAAAAACTAAAACAATCAAGTTGGTTTGAGGATGAGTGGGAAATATATAATCGTGGTGCTTATCTACAGCTTTATAAAACGAATTGGCACAACCAAAATCAAGGAGGCATTCATTTCGAAACGTATATTGAAGCGCCTCAGATTAAAGGGAAAACCTTCCCCGTTTGCATGCATGCTGAAGAGGATTGCCCTTCTCAACCTGAATTTATTCAAAAGTTTTTAGAACTAGAGGGAGACCGGATACAAAGCTGGAAGGGTTATCAAACAAGTGGCAAAGGCTACAGTATTTGCCAACGAACTCTACCTCTTAATTTTAAAAACCTAGAACAACGACTTTTTGAAGAATTCAACCGCCTTCGACAACTGGATGCTGCTGTTGAACAAACATTGCACACACTTTAACGAGGGAAAAGCATGAAACAGCAAAAAAGCCCTTGTATCAATATCTGTGATTTCTCTGGGCCTAAAGGTTGGTGTTTGGGCTGCGCTCGTACTCGTCAAGAATGCCAACAGTGGAAAACCCTCAAGCCTTATGACAGAAATATGCTTCAGAAGGTATTAAAAAAGAGAATGTTTCAAATAAAAAATATTTGATCTCAAGAATAGAATTGCCAACTAGTAATAAGCACGCTGCCTATTATATTGCCAACTTCAAAATTTCACGACTTTGCTCAAGGGTAATTTTTCGATGCTCACCTAGCTTAAACATTCCATGCGCTTCGAGCTGATTTAATAAAGTATCGATAGCACTAGGGCTAATATTGGCTTCACTTAAACGTACAGGCACTTGCATAGTACGGAAAAACACTTCCGTTTTAGCAATGGCCGCATCAATTTTTTCATCGTCACCGCCTTCGGTAATACCCCAAACACGTTCTGCATATTGTAGTAATTTGGCGGCTTTATTATCCCGCTGATGTTTCATAACTGCAGGTAATATAATGGATAATGTACGAGCATGGTCAAGCCCATAAGAAGCCGTTATTTCATGACCAATCATATGCGTTGTCCAGTCTTGGGGAACTCCCATGCCGATTAAACCATTCAGTGCCAAACTGGCACTCCACATAATATTAGCGCGCACCGCAATATCATCACCGTTTTCTTTAGTCAGCGCTTTGGGGCCATCTTCAATCAAGGTTAACATTAAGCCTTCGGCAAACCGATCCTGCACCTTGGCATTGACCGGATATGTTAAATATTGCTCAATAACGTGGACGAAGGCATCAACGACACCGTTACTGACTTGCTGTGGCGATAAACTTAAGCTCACCGCGGGGTCTAGCACCGCAAACAATGGACGAACACGTGAGCTAGCAAATGACAGCTTATCCTTACCACGGCTAACCACCGAAACCGTATTGGACTCGGAACCCGTTGCAGGCAATGTCAATACAACCCCCAGTGGTAACGCTGACTTTACTCGGCCGCGACTAGCAAAAATTTCCCAAGGATCTTCGCCTTCATACTGACTGGCAGCCGCGATAAATTTACTACCATCGATAACTGAGCCACCACCCACTGCCAGTAAGTAATCAATGTCATGCTCTTTGATAATAGCTAGCGCTTTTATCAAGGTATCATATTGGGGGTTTGGCTCAACACCTCCAAATTCAAAGCATTGGTGCTTTGAGAGAGCTGCTATGACTTGCTCATAAATACCATTAGATTTTATTGAGCCACCACCATATATCACCAGTACTTTAGAACCTATTGGGATTTCTTTAGTAATCTGAGCAATTTGGCCTTCACCGAAATGAATGCGTGTTGGGTTATGAAAAGAAAAATTAAACATGACTGGGGCGATTACCATTGTGAGAGCGTGAAGGATTAAATAGACGGCTTATTATTAACTCAGCATCACAATATGTCGAGTTAATAATGGCTCAAGAATACCCCGTTGGCGCTTGAAAGCAACACGAGCCACTAAAAATTAAGGCTTGTCACACAAAGTCGCCAATTTTTAAAGATGGCATCCAGATAGGTCAAGACAATTTATTTGAAGGTCTGGTCAATAGTAAGGCATTTAAGAATAAGTAGGTTCACTATTGATCACAACCCGCTCACCATCAACACGTAAATAAAAACAATTAGGGCGATTTGTATGACATGCAGGCCCCGTTTGCTCCACTAAGCACAACACAGTATCTCCATCGCAATCGATTCGCATCTCAATGAGTTTTTGAATATTTCCTGAAGTTTCGCCTTTGTACCACAGAGTTTGACGTGAACGAGACCAATAACACATTCGGCCCTTGTGTAAGGTTTCCTCTAAGGCTTCTCTATTCATCCACGCTAGCATCAACACCTCACCAGAAGCATGTTGTTGAGCAATAACAGGAATCATGCCTTGTTGATTAAATTGAAGTTGATTTAACACCGAGTCTAACGACACAGTGTGGCCCCTTGCTGTTTTTTCGAGTGATTTAAAGTAGGTATTTTCCATCAAGAATGAACAAATAGATTGGCTAAGGGGGTTATTTTTGAAGGGAGTCCCGGCTAAACCAGAACTCTCTCTTTAGATTACAGATATTACTGACACTGGCTCAGGCTTTTAACCATTCCTTGAATTAATTCCTGATAATGATCACTGCCTATAGGCAGGCTTGCACCCAAAGGATCCATCACACCGATGGTTGAAATCGTTGTGCCTTCAAAAACATTTTTAACCAATCCAGGGTTATATTGAGGTTCGGTAAATACACAGGTGACACCCAGTTTTTTTACGGTATCTCGAATTTCCTTGATACGGGCTGGGCTAGGGTCCTCTGCATCGCCAAGCGAAATAGACCCCGCTGCGGAAATATCAAACCGTTTTTCAAAATACTGGTAAGCATCGTGAAATACAATAAACTTTAGCTCGTCGAGCTTACTAATGTTACTGCGTGCTGTATCGATGATACTGTCCAGCTCTGCTATTGCCTGTTTAGCATTACGATCATAAATTTTAGCGTTTTGTGGATCGTGCTTTGACAAAACCTTTTTAATTTCGCTGATCCATACCTTTGCGTTTTCTGGGTCGAGCCAAGCATGAGGGTCAGCGCCATCATGGTGGTGATGGTGATCGCCGCCATCAGGTTCTTGTGCTATTGGCTCAACATCTTGCTTAGCCATTGTTTTAAAGAAATGCTCACTTGCTTCAAACTCAAAAGGCATATGCTCGGTAAAAAATGTGTAAACACCTTCTTTTTCAATAACAATACGAAATTCGCTTACATTTTTCTTCGCATCGAACACTAATTCATATGCATTACTATCATTTGTGCTTAGTTTGTCGCCATTGGTCTTCTCAATAGCGCGCGACGCTAATAGGTCTTCGGCAGTTTCTTCCTGATCTTCAATCGCCGCTTCGCCATCTAATTCACTAGAAAGAATCACCATCTTCATCTTTGGGTCAGCGTAGTCACCATCAACTTTTGCGAATGTCCACCTATACTCACCTACTGCAAGTTTAAAAGCACCTGACCACTCAAAAGCGTGAGCATCATCATGGCCTTGTTCTTTACCATGCTTGCCTTCTCCACCTTCATCATGCGACTCAAAAGTGGCGCCTTCACGAAAGGCGTAGGAAGTCGTACCTTCAACTTCTAGCACTTCAACTTTCTGTGCTGACACGGCCAAATTATCCAAGGCTTTTTCCAACCAAGGTGTCAGACCCTCACCTACCCAAAAAACGACTTCCGCATCTGCCAGCGCCTTTGCTTCTGAAGGGCGTAAGCTGTAGTGGTGCGGTGAAGCCTCAGCTGGAATTAATAAATTAGGTTCCGCTACCCCCTCCATAACTTGACTCACAAGAGAATGCAAAGGAGCAATATCGACTGCAACCGAAGGGGTCTTTGCTTGAGCATTGATGGATAAACCAAGCATTAAGATTGCGTAGGCAGTTAACTTGTTTCTCATTAGGTACTCCTATAAATGATGAAATCAAATGAATGTTAAATAGAATCTATATTTGAATAGAAATGAAAGTAGTTATGTTATAACATAACATGCATTGTTCAGTAAATAAGAATCGTTTCATTATTAGTAGAATGACCTAGTCGAGACCCTTGCATGAAAATAATTTTGCTTTCAGGCGTGCCAGAGTTGCTCGAGCAGCACTGAAGTAAGTGGCCGATTAGATACGTTTTTCGTCGCTTAACCCCTTTTGGGTAAACGCTGTCTGTAAATAAAATGGCTTTTGTGTAAAAGTCTCTAGTTGCTTTAAAAAATTAAGTTAGGTAAATATATGTTAATTGAATGCGACAACGTGTCGATTCATCTAGGGAAGAGAAAAGTTCTTAGTAATATTAACTTGTCAGTCAAACCTCAAGAAATCGTAACGATCCTCGGGCCCAATGGATCGGGTAAAACCACTTTATTCAAAGCCTTGATTGGCGCACTAAAACCAAGTTCAGGCCTATTAAAAAAGAAGCCAGATTTGAAGATAGGTTACGTACCACAACGCTTACATATTGACGAAACTTTGCCAATGACAGTCAAGCGTTTTATGAATCTGCCAAGCGGCCACTCTCAAAGTACCGTTGCTAACGCTCTCTTCCACGCGGGCGTACCTGAACTTGATAAACAACAGATTATGGATTTATCTGGCGGCCAATTTCAACGTGTATTGTTGGCTCGCGCCCTGCTAGGTAATCCAGACCTGCTCTTACTTGATGAAGCAACCCAAGGTTTGGATCATGTTGGGTCGGCAGATTTTTATCGGCAAATTTCCAAAGTGAGAGCAGAATTAGGTTGCGCTATTGTGATGATCAGCCATGAGCTTCATGTGGTGATGCGCCAAACTGATCGGGTCATTTGCCTTAATGGTCATATTTGCTGCCAAGGTAAACCAGAAACCGTCAGTGACTCACCAGAATACCAGGCTTTATTTGGCCTTGATAAAGAGAGCGAAGCGGCACTTTACCTTCATCGAGGTCATCACTCTCATACACATACTTAAGTTTCTCGGCCCTGAAAAATGTACCAGCCATTGCAGCTAAAACGAAATTTTAAAATGCAACACAAATACCAGAAAAACTATATTTTTACGCCAGTATTTTTGTTGCGCCCCCTGAAAAGAGGTATCAATACCTTTTTCAGGAACGACGTAAGTAGGTTCCCCCATGTTTGATGATTTTTTAGTACGTGCCATGTTAGCCAGTGTCGGAGTTGCTGTGGCAGCTGCACCTTTAGGCTGCTTTGTCATTTGGCGACGTATGGCTTATTTCGGTGACGCCACTGCTCATGCCGCAGTGCTTGGTATTGCACTATCGTTAGCCTTATCAACACCGATATTTGGCGGTGTACTGATAGTGTGTTTGTTAATGGCAATTATTGTATCAAGCCTAACGGGGCGAGGCTTTGCCATGGATACCCTGCTGGGTGTTGTTTCTCACTCATCTTTAGCAATTGGTTTGGTCGCAGTTTCTTTTCTATCCGGCATCCGTATCGATCTAATGTCTTATTTATTTGGTGATATTTTAGCAGTAGGACAGACGGACCTAATGGTGATATGGGGCGGTGCATTGATTGTTTTGGGACTGATCGTTTGGCGATGGTCGGCTCTTCTACTATCGACACTGAATACTGATTTGGCACTTGCCAGTGGCTTTAAACCTAAGCAAGAACAATTGATTTTAACCATCGCTCTGGCGATTGTGGTGGCCGTTGCCATTAAGGTAGTCGGGGTTTTATTAATTGCAGCCATGCTCATTGTGCCCGCCGCAACAGCCCGCACGTTTAGTAGCACTCCCGAAATGATGGCTATTATTGCGGCTTGCTTAGGTGCTTTTTGTGGGATCTCTGGCTTACAGGCGTCTTATTTAATGGATACCCCTACAGGACCAACGATTGTATGTGTGAGTGCGTTTTTGTTTATTCTGACCAACCTTGTATTTAGACTACTTCCATTTAATGGTTTGACTGAAAAAGAACCCTAGTGTTTCAAATAAACATGTTATCGTTCGGGGTTAAGTGCTAATGCGTCAATATAAAATAACAAAATTAAATTTGTTTATTTATCTCAACACTTAAACCTTATTCATTCTCACAAATGGCTAACGAGAAATAATACAAGCCATTAATTTTTCCTCCCATTGCGTATCAATATTAACGTTGATAATTTCGATTCGGCTTTCTGTGTAATAACTTACCACACTCTCTTTTAATGCGTCTGATGTCAGGTTATAACTAAACGTGCCCTTATCAGTAATAAAAACGGCTTTCATTCTTTCCGCATTAACACTCTTTAAAAACGAAAATAATTTTTCGTAACTAAATAATCGTTCACTTGAAAAGCGCCAACCAATACTGCGAAAGCCCTCCCCTTCATTAAGGGCCTTAATATAACCACATTTGGGAATAGCAATATCAGATAATAATGGTCTTACTTCAGCTGAGTGTTGGTGATCATGCTGTTTTTCTACGGTAGTAGTTGTGTATCCAAATAAATCGATATTAGTCATATCACCATTTTCTGTCAACACAACTTGAGTATCAGAAGATCCATACTGCTTTATATAGGCTTTTAAATTATCTTCTTCATCACCTTGATACAGGTCTTGTTTATTACCCACTACAATATCTGCAATAGCAATTTGCTCATTGAAGGTATGATGCTCTGTATAACGGCTATCGGATAATTTACGCGCATCCACCAAGGTCACAATTTTTTGTAAGCTAATCACCTGACGGTAAGAACCCGTTGTCAACGTTTGCAATACTTCTTTCGGGTGGCCTAAACCGGTAGGTTCAATAAGCAGTCGCTCAGGCTTTGCCATTTTAAGTAATTGATTCAACGCTACCTGCATGGGTAGACCAGCAGCGCAGCACATGCAGCCTCCAGGAACCTCTCTAATAAAAACACCCTGCTCTTGGGCATGCTGTCCTTCGAATACACTACCATCCACACCAATTTCACCAAACTCATTAACCAATACCGCCCACCGCTCATGATTAGGCTTGTTGTTAAGCAGATGTAAAATAGCCGTACTTTTTCCGGCGCCTAAAAAGCCAGTAATAATTGTTGTTGGAATGGTAGATAACATTTTCGTATTCGCTTGGGTATTCATTTCAGTATTCACTTCGGTATTGACCCATTTTAGAGAACAATTATTTGGGATATTCTAAAGGTCATTTGATTTTTTCAAACGCTGCTTAGGAACTTCTCTCTTTAACCAACGCACCAAATCAATCCACATATCGCTGATCTCTCGGTTCGATGGCATTGAACCCGCTGATGCAAGCTCTACCGTGACGACAGGAATACCCAAATCGATACCGGCATAGTTTCCAAGAGAGCCGGGGTATGTACCCAAGCGCGATAAACCTAAAGAACCCAATTTTTTTGGGGCAGTTTGCGGGCCATCGTAGTCTACTAAACCATAAGGCGCGTGGAGTGCGATGATAACATCTGGCTTAAACGTTTGTATGCTATCAACAAACCATTGGGTTTCTGGTTCACTGCCGGCATAAGGGCCTGGAAAGCGACGCGGGTTTTTCTTTGTCCGTTTATTCCAATATTTTAAGGCTAAAGCCTCCCAATCCTTTGATGGGAAATTGCGGTTTAAGTCTACATCTTTCCCATTTTGCCGCTGAGAACGCCCCTCTTTTAAAAGGCCATCTGGGTTCAATAAAGGAGTCACTTTCCAATGAAATAGCCCCGAATGGTATTTGTTTAACTTATCCATCCATTTAAAGACAAGAGAGACTGTTGAATACTCATCTCCATGAATACCTCCCATCAACAACACTCTACCTAAGGGTTTTTTATTACTGAAAGGTGGATAAATTTTATAAGGGATTAAACGTTGTTGGTGAGAACGCTGGCCATCAGCGATCATATCCTGCTGCAAACAATTACTCATGGAGACACTTGCTAATTTATCACTCACTTCACGACATAATTCACCCATAGAAGGCTGAGCTTTATCTGCATAGAGAGGCAGAGAAATAACAACGAAAAGTGTAAAAATGAATAAGGGGCTGGCAAAAAACATTGGCCTCCAAAATAGTAGATTCATGAGCTCATATTTTTAATAAGAATATTTAGGCATTTCGCGCTTGTATAAACCAACCTAGTACCGCTTGATGGTACTGGGAACCATATAAACGAATAAATTGTTTCGTATAATGTTCATCATTATTTTGTAAAGAGGCTATACGCTTCTCTATAAAACTAGGGGTTAACTTCAGCCCACACTCGACAATAATACAGTGCCGCCACTCTTCATAATTTTGAGGTATTACAGATGATGCCACAATTTACTCCTTACACAATATGAGATCTTTGCATGAAAGTCATTTTACGTTCATACGAGTGCACCAATATATAATTATTAACGATTAAAGCACAAACGCTGTGCAGCTAAAGGTGTGTTTGATAAAGGCTCAATCACGTTCAGGCCATCAAAGACTTGCTGACCGTTGACCCATGTGCTTTGTATCCGTGATGAGAATTGATGCTGATGAAAAGGTGTCCAAGCGCAGTGGTAGCGTGCGTTACTATGACTGACGTCTGTTGCTGTATTTAAATCGACTAGTACTAAATCGGCATAATAGCCCTCACGAATATAACCACGTTCATTCACAGCATAACGAATGGCGGGATTATGAGCGGTTTTTTCAACCACTTTTTCTACACTAAGACGGTTGTGCTTTACATGATCCAACAAACTTAATAAGGCATGCTCGACAAGAGGCAAACCAGCAGGTGCCTGATTGTAATCGACTTGTTTTTCTTCCAAAGTATGGGGGGCATGATCAGTGGCAATAATATCAATTTGATTTGTATGCAAAGCGTGTATTAAGGCATCTCGATCTGCTGCTGATTTAATTGATGGATTACATTTAATGAAATTACCTAAACGAGAATAGTCCTGATCACAAAACCAGAGATGATGAACACAGGCCTCGGCAGTAATGTGTTTATTTTCAATTGGCCCAGCTTCAAACAAACTCAGTTCTTTTGCTGTAGTAATATGTAAGACGTGTAACTGGCTATTATACTTTTTAGCTAAATTCACCGCATAAGATGAGGAAGTAAAGCACGCTTCCGTATCACGAATAAGGGGGTGATCCTCTATAGTTGGATGCCTTAATTTTCGTACTTTTTCGAGGTTATTGACAATAACAGGACCACTTTCGCAGTGAGTAACAATTAATACAGGACTTTTACAAAAAATAGCATCTAACGCTTTGGGATTTTCAACCAATAAGTCACCCGTGGACGCCCCCATGAATACTTTTACACCACAATGCTTTTTCGGATCTAGTAATTGTATCTGCTCAAGATTATCTTCCGTTGCGCCCAAATAAAACCCATAGTTCGCCATCGAACACTGCTCAGCAATAGTATATTTTTTTTCCAAGGCTTCGATAGATGTCGTTGCGGGGTTAACATTTGGCATTTCCATGTAGCTAGTAATGCCACCGGCAACAGCAGCGCGAGACTCACTGGCAATGGTGCCCTTATGAGTCAAACCCGGCTCACGAAAATGTACCTGATCATCGATCATCCCGGGCAATAGACATTGACCTTCCGCATCGACGATAATGTCCTCTGCTAGAGCAGCGATATCTTTCTCTATCTTATCAATGCGCTGCCCTTTAATTCTGACGTCGGCTTCAATAATGCAGCCCTCATTAACAAGCTGAGCATGTTTTATCAGAGTCTGTTTCATTCGTTAAAACCTGTTTTCATAATTGAGACCTTAATGATAATGCACTATCATTAAGGTCTCAAGCTTTAATAGAGCAAGATACTCGCTTATGAATCAACAATGTCAAACAAAACAACGTCACACAAAACAACGACAAGTCATTACAATGATGCTAAGACAAGCAGACCGCCCTCTATTACCCAAAGAGTTACTAGACAAAGCACAGGAATCATTGCCTCAGCTGGGCATTGCAACGGTCTTTCGTACCTTAAAAAAAATGGTCGACGAGGGTGAAGCTAAAATAGTGTCTTTACCGGGTGACAGTCCTCGTTACGAACGCTCTGATTTAGCTCACCACCATCACTTTAAATGTAAAGAATGTGAATCCGTATTTGAAATCAATGGTTGCCCAGGTCACCTTGAGCAACTGTTACCCAAGGGTTTTCAAATGCTAGACCATGAAATCACCTTATTTGGCCGCTGTGCTGATTGCTCTAACAGCGTTTTATAACATTACTACTCAAAACTATGATTGCACCTAAGCGACAAACTTATATACCTTATAAACACCTTTTTCTTGTCATCCTGTTAGCTGTTATTGCCATCGTACATTGGCTTTACACACCTCAAGCAGTCAGCATGGCTCCAAGCCCTGTCGCTGTCACTACTTTAGACTTGCCTTTAGAGGCCCAGAATATTCATCAAAGCGAGGATAAACTGGAAGTACTCGACCAGAACACAGTTGTGCCGACGGAACCTCCCCCTCGCAAAAATGAAGAAGAAGTAATTATTCGTCAGGGCGATACCCTCAGTACCTTATTTGACCGTTATGACTTAGGACAAACAACACTACGGGCTATTTTAAGTGCGGATGAATCTCTACTCGCACTAGAAACCGTTCGACCAGGACAAATAATTTATTTTCGCTATGAAGAAAATACGCGATATCTAAAAGAAATGGAACTGTACCGACATGCAGGCCACCGCATTATCTATAAGCGAGTTGATGCTAAAGTCTTTGAATACGAAACCATCATTCAAGAAGGCGTGTGGGAAAATAAACGCATCGATGGAAAAATTCAAAATACATTTTATCTATCCGCGCAGGTTGCAGGCCTAACTGAAAAAGAAGCCGCAACAATCACTCGTATTTTTCAAGACCAGCTTAATTTCTCGCGTGCTATTCGTAAAGGAGATCTATTTCAAATCATACGCGGTGTACAAACAATTGAAGGTAAACCCACAGGACAAACACGCATTGAGAGTGTACGAATTAAACGACGCGCTTATGAACACACCGCTTTTTTATTTAAAGATGGCCGCTATTACGATAAGAAGGGAAAAAGTCTCGCCCGTGCATTTAGGCGTACACCTCTGAACAAACGTTATCGAGTCAGCTCTCGTTTTAATCCGAAACGAGTCCATCCTGTAACCGGCCGAGTCGGCCCTCATAACGGCACTGACTTTGCTACACCTACGGGAACCAAAGTACTCTCGACAGGCGACGGCGTTGTTGCTCGTGTTGGCAATCATCCTTTTGCAGGAAAATATATTGATATACAACACGGTGGGCAATACAAAACTCGCTATTTACACTTGCATAAAATATTAGTACGTCGAGGTGAACCAGTTAGCCGAGGACAAGCCATCGCCCTATCCGGTAATAGCGGTCGCTCTACTGGGGCGCACCTTCATTTTGAACTACATATTCATGGCCGACCCGTCGACCCCATGAAAGCGAAGATCCCGATTACTCAATCCGTACCCAAAAAAGATAAAGTGAGCTTTGCCCAAAGAGTCAAAGAACAAACGCTGCTATTGGATGAATTATCGGATGTAACCGAGGTAGCAGTAAAAGAGAGTGAATAACTTTCTATAATTTCCTCATACTCCCTTGGCTATTCATTACTATAGCCCAACTTATTAAGTCGGGCTTGATTTTTGATCCTAGTTCTTTTTTACTATTTAATAACTCGATTTAAGATTTGAGCCAACGGTTTAGCTTGTGTCAGCATAGGTGAATGGCCTGTGTCCAATGCATATACAGCTTGCAAATCAAGTTGCCCAGCAATCTTTATCTGAGACTCTAATGTTATTATTTTATCTTGGTTGGCAAAGACATAATATTTTTTAATTTTAGCGAATAATTCAGGCTTTAGCATCATAACCTCATCCCCTATGTGCGCTGGCTCTGCAAGTGCTGTACTAATAAGTACTTCCTTTTGTTGAGCGTTGGCGTCTTGTGCAAAATAATCACTAAACAAGACTTGATCTTTGATATGCATACGATGGGTGCTTTCATCAAATCTCATTGATGCCATGTAGTTTTCTTCATCTTTCTTATTTAATAATTCAAATGCCGTTTGCCCTTGCAGCGGTGCAACAGAAGTGATGTAGGTGATACTTTGTACATTTACTTCAGAGCATAAACCCAAAGCACGGTTAGCAACGGCGCCACCTTGACTATGCGCTGCAATATGAATATCACCGTTGAGTTTACTCAAACTCTGGCACAGCGATTCAGCATATTTAGTTAAAGTAATATCCTTGGCATTAGATACGCCATCTCTACCTGGCAAATTGACCGTAACCACTTTAGCTGTCGGCTTTATATGAGCTTTTACCTGCAACCAAGAATCCTCCGTAAAGTGTGCCCCATGAACAAGTACCAAGTTGTTTGTATTTGAAGCGTTAGCAAAACCTGCGATAAGTAAAACCGTTAAAACCAATGCTTTAAGCATTATATGACTCATGTAATATCTCCTAGAAAGGTTAATAAGATAATACAAAGTTAAATTGTCTAAATTTTGCTCGCAATTAAAAACTTCTATAATTCTACAAAAATTAATCAAATCGTGTTCAAATTAAATCAAATTGATGTTTTACATGCTATATTTGTCGGGTTTTTGAGTTTTAACCTACAAGGTCAATAATGAATAAAGTTGAGTTTTTTCAATTTAGCTATTTGCTTAACGAAGCAAAATTAAGCCATCAAGGTCAAGCAATAGAAATGCGAAATAAGCTACATCAAATGCTCGCTTATTTTTTAAGGCACCCAAATCAAATTATCACTAAAGAAAAATTACTTGATACTATTTGGTCTCATGGCGAATATCGTGAAAAATCTTTATCACAAAGCCTTTTAGAGCTAAGAAAGATATTAGGTGATTCTGCAACCAACCCTAAATTTATAAGAACGATACCTAATGAGGGTTATATTTGGATAGCTCCAATTGCTGAGGCTGAAAAAGTTCAAGGTCATTCCAAACATCCATATGTTGTTGGATCATTATTGAGTATAATTTTTCTTGCTACTGTGATTACATTTTTCTGGCCAACACAACACAGGTTTAGCTTTAATGAACAAGATAAACTAGTCATTGGCATCTTGCCTTTTAAAAACAACACCGCGCAAATAAGGTATAAATGGGTTGAATATGGATTAAGTGACATGCTGGCAACAGATTTGATTCAATTTGATGGCATTGAAGTGATCAACCCAAGTGAATTATCTAATGAATTCCGCTTAAAAAACACTCAAAAAATTATAAAAGATGAAGGCCTGGATATATTATTGATAGCCCAGTTTAATCAATCGGGAAATCATCAAAACTTAAACTACACCTTAATAGCTGCTGATAAAAGCCAGGTATTGGGAAAATTTCAATCACAAGATTTAGCATTTTCTATGCCTAATTTAGCATCAGAAATTCATCGAAAAATAAGACCGAATAGCCAAGCCTCCCTAAGTCAATACACGTGGCAAGTCAACGCTATGCATGAATACGCAAAAGGCCAACATGCGATGGTGAAACAAGGCTGTAAATTGGCACAACACTATTTTGCGGCTGCGTTTATCATCGATCCCACTCATTACTGGAGTCAGTTGCAATTAATTTTTTGCCAACTAGAGTTCAATCAAAATCAAATAGCGAGTGAAAACCTAGAGGCTCTATTAAATATAAATATCGATGAAAGTTTTACCAGCCTTGCAGCATTGGCATCCGCACAGCTAGCAGTTAACCAAGGTAATGTAATAAAAGCTAGGGAAGCATTAACGAAGAGCGACTATCTAACAAAGCTGGCAAACAATGCTCAATGGTTAGAGTTGGGTAGGAAAATAGAACAGAACACTAACAAAAAAAATAATCTGTGAAGTGCTGAGAGGCAATTCTATTGTAGCGTTTGAAGGAGCGCAGCCGGATTGGACTCGGGCTCCTGCCCTCGGGTCTTCGACCCGCCTATCGGCGTCCAAAATCGTTCCGGACGATTTTGTGAACCGAGATCTTAGAACAAATTCGGAAACTGTGACCATTAAAACTAGAAAGGCCACTCATTCGAGCGGCCTTTCTAGTTTTAATGGTCGGAGTGGCCGGATTTGAACCGACGACCACCACACCCCCAGTGTGGTGCGCTACCAGGCTGCGCTACACTCCGATTTTTCAGGTTTGGCTTGAGCCTTACCGCTGAAAAGAGGCGCAATCATACCGAAAAGATGTGTCTTTTCAAGGGATTGTTGCTGTTTTGAGGTATTTATATAAGGGACGCGAAGAAAAGCTGATGTGAAGAATTAAGTGGGTGACTTAAGTAGCTTTAATACGTCTTCTAACTCTGCGATCATCTTGCTGATCATTTGATCAAAATCGCTGTCGGCTAGTGCTTCTGAGGCATTTTCGTCATCCATCTTTAGTCGTGCTCCTCCAATAGTGAAACCTTGGTCATAAAGCAATGAACGTATCTGACGAATAGTCATGACGTCTTGTCGTTGATAATAGCGACGGTTGCCACGGCGTTTAACAGGTTTGAGCTGAGGGAATTCCTGCTCCCAATAGCGAAGGACGTGAGGCTTCACTGCGCACAGTTCGCTCACTTCGCCGATAGTAAAATAGCGCTTACCCGGTATAACCGGTAGTTCATCGTTATTTGTCGGTTCCAGCATAGGCCTCTACTCGGGCTTTTAACTTTTGCCCTGGGCGAAAGGTAACGACTCGTCTTGCTGAGATCGGTATTTCTTCACCCGTTTTAGGATTGCGTCCGGGACGTTGCTTCTTGTCCCTTAAGTCGAAGTTTCCAAAGCCGGAGAGCTTCACTTGCTCATTGTGCTCCAGAGAACCTCGTATTTCTTCAAAAAATAGCTCAACCAGCTCTTTAGCTTCGCGCTTGTTTAAACCAAGGTCTTCGTATAGCTTTTCAGCCAACTCTGCCTTTGTTAATGCATCTGACACGAGATACCCTCTTGTTATTGGTCGTTTTTATTTGTCGACAGCTTTAATTCAGAACCTTCCCTTTCTACAAGAAGGTTCCCATTAATGACCAAATAGGAGAGTAATCGTTAAATTAAACGATTATCAGCGCAATTCGGCGTTAAAGCTGCTTTTTAGCGACGCAACGACATTGTCGTAAGCGGTGGTTATTTCGTCATCGGTAAGAGTGCGGGAAAGATCCTGAAAGGTCAAGCCCAAAGCAACACTTTTTCTATGCGAATCAATACCTTTGCCCACATACACGTCAAACACCTTTAAGTT
>JBOEGR010000005.1:0-2096 GCA_050633525.1 Cellvibrionaceae bacterium
ACTCATTGATAATAAAAAGAATTAGCAAGAAAGCCTAAACTGGATAAAAGACTGCAACCGGAGTTGCCCCAAATTTACCAATGAAAAACGTTAACGACATTTCACACAATTTTCGACAACCTTCCAAGAAGCGACTCTCGACATGCTTGGTTGCTTTGTCATTGCCTGTCATGTCTAGGGTCAAGCTGATTTTATCCTCGTTTTTATTTAAAAGTTTGGCCATAACTATCACGCTGCTGACTATATCAAGTTGTAACCAACCTGAACTTTCTCAACTTGAGCAAATACAAAAACGCGGTGTAATCAAAGTAATTACCCGTAATAGCCCTACCACTTATTATGAAGATGCTGATGGGTTAGCTGGAGTGGAATATGAGTTAGCGGAGGCATTTGCCGATTACTTAGGTGTCAAAACTGAATATATCGTCAATGATAACCTCAAAGAAATCGTTACTGCAGTAAGCCATGGCGAGGCAGATATAGCAGCCGCTGGACTGACCGTCACAGCAGCGCGAAAACAACAATTGCGATTTGCTCCCTCATACCAAACAATTACATCAAAACTTGTATTCAAGCAGGGGAAGAAATGGCCTCGAAATATTGAACAGCTAGATGGAGAACTCCGAGTAGTAGCTCATTCCTCTTATTCTCAGGCTTTGTTGGAATTAAAACAAACTCATCAAAATTTGCATTGGTCGGAGACGACAGAACATACGGCCGAAGAATTACTGATGATGGTTTTAGATGAAACCATTGATTACACTATTGTAGATTCGACAGAATTAAGTTTAAACCGGCGCTTTCACCCAGAATTAGCGGTGGCATTTACGGTTGGAGAACCGCAAAACTTGGCATGGGCATTTGCCCCTACTGATGATTATTCCTTATTTAGCAAAACAATCGAATTTTTCGGTGAGCAGAGAAGCCAAGGACATATAGCGAGGTTAGATGAAAAATACTACGGCCATGTGGAGAAGTTCGATTATGTCGGCGCTCGACAATTTCATCAGGCAACGGATTCTAAATTGGGCCAATATAAGGATTGGTTTGTTGAGTCTGCAGGAGAAGATTTAGACTGGCGCCTACTTGCCGCTGTTTCTTATCAGGAGTCTCATTGGAATCCAAAAGCACGCTCTCCTACAGGAGTAAGGGGCATGATGATGCTAACACTGAGAACTGCCAAGCAATTGGGGATCTCCAATCGCCTAGATCCCAAACAGAGTATCAAAGGTGGAGCTTCTTACCTACGAAGAGTCTTACGGAAGGTTCCAGACCGAATTCAAGAGCCTGATAGAACTTGGTTTGCTCTAGCCGGTTACAACGTTGGATGGGGGCATGTCGAGGACGCAAGGATCATAACCCAAAAGCAAGGGGGTAACCCTGACAAATGGGCAGACGTAAAAACAAGACTGCCGCTGCTACAAAAGAGCAAATGGTATAAAAATACCAAACATGGTTATGCTCGCGGAAGTGAGCCAGTCAAGTACGTTGATAATATTAGACGATATTACGACGTGTTAGTTTGGCAAGATGAAGAAAATATGGAACCGATTGAAAACACCATTGAAGCTGACGCCAACCAAACTCAAATTGCCGACTTGGAAGCCAGTGGCAAGCAAACATCCGATAAAAATACTCAATCAGTAGAATAAGCCATTGATACTCATCTGATCGTGAGTAGATTATCCGTGCAGTAACAACTTAATTGCTCAATGGATTAGCAGTTAAAGTTACTGTATCCTACGCGACAACAGCCCCGCCCGAGCAACAAACAAATGAAATTTGAGTCCTTAGCGCTAAATAAGAAAATTTTAGACGCAATTACAGCACAAGGTTATACAAGCCCCTCCCCCATCCAGCAAAAAGCCATCCCAGCAATTTTGGATGGTAAGGATGTGATGGCTGCCGCCCAAACTGGTACTGGAAAAACGGCCGGCTTTACCTTGCCCATTCTTGAGCGACTATTGGCGGGAAAAGCAGCAGCACCTAACAAAATAAGAGCGCTAATAATCACACCGACTCGCGAGTTGGCGATCCAAGTTTCGGAAAGTGTTTCTACTTATGGTACGAATACGACGTTAACCAGCGCAGTAGTT
>JBOEGR010000005.1:2132-63441 GCA_050633525.1 Cellvibrionaceae bacterium
AAATCAATCCGCAAATGATGAAGCTAAGAAAAGGCATTGATATTCTGATTGCAACTCCGGGTCGACTTTTGGATCTATACAGCCAAAACGCGGTTAGATTTGATCAAGTTGAAACCTTAGTGCTAGATGAAGCCGATCGAATGTTGGATATGGGATTTATAAAAGACATAAAGAAGATCATTTCATTACTGCCTAACAATCGCCAAAACCTGCTATTTTCTGCAACCTTCTCGGAAGAAATTAGAGCCCTTGCTAAAGGCCTAGTCAACGAGCCGATTGAAATATCGGTAACTCCTCGCAATACAACGGTAAGCGCCATTAAACAACACGTTATTCCAGTTGATAAAAAGCGTAAGTCTGAACTGCTAAGCTACTTAATCGGTTCTAACAACTGGCAGCAAGTTTTAGTATTTACTCGAACAAAACACGGCGCAAACCGATTAACCAAACACCTTATTGCCGATGGCATTAAATCGATGGCGATTCATGGCAACAAAAGTCAGGGTGCGCGAGTAAAAGCGCTGACCAGTTTTAAAGAAAACAAAATTCAAGTTTTAGTTGCAACCGATATTGCTGCAAGAGGTATCGATATTTCTGAACTTCCTCACGTAGTTAATTTTGATTTACCAAATGTAGCAGAAGATTATGTTCACAGAATAGGAAGAACGGGAAGAGCCGGAAAAGATGGGGAAGCTGTTTCACTAGTTAGCGCCGATGAATTCAAACAACTTTCTGCGATCGAAAAATTGATCCAAAAATTGATAGATAGAAAATTGATCGATGGATTTGAACCCAACCATGACGTCCCAGCGTCACGTTTAGACCTGAAGCCGACAAAGCCTAAGAAACCTAAAAAGAAAAAGTTTAAGTCCTTTGATAAGACGAGAACTAACAGTGCTAAACCGACCAATAGAAACTCATCGAGAAGAAGAAAGCCGAAACCAAAAACCGCATCATAGTTCTACAAACATTAATTACTTTATTGGCGTAATTCGGGTAGACACATTGAATAGACAGAGTGACTATTAACGAATGTTAAGTTAGCAGCTTATTAAAGCAAAAAACTAGCAATGACCATCACCAATATTAGTCCAGCAAAACAAACTCGCAAGACACGTCCTCGAGTAGGGTCGGCAAATTGGTTCGCTAAAACAGCGCCCGCTGCTAACCAAACATAATCAACTATGACAGCAACTACAAAACAGACTATCGCGGTGACTAAAATACTGAGTTGCGAGTTAGCGAAAGGCAAAACAAAATGACTAAAAATCGCAAAGAATGCTGCGTAGGCTTTTGGGTTTAATAAATTAAGAATAAAGCCATCAAAGAATGTCGGACAATTTTTCTGTTGTTCATTTGCCGTCACAATAGGTCCGGTTGCTATTTTGTAGGTAACAAATAACAAATAAAGCGACGCAATTACCTGCAAGACCAATCTTGCATTTGGATGGCTCTCTATCAAAATCGATACGCCGAAAATTGCACCTATAATAGCTGCAAACAATCCTGCTAAAATTCCAAAGTAGAATGCTAAAGCATTTTTAATTCCGTAACTGGCACTGGTCGCAGCAAGCGCAAGTGGCGCCGGACCAGGAGATCCTAACATGGCTGCGGTCGCAACAACTAAAGCAACAAAAGCTTCTAGCATTTAGGTTTCTTTTGCCTGCGTTGTTTAAAGAATGACTTGAGCAATTCTGCGCTGTGCGGTTGCAGAACACCTTCGATAATTTCGATTTGGTGATTATGACCTGAATGCTGTAACAGCTGATATAAACTTCCAGCAGCGCCTGTTCGAGGATCCCGAGTAGCGAAAACAACAGTTTTAACTCTGGCGTGAACCATTGCCATTGCGCACATTGCACAAGGTTCTAACGTTACATACATCGTAGTATCTACGGTACGGTAGTTTTTGAGTACCTGACCCGCATTCCTCAGTGCAACTATCTCGGCGTGAGCCGAGGGATCATTGCACTTTATTGATTGATTAAAACCTTCGGAAATAAGTTTATCGTCTTTGACAACAACCGCCCCAACGGGTACTTCTCCCTGTTGTTGTGCGAGATCAGCAAGCTCAAGAGCTCGAGACATCCACCGTTCATGTACAGCTGATTCGGTCATCGAACTACCAAACTTGGACTAGAGACACTTATTATTCCCACTCAATTGTTGCGGGTGGCTTTGAAGATATGTCATAAGTGACTCGAGAAATTCCATCAACCTCATTTATAATTCTACTGGAAACGTGCTCTAAAAATTCATACGGAAGATGAGCCCAGCGCGCCGTCATAAAATCGATGGTCTCAACAGCTCTAAGTGCAACCACATAATCATACTTACGTGCATCGCCCATCACTCCAACCGATTTTACTGGTAAGAAAACCGCGAAGGCTTGTGAGGTCTTATGGTAAAGATCATGTTTATATAGTTCTTCGATAAAAATATTATCCGCTAGTCTAAGTAAGTCAGCATATTCTTTCTTAACTTCTGCGAGTATTCTGACTCCTAACCCTGGTCCAGGAAATGGGTGACGATATAACATGTCATGTGGTAAACCAAGCTCGAGACCTATTTTTCTTACTTCATCTTTGAACAATTCTCGTAGCGGCTCAACGAGTTTGAGTTTCATATCCTTCGGCAGCCCACCGACATTGTGATGAGACTTGATGACATGCGCTTTTCCTGTTTTCGCACCTGCAGATTCAATCACATCAGGGTAGATAGTTCCTTGCGCTAGCCATTTGGCATTAACCAGTTTTTCGGACTCTATTTGAAAGACGTTAACGAACTCTCGCCCAATAATTTTACGTTTAGCCTCAGGATCGACCTCACCTGCCAAGGCGCCTAAAAAGCGATCTTCAGCTTCGACTTTAATCACATTTAAACCAAAATCAGCATGGAACATGTCCATCACTTGCTGGCCTTCGTTAAGTCTTAGCAATCCATTATCGACAAAGACACAAGTAAGCTGATCGCCAATTGCTTTATGCAAAAGCGCCGCAACCACAGAAGAGTCAACACCACCAGATAGGCCTAATAGTACTTTTTCATCGCCGACCTGTTCACGTACTCTAAAGACAGCATCTTCAATAATATTATCCGCTGTCCAAAGCGCCTTACAGCCGCAAAAATTCAATACAAAACGCTCAAATAAAGCCTGCCCTTGTAGAGTATGAGTGACCTCAGGATGGAACTGAACACCGTAGAATTGCTTTTCTTCCCACGCCATTCCCGCGATAGGGCAAGACCCCGTCGATGCCATTAAAGCAAACTCTTTAGGCATTTGACTGACCTTATCCCCATGACTCATCCACACGTCAAGATGAGCGTCTGCATTATTATCGGAACGATCATTCAAACCCGACAGCAACGCACCTTCGCCTTCAACTTTGACTTCGGCATAACCAAATTCATGTACAGAAGATGAAGCAACCGCCCCACCTAATTGCTCGGCCATGGTTTGCATGCCGTAACAAATTCCGAGTACAGGGATACCCAATTCAAATACTATTTGAGGCGCTCTTGGCGATTGGCCCGCCGTTACCGACTCTGGGCCACCCGATAAAATAATACCTTTGGGATTAAATTCTTTTAGCTCTTCCTCTGAAATATCAAAAGGGCGTATCTCAGAAAAGACGCCAATCTCACGAATGCGTCGCGCGATCAACTGCGTATATTGAGATCCGAAATCGATGATTAAAATGCGTTCTGAATGGATATCTTGTGTCATGTAAATAACTCTATTAGCATCTAGACATAATCAATCTAGTTGCAAGTTTTGTGAATAACATTAAGAAAAAAGCATTAGCGAGGCAGTCAGACAAGACGAAAATGATCGCAAAAGCGGAACTTATTACCCTAAATTTAAGTGAATAAGTGAGCATTTTAAGATCATTTTCAACGCCGTATTGGCAACGCAGGAGCTTTTAACGAACTGGATAATTGGGGGCTTCTTTGGTGATTTGCACATCATGCACATGACTCTCACCCATACCTGCCGACGTCACTCTGACAAACTCAGGGCGAGTACGCATAATATCGACAGAACGTGAACCGGTATACCCCATCGCAGAACGTAGTCCACCCATTAATTGGTGCACAATGGCCGATAGCGGGCCCTTATAAGGTACGCGGCCTTCGATACCTTCTGGCACCAACTTCTCTACCGCGCTGCCCTCTTGGAAATAACGATCTGATGAACCTTGCGTCTTTGCCATTGCACCTAGAGAACCCATACCACGGTAAGATTTGTAAGTACGGCCCTGATACAGCTCAACTTCACCTGGCGCTTCTTCAGTGCCCGCAAACATCGAACCAACCATAATCGCATTCGCTCCAGCGACAATCGCCTTAGCAATATCGCCCGAAAAGCGAATACCACCATCGGCAATAACAGGAACACCCGTATCCACTAAAGCTTCTGCTACATTCGCTACAGCGGATATTTGTGGAACACCCACACCACTCACAATACGTGTTGTACAAATAGAGCCTGGGCCAATGCCCACTTTCACACCATCTGCACCTGCTTCTACCAACGCTTTTGCCGCTTCCGCCGTGGCAATATTACCGCCAATCACCTGAATCTCGGGGTAAACTTGCTTAATCTTACGGACGCGCTCTATTACATTTTTAGAATGACCATGAGCAGTATCAACCACTAACACATCGACACCCGCTGCTATCAAGGCTTCAACACGATCATCCGTATCGGGGCTGGTACCAACAGAAGCTCCCACTCGTAAACGACCCTCTGGGTCTTTGCACGCATTGGGATAACGCTCAGCTTTATTGATGTCTTTCACCGTGATCAAACCACAAAGATCAAAAGCATCATTAACGACTAATACTTTCTCAATACGGTGCTTGTGTAACAACTCTCTTACATCACCGGCTTCTGCGCCCTCTTGAACGGTAACGAGTTGATCCTTACCTGTCATAATGCTGGCGACAGTGGCATCTAGATTCGTTTCAAAACGCACATCTCGACCTGTCACAATACCCACCAACTGCCCATTCTCTAGTACGGGCACACCAGAAATATTATTTTGCTGGGTTAACTTAATGAGATCTTTAATAGTCGCATTCGACTCAATAGTAATCGGGTCTTTAACGACGCCAGCTTCGAACTTTTTAACCGCTCGAACCTGCATGGCCTGCTCTTTGATGGACATACTTTTGTGTATCACACCAATACCGCCTTCTTGAGCGAGGGAAATCGCTAAATTAGATTCGGTAACGGTATCCATCGCTGCTGAAACCAAAGGAATATTCAAATGAATATTGCGTGTGAGTTGTGTGCGTAGGGAGACATCTTTTGCCGTAATCTCCGAATAACCGGGAACCAGTAAAACGTCATCAAATGTGAGTGCTTCTTCGCGTATTCGCAACATAGAAATCTTCAATCCAGTTAATCGGTAAAAACTCCCGACCTTAAAGTAAGGATCAGACTTTGACCGAGATTGAGTAAACCGGCAATTATAAACTTTTAGTGGATGCGGGTAAATCTAATCTGTTGTTTTTAAGTAATTTAGACGTTCAAAGAAAAAGAAGGAATGAATTTGATCTCTCTATTCAGCGCTCAATACCAATTTGATCAACATTGATTTACCATGCATGCATGAATTCAAATGCCCTGCCTGAAAAAAATGTTTTTTCTGTTAGCCAACTCAACCGCCGCGCCAAACAGTTACTAGAAACCCACCTTCCACTGATTTGGGTATCTGGAGAAATATCTAATTTAGCTAAACCCAGCTCTGGCCATTGGTATTTTTCACTAAAAGACGATCGCGCCCAAGTCCGTTGCGCCATGTTTAAAAATGCCAACCAGCGTCTACGCTGGCAACCTGAGTCAGGTAAGCAAGTACTTATTCGCGCCAGAGTCAGCTTGTATGAAGGCCGTGGTGAATATCAGTTAATCGCCGAACACATGGAAGATTCAGGTGCGGGCGCACTCCAACAAGCCTATGAGGCACTTAAATTAAAGCTACAGAGTGAAGGCTTATTCGACGAGTCAGCAAAGCAGGAGCTGCCTCTATTCCCTTCGCATATCGGAGTCATTACATCTCCGACAGGAGCAGCTGTTCGAGATATCCTCAGCGTACTCAAGCGGCGCTACCCTATTGCACCCGTCACTATCTTACCCGTTGCTGTTCAAGGGGAAAATGCGGTACCAGAGATGCTTCAAGCCCTCAAAAATGCCGAGCACTTTCAGCAATTTGACTTACTTATTATAGGCCGCGGAGGAGGATCCATTGAAGATCTTTGGGCCTTTAACAATGAGGCATTAGCCCGTGCCATCAGCGATTGCCCAATACCTACTGTCAGCGCTGTCGGCCACGAAGTTGATTTTACTATTTGTGACTTTGTCAGTGATGTTCGCGCACCTACCCCCTCGGCAAGTGCGGAGATAGCAACGCCAGACTTAGATGAATGGGAGCAAGCGCTCGATGGTTGGCAACTACAATTAATTAAACGACAACAATCACAACTACAACAAAAACAAAAGCAACTATTGTTTCTAAAAAAACGATTGCGCCACCCGGGAGAACGACTACAGCACAAGCAAAAACAAATCGCCGATTATCAAAAAAATCTGACCCGCAATAGCCAACGCAAGCTAAATGAACTGAAGCAATCTCTGCACGGCTATCAGCGACGCCTGCTCCAACAACACCCTAATAAACAAATACAGCAACACAATGAACGACTAAGGCAAGGCAAAAAGCGCTTTCAAAAAGCTATCGACATGCAGCTATCAAGTAAAAAGCACCAGTTGACAGCAAAAGCGCAATTACTCAATGCAGTCAACCCGCTCGACATTCTGGCTCGAGGCTATAGCATCGCTAAAGACTCCGATGATCAAATCTTAAAAAATACGAGCACAACTAAAATAGGCGATGAACTGCATACTCATTTAGCCGAAGGACGCCTTACCAGTAAAATCACTCATATTGATGGCTAAACCTCCTGACCCGACCCATTGCAGTGACATAGGTAAATTAGCGCATTATCTCAGCCTCTCATTAATAAGCGACCCTACCACTGACTCCATTTTTTCACCCAACATCGTGAAACGTATCATGGAACATGTGTCGTTTCTAGCTTAAAACTTTGTCGCTTTTTTCATCGGTTTTCCATAACAAAATCATCCTAAAAAACCTCTACAACTAGCTATAGTCAATACAAAGATTATGTGAACTAGGTCACGCGCACCTGTATTAGTTCTTAGAGGTACCCCATGTTAAACCCAATACAGCCACACCCAATACGGTTATTATTTCTTATGGCCGCTTTTTTAGTGCCTAATTCACAAGCTGTGATAGCTGACAGGCTAGAAGCTAACATGCATACCGCGGGCTACTTTTGCTCAACCGCAGGCAAGACAGCAGAGGTAAGTATTCACTACGGAGACAATGCTCAACACCTTCCTTGTCGTGTAACCTTGCAAAAAAGTGGCTCTTCTATCGTGTCTATCTTGGAGGCAAAACGCAATAAAAACCATTGCGACTTAAAAGCGGCATCGATGAAACAGCGATTAGTGGATAGGGGGTGGCACTGCTTATCGTCAGGAATATAGAGCGGAGCTCTACCTCTTTTTGTTTTTAGTGCTGTTAGTTAATTTTTTAGACTTGCCCGCAGAATGAGCAGCGATGCGTCGTTGACGAGCTTGTTGGCGAGTACCGGGAGATTTCCCTGCAAAGGGGTTATCAGATGACTTGAATTGTAACCTGACAGGTGTGCCATGAAGCTCTAAAGCACGTCGAAAGGTCTTTTCTAGATAACGGACATAGTGACCGGGAATCTCTTTGGTTTGATTACCGTGAATAACAATAATGGGTGGGTTATGTCCACCGGGGTGAGCAAAACGTAGTTTAATGCGATGGCCACGTACCATTGGCGGCTGATGATCAGCAACCGCCATTTGTAACACTTGAGTCAAATAGTTACTTGAGAAGCGATCCGTTGCCGACTTATAAGCCTGTTCAACAGACTCATATAAATGCCCTACACCGGTCCCATGCAAAGCCGAGATAAAATGCACATTGGCAAAATCAACGAAACGTAAACGCCTCTCCAATTCATTTTTAATGAATTGCTTAGCTTCTTGCTCCAAACCATCCCATTTGTTCACAGCCACCACTAATGCACGACCGGCATCAATGACATGCCCCATCAAATGCAGATCTTGATCAACAATGCCCTCTTGAGCATCAATCAACAATATCACTACATTTGCATCTTCAACGGCTTTCAATGTCTTCACAATCGAAAACTTTTCAACCGTTTCTTTTACATTCTTACGGCGTCGAATACCGGCGGTATCGATTAAGGTATAAGGTTTGTCAAAACGCTCGTATTGGATATAGACGCTATCCCTTGTGGTCCCTGGCATGTCATACACAACGACGCGATCTTCACCGAGCATACGATTGACTAGAGTCGACTTACCGACGTTAGGACGGCCAACCACCGCCATTTTAATACCTTGGCTTTCTAAATCAGATTCTAATACCTCTGGCTCCGGTAATAGCTCAAGCGTTTTTTCCATTAGAGCTCGAACACCACGCCCTTGGGTTGCTGTAATAGCAAACAAACTGTCAAAACCTAATTCATAAAACGGCGCTACGACAACATCGTGATCATTACCATCAACCTTATTGGCGACTAACAGCACACGCTTTCCTGTCGTGCGTAAATGATTGGCAATATGGGAGTCAGATGGTGTTAAGCCTGCTCGACAGTCCACTAGGAACAAGACTAAGTCTGCTTCAGTAATCGCTAGCAAGGACTGTTCTGCCATTGCGCCATCGATGCCCTCTTCTCCGCCCGTCAGACCACCGGTATCGATACAGATTAATTGGCGGTCGCCCACTTGGGCCTCGCCGTATTTTCTATCTCGTGTTAGCCCAGCATAATTGGCAACCAAAGCATCACGGCTTTTAGTGAGGCGATTAAAGAGAGTGGATTTACCCACATTGGGACGCCCGACAAGGGCAATAACAGGCAACATGGATAGACCAGTTAGGATTTAAATAAATAAACGGCAATCGAGGCAAGTACGCCATCATTACCTAGAACATACAGATAGGAGCCATCCGTTACCATCGGTGAACGCACGCCATCACTGTCAATACGAAAACGATCAAGTATGGCACCAGAATCGGTATCAAACACGTGAACATAACCTTCATAGTCCGCTGTCACAGCGAAACCCGCCAGATTCTGAGGCGCGGCTAGTTTACGGCCTGAGAGTAACTTCGTCTCCCAAAGTAACAAGCCTGTTTCGGCATTAAATGCCTTCATCCAACCTTCTGCGGTAGAAACGATAACACTGTTTCCGATAACGACAGGACTACTATAACTTGAGTTTGATTGTGACCAAACGATATCACCTCGTGGCGTCAAAGCACTTAAAGTTCCATTGTAACTAGTGGCATAAATTAATTGACCACTGATCACAGGGCTACCATCGATATCAACAACACGCTCAATATCTGACTTACCTTGAGGTCGGGCGATTCTTCTCTCCCAGTAGGGAGTACCATCAACAGCAGATAAGGCCAGTAACTTACCATTCGCAAAACCTGTGATCACATTAGGACCAAAGACCTGCGGCGTTGCCGTGCCCCTTAAGGTAAGAATAGGCAGCTGGGAGGTATAACTCCACAAACTCTCACCACTCTTTGCATCTAGCCCCAACAGCTTACCATCGTTCGTCTGGACGACCACAACAGAACCGTTGCTTTGAGGGGGAGCTAAAACCTCACTTGTCACATTTGCTCGCCATTGCTCTGCACCACTGTCTTTATCCAAAGCAACAATATCGCCATCAAGCGACGCTATCAAAACCACGTTGTCATCCAAGCCAAGACCAGAAGCGACATCTAAGTCTAAATCTTGTTTCCATAAGCGCTTGCCACTTTCTCGATCAAAAGCATAAACACGGCCTTTATAATCATTCGCATAGACAGCTTGCTGATCTAGTGTGGGCGGCATTAATCGATATAAGTCGCTAAGACCAGAACCTACATCTGCTTCCCAACGGCGCTGGATATCGACCCTCTGCGTAATATCAGTCAATTCATTTGGCTGTTTTTTCTTGTCACCAAACCAAGAGCAGCCAACCAGCACTAAAGCTGTTGCGAATACAAAGACATAGGATAGAAAGGATCGAAAAGCGAGCATTAAGATGCGTCTCCTGCGGGTGACAGGTTAGACAGTTTAATTTCCAAGAGCTGTCGCTGTAATCCGCTATCTCTGCCTGAGACACCCTCTAGAGCATCTAAGGCTTGCTGATAAGCATTACGAGCTAATTCGGTCTCACCCTTGGCTGATAAGATATCTCCACGTGCTGCAGCATAAGCACCAGTAAAGGCTCCGCCATTATCTTTAGACTCATCTACAAGCGCCAAAGCTGAATCATACTTCTCTTGCGCCAAATACACTTTAGCCAACCTTAGAGAAGCAATAATCTTAATGTCTTTATCACTGAAATCGAGCGCCTTGCTTAGCTCAGTTTCCGCTGTCGTTAAGTCATTTTTATCAACAGCTAACTTCCCAGCTAAAAGCGATGCATTAGCTGCATAAAGGGTGTCTTTGTAGTCACTTTGCAGCTGCTCAATTAAAAACTGGGCTGTTTTATGCTGCTCTTCTGTTAGCTCTTCACCGTTTGATGCGGCAACTGTTTCAGATAATTCAGTGTAAACTTGCGCTGCACTTTCTGCATAGTTTTGTTGATGTTGAGTCCACCACTGCCAACCAAAATAAGCACCCAAGCCCAGCGCTACAGCCAATACCAATGAACGTCCATTTTCGTTCCACCAATTTTTGAGAACCTGTAACTGCTCTTCATCTGATAAATGATCTGCCACTTCTTACCCCTGTTTATTTTTCTAAAATTGTTGTTGACTGCGTTGTTAATTACTTTGCAAATTGCTGCGTTAACTGAAGAAAAAGCTCGGCAAGCGTTATCGTTTGCTGAGGCTTATCTTCACGTAAATGTTTTATCGTCACTTCTTTTTTACTGGCTTCATCTTCGCCTATTACCAGCGCTAGTTCGGCCTGACTTTTATCTGCCTTTTTCATCTGAGACTTTATGCTACCACCGCCGCAGTGAGTCAGACAGCGCAATTGCGGAAAGCGTTCCCGTAATTGTTCAGCGACTGTCAGTGCGTATGCTTGATAGTCGCCGGCAACAGCAATATAAATATTTGGCTTGTCACTAATCGATTCTGGTATTTTATCGAGCGTCTGCAACAATAAAACCAAACGCTCAACACCCATGGCAAAGCCAACTGCTGGCGTGGCTTTACCTCCCAACTGTTCGACCAAACCATTATATCGACCGCCGGCACAGACTGTACCCTGAGCGCCCAATTTATCCGTTACCCACTCAAAGACGGTATAACCGTAATAGTCTAAACCGCGTACTAAGCGGGGGTTCACTCTGTAGGTAATACCCGCAGTATCCAGCATCGCCTTAAGGCTTTCAAAATGTTCACGTGAATCATCGCATAAATAGTCAGACAGGACTGGGGCATTGGATAAGAGTGCCTGCGTCTCTGCGCTCTTGCTGTCAAGAATACGCAAAGGGTTTGTATCTAGACGTCGCTGACTGTCAGTATCTAACTGATCTTTTACTACAGTAAGGTAATCGACTAAGGCTTGTTTATAACGCGCCCTAGATTCCGTTGTCCCTAGTGAATTAATCTCTAGCGTCACATCATCAGCTAACCCTAAGATGCTCCACAGCCTGGCTGTGATCAATAAGAGCTCAGCATCAATATCGGGCCCATTGAAACCGAAGGCTTCCACACCAATTTGATGAAACTGTCTCAAGCGACCTTTCTGAGGGCGCTCATAACGAAACATTGGACCGGTATACCATAAACGCTGAGTTTGGTTATACAGTAGACCGTGCTCTTCACAGGCACGAACGCAAGATGCCGTACCCTCGGGCCTTAACGTTAAACTCTCATCATTACGATCGGCAAAGGTATACATTTCCTTTTCTACAATATCCGTGACTTCACCAATGGAGCGCTTAAATAACTCTGTTTTTTCCAATAAAGGAAAGCGAATTTCCTTGTAGCCATAAGATTGCAGGCAAGCAGACACACTTGACTCTAGGTATTGCCATAAAGCTGAATCATCAGGCAATAGGTCATTCATGCCACGAATGGCTTGGATTTTCTTCAAAACAGATCCGGTATTATCACTATGTAGATTTAAAGGTGGGGCATTATAGGGGAAAATGGTGCTATGAGACTAGCTCAATGTATTTTGACTGCTATTTAGACGCTGCAATCAAGCTATCCTCATTCCTTTAATGGTTGACCAATCATTAATATATAATCGATAGCTCACTAACTTACGACAATATTGGACACAATAAGCTGCCACGACTGTCGATAAGGCTCCAAGGAATCCAGCCCATAAGGGTTTAGATTGCTCGCTACGAACGAAAAGACGGTATATTGGCTGGAACATCCTTCACAAGCAGACACTGTAAGCACTAAATAGACGGTGAGGAAGCACGCACCAAGCATCATGAGATTAAAGCTACCAAAGCTAACCGCCCAATGTAAGCCGCAAGGTGTTTTTACCTTTGGGCGCATCCAGACTAACTGATTCACCATTGTACACTAGTGATGTACCTTCAACATTACCGATCACAATTCTAAAGGGAGCCTTGCCATTAAGAGCCAATTCAGCGCCAGACTTATTGAGCCCTTTAAATAATACAGTACCTGTAGCATCAGTTACCTGAACCCAAGATGCATTGGCAAAACCAAACTCCAAGGTATCTCCCTCAATAACCGGCTGAACATCGGTTTGCTTGTCTTGCTCTTGCGCCTGTATTGATTTAACTAATTCCGATGCTGTCAATTGACTAACGACTATCGGCTGCTCATTACGGTCGCTATTTTCGCCATCAAGCGCGGGAGATGAAGGTGAGAAACCATCAGTAACAACGGCAAGGTCGCCATTGTCAGCACCGTCTCTACTACTACCACTATCCTCATCATCATTGCTCGAATTAGAGTTTGGAAGCGATGACACTGAAGATGCATCGAACGTGGCTGTCGAGGTCGTCGTATTATCGGAACCATTTAACCCCAAGGGATTTAGCGGTACATCTTGGTTTGCCTCTGCGGCCACCTGCGCATCCAAACTCAAAGCACTCGATGATTCATCACTAGAGCTCAACATCCAATAAGACAAAACCCAAATCAAAGCCAATGCCACCAAAACAATATAAACGATCCACCACCGTTTTTGACTAGCATGAGACGGCAATACTTCCTCTCTCATATCAACTACATCAGCAACACCGCCATCGGGCTTATTGCTATTATAGGCATCTAAGATTTTTTGCTCATCCTCCTTAAGCAAACGACTATAGTTACGTAGATGCCCTCTTACATAGGTCTCAGAAGGAAAGACGCTAAAATCATCTTCTTCTATCGACTTAAGGCGACTCACTGATATCTTCAATGCGTCGGCAGCATCTCTTTCACTTAACTTCGCATTTTTACGCCCTTTAGCAAGTAACTTACCTGGGCTATCTCCTTTAAATGTAGTTTCCTCAGCTATCTTCTTATTATTGTTGGCCATTCTATCTAACCTGCTGGTCGAGTAGTTTTTTGTATTCCAAGTATTCTTTAGAGTAGGGGTGTAAATTTCTTAGCGCCAAAGCATAGCTAGCTTCTTTATCTTTATTACCAAAGATGCGCTCTATACGAATACCCAACCACAAACTCTTGGGAGAGGGCTTGGATACGCGGGTATATTGATCTAAGTAGTTTTTTGCAGCAGCATAATCTTGAGCATCAAAGCTAATTTGAGCTAGCTCTATTATCGGCAATGGCAGCTGATTATCGATATTAACAGCATGCTCGAATGCAGATTTAGCTCGAACACCGTTATTGAGTTTCTGTGCCGCCTGCCCCACATAAGCTAATACTAAGGCCCTGCGATCATATTTTAGATCTTCTGACGCGGCCTCAAAATTACCATAAGCCTCTTGATAGCGTTGCTGGCGATACAAAAAGACACCATAGTTAACACGTGCCTGTGTAAAATCTCGCTTTTCACGAATAGATCGCTTGAAAGACTTTTCTGCCAGTTCAAGCTCTCCATTCAGCTCATAAAGCAAGCCCATACCATTATGAGCCTCGTGAGAACCGCCATCGATTTCCAAAGCCCTTTCAAAATTACGCCGAGAAGAATCGCGATCATTTCGATCCAAATAAGCCATACCCAAAGTAATATAACTCTCTAGAGACTTTTTCTTATCGACCTTTTTTTGTTTTGGGTAGGTGGTCTGCACACAGCCTGACAAAAAGGCTATCAACAGTGTAAATAGAATTAGATTAGTCGAGCGCAGGGTGCTGCTCACGGTTACCTCTCTCATATATGTTGTAGTTTTAGGAAAAGCATCCACTACTATTATGTTACAGCTTTGAGCCCACAAAAGGCCTTGGGCCTCAGCCCTCGAGTATAAACATAATAAAAGCATTGAGCATTTATTATGTACAGCATCCGGCACTAAGACCAGCTCTTCAGCTCAAGAATGCGTACTCTATCAAATGATTAAGGACGAGGCACTAGTTTGACAGCCTCTAGAGGGGTTTTGTTAGACAAAGATTCACGATAGCGAGCACTACGACGAGTCCGATCATTCACCTCTCCGGCTAATTGACCGCAAGCTGCATCAATATCATCACCGCGAGTGGTTCTTATTGTTGTGGTATGACCGGCTTTGATTAGAATATCTTGAAAGCGCCTCAAGGCATTATTGCTGACTCTTTTATAATCAACCAAACCAAAAGGGTTAAAGGGGATCAAATTAATTTTAACAGGGATGTCATTCAACAACTCAGCCAGCTCATGAGCATGTTGGGGGCGGTCATTGACTTGATCTATTAGCGTATATTCGATTGTGATTTTGCGACGATTATCGGGTAAGCCCTCTATATATCGCTTAGCCGAGTCGAGGAGAACAGCAATAGGGTATTTTTTATTAATAGGCACCAACTGATTACGTAGTTCATCATTTGGCGCATGGAGTGAGACAGCTAAGGACACATCGGTCACCTCACCCAATCGATCTAAGGCTGGAACAACACCGGCAGTACTTAAGGTGACGCGCCGCTTAGATAAACCATAGGCGTTGTCATCCATCATCAAGGTCATGGAAGCAACCACATTGTCGAAGTTCATCAACGGTTCGCCCATCCCCATCATGACCACATTGGTCACCGAACGAGGCGCTTTGGGCTTAAGTTGACCGAATGACTTCGCAGCAACCCATACTTGCCCAATAATTTCAGCCGCCGTTAAATCCCGGTTAAAACCTTGCTTCCCGGTAGCGCAAAAACTACAGTCGAGAGAGCAACCGACTTGCGACGACACACAAAGCGTGCCTCTATCCCCTTCAGGAATGTAGACCGTCTCAATGACGTTTTTACCGGAGGATGAACCTGAACCCTCAATCTCAAATAAAAACTTACGGGTACCATCGCTAGAGTCTAACTGCTGAACAACCTTGGGGCCTTTAATAACGGCAACTTGCTTCAGCTTTTCACGCAGCGATTTACTGATATTGGACATCAAGTCAAAATCATCAACTCCATTTTGATGAATCCACTTCAATAATTGAGTCGAACGAAAGGGCTTTTCGCCTATAGACTCAAAAAAATCAGCCATCGCGGTAGGCGACATCCCCAGCAGATTCACCTTTTGCTTGGCATTATCTCCGCTGATTACACTGTCACTCACAGAATCTTTTGTCATAGGGCTTAGGGTACATCAATAGCGCTCTAAACACTTCATAAGTATTTAGAAGCGCTTAAAAGTATTATCGAGAGCAAATCTCATTGTTCTCAAAAAAGTAGCTCACTTCTCTGGCAGCAGATTCGGGTGAATCAGAGCCATGAACAGCATTAGCATCGATAGATTGAGCAAAATCAGCACGAATAGTGCCTGCTTCAGCTTCTTGCGGGTTAGTAGCACCCATCAATTCACGATTTTTAAGCACGGCGCCTTCACCCTCTAACACTTGCACTACAACAGGGCCTGAAGTCATAAACTCTACAAGCGCTGGAAAGAAAGGTCGCTCTTTATGCTCAGCATAAAAACCTTCGGCCTGCTCACGGCTTAAGTGGATTAGCTTCGCAGCAACGACTTGCAAGCTAGCCTGCTCAAAACGAGCAATAATTTCACCAATCACGTTTTTAGCAACGGCATCAGGTTTAATAATGGAAAGAGTGCGTTCAACTGTCACAACAGTGTCTCCTAAATAAAGCAAAAATGAATATGAAAATAGTCATAAAGAAGGCGGGTAGATGAGATTTATGATCAACATCCAATAATAAGGCGAATGTATTTTTATCCGCAGCGCTCATTAAATTAGAGCCTAGACTCAAAACGGGCGACATTGTAAGTATTTATACTCCTTGCATCAATAGCGAGCCACAATAAAAACCAATTTAAGCGGACCTAGAAATAAAAAATGGCACCCCATATAGCGTCCATTATTGAGAACATACTCGTTATGCAAAAAAGAAAGATACATATGAAAAAAAATAACAAAAAGTAATATAAACGTTTTTTTTGGCCTCTATGTTGAATTAGGCGCCAAAAAAGTAAAAATAACGTTAATTATATTGCACATGAATGCTAAAAAAGCTAAAAAGACACGCACTGTTAAAAAATGAAAGATATTACAAAGAAATCTCTATTATCTAAGCATTTTTTATACTCTAACTTTAAGTGATCAGAATGCAAAAGCAGCACTGAGCCCAAAGAACGGAAGACGGGCAACAATGACCATTAAAGTGAATAAAAGATAAAGATGTATACAACTAAAACAAGAATGCTTTGAATTTAACGCTATGTCGATTAAAAAAGTTGCCAAAATTGCTGGGGTTTCTATTGCTACCGTTTCACGCTACTTCAATAACCCAGATAAAGTCAGTAAAAAAACACAGGAAAAAGTTCAATATGCAATAGATAAAATCAACTATTCACCCAACACACTTGCACAAAATTTGCGACGCGGGAAAACCGGTTTAATCATTACGGTGGTACCTAAAATAAGCTCTTTACTCTATGAGCCCATTATTAAAACGATTAATCAACTAGCAAATAACAAAGAATATACATTGCTGGTCAAAGAGTCAGGCTTCAACAGCTTGTCTCTAGATTATTTCAAACATATGATTCGCTGCAAGCAGTCGGATGGTTTTATCATTCTTACTGGCCTAGCGCCACAAGCAGAACAAACCAGTAACGAAGCATTACCTATTGTATTAGCCTGTGAGCCCGCAGCTCCAGATGACCATTCATACAACCTGCCCTACCTCGCGATTAATTATTTTCAAGCGGCCAAAGACGCAACACAGCATTTATTAAGAAACGGGCATAAGCAAATTGCTTTTATCGCTCAAGACTACTCATCAACAAGTACACTAGAACAGCAGCGCGGGTATTTGAATGTGATGCAAGAGGCCAACCTAGCTGTACCTGAATATCATTCTGCAATAGACAAGAAGAAGTTAAGCCTACAAGACAAATTAAACACGATGATCCAGTCCGCATCCAAACCTACAGGTATTTACTGCGCCGATGACGAAACAGCAATTGAAGCAATGCACTGGATAAAGAAAAATGGATTACATATTCCCCAAGACATCTCTGTTATGGGATTTCACAATACCCGCTTTGCAGAACTATGTGATCCACCACTGACCACAATTAACAACCCTATGGCCGACATTGGCGAGCAAGCCATGAAAATATTGTTCGAGATTATTGATTCAAACTCCACCGCAAGCAGTGATTCAAAGCGCTTCAAACATCAAATTATTGTTCGCGAATCAACTCACCCTCAAAACTAAAGCTCATTCAAGCTATTTAATTTCATTTTCTTCAATCTCTGCTATGATGACAAATGTAAACGTTACCAATATAATCATTGCTTACGATTGTGAACAATATTGAAGAATAATAAAACCAAATAAACAACTGCGCACACAAGCGATCAATATGCTTTTTACGATTAAAATAACCAGTGACCGCAAGCCCCAAACCAGCTATGAAACCCACTTATGACGCAACTTAATTGCATTACCACACTGGCTAATAGTGATAACGGGCAGCCAGTATGGATAGACAGCCAACAATCTCTATTTTGGGTTGATGATGCCCATCGCCGACTTTATCAATACCACGAACCCTCGCAAGAGCTGACCTACTGTGAGATCGATGCCCCCATATTGAGCCTATCTCCTCGGGTAGACAATGGTTTTATCGCCACACTGGAAGATGGCATTGGCTTTTACGACATGCAAACCCGTCAAGTACGCTATATATCCAAACCAGAGCCTTTTTCCAACAACTACAAGACGATTGCCGGTATCACCGATAACGGTGGAAACTACTGGTCGTTTACGCACCATGATAATCCAGAGTCACAACAGGGGAACCTATACCAACTATCCAAGCAAATGGATATGCAACGTCTTAGTGGCGATAACTGGAAGTGTTCAGCCCCTCCCGCTTTTTCCAAGAATGGGCAAAAGCTGTATCAAAGCTGCAAAGATAATCGCTACATCTACGTCACCACACTTAATGAGCAGGGCCAGCCGACAGAAACCGATAGCTTCTGTCGAATCTCAAAGTCCGAAGGTTACCCTCACGGCCTATGTATAGATGACGAAGACTGTTTGTGGGTATCACATAGAGGTATTGGCGTCATCAGTCGCTTCAATCAACAAGGGGAACGCATAGAGAAGATTAGAATCGCCACCCCAGGCATTAAATACTGTACCTTCGGCGGAGAACATTTGGACACGTTATTTGTCGTCACCTCATCGCAAGATGAACGCACTCAGGAGCGGAGAAAAATACAATTTGCAGATGCAATTATATCGCTAAAGCCAGGTGTAAGTGGTTTAAAAGTCAACCGTTTTGCAGGCTGACATAGAGAACAAAAGCTTCTGCTAAACCAACACCTTAATGGTTTTCTGACACCATATTGATGGTATATTTTGGTATTTCAACAACCAAATCTTCATTTGCAACGATAGCCTGACAACTTAAGCGAGAGTCGGGCTCAAGCCCCCAAGCCTTATCCAAATAATCATCTTCCAGCTCATCTGCCTCATTAAGCGAATCATAACCCTCTCTGATCACCACATGACAGGTCGTACAAGCACAGCTCATTTCGCATGCGTGCTCAATTTCAAGGCCATTACGTAAGGCCGCTCGACAAATACTCTCCCCCTTTTCAGCATCAATAGACATGCCTTCGGGACAGATTTCTTCATGAGGTAAAAAAACAATTTTTGGCATTAACTAACTCCTATACGCCTTTAAACATACAAATATTGCTAGCGAATACCTGCGTCTGTATTATCAAATTCTTCAAGATGGTGCCCTGACAGGGCTTTTTTAATATTACTATCCATGCGTTTTGCAGCAAAAGAATCCGATAGCTGACTGAGAGATTCAATTTCATTACGAATCGTATCAGCATCGCCTTGATTATGCGTTACTTTTAATTTATCAACCGCTGACTGAAGAGAAGAGTACTCCTCGTCAGATAACAGCTCTTTACCATTTTCTTCCAAAGCAACTGACAAAGCTTCAATTAATCGTTCTGCTTCGACTTGCTGCTCACGAAGTGCACGAGCGGCAATATCGACTTGAGCATTTGCAAAAGAATCCTTCAACATAGCTGATACCTCATCATCACTTAGACCATAAGATGGTTTAACCGTGATATCAGCCGCAACGCCTGTCGATGTTTCTTCTGCACTCACACTAAGCAAACCGTCAGCATCGACCTGAAAAGTAATACGAATATGTGCAGCACCCGCCACCATCGGTGGAATACCTTTCAAATCAAACTTAGCTAGAGATCGACAGTCACTCACTAACTCTCGCTCGCCTTGAACTACATGAACCGACATGGCAGTTTGCCCATCTTTAAATGTCGTAAACTCTTGGGCCTTTGTCACTGGAATGGTGGTATTGCGATGAATCACCTTTTCGACTAAGCCACCCATTGTTTCTAAACCAAGGGACAATGGCACAACATCTAATAATAATAAATCTGAATCGGGCTTGTTACCAACCAGGACATCCGCCTGTAAAGCTGCTCCAATAGCAACCACTTTATCCGGATCAATATCGATTAGCGGCTCTCTCGCAAAAAGCTCTGACACTTTTTCACGAACGCGCAAACTACGTGTAGAGCCGCCGACCATAACAATATTCGTTATATCCGCTTTATCCACATCAGCATCACGCAAGCTGCGCTTACATGACAATAACGTTTTAGCAATCAACGGGTCCACCAAATGATTAAATTGATCTCTTGATAGCTCCACCGCTTGTGCAACACCGTCTTCAATATACTCGCCACGAGCAATCTCTGTATCGCTTAATTGCTCCTTTAAATGACATGCCAAATTTAACAACTGCCGTTCTTTTTGAGGTGATTGCGAAAAATCAATATTCAAATGCTCGCTAATAAACTGCATGATCGCATAATCAAAGTCATCACCTCCCAAGGCAGAATCTCCGCCCGTTGAGAGTACTTCGAAAACACCCTGACTCAACCTTAAAATAGAAATATCAAATGTACCACCGCCCAAATCATAAACGGCAATAAGGCCATCTTCTTTTTGATCCAAACCATAAGCTACCGCCGCGGCTGTGGGCTCATTCAACAAACGTAGCACCTTTAAGTTGGCGATATTAGCGGCATCTTTTGTTGCCTGACGCTGCGCATCATCAAAATAGGCGGGCACAGTAATTACAACACCATCTAATTCACCGCCTAAAGTTTCTCGACTACGAGAAGCGAGTTCAGACAAGATATCTGCAGACACTTCTATTGGCGTTTTAATGCCACTGGCGGTTTGAATATGTGGAACCATTGAATCTGTATTAACAAAATCATATGCAAACTGTTCATCAGATCCCTTTAACTCTGCACCACTTTTACCCATTAGGCGTTTTATAGAGATCAATGTATTCAAGGGGTCTAACGCAGCCGCACTTTTTGCAGACCGGCCGACAATTTTTTCTGTAGCGGTATAACGCACAACCGAAGGCAATAACATATACCCATCATGATCAGGGAGCGTCTCTGGCTTACCGTTGCGAACAGTTGCAACCAGTGAATTCGTTGTACCCAAATCAATACCCACAGCACGCTTTAAAGCATGAGGTTCAGGGGACTGCCCTGGTTCCGCAATTTGTAATAACGCCATTAAAATACCTTAAATAAAAACGGTCAAACAAAGTGATTCAACATCACCTTATTAAAAATAAATTATGCTATTAACTCATCTTCTAACTGGTCAATATTGACCAGCATCTTTTCAACAAAATGTAACTTAGCCACTAGTTGTTTAGACTCACCAAATGATGCACTACCGTATGCTGTTTCGAATTCACTTATCAATTGTTGTCTCATAGCAACAACATTTAATCGAAGAGCATCTAGCTGGCCACCCACACTGACAGGGTCAGCCGTTTTAGCCTTTAGTGTACTTGATAAATCAGCCAGTTCTTCTCGCCACTCCATTTGTTTAAACAGGAAACGACCATCATTGATGGTAAGGCTATCGCTATTTAGTGGGTGCCCAGCCAATTCCAACAAATACTCCGCCGATAGAAGTGGAGACTTTAACGTTTGATATGCGCCATTAACTAAAGACGTAAATTGGACTGATATTCGCTGCTCACTGGCACTTTTACCCGCATATTTGTCGGGGTGCAATTCTCGTTGCAATTGACGATATCTTTTTGCCAACTCGTCTTGATCAACCAAGAATGATTGAGGCAAGCCAAACAACTCATAATAATTTTGTGTTAAATCCATAGCTATGAAATGTCACCAAGAACCACGAAACAACTTTCAAAAAATAGAAGTTCGTTATTTTTTTACAAATAAAAACCGGTGCTACAGCACCGGAATTAAAAATCTATGTTAGTTAAACACTAGACATGAAAGCTTTCACCACAGCCGCATTCACTTTTCATATTCGGGTTGTTGAATTGAAAACCTTCATTAAGCCCCTCTTTAACAAAATCGAGCTCGGTACCATCGAGATAAATCAAACTCTTTGGGTCAACAATTAAATTAAAATCGCCCTGATCAAAAGCAGTATCCTCGGCTGACATTTCATCGACAAATTCTAGAACGTAAGACAAACCTGAACAACCAGCGGTCTTCACACCAACGCGAATACCGACACCTTTGCCTCTTGCTTCGATTTGTTTTGCGATATGCTGCCTCGCTGTTTCTGTCATTAACACTGCCATAAATCAAGCCTACTTTTAGAACCCATCTTCTAGAATCGTTATATTAAAACCACTATTTTAACACTGGTGTACCAATTTAAATAAATGCTAAACCTTAGATTCGGTAACCGTGCTTTCACTCACTACGCTTCTTACGCAAATCACTGATCGCTGCCTTAATTGCATCTTCAGCTAAAACAGAACAGTGAATTTTAACTGGAGGCAAAGCAAGCTCTTCTGCGATTTCGGTATTTTTAATTTCGCCAGCTTCATCTAGAGATTTACCTTTCACCCATTCAGTCAACAATGAACTAGATGCAATAGCAGAACCGCAACCATAGGTCTTAAATTTTGCATCCTGAATAATACCATCATCATTCACTTGTATTTGCAAACGCATAACGTCACCACAAGCAGGAGCACCGACCATGCCCGTACCTACATTATCGGAGTCGTCATCTAATTTACCGACATTGCGAGGATTCTCATAATGATCAATTACTTTTTCACTGTAAGCCATTGTTGTTCTCCAGTAAGAACTAGTTCATTTGTAAAAATATATAATTCTGCACTCATGGGTGCAAGCATCGGTTTTTGCCAATGCGCGAAAAAACACAAGAAAATTCGTGCTTGAGGTCAGTGTTTTTTCGGTATGTTTGTTTCGATACGTCTATTCTTTCGATACTCTCATTTCAATAGATTAAAAGTCACAGATGACTTTTTAAGATCCGTATCAATGGGCTGCCCATTCGATAGTACTAAGGTCAATGCCATCCTTATACATATCCCAAAGTGGCGACAATTCACGCAGTTTTGCTACAGCATGATGCACTTGCTCTATCGCATAATCGACTTCTTCATTGTTTGTAAAGCGCCCAAAACTAAAGCGAAGCGAGCTGTGAGCCAACTCATCACTTAAACCCAAAGCACGCAGTACATACGATGGTTCCAAGCTGGCAGAAGTACAAGCAGATCCAGAAGATACAGCAAGGTCTTTTAGAGACATAATCAATGACTCACCTTCGACAAAGGCAAAGCTAACATTAATATTGTGAGGCACTCGTTGCTCCAAGGAGCCATTAATATGGACTTCTTCCATATCTGCGATACCTTCCAAGAATCGCTTTTGCAAAGCTTCTGCATGCTCACGATCTTTATCCATTTCGATTTTAGCTAAACGAAATGCCTCACCCATACCAACGATTTGATGAGTAGGCAAAGTGCCTGAGCGCATACCACGCTCATGGCCACCACCATGAATTTGCGCTTCAAGACGAACTCTAGGTTTACGTCTCACATACAAGGCGCCCACACCTTTAGGGCCGTAAGCCTTGTGTGCAGAGAAAGACATTAAATCGACCTTCATTGCCTCAACATCGATAGGCAATTTATTAGCGCTCTGCGCACAGTCAACATGAAAGAAAACTTTGCGTTCGCGGCACACTTCACCAATAGCGGCGATATCATTAACAACACCGATTTCATTGTTGACATGCATTAAAGAAACGACTGTCGTATCTTCGCGAATAGCATCGGCAATAACCTGAGGAGTAAACAAGCCTTGATTATCGGGGTCAAGGTAGGTCACCTCAAACCCTTCACGCTCTAATTGACGACAGGTATCTAAGGTTGCCTTGTGCTCAATCTTAGAAGTAATAATGTGCTTACCACGCTTTTTATTAAAGTGAGCAACACCCTTAACCGCTAGGTTAATCGACTCTGTTGCACCACTGGTCCATACGATTTCACGCGGATCCGCATTGATTAAATCTGCAACATGCTGTCGAGCAGCTTCAACAGATTCTTCCGCTTTCCAACCATAAGCATGCGAGCGAGAAGCAGGATTACCAAAATTACCTGCCATAGTAAGGCAATTCATCATGGCTTCAGCCACTCGTGGGTCTACAGGTGTTGTAGCTGAGTAATCAAAGTAAATGGGAAATGTTAAGGACATCGTTTATACCTTTTAAATACGTCTATGTAGTACATCTTATGTGAATACGCTTATTGCTTTAGTGCAGACACCATCAATTAAACACTATCAATCAAAATGCTACGCGAGGTTAGAAGAAGAGATAACATCTGGAGACATTGCATCTTCGCGCTGGCGATACTGCCTCAGAGACACCTGTTGCACATCTCTACGCGCGACAAGGTCTGCCAAGCTAATATTGCTCAAAAAATTATGAATTTGCCCACTAAGGTCTTCCCAAAGATGGTGAGTCAAACAAATCTCACCTTGGTGGCAATTGCCCTTGCCATTGCAATTAGTCGCATCAATCGACTCATTGACAGCATCAATTATTTGGGCAACAAACACAGCTTCAAGCGGTCTACTCAATTGGTATCCGCCACCCGGGCCACGCATACTCGTTACAAGCTCTGATTTACGCAACTTAGAGAATAGCTGCTCAAGGTAAGACAGGGATATTTCCTGGCGCTGTGATATATCAGCAAGGCTAACGGGGCCTTTATCAGCATGAATCGCTAAATCTAGCATGGCTGTTACGGCATAACGGCCTTTAGTGGTTAAACGCATAATCGAACCTACCCGGTCGGCGATAAATGTTATTCAAAGCACTGTAAATAGAGCACTATGAATGCTGACGTAGAGCACCTCTTGAATACACTACGGCGGAGCATGACAATGGCTACATTGTGCAATAACCAACCTTTTTAGTCAAGTATATACCTTAGTAATTTACTAGGGTATATACGCTATTTCATGACTCCGGTTTACTGGAGTCAGTATTTTCGAGCGCGTCTATTTTTTTATCTGTATGGTAAATATAATTCTGAACAGCTGTCAGCATCCCCCTCATAATGGCTAACTCCATTTCATCTAAACGCACACGATTATAGAGGCGCCTCAAGCGTGTCATAGTTTGTCGAGGGTTGTCGGCTTGTATGAAATCGAGCTTTTGTAAGGTTTTCTCAAGGTGCTCGTAATAATTCTCGAGCGCCTCGGATTTCGCTGGCGGCATATCCCAGTCATCAAAGTGCAAAGGCTCCCCATTTTGCTGAGCAGTCAAACAACTCACCCTGAGCTCATAGGCAAGTACTTGCACAGCCGCCGCTATATTGAGCGAACTATATTCAGGATTTGATGGGATATGCACGTGATAATGACACTTATGCAGCTCCTCATTCGTCAAACCGCGGTCTTCACGCCCAAACACAACGGCAATGGGATGTTGCGATGCTTCTTTTACAGAACGCTCACCACATTCACGCGGAGTAAAAAGAGGCCAAGGTATTCTTCGCTCACGCGCACTGGTTCCAACTACAAGCCCACAATCAGCAATGGCTTCATCCAAGGTTTCCACTACAGTTGCATTGGCCAAGACATCCACCGCATTCGATGCACGCCATTCCGCACGCTCCGAAGGGTAATCTTTAGGCTCAACCAAATAGAGTTGCGTTAGGCCCATATTCTTAATCGCTCTCGCAACACCACCAATATTGCCAGGATGAGTTGTATTAACAAGAACAATACGAATATTGTCCAACAATGATTGAGATGCGGCAGATAACTTGGCTTGGTCTGAACTCATGGGTAATAAACCACTATTAGGAAGAAAGGTGAATGTCATTTGAGGCGTGCATTCTACCCGAAATCAACCTATCGTAAACTATAGGAACCTCTATAAAAGCGACAAGCGATCCGTTATACTTCGCGCCCGTTGAATCAGCCCAAGCTTAAACTTGAGAGCTGTGAAACAGAATCATGAAAACAGCTGTCGTATAAAGCCGACGCCGTGCAAGACAAGAGACCCGCCCTACCCCTTATTCAGGAACCACCTTATGGAACCCATGCTGACAATGGCCCTCCGCGCCGCTAGAAAAGGCGCTGAAGTACTAGAAAAAGCCATACAACACCGTGATGTGATCAAAATTGAAGAAAAATCCAAGAATGATTACGTTACCGAAGTTGATAGAGCAGTTGAAAAGGAGGTTTTATACCATCTGCGCAAAGCCTACCCTGACCATAGTTTTCATGGCGAAGAGAGCGGTAAGTCGGAAGGCAAAGACTCAGACTATTTATGGCTGATTGACCCAATTGATGGCACCACCAATTTTGTGAACGGTATCCCTCATTACGCTATATCGATTGCTTGTCTATATAAAGGAAAATTGGAGCATGGCGTAGTGCTAGACCCAATCAAACGCGAAGAGTTTACGGCGAGTAGAGGTAAAGGGGCCGCACTGAATGGTAGACGTATTCGTGTGACAGATAAAAAAGGATTAGCCGGCTCACTCATCGCAACCGGGATCCCCTTCAACGAAAAAACACTGGACCACGTTAAACCTTATCTAAACAGTATGGAAGCGGTTCTCCAACAGAATAGCGCCGGCATACGCCGTATGGGTGCTGCATCCTTAGATCTCGCTTACGTTGCTGCAGGCCGCTATGATGGTTTTTGGGAAATGAAACTACAGCCATGGGATATAGCCGCTGGCATTTTATTAGTGAAAGAAGCCGGTGGGTTTGTCGGTGATTTTAAAGGCGGTAACGATATGATGGTGACAGGCAATGTTGTTTGCGCACCGCCTAAAGTATTCAAAGCGCTTATCTCTATTACCGGAAAGCACTTAAGCAATACTTAAGGAGCCGCTGAACAAGTTACAGCACGTAGCCTACTATTCTTTTAGGCTACGGCTTCTTCTTTTGTGAACAAACGATTCAACACACCCGATAATTCCTCAATATCCAAAGGCTTAGTTAAGTAAGCATCAAAACCTTCCTCAAGACCTCGTTCAACATCTTTTGCCATTGCGCTAGCAGATAAAGCAACCACAGGAAGGTGTCGAGTACTCACATCTTGCTTAAGTATCTTAAGCAAATCATAACCACTGATGCCGGGTAAATTAATATCAAGTAAAATCATATCAGGTAAAGTATTACGAATTTTATAAAGGCCTAAAAACGGATCGGTCTCCGAAAGTAACAGTAGCTGCCCGCTAGGGCGCATCAATGACTCCATCAGCCGTATATTCGACTTATTGTCTTCGACATAGAATATTTTTTTAGATTCAGAGAATGTTAAATTAATATTTTTCGGTTTATCATCACTGAGCTGCTCTAAAGGTGCATCTAAAGAATCAGCTTGTCCGGCAATAGGGAATAATATTTTAAACGAGGCCCCCGGTGCCGACTCATCACAATAACTTAACACCCCCCCCATTGCCGTGACTAACTGCTTGGTTAATACTAAGCCTAAACCGCTACCTTCCACAGAAGAACGCTCCGCCCCCAAACGGTTAAACATTTCAAACAGGGCAGATTGCTTTTCTTTAGGAATACCCGGGCCGGTATCATTCACTGATATTTCTAAATCACCAGACTGATCTTTAAAGATCACATTCACACTACCGCCGTGAACATTGTATTTCACAGCATTACTAATTAAATTAAGTAAACACTGCCTTAAGCGAACAGGGTCAACCTGAATAAATTTATCCGACAAACCGCTATCATCAAAATAAAGGCCGATTTTTTTATCACCCGCAATACTGCGACAATAATTAATACTCTCTTCAACTAAAGGGCTAGGAAAAACAGATTCAGCAGACAAAGATAATTTTCCCGCCTCAATTTGCGCCAAGTCTAAAACATCATTAATCAATCGAAGTAAATGTTGGCCCGCATCATTAATATATTCTGCATTTTCAACTTGAGAAGGATCTAAAGTAGCATCTGCGGACAAGAGTCTTGAAAAACCCAAAATAGCATTTAAAGGTGTTCTCAGCTCATGACTCATACTGGATAAAAAATTAGACTTGGAGCGGTTTGCCCTTTCAGCATCTTCCTTGGCTTTATTCACTCGCTCTTCCGATTCTTTTACTTCAGTAATATCGATATTAATACCCGATATTAAAATCATTCGACCATGGTTATTAAAAATACCATTACCGCGAGTTCGCATCCAAAACATTTTTCCTTTCTCGCCAAACATTCGATACTCTAAATCAAGTGGTTCACGCGTAGCAAAACACCTCATTAAATTAGCACGCATTTTTTCGAGATCGTGAGGGTGAATATGGGATTTCCATACCGACATACGTTCACTTTCGGGAAGCGAATCGACCTCAGCTTCAGTGTAACCAAGGTGCTTCCAAAAACTATAAGAGGTATGAAACTTACCAACTACACCCGCTTTAGCAGGGTTTTTATTTCCATCTGTGGCTGACCACTCCCAAATACCATCGTTAGATGCTGCCAACACTCGCTCATGCCGAGCCTCCGAAAGCCTTAAAGCTTTTTCAGTATCCTTTAAGTGAGATAAATCGAAATTAATACCGGTAAGATAAGTCACTCGCCCACTCGCATCGCGTGTAGAGCTTGCCGATGCCTGAGTCCACCAATAAGTGCCATCAGCTGCCCGAATACGATAAATCATATTAATGGGCTTATTGTGGCTTAAGTGCTCTTTGATCGTACCCAGCACAAAAGCAAAGTCATCAGGGTGAACATATTCTTGAGCTTCGTTAATAGACGATAATGTTTTATCAACGTCTTCATAACCTAATTTTTTCCAAAAACTGCCCGCACACAGGTAGGTCCCATCATTGAGGTTCCACTCCCAAAATGCATAGCCATCACCGTATAGAAGGCGCTGATAACGCGCCAAAGAGCTTTTTAATACATCGGGATTGTCGACAAGAACACTATCATCAGGTAACCATACGCTCATAAGTCATACCAGAGTAGTCAGCTAGGCAGGTTGTTTTTATTTTTTCTGCCAAGGTTAAAAATAGATTGTATCAATCAAATTCTTTTTGAATGTAACGCTGAATTAATTGTATCGTGCTGTATGTGGAAAGCCATATCCAAGCTAAGCCAAATAAAACAATCATGACCCATACAGGCATAAATTGTGGAAGAAAAATAACACCAAGAATAATAACCAACAAAGGAATACTGGAAAACTTTATCGCTTTATCTCTGAGACCTTTTATGTGCCCCTGTGCTTTTTCACGCGTATCAACATCAGCCGACTTTAATATACTCGCCAAATATTGATAGTTTTCTTCATTGGTGCTTTTTTTCGGTAACATATTAAATTCAATATCTTAATAAATAGTATTGCAACAAGCCCTTACGCTTAAGGCAGCTCATCGAGCTCGACACCCTCTTTCTCAGGCACCATCAAATCTTCTTTTGAAATATTCATCATCAACAATACATTGGCTGCAACATAAATGGATGAATAAGTACCCACGACAATACCAATGATCAAAGCCACTGAGAACGAATGAATCAATTCACCACCGACAAAAAATAGAGCCAACAACACTAGAAGTGTGGTTAATGATGTGACCAAAGTACGGCCTAGAGTTTGACTCAAAGACTCATTGATGACATCTAGGGCAGTGCCTTTTCGAATGCGTCGAAAATTCTCACGAATCCGATCAGATACAACAATAGTATCATTAAGAGAATAACCAATCACAGCCAAAACAGCCGCAAGCACCGTCAAATCAAAATCCAATTTAAAAATTGAAAAGAAACCAAGCACAATAATTACATCATGGGCCAAAGCCGCCACGGCACCAACAGAAAATTTAAACTGGAAGCGTAAAGCAACGTACACCATCACTACCGCAAGTGCGAATAAAAGCCCAATACCGCCCTGATCTCTCAACTCGTCGCCAACCTGAGGGCCGACAAATTCAATACGCTTAATTTCCACCTCGGAATCAGTTGTCTGTTTTAAAGCAGACAACACTTGTTCATCAATACCCGAGGTTAAATCCTGCTGCATACGCACCATAACTTCAGTATCTGCACCAAAATGAACGACAACGGCATCTTCAAAACCATTTTCCGTTAAGCTGCCACGGATTTTTTGAAGGTCCGCTGACTCACTAAACTGAGCTTCGACTTGTAAGCCACCGGTAAAATCCAAACCAAATTGCAAACCGTTAACCGCAAGAGAAAAAATAGAACCCGCTAGCAATATAGCCGAGAAGATAAGAGCAATCTTACGCTGCCCCATAAAATTGACAATGCGAACCTTGCTTGAAGAAAGCTCATCATTATTAGCATTATTTTTTTGTACTGCTTCACCCATGAGTCGTGCTCTCCTAAATCGATAATTTCTTCACGGCACGACCACCGTAAATTAAGTTAATAATAGAACGCGTACCGACAATCGCGGTAAACATCGACGTTAAAATACCAATCGCTAAGGTAATAGCAAAACCTTTTACCGGCCCAGTACCAATACCATATAAAATAACCGCTACAATCAGTGTAGTAATATTGGCATCTAAAATCGTTGTGAAGGCTCGATCAAATCCAGAGTTAATCGCATGCTGAGGCGATAGCCCGTTTTTTAACTCTTCTTTTACACGAGAAAAAATCAGCACATTGGCATCAACCGCCATACCTACCGTTAACACAATTCCGGCAATACCTGGCAGCGTCAGTGTGGCGCCAAATAAAGACATAATAGCAATTAACAATACTAAGTTAACGGCCAAAGCAATATTCGCAGCAAAACCAAAAACCTTGTAATAGACCAACATAAAAATCAGTACTAGCAATAAACCTAACTGAACAGATTTAACACCTAAGGCAATATTCTCTGCACCCAGAGAAGGGCCAATTGTGCTTTCTTGCACAAATTGCATGGGTGCAGCTAAAGCACCGGCGCGTAGTAGCAACGCAAGCTCAGACGCTTCTGCAGTATTATCAAGACCGGTAATACGAAAATCGGCATTAAGTGGGCTTTGTACAGTTGCCAAGCTGATGATTTTTTTCTCGATAATCTGAATTGGTTTTTCTAGCAAATTACCACTGGCATCTTGTGTTCGTGTTTTATACTCAATAAACAAAACACCCAAACGACGGCCCACATTTTTCACTGTAGCGCGGTACATCGCTGTACCACCTTCACTGTTTAAGGTGATATTGACCTGTGGCTGGCTAGTCTCAGCGTCAAAACTGGCTTGCGCCCGTGTCACGCTCTCACCATTGATAACCACACGCTTTTCTAAAAAAGCAGCGCCATAAGGATTATTTTCATCTCGGAATTCAAACTCTTCTTTACTAGATAAGAGCGCATTCGGCTCGGCCTCTAAGCGAAACTCCAAGTTAGCTGTTTTACCAATAATACGCTTCGCCTCTGCAGTATCTTGTACACCAGGAAGCTCGACCACGATGCGATTACGACCTTGGCGTTGTACGATAGGCTCCGACACACCCAATTCATTAACTCGATTACGTAAGGTCGTTAAGTTCTGATTAACCGCGTAATCTTCGATCTCACGGATCGATAACTCATTCATGGTGCCTGTTATGATAAAAGCATCTGCCTCGCTGGAGGTTTGGAACAAAAACTCTTGATACTCTCTGCGTAGGATGGTTGCTGCGCTATTTCGAGTTTCTTCATCAGAAAAACGGGCAATCAGCTGATTATCCTTTGTTGCTACAAACGACTTATAGCGTAGGCGTGCATCTCTCAGCTCAGCCTTCGCCAAGTTTTCAATAGACTCTAAACGCGCCTCAACAACAGCCTCGGTATCCACCTCCATCAAGAAGTGCACACCACCGGATAAATCTAGGCCCAACTTCATAGGTGTTGCACCAAGATTGTCCAACCATGCCGGCGTTGTTGGTGCCATATTCAATGCGACAACGTAATCATCACCCATGGCTGCTTTAATCAACTCTTTTGCTGGGAGCTGATCATCTTTATTACGCAAGCGAATCAAGACATTTTTATCAGTAAAGGTCTCGCCAAAATACTCAATACCCTTAGCATCAAGCGCTTTGGTTGCTTTGTTAACGGTATTCTGACTAATAATCAAGGAGCTAGAAGCACCTGAGAGTTGAACAGCAGGGTCTGGCGCATAGAGATTCGCTGCTGAGTAAATAAAGCCCAGCGCAACAATGCCAAGGACAAGAAGGTTCTTCCAGAGAGGGTAACGATTTAACATAATGAAAGGATTTTATTAGTCATTTATGAGTAATTCTTGATGTCAGCATCGAAATCAAGGGCAATGTGGGTCGCGATTATACCTATTTATTAGGCTAAGGTCTTAAGCAATTCTCAAGTACTACTGTCTCATCTATATGGGGCAAAGATCCGAGAATTAAATAGAAAATGGAAAAGTAATGAACTTTAAGACAGCTCCGGTACGTCTTTGCCAATATTGGAATAGAATTCCTCAACAAAGGTGCTTAAGCGCTGCTCCGCTATGGCAGCCCGCAATTCTGACATTAATTGCTGGTAATAGTGCAAATTATGGATGGTATTCAAATGGGCGCCCAAAATCTCGCCACATTTATCAAGGTGGTGCAGGTAGCTTCGGGAAAAATTCTGGCAGGTATAACAATCACACCGATCATCCAAAGGGCTGGTATCATGACGATGTTTAGCATTGCGAATCTTGATCACGCCCTCATGTGTAAATAAGTGGCCATTGCGCGCATTACGGGTTGGCATGACGCAGTCAAACATATCAACACCACGACGTACTGCTTCTACGATATCTTCTGGTTTACCCACTCCCATTAGGTAACGAGGCTTGTCTTCAGGCATTTGGTGGGCAATATGATCCAAGACGCGGACCATATCTTCTTTAGGCTCGCCTACCGATAAACCACCAATCGCATAGCCATCAAAATCCATATCAACCAAGCCAGCCAAGGAAAGCTCTCGTAGATGCTCATACATGCCACCTTGGACAATACCAAACAAAGCAGAGGGACTCTCCCCATGGGCATCGAGGCTTCTTTTGGCCCACCGCAATGATAACTCCATCGAGGTTTTGGCCTCCTCTTCTGAGGCAGGGTAAGGCGTACACTCATCAAAGATCATCACAATATCTGAGCCCAACTTACGCTGAACCTCTATCGATTCCTCAGGGCCCATAAACACTTTACTGCCGTCAATCGGAGATTGAAAGGTCACACCCTGCTCGGTAATTTTGCGCAACTTACCCAAGCTAAAAACTTGAAAACCACCAGAGTCCGTCAAAATTGGGCCTTGCCACTGCATAAAATCATGCAGATCCCCGTGTTTTTCAATCACCTCCGTCCCCGGGCGCAACATCAAATGGAAGGTATTACCCAAAATAATATGTGCGCCTATTTCTTCAACATCTCGTGGCGTCATACCCTTTACCGTACCGTAGGTTCCTACGGGCATAAACGCAGGCGTTTCGACAACACCCCGAGGGAAACGTAAACGACCACGGCGCGCTTTACCATCGGTAGTATCGGTTTCAAACTGCATCATACATTCGCGCTTTGTCATTGACTCTCTCTTAATTCTGTACAAATTTATTACGATCGTTTTATTTTTTCTAAAGGAGCGGAGGGCTTGTGAGTTAGCCACATGGCATCGCCATAACTAAAAAAACGATAGCGTAACTCAACCGCTTCTTTGTAAGCATCCATAATATGCTGATAACCCGCAAAGGCAGAAACCAACATTAACAAGGTGGATTCAGATAAATGAAAGTTCGTTACCAAGGCATCGACCTGCTTAAACTCGTAGCCTGGGTAAATAAAGATATCTGTCTCCCCTTCAAAAGGGCGTAATACACCGTCTGCATGGCTCTTTATGCTGTGTTGAGCGGCTGTCTCCAGACAACGAACGCTGGTCGTACCCACTGCAATCACTCGCCTATTTTCTTTTCGGGCTCGATTTATGGCATCACATGCCGACTGATCAATTGTCATCCATTCCGAGTGCATATGATGCTCTTTAATATCATCCACCCGCACTGACTGAAAAGTACCCGCACCTACATGTAAGGTGGCATACACTATTTGCACGCCCTTTGCCTTAATCGCGGCCAAAAGGGTATCATCGAAGTGCAAACCCGCCGTCGGCGCAGCCACCGCTCCCGCATGTCGACCATATACCGTTTGATAACGCGACTGATCTTCTGGCACATCCTCTCGATCAATATAAGGAGGCAAGGGCATATGACCAATCGCCTCTAACAGAGGGATAACAGATTGCTGGCCGCAATCAATCTCAAATAAAGCATCATGTCTCGCGGCCATTATCACCTCAGAACCATCTTCTAAGGTTATTTGAGCACCGGGCTTAGGTGACTTGCTCGCTCTTATATGAGCCAAAAAATGGGTATCGTCCAACACGCGCTCCACTAGTATCTCAACGCGCCCTCCAGAGGACTTATTCCCAAATAAACGAGCAGGAATCACTTTAGTGTCATTAAATACCATCACATCACCCGCTTTAAGATGATCGATCAAACACGAGAACTGTGAATGCTGTACCTCACCTGACAGCCCATCCAAACACAATAAGCGGCTACCTGTTCGCTCAGCAGCCGGTTCACGAGCAATGAGTTCATCTGGGAGTTCGTAGGCAAAATCTTGTCGCTGCATGATAATAGGTTCTGAAGTACTTAAAAAAGGCGGCAAGATTAGCGGAAAAGTACGAAAAAGGCTATGCCTCTTAAAGCCAGCTATTGACGAAGGACAAGCCGCTGTTATAATCCCCGCCCCTAGCAAGCAATGGCTTGCACACAGTTATGCCAGAGTGGTGAAATTGGTAGACACAGGGGATTCAAAATCCCCCGCTAGCGATAGTGTGCCGGTTCGAGTCCGGCCTCTGGTACCAAATATAAAAGAACCTGCCTTGTGCAGGTTTTTTTATATTTGGAGATCGCCCTCCCTTCCTTACATACTTGCTTTGTAAGGTCTAAAAATATCATCTATTTCAACATTTTAGCTCCCAATATTGACCCTTATTTTATCTGCTACACTGTAATGATAATGCTTAAAATGACAGATAAGCGAGATGGTATATTGAGCGCATCAGGCAATAAAACAGTCGATGTTCAAGAAGAGCGCAAACGCCTATCCAATGCAGGAAGACTGCATTGGTTTCACTGGGCTATTGTGACCTGCTCGTTAATCCTTACCTTTTCAGCGTGGTATTTCACCAAAACCCAAGTAGAGCAAAAGACGCAAGAGCAGTTCGATAGGCAATCAAATCAAGTCATTGAGCTTATTTCTGAGCGGATGCAAAAGTATGAAGATGCGCTGTGGGGCGGCGTTGCAGCGATCCATTCACAGTCATTTGATATAGATAATGTTGAGTGGGCAGCTTATTCTGAGGCATTGGAGCTGGAGCTCAAATACCCCGGTATCAATGGCATTGGTGTTATTTATTACGTTGAAAAGGCCGATTTACCCGCCTTCCTTAAAAACGAAAGGATTAATCGGCCTGATTTCAAAAACCACCCTCAACACACACGCGACATTTACCTGCCCATTACCTACATAGAGCCGGTTGCAAGTAACGCTAAAGCCGTTGGACTTGATATGGCGCATGAGACCAATCGTTTTACTGCAGCAATCAAAGCACGAGATACCGGCAGAGCTCAAATAACGGGCCCGATTGTTTTAGTCCAAGACAGCGAAAAAACGCCGGGTTTTTTATTTTACGCACCATTTTATCAAGGCGGCAACACCAAACATAACTCGCTAGAGAGACGACAAGAGCAATTTATTGGTTTAGTGTATGCGCCTTTTATTTTTAAAAAGCTATTAAAAGGCACATTAGATGAAAACAAGCGCTCCGTCGGCCTCAGAATCAAAGACACCGACAACACACTCTACGATGAGCTATTAGAAAGTAATACAGACTACGACTCTAAACCGCTTTTTAAAAAAACTGCCTCTATTAACATTTATGGGCGTGAGTGGACTTTTGATATCTGGAGCACACAAAGTTTCCGTCATCAAACTCACAACAGCCAGCCTCGGATTATTTTAGCCGGCGGCATTTTTATAGATATATTGTTACTAACGCTATTTGTCATGCTTGCAAAAAGTAATCGTTACGCAATTAACTTTGCTAACCGTTTAACCAACAGTTATCGCATCAAAACCCAAGATTTAGAAAGTGCTAACTTAGAACTAGAAGAGTTTGCCTATCGCACCTCCCATGATTTACGCTCACCGATTACATCATCCATCGGGCTGTTAAATGTTGCGACTAAAGCAATAGAGAATAAAAAGAATGAAAACGCAATGACCAGTCTTAATTATGCACAAAATTCACTAGAAACATTAAAAACACTGATAGATGACATACTAACCTTAACTAAAACAAAAAACCTAGAAGAGCCACACGAAGAAATTGATATCAACCAGATGATCAACGATAGCTTAGATGCGATTAAATACACGGAAAATTTCGATCGCTTAGATATCACTAAAGATCTTCAACTTAAAACCACCGTCTACTCTAAAAGGTTAAGAGTCAAACTTATCATAGAAAACTTATTATCTAACGCTGTCAAATATCAAGACTTGAACAAAAGCTCATCGTTTGTAAAAATATCGACCGCCGAGGTGGGTGATGACTTTATGATTGAAGTCGAAGACAATGGCTTAGGTATTCCACAAAACCTTCAAGATCAGCTATTTTCAATGTTTAAACGTTTTCACCCCCAAATATCTCAAGGTAGTGGTCTAGGTTTGTATATGATCAAAAAAAGCACTGCGATCATAGAGGGTAAAATCACATTTATTGACACGAAGGATGGTTCAAAATTTATATTAAAAGCACCAAGAGAGTTTAAATAAACCCTTACAACGAGAGAATTAAGTGGCACTCAGTCAGGTTAACACTATGACACAAACATGTATTTTAATTATCGAAGATAGCGAAGCGGATCAATTTTTATTTAAGATCATGGCTGAGGAACGCTATCCCGATCTTAATATCATCCAAGCTTACGATGGGCAACAAGCACATGAAATGCTAACCAATACAGATATTAAGCCAGAGATTATTTTCCTTGATATCAACATGCCCCGAATGAATGGCTATGAATTTTTAGAAGCCACACAAGAGCTGATTTGTGAACGAGGAATCGAGGTATTTATGTTAACCTCATCCAATCAAGAGTCAGACAAGGCTAAAGCCATGAACTATAGTTGTGTAAAGGATTATGATGAAAAACCCTTTCGTATCGAAGTGCTAGACAAGGCACTGACACAACATTAGAACAACGCAATCTATTTTGACAGTTGTTTTAGCACTTGAGAGACTTCACTGCCTTTTTCAGAATAACGCAAACCCTGCTTAGCAAAGTACACCGACTGCTGCCTATTGCCTTCCCCCCTGTAAGCCTTGGACAAAGCCAAATATAAACGTGGCTCTTTACGGTTAATCCTTAAGCCGCGCTCAGCCAAACCAATAGCCTTATCATAATTTTTATTTTCAATTTCAGCATTAGACTGAGTTAGTAATTTTTCTATCACTGGCATTCGATTAATCGGCTTATCAGGAGTGACTGGTTGTACGGCCACCGCTACAGTTTCGGAACCCGTACTATCGCTTTGCTTTTGATCAAAAATAGGGGGAGAGGACTCACGAATAACAACAGGGCCGCTCGTAGATGTACAGGCCGTTAATATAATCAAAAGAGCGGCTAAACTCATTTTAATCACGGTTCTAAAGAAAACGGGCTTGGTATTTACAATCATTTTTAATCTCTTTATTTCACATACATTATTCTTTATTAAAGCTTGACTACCGAATATTGAAAAAATTATTAATCGGTTTTTAATGAAGCCTTTAAACGATATTCGATAAAACCTTCAGCAGTTTTCAACTAAAGCCTTTAGCAGTTTTTAACGAAAGTCTTTAGCAATTTTTAACTAAAATATTTAACCATTTTCTTCTACAGCCTTTAACGAAACCATTGATTAAACCAACGTTTTACACCCGACTTCGCTAAACTACAATCGGCTACAGCCTCAGGCTCAGAACCTAAAACAAAAGGAACTAACTGGGCATTATCGCAACCCTCTGCGCTACGTAAGCCAGTTTGGTTATCGACCCAATAATACGCTATATTTTCCGGCGCCGTTTGTGCAATGCTTTGAGTAGACAAACGGGAGAACATATCCGTCCATATTTTAAGCGCGCCGCTACTGCCCGTTAATTGTGTCGGTTGGTTATCATCATTACCGACCCACACCACACCTAAATGGTCACCACTGTAACCCGCAAACCAACTATCCCTTTGCTGGTTAGTCGTGCCCGTCTTTCCTGCGACCGACAAGCTACTTGGCAAACTTGCATAAGCAGACCTACCCGTACCTGTTCTCATTACAGCTTGCAAAGCATAATGCATTAAATGACTGTGCTCAGGAGAAAAACGGGGCTCGCTCGACAACTTGTAACGTTGCAAAGGTTGATCAGTTGCATCTAAGACAGAACGTATTGAACGTAAGGGCGTGTAAACGCCATCTGCCGCTAGGGTATGGTAAAGGTGACTGACCTCTAAAGGACTCAACGCTAATGCACCTAAAAGTAAAGACGGTAATGTAGGCGTATCTTTATCCAAGCCCGCTCTCTGCAAAACCTTAATGACCTGGTCAACTCCCAAATCCATCCCCAAACGCGCTGTCGATTGGTTATAGGAAAAAGCGAGAGCTTGATAAAGTGGCAAGTCACCATGAGATTCTTTGGAGTAGTTTTTCGGTTTCCATTGAGTGCCGTTAGGTAAAGGCACCGTCAACTCACTATCATCAACAATAGAGGTCAACTGATAACTCTCGTCTTGCATCAATGCTGTTAAATAAACAAAAGGTTTTACCAAAGAGCCAATTTGTCGCTCGGCATCTAGAGCACGATTAAAACCGCTGTAACGTGGGTTCCGGTCACCCACTATCGCTAAAATTTCACCACTACCCACCGCGGTAACGATAGCGGCTGTTTGCAAGGAATCAGCCACTGTTTTTGTTAACCGTTGCATCTGCCGCTTCACTGAGGCTTCTGTTTGCGCTTGCACTTGAGGCGACATGGTTGTGAAGATCCGCAAGCCCTCACTCTGTAAATCTTCCGTTTTGTAGTCTTGCTGTAATTGACGTTTAACAAGATCAAGGAAAGCAGGGTAATCACCTAATTGTTTCTGCGCATTGGCAGCAACACCGAGTGGCTGCCGTAGAGACAACTTCAAGGTAGACTCATCGATTAGCTGACTCTCTGCCATCATAGTCAGCACCAGATTACGTCGTTTAAGTGTTCGTTCTGGGGAGCGCCAAGGGTTATAGTAAGAAGCCCCTTTGACCACACCAATCAACATGGCAATTTGGTGAGGTTTTAAGGACTTGAGTGAGCGATTAAAATAGTGCTGCGAAGCTAGGCCAAAACCATGTATCCCTCTTGGGCCACTTTGCCCGAGATAGACTTCATTGATATATGCTTCGAGTATGTCAGCCTTACTGTAATGCAATTCTAATAAAACAGACATAACCGCTTCTTGAACTTTGCGCCAAAGGCTACGCTCTTGGGTCAGGTAAAAGTTTTTCACCAACTGCTGGGTTAAGGTACTACCGCCTTGAACAAGCCCCCCCGCTTTGACATTAGCCAACATTGCCCGCGCTATACCTTTAAACGATATACCGAAGTGCCGGGCAAAATCTTTATCTTCAACAGCAATTAATGTTTCACCCAATAAAGGCGGCACATCCATTAGTCGCGTCAATATACGATCCTCACCATGATTCGGGTAGATACTGCCTATTTCTTGAGGCTCTAAACGTAAAACCAAATCATCCGCACCCACAAGGCTATTCACCTGCGCACCATCAAATTGAACCTTATATTCTCCGCTCAGCTCCTCTTTATCCCAAAATACAAAGCCTTTGGTCTTCAAGCTATAGGTCGCCCCCACTTTAGCTACCTGCCCCGGCAAGCGAGCCTGCCTAACAAACTGATAACCTAAGGAGCGTAGCTCTGATTCAAAAGCCCTTGGAGCTAGGGACAAACCTTCGTAAAGCTCTAAAGGTTGAGCATACACGCGAGCAGGAATAGCCCATTTCTTACCATCAAACTTAGCGCGAACGGTAAAATCTAAATACACTACCCAAACAGCCACTAGGGCGGTAAAAATCAAAAATAGTTTAATAAAAAGTGAGCGAGAGAAAAAAGAACTTTTCTTTTTAGAGGAACGACGAGCTTTCTTGGCCATAGAGTAACGAAACGATTATTCAATAAAGGCAGTATTATACCCCTAATGCTTTACTTTTCCTTGAGGTCTTCGCTAAAGTAGCCGGCTTATTTTACATAGAGGCCTTATACTGGGGCCTCACATTGATTGGGAAGCAGAATCATGAGTAATTACCATATTTATGGCATTGGTGCCGCACTAGTCGATACAGAAATTGAAGTCTCAGACGACGATCTGGCCAACAACAACATTGATAAAGGGGTAATGACCCTAGTTGATGAAGCCCGTCAGCACGAATTAATGGATACCTTATCGGATCACTTAATTGCCTCAAAACGCGCTAGCGGTGGTTCAGCAGCAAATACCATTATTGCTGCGAGTTACTTCGGTGCGAACAATTTTTACTCATGTAAAGTCGCAAATGATGAAAATGGCGAATTCTATATTGATGATATGCGCAATGCGGGAGTGACACTACCACCGAGTGATGGCAATAATAACGCCGGTATTACCGGAAAGTGCCTCGTCATGATCACACCTGACGCTGAACGTACTATGAACACATTTCTTGGCATCAGCGAAACAGTCTCCCCCAATGAATTGTATGAGCCCGCCATTGAAAAAGCCGAATACGTATATATAGAAGGCTACCTAGTCACATCGGATACTGGGCGAGCAGCGGCTATCCAACTACGCGAAACAGCGGAAGCGAAAGGTGTTAAAACCGCTCTCAGCTTATCTGACCCCGCCATGGTACAGTTTTTCCGAGACGGCTTAAGCGAAATGATTGGCAACAAAGTAGACTTACTTTTTTGTAATCTAGATGAAGCCTTAGGTTACACACAAACAGACAACATTGACGATGCCGTCACAAAATTAAAAGTGATCGCGAAAGAATTTGCCATTACTTTAGGTAGCAAAGGCGCATTACTTTATGATGGAGAAAAAACAATAACGATCGCCGCCACACCAACTAAGGCAATAGATACTAACGGTGCAGGCGACATGTTTGCAGGCGCTTATTTATATGGCCTAACTCACGGCTATAGCCATGAACAAGCAGGAAAACTAGCCAGCGTGGCCGCTGCAAAAGTGGTGAGCCAATACGGACCTCGTTTACAAGCCGAGCAACACCAAGACATGCTGCAAGCAGTATTAGGTTAATCAGAGCTTCCTCAAATCACTTCCGCATGACATTCAGTCATTATTAAGAAAGAATAAAAAGGTGTACAAATAAGAACGGTAGATGCTAAATCACATTGGCAGCTACCGCTTCTTAATTAACCCGCCAACATATAAAATAAATGCACCAATAAAACCAGTAAACAATGCAGGTATGATATGGTGAGTAAAGATATGCCCCGGCTCATACATACAAGCAAACTGCATAAATAGCGCCGGCATCATTCCGCCTGCCAAGCCGATCAAAAAACCTGTTTTGATTTTATTAATCGGATAGCGACGCAACATATAAAAACAGGCAAGTAATGTTGGCGGCATGCTATACAAGAAAGCTTCAAAATAGCAATGTTCACGTTTACCTATCATAGACGGTTCTAACGCTGGCTCAAAAAAACCAACAACGTAAAACGCTAGCCATACAGCAACAAAAGCAAAGGCAATATAAACAGCACGTTTTGTTAAGGCTGCTGGAGTAGACCCATACCAAGCAACAATAGCAATGAGCAAACTAGCCACCAAACCAATTAAAGACTCAAAGTGAAACTGATGTGTGTGCACATTATTTACATAGGGAGCAAACGCATACTGCTCATGTAACGCACGGATAGGGCCCATCAACCAAGTGGCCACGACAACATACAACCAACTCAACAACCACCATGAAATAGCCACCCATACTACGGGAAGACGATTTCTTTTTACCTTCAAATCATCAACGAGGGATGCGATTAATTGATCACGACTACTCATGTTTTAATTCCACACTAACCACTATAGCGCTCTGCTTCTAACAGTTGCTTTGACGCATCTAACGCTCGATGCACTCTTACCTTCATAGCACCTTCGGAGATATCTAATTTTTGTGCGGCTTCTTTCATACTAAAGCCTTGCAACTTGGTCAATAAAATAGCTTCTCTATGAATCTCCGACAAAGCCAGTAACACTTGACCGCAATCTTGTATTTGTTCAAATTCTGTCTCTTGTGTGTAAAGTTGATTGCCTTCTACACTTTCCAATTCTTTTTGGTGAGCCATTTTATGCTCTAAAACATTATGGTGTTTATCTCGCTTACGCAATATATCAATTGTCTTATGATTTACAATAGCGAATAACCAAGGCCTAAATAAACGCGACGGTTCATAGGTATTCCTTGCTTTATGGATCGCCATCAGCGATTCTTGAACGCAGTCTTCTAGTATATCAATATTACCAAAACGCAGGCGCAAGTATGCTGTAATAGCATTACCCAGCTCCTCTAGTAACTGTCTATAGTCTTTCTCATTGCCATTCTGAGCGCTGACCATTAATCTAGACCAACGAACTTCATCATTTTTATTGCGTATCTTCATTGAGTCCAATTGACAAAGGCTACCCTAAAGTAGCCTTAGCATTCATTTTTATAAAACGTTATTAACGAATTCGTTGGACAGTAATCTTAGCCACTGGGTTCCGCCAATCGTATACAGCAGGCCCTAATATTTCATTACCAAACTCATCAACACTGCCTAAGTCGTGAAAGCCATTACTAATATAAATATAACCTTCATCACTATCACTGGGCTCAGGTGATGAACCTTGGCCACCACAGCGAGGACCCGGAATATTGGCACAATTTTGATCATTAAACTCTGTTCCCGCATCGTAGGCCTTTAGATGTCGGACACGCTTTCCTCTAAACGGCAACTTAACACTATTCATTGCGACAAAAGTGTCATTCGTTGGTATTAACATCGCTGCCATACTGATAACAGGCTGCTTGTAGGGATTAGCCGTGATCGTTGTAGAAATAGTTTCACCTGGGCCCAATAAGCCAGGAATGGTCTTGGCTTCACCAACATCTTTACCTAATGACGACAAAACGTCGGTTAATGGTTGGGTGTTACCGTCTTCTGCTAATATGGCGAGCTCTTCGGTCGCTAAATCGCCTACTTCAAAAAGAGCAATATTTTTACTGTGAGTCACAACTAACTGAGGAGTAAAAGTCTGGCCACGAGTAATATTGGTAATCGTGACTTCATAAGTAAACTGGTAACGGTTTCTATCAGCTAATGCAAAGCTACTAGCAATGCTTAGCAACGCCACCACGGCAATACGGAATAACATAGTTCTCTCCTGATAAAGAAATAAGATTGGAATACTTTTAAGCTAAAACAACTCAAAAGCAACAATGACTAATTCGGCATCGGGATTAAAAAGGTTACAACAATTTTAATTTTTTAATAAAGAAAGAGGCTAAAGAAAGAAGCAAAAGAAAGAAAAAGTGACAAGCCACAAAAAGGTTAGCGCTTACTATCAATAGATTTAATACTGCTATTCTGAATTTTCTTGAGTGAAGAGCCATCAATGACAGGACCTTCCATTACATCCTGTAATTTTACTAATGACAGGGCATCAACCGAGAATAGACTCTTATAGTAATCAAAACCTAAGGCTTTGATATTGTTTAGAGGAAGCTCCGAATGAAGGCCTTCGATCACAATTTGCTTGCCTAAGCTATGCGAAAAATCCACCAAAGCTTTAGCCATCAAGGTATCATAATCGTCGTTCTCGATTTCATGAATAAAGTCCGCACTCAATTTAAAAACAGAAATGGGCAAGGTTTTAATATAAGAAAGGGATTGATCTTCCGTGCCAAAATGATTAACCCCAAATGTAACACCAAGGTCTTGCAAGCGCCGCATGCAGTGTTCAAGAACATTATTATGATCTGTTCGTGACACTTTCATCAAATCAAATTCTAATTTTTCGCCCGATAAATCATAACGATTTAAATGTTTTTCAACAATATCAGGAAAGCCCGATGAAGATAGGCCTTTGAATTCGATATTAAAAATAAGTTTTGAAACAGTAGCGACTTTTAATTTTTTAAAATACTCAAAACTGGTCGCCAATAGCCACTCTGTAAAACGTGATGCTATGTCATTGTTTAAACCATTCCAAACAAATTGTTCATATTCTAACAAGCCCTTTTCGGGATGAGACCAATAAGGGTTAACCTCAATTCCCACTATACTGTCTGTGACACAATCAATGCGTGGGTTAAAGTACAAGCCTATTTCATTATTTGCCAAAGCCTTAATAAATTGCTCTTGCAAAATATCATGAGTCGTTTCGATACTCTCGCTATCACTAGAATAAAATTGATAACTGCTCACCTTTTTTTGCTTAGCGCTGGCAACAGCCAAACTAGCATTACGCTGCAATTTATCATCATCAACGCCAGTTGTAGGGTATAGCGCAATCCCGATACTGCAATAATTAACAACAAGTTCCCCATCGATATCGGCTTTATCGCCTAGAGTATCAATGATGTTTTGAGCCACTAATTGAACTCGCTCAATACGCCCAATATTATTTAAAATAATGGCAAATTCATCGCCACCTATGCGCGATACATTACCCTGATCCCCTATCGCTTCGTTTAATTTGAGTGCAAAATACTTTAACAGTTGATCACCAAAATCAAGACCATAAATGTTATTAATCTCTTTAAAGTTATTAATATCAACCAACAATAGCGCAAACTGATCTTGCTCTCTTTCTGCAACACGAAGAGCATGTCGAAGACGCTGCTTGAATAAAACCCGATTGGGCAAACTGGTTAAATGGTCGTGATGTGTAAGGTAATTGATATAACTAAAATCAATTTTGCGTTCGAGAGCATAACGTAAAGAGCGCTCTAACACAGGCGCTTCGACTGTATCTAAAACCAAATAATCTACCGCACCTAATTTAATGACCGTATTATCGACATGCGCTTCATACCGTTGAGTAAAAACAACGATCGGAATTTGCGGCTTTTTCGATTTAGCCCAGCGTAGTATTTTCTCGCCTACAGCGGTTTTACCCCAATAATAATTGAGCAGGACTAAATCACAGGCATTTTTTGATATACCAGTAATGGCTTGATTGATACCTTTGGCTTTTAGCAAGCGGTAGGGTTTACGCTCCAAACTGGATAAGAGAGAAGCAATATAGCGCGCAGTCTGGCGATCATCATTAATAACTAAAACACGGCATTGTTTGATTATATTATTATTAGAAATGACGCTATCTCCATTGAACACAAACCCTAACACACTGACAAGATTCACCCGTCGCTCTACTTAGTATAGTAAAGAATCACTATTCCTCTACCAATAAAGGCCATAGCTAACTCAGCATCAGGCTTTTTTAACACCTACTGAGGGTATAAACGTCCTAAAACATGCCAAAATACAGCAGAAAACGCCATCACAGGGGATAAGGGTCTACTATAGCAAATGATCATAAACATCATTCATTGTTAAGTCTATATGGAGAGCCAGAGAAGTTGTTACACAATAGTAGCCCTGCCTTTAGACCAAACGCAGGGCTACTTAAAAACTTATTCTTGTGCGTTCACATTAAAGAACACCCATTTAAAGAAGATCTATTTCAAGCCCATACAATTGGCATAATACGTTGTAGTCGCTGGCCAATCAGAAAATATACCCAACACACCGACATCTTTAGCCAAAACATCAATAAGATTGAATACATCACCATCATTATTAGTCACATCTGCTATAGAGCTATAGTAAAAACCACCGCCATTGGCTAATGGACCAGAACGCTCTACAGTCCAAGTAATGATATCTAAACCCGCTTCTTTAGCTAATTCGGCATAATCTGATGGTATTAATTGACCCAAACTATCTGTGGTCACTAAGGCGAAAGTAGGCGGCGCAACAATGCGTACACCAGCAGCATAAAGGGACTCAAAGTCAGCTAAACTAGGGGTAAATGTAGGGTCATTATAAACACGGCTATCTAAATAGACTGCTTGCTTGCCAAAAGCAGGGAAGTTATTAATCCAATATTTGACGTCATCCAAATTAAATGACTGCACCCATACACGCCTTGGTTTCACACCGGCTTCTTTGTAATCTTTTATCATCGCTCTTGCATAGTCTTCCTGCGTATATTCACCCTCATATGGCATATCAACACTAGGTGACTTCAATTCCGGTGTGAACTTTACATTAAGCTGTTGAAACAATTCGATGCTCTCTTTATGAGTTAATAACGTACCTCGACTTGCATATAAGTCCGTCCGAAAATTAGGCGTCCCATCAAGGTACTCTTCCACTGTCGATGCATTAGGGTTAAATGCATCCATCTTTCCTTGTAACGTTTTAAATTCAGCTAAAGTGATATCACTCGTGCGGCATTCAGCGCTTGCTGGTGTACCTGCTATAGGATCTGCAGGCGTAAACGGGGTCGTACACTTTTCAGCCAGTGGTGTTTCTAAAATGTTCGTTGTCGTGTGCAAGTCTGCTTGTGAATGCCGGCAGACTAAGTGACGGTCTTTGGTAAAGGTTACATCACACTCCATAATACCTGCACCCATTTTGGCCGCCGCAATATAGGACTCTCGAGTATGCTCAGGAAACTGCAAAGGCGCACCACGATGGCCAATGGAAAAATCTGATTTATAAAAAGGACCATTAGCGCAGTGCTGTAACTGCTCTTTTAATTCACCTTCATCCATATCATCAACCAAAAAGAAAGGCCTTGGACCCAACTGAACGGATTGATTTTTGACACGTTTAAATTTTTTACGTAATTGATAATATTTACGCTTCCAAGTTTTGGAATCCTTGGATTCATAATAGCGTTCAAGCCATTTTTGATTATCATTTTCGGCCATTGCTGGTATCGTCAACATCACCGATGCCAGACCAATGACGAGTACACTCGTTTTTTTCAACATATCATCTTCTCCTAATAAGGTAAGTAAGCGCTATTGACCTTTAGACCCCAGTTAGCCAAAGCATAACAACCCTACCGCCGCTTTCTGTCTAAGAGATTGACTATTTATGATGATTAGATGAATAAAGCATGTCAGATTTTTTACCTTGCTGTTAAAAAATGAATTAAGCGACACTCTATTTATATTCTACTTACACTACCCTTTCATTCTTCTAGCTATTTCGGCCGTAATCATATCTATATAACTCGCAATCGGTAAACGGTATAATCCGCGCCTATTTTCACGCTATACACACTTAGGTATCACACCCACATGTCAAACCCTACCGAAGCTAAAACAGATTCTTCAGACACCGCTAAAAAAGTGGGATTTATCAGCCTTGGCTGCCCCAAAGCCTTAGTTGATTCGGAGCGCATACTCACCGAGCTACGCCAAGATGGTTATGAAGTTGTACCGACCTATCAAGATGCCGATGTTGTGGTTGTGAATACCTGTGGCTTTATTGACTCAGCAAAACAAGAGTCACTCGATACCATTGGGGAGGCCTTAAATGAAAATGGTAAAGTGATCGTAACAGGCTGTATGGGCGCTAATGCAGAAGACATTACCGATGTACACCCGAATGTACTTGCCGTATCTGGGCCACATGCTTATGAACAAGTCGTTGGTGCAGTGCATGAGCACATCCCCCCCGCAAAAGAGCACAACCCTTTTATTGACCTTGTTCCCGAACAAGGCATTAAACTAACACCGCGCCATTTTGCGTATTTAAAAATCTCCGAAGGGTGTAACCATCGCTGTACCTTTTGCATCATCCCATCCATGCGTGGCGACCTTGTTAGCCGCCCAGTCAATGATGTGTTAGCAGAGGCAGAGGGCTTAGTTCGGGCTGGCGTACAAGAACTGCTGGTGATATCTCAAGATACTAGCGCCTATGGCGTCGATACCAAATACAAACTCGAATTCCACAACGGTCGCCCCACCAAAACCAAAATGCTCGATCTCTGCGAAGCCTTAGGTGAAATGGGTGTTTGGGTCAGACTACATTACGTTTACCCCTATCCTCATGTTGATGATGTCATTCCCTTAATGGCTGAAGGCAAAATACTCCCCTACCTCGACATCCCCTTCCAACACGGCAGCCCCAAGATATTAAAAGCCATGAAACGGCCGGGGTCGATTGATAACACTTTGGCACGGATTAAAAAGTGGAGAGAGATCTGCCCAGAGCTGACCATTCGCAGCACCTTCATCGTCGGCTTTCCCGGCGAAACCGAAGACGACTTTCAAGAACTACTCGACTTTATTGAAGAAGCCCAACTTGATCGAGTGGGTGCTTTCACCTACTCACCCGTCGAAGGCGCCGCAGCCAACGACCTTGGCGACCCTGTACCTGAAGACATTAAAGAAGAACGACTCCAACGCTTTATGGAAACCCAAGCCCGTATCAGCGCCGAACGACTCCAACAAAAAATTGGCCGCACGATAGAAGTTTTAATTGACGAAGTCGACGAAGAAGGCGCAATTGGTCGCAGCAAAGCAGACGCGCCTGAGATTGATGGCATGGTGTACTTGAATGGTGAGCAGGCTCATCAGCCGGGGGATATTGTTTTGGTTGAGGTGACTCATGCGGATGAGCATGATTTATGGGGGCAGTCTGTTTAGCGCAAAGCGCTGTTGGGGTTGTTGTTGTCGTGGTCACGACTTATAGCCTTAGGTTTTAATTTTTTCGTTTTTGCTTTGTCACTTTCTTTTTATGCCAAAAGAAAGTAACCAAAGAAAGGGCACCCTATAGATTGACCCTGCGGGTACCCTCACTAAGTCAAACTATTTCACGCACCGCGCAAATGGCCATCCATGGCCAACTTGCACTCAAACCGGCTCCTGCCGGTTTGTGCGAAATAGTTTAACTTAGCGAGGTCAATCTTAAGGGAGAAACCCAGTAAGCATTTTACAACCACTTCTAAATAAAAAAGAGTAAAGTTATGGAAGCGCAAGAGATTATAGAAGACTTAAGAAATCAGCTAAAACTATTAAAAAAGCAAAATCAGAAGAAAATAAACATTACTAGCTTAAATAACTATTTAGATATTATAGAAAAAGACAAAACGCTTTCAAATGAACATCAAAATCGAGAACTAAATAAAACTCTAGCAGCTGAGTCTAGTGATACTCAATGGGGCTTAGAACTTTTTAGAGCGACTATTGAATCAGGAAAAACAGCATTGAATTCAATTATTATAGTTAACGGAGGGGCAATAATCGTAATAATGAGCGTAATAGCTAATTTGGTTGGAAATCAAGATGGTCAACAACTTGCTAGACATTTGGCAGAATCACTTAAATTTTTAAGTATCGGCGTTTTAGCAGGATCAATAGGTCTGGGATTTCGTTATTTTAGCCAAGCTTGTTATACAAAAGCTCATTATAAATCTTCATCCGCACATGATAAGTATGGAGACAGACTGCTATTCATTACCATCATAATTGGCTGCATAGGTATAGGGGTTTTTATTAATGCGATTTTTTTATCATATAATGCATTTTCATTAGCCTTTAAACCTTAAGATTGACCTCACTAAGTCAAAGTATTTCGCACAAGCCGGCAGGAGCCGGTTTGAGTGCAAGGGGGGCATGGATGCCCATTTGCACGGTGCGTGAAATAGTTTGGCTTAGTGAGGGTACACAAAGGGGCAATCTTTAGGGTGGCCTTTCTTTTGGTTACTTTTCTTTGGCCACGCAAAGAAAAGTAACTCGCCGAGTGGCGAAAAACACAATCAAAAAAGAACAAAATACTAAAACAATATAAAACAAAAAAACTACACGCTACGCGCAAAAGCCTACAACCTCTTCTCCGAAGGCAAAACAACATCCGAAAAAATCAATCCCCCTACCAACGACATAAAAATCAAAAAACTCTGCACACCAATATCCGTCGCATTCAACATAGTTTGTCCCGACACCGCTTGGTTCAAACCAATATAGACTTTACTCCCCGGCACTAACATCACCAAACCTAATAGCATAACAATACTAGAAGGCAGGCTCATGATCCGAGAGAAAATATTACTATACACTCCTAGAGCAAAGGCACCCACAAAGGCACCTAATGCCGGCCCCAAGTAAATACCACCCCACAAGGTGGTACCAAAAGCGATATAACCTGATAACATTCCCCAAGGTGCATCTTTCACTCTTGTTTTAAAGAGAACGACCAAACTTAAAGATAAAACCGTCACCGCTATCCATGAAGTCCATTCTGGTACTGCTGGGCTAGGTAAAAAAGCAGCTTCACCCCATATCAATTTAGCGATAGCCAAACCTAAAATAGCACCAAAATATAATTTAAATAATGACATCACTGCATCAACGACTCGTGCAGTACCTGAAACTAAATTTCTTGCCGACAATTCGGACAAACCAATGGTCAAAGCCAAACCGGGAATATAAACAATAATACTCGATAAAATCACCAAGGGCACATCAACACTAGCATCATAATTGACGACGACAGATATCAATAAAGCCGCTACTAATGCGACAAAAGGCTCTAACATATTGGCAACACGGTTGGATTTTTCAGACCAAAAAGTCAATAAACAAATGACAAACCCAATTAAGGTAGACCATAGAATCGTGCTCCAATTGGTATGCATTAACATTGCAAAGGCCCCACTCGAACCACCAAAAGCTAAAAACACCCAAGGGCGACTATAAGGAATCGGCTTATTTGCAATTTCGTCTAAGCGAGCAATCGCATCGTTAAGGTCGCGCTGCTTAGAGGTTAGTTCATCGACGAGAGCATCGATTCTAGCCAAGGAACCTAGATCAATTTCACCCGGCTTAACGCGAACAATATGGTTATATTCTTGATTTTCCTCATCCTCGGATAACACAAAAGTCAACGAGGTCGGCGTAATCATAAAATTAGATTGCAACCCAAGATGTTGCGACACATCTTGCAAATGCGCTTCTAAACGATAAGCGGGTGTACCGTATTTATGTAAGGCTTTTCCAAGCCTGATAATAAAACGGCGCTTTTGAACAAACTCTTCACTATAAGGCATCTGAATTTAATGACCTTTTATGCACAACAGTTGATAAAAAATGAATCCTTAAAGAGCATATCATAGAAACAAAAAAGCCGAGCTAAGCTCGGCTTTTTTGCGAACAACGACACTTAATAATTAAGCATTACCATTGGGCTCTTCAGTTGCTGTTTCAGCCTGTTCTGCTGGTGCTTCTTCAACTTCTGGCTTTGGATTGGCTTCTTTAATAGAAAGCTTAATACGGCCACGTTGATCAACATCCAAACATTTCACTTTCACCATTTGACCTTCTTCAAGGTAATCGGTGACTGCGTTAACACGCTCTTCAGCAATTTGTGAAATATGTACTAAACCATCTTTGCCTGGCAAGAAGTTAACGAAGGCACCGAAGTCAACGATGCGAACCACTTTACCTTCGTAGATAGCACCGATTTCTGCTTCAGCAGTAATCTCACCGATTTTATCCAATGCCGCTTGTAAGCCTTCGCCGTCGTCAGCGTAAACTTTAACAGTACCGTTATCATCGATATCGATAGAGGCACCGGTCTCTTCAGTGATAGAGCGAATCGTTGCTCCACCTTTACCGATGATGTCACGAATTTTGTCTGGATCTATCTTGATCGTTTCGAAACGTGGTGCATTGTTAGACACTTCTTCACGTGACTTATCAATCACTTTATTCATTTCGGCAAGAATATGTAAGCGTGCTTGTAATGCTTGCTCTAGCGCGATTTCCATAATCTCTTCGGTGATACCTTGGATTTTAATATCCATTTGCAAGGCGTTAATACCACTTGCGGTACCCGCTACTTTAAAGTCCATGTCACCTAGATGGTCTTCGTCACCTAAAATATCCGTCAATACAGCGAAGCCATTATCTTCTTTCACTAAGCCCATTGCGATACCGGCAACAGGTGCTTTTAGTGGAACACCGGCATCCATCATCGCCAAGCTTGCGCCACAGACTGAAGCCATTGAGCTTGAACCATTAGATTCTGTAATTTCACTCACAAGGCGGATCGTATACGGGAAATCATCAACATTCGGAAGCACTGCAGAAATACCACGACGTGCTAAACGACCATGACCAATCTCACGACGACCGGTTGCGCCCATACGTCCACACTCACCAACGGAATAAGGAGGGAAATTGTAGTGCAACATAAAGTTATCTTTACGCTCACCTTCTAAGGCATCAATGATTTGTGCATCGCGTGCATTACCTAAAGTGGCAACAACAATGGCTTGCGTTTCACCACGAGTAAATAAGGCTGAACCGTGAGATTTTTCTAGTACGCCAACTTCAACATCGATAGAGCGAACTGTTGTGCTATCACGGCCATCGATACGAGGCTTACCAGCGACAACATTACTACGAACGGTATTTTTCTCTATTTTACCGAAAGTCGCTTTAATCGCATCGGCTGTTGCGCCCGCTTCTTCGTCTAATAATTTTTCTACTGCTTCTGTACGCAGTTCGCCTAATTTATTGTACCGCTCCATTTTATCAGTAGTGCGGTAAGCTTCTTCAATTGCCGCAGCATAATGCTCAGAGACAACCGCTGTTAGCGCAGTGTCTTCTTCTGCTGGAGTCCAATCCCATGCTGGCTTACCCGCATCTTTTGCGAGATCAGCAACGGCTTGTACCACTGCTTGCATTTCTTGGTGAGCATAAAGCACACTGCCCAGCATAATATCTTCAGGTAATTCGTTGGCTTCTGATTCAACCATTAATACGGCGTCTTTCGTGCCCGCAACAACCATGTCCAACTCTGACTCGGCTAATGCCGAATAGCTTGGATTTAAAATGTAGCCTGACTCTTGGGTATAACCAACACGAGCTGCACCAATGGGGCCACTAAAAGGAATACCAGAGATACTCAAAGCAGCAGAAGTACCAATCATTGCAGCTATATCGGGATCAACATCTTTTTCTGCTGACATCACAGTACAAACAACCTGAACTTCGTTCATGTAACCTTTAGGAAACAATGGACGAATAGGACGGTCAATTAAACGTGAGGTTAAGGTTTCTTTTTCGCTTGGACGAGCTTCGCGCTTGAAGAAGCCACCAGGAATTTTACCTGCCGCATACGCTTTCTCGACATAATGTACTGAAAGCGGGAAAAAATCTTGTCCAGGCTTTGTTGTTTTTGCACCAGTAACCGCAGTTAATACTTGTGTTTTACCAATAGTCACTAACACAGCACCAGTAGCTTGACGTGCAATTCTGCCCGTCTCTAAAGTGACAGTATCGTCACCAAATTTGAATTGTTTAATAATCGGATTCACACTTTTATCCTTTTTCTATTTAATTTAACTTTAATTTAATATGATTTAATGAGTGACCAATCAAAGATTGGTTTTCACTTTTACAATTTTCTTACATTTTAAAACAAGCACTTTAACCTAAGTGTTTAGCGAAAATTAAATGGCCAAATTAAATGGGGTCAGAGTCGAATTTGCTCGACGTTATTTGTAGATTAAGAGTCAGTAAAGAAAATTTGACTCTGACCCCATTTAATTTGATTTAATTATTTAATTTTTGCTAAACCCTCAGGACATAAGTTACTTATTTAGTTTTTAGCTTATCTAAAATAATAGAGAAGCCAAACAAAAAGAGCCCGCAGAAGCGGGCATCTTTCAGTGATTAACGACGTAAGCCTAACTTCTTAATGAGCTCTGCATAACGTGTTAAATCTTTCTTCTTAAGGTAATCCAGTAATTTACGACGCTGGTTTACCATACGAATGAGACCACGACGAGAATGATGGTCTTGCTTATGGTCAGAAAAGTGACCTTGCAACTTGTTGATGTTAGCCGTTAGTAAGGCAACTTGAACTTCTGGAGAACCAGTATCGCCATCACCTTGTTGGTTATCTTTAACAATTGCTGCTTTTTCTTCTGCACTTAGTGCCATGATGTTTTCCTCTTTTGTTAATATGCAGGAGTGTAATACACCCCAATGAATGGCCCACCCATGCATATTTATAGGTGGGTCGCCCTCCATGGAAGGAGGGTGTGTCAAAAATGCATGGAGCAACTTTTTGACCGCCTCCATGGATGGAGGGTATGTCGAAAATGCAGGAGCAATTTTCGGCCACCACCATATTGGAGGACATACTGAAAAGTCATTAAGCACTTTTCAGCTTATCTCCGACTAAGGAGATAATTGTTAATAACGTTATAAAACACTACCAACAAATCTTTTAAATTCTATATAGCTTAACCCGCTTCAAATTAAGAATTCACGATTCTCTTCGGCGCTATATTGCCTTCATTTAACTCGCCAATTCCTAAAAATTGACCGTCATCAGAGCAGACGCGCACCATATCACCTTCTTTAGCATAGCGATAGGCTTGCGTACTCATCACCGCCTGGCCTTGGCGGAAGTAAGCACCCATATCACAAGTGACTTCTACTTTCGGTATTGATGCTATGGGGGCATCCACGGGTAATAAGTGATGATCTAGGCAATCGGGCTCATTATCCCCCTTTTCTGCCAGAAGGTCACTTAATGACACCGCTCTTTGATCGTCAAAAGGGCCTGCCATTTTCCGATGCAGACGAATAACATGAGCACCTACACCTAATCGCTCACCTAGATCCTCTGCCAAAGTCCTAATATAGGTGCCTTTACTACAACGAACACTCACATCCACTTCGGGATAAGCCATGTCTGTAGTAGATTGACTGTTTTGACATTGCTCAGCTGTGCGAAACGCGACTATTTCATACTCATATACGGTGATATCGCGCTCTTTCCTTGCCTCTGGCGGCAGCTCTATCCCTTCTCTAGCCCAATAGTACAAGGGTTTACCTTGGTATTTTAAAGCCGAATAAATAGAAGGAGTTTGGCGTATATCACCTCGAAATTGTGGCAGGGCTGCCTCAACCATGTCTTTAGTGATATGGTCCGCAGGTTGCTCTGCTACTATCTCACCTTCACAATCACTGGTTTCTGTCTTCACACCCAAACGAAATGTGCTGAGGTAGTGTTTATCGGCATCCAACAAGTACTGTGAAAACTTGGTCGACTCACCAAAACAGATAGGCAGTACGCCAGTTGCCAGTGGGTCTAAACTGCCTGTATGACCGGCACGCTTAGCAAAAAATAATCGCTTCGCTTGCTGTAATGCACTATTCGATGTCATGCCGTTGTCTTTATTCAACAACAACACACCATCAATGGGTCTGCCCCACTTTGGCCGTCTTCCCATCTTAACTAACCTACTTTAACAGAAGCTGATGGCTCTTCTATCAAAGACCAAAGTGCTTTTTTAAACATCATCGCGATTATCTTCACCATCTTCTTCGCTATGGCGAGATTCGTCTTCAGCGAGCGCTTTATCAATCAAGCTAGACAAGGCTTGCCCACGAATAGGTGTTTTATCATAAAAGAATTGTAGCTTAGGCGTCGTGCGTAGGCTCATCTCTTTTGACAACAAACTGCGCAGGTAACCAGATGCCTTGTTAAGCGCTACTGTTCCATCTGCACACTGCGTATCATCATTATGACCAATAAACGTCACATAGACTTTAGCAATGGCTAAATCGCGTGTCACGGTAACATCATTGATATTTACCATGCCCACACGAGGGTCATTGATTTCTTGCTGAATCAAGGTTGCCAATGAACGCTTAACGGCATCGGCAACTCTATCGGCTCGGGAAAATTCTCTAGGCATAATTCAGCTTTTTTAAGAACGGATAGTTAATAACGATCATTTAAGTTCGCGCTTAACCTCAGTCACCTCATATACCTCGATCTGATCACCAACTTTAACATCGTAATCTTTTACACCGATACCACATTCTATACCGTTACGAACTTCACTTACGTCATCTTTAAAGCGTCGTAGAGATTCAAGCTCGCCTTCATAAATCACAACGTTGTCTCTTAGTACACGGATAGGTTTACTACGGTAAACCGTACCTTCCGTTACCATACAACCAGCAACTTGGCCAAACTTAGGCGAACGGAAGACTTCACGAACATCGGCAATACCGACAATATTCTCAACTCGCTCAGGATCGAGCATACCTTCAAGGGCGCTTTTCACTTCATCGAGAAGTTGATAAATAATGCTGTAGTAACGCACCTCTACCGACTCAGCTTCGGAGATCTTGCGTGCCGTGCCATCGGCACGAACGTTAAAGCCAATAACGATGGCGCCAGAAGTCAGTGCTAAGTTGACATCGTTACCGGTAATACCACCGACACCCGATGAAACCACATTGATCTGTACTTCATCATTACCCATATCACCTAAGGCCGCTAGAATAGCTTCTAGTGAGCCGCGCACATCGGTTTTAACCACAACAGGCAAGACTTTTTTCTCACCGGCTTCCATATTGGCAAACATATTCTCTAAGCTGGCGGCTTGTTGACGTTTTAAGCGATCTTGACGCTCACGTTCAGCGCGATGCTCCGCCACTTCACGAGCACGTCGCTCATCAGGAACCACAACAAACTCATCACCAGCATTCGGCGTAGTATCCAAGCCTAAAATCTCAATCGGTGTAGAAGGGCCAGCCTCTTTCACTTGCTTACCAAGCTCATTCGTCATCGCACGTACACGACCATAACTTTGGCCCGCTAGCAATATATCACCGTAGCTAAGTGTGCCTGCCTGAATAAGAACAGTGGCAACAACGCCGCGGCCTTTATCAACACGAGATTCAACCACCATACCTTTCGCTGCTGCGTCAGTTACCGCAGTAAGTTCTTGTAATTCGGCTTGCAAGGAAACCGCTTCAAGCAAGGTATCAATGCCATCACCAGTATGAGCAGAAACATTAATAAACTGAACATCACCACCCCAATCTTCAGGGATAACATCTTTAGCAGCTAATTCATTTTTAACACGATCTGGATCAGCTGTTTCTTTGTCGCACTTGTTCACTGCCACAACAATAGGTACACCCGCTGCACGCGCATGCAATACCGCTTCTTCAGTTTGTGGCATAACACCATCATCAGCGGCAACCACTAAAATCACAACATCGGTACATTGAGCACCGCGAGCACGCATAGCTGTAAAGGCAGCGTGACCCGGCGTATCTAAGAAAGTAATTTCACCTAAATCTGTTTTTACTCGATAAGCACCGATATGCTGAGTAATACCACCCGCTTCACCAGAAGCGACTTTGGTATTACGGATATAATCTAGTAAAGATGTTTTACCATGATCAACGTGTCCCATTACTGTAACAACGGGGGCTCGAGTAATCATTTCACCTGTTGTCGTTAAGTCTTGGACCAACTTTTCTTCAACCGCATTACTGCTCACAAGCAGTGCTTTATGGCCTAATTCTTCAACGACTAATTGAGCTTCTTCAGGATCTAAGGGCTGATTAATTGTCGCCATCACACCTAATTTAATAAGCTCTTTCATTAGAACGTTAGACTTCAAGTTCATCTTACCGGCTAGCTCTGTAACCGTGATGCCTTCTGTAATTTCAACTGTATGGATTACTTTCTCCGTCGGCTTCTTAAAGCCATGCTTATTAGAACGAGCCGTACGCGTACTGCGTGGGCGCGTTGTTACTTCTTCTTCGTAATCATCACTCAGGCGCGTAATAGAAACTTTATGGCTACTTTTCTTGGGCCCCAAGCCTTTGTTACGTATTGTCTTTTTACGTGGCTCTTCACCGGCAACAGCTTCGCCATGCTTGTCTTTCTTTTTACCGTGTTTGCCACGCTCTTCTTCTTGCTGGGCCTTTAACGCATCTGCTTCAATTGCCGCTTGCTTTTGCTTAGGGTCTAACTTTTCTTCTGCTTTCGCCTTTGCTTTCTTAGCCGCTTTTTCAGCTAGCAACTCTTCATTGCGGGCTTTATCGGCTGCTTCCGTCTTACGACGGGCTTCCATTGCTGCTTGTCGTTTCTCTTCAACGTCATCAACCAATTTACTTCTTTTGACTTCAGGTGCTGGAGCAACTGTTTCTACTGGTGCCACTTCAGGCTCAGGCGTAGTTTCTACTACCACTTCCTCTACTTCAGCAACTTCAGGCTCTTCAACTACTGCCGTTTCCTCTTCTGCCGCTGGATCCCTTTTAACGTAAGTGCGTTTTTTTCTAACTTCAACGTTGACGGTCTTACGACCCGAACCACTACCCACTTTCAAAGTGCTCGTCGTTTTACGTTTCAGTGTTATTTTCTTTGGTGCCTCGCCTTCTTGGTCACCATGACTTGCCTTCAAAAAACTTAATAAGGTTTTTTTCTCAGCATCAGATACTAGAGCATCTGCCGAACTATGCGACAAGCCTGCATCTTTCATTTGCCCCAGAAGTCTATCAACTGAGGTTCCCACTGATTTAGCGAGATCGTTTACTGTTACATCCGCCATGCTATTTCCCCGATGTGTTATTCACCAGCTCCTGTTTCAGCGAACCAAGGTTCACGGGCTTTCATAATCAACGCCGCAGCGCGCTCTTCGGTCATACCATCGATATCAAGTAATTCATCAACGGATTGTTCGGCCAAGTCTTCCATTGTCACAACACCGCGCTTAGCTAAAGTATTGGCCAATGACTTATCCATACCTTCCATTGTTAATAAATCCTCTGCCGGCTCTGCACCTTCTAACTCTTCTTCTGATGCCAAGGCTTTTGTTAGTAATGCGTCTTTCGCCCGAGAACGTAGCTCATTCGCAATATCTTCATCAAAGCCCTCTATACCCAACATTTCTTCTAAAGGTACATACGCAACTTCTTCTAGACTGGTGAAACCTTCTTCAACCAAGACGATGGCAGTATCTTCATCAACATCCAAAGCAGACATAAACAATTCAACTTGTCCGCCCGCTTCTTCTTGCTGTTTATCTTGCCATTGTTCAGTACTCATGACATTCACTTCCCAGCCTGACAACTCTGCTGCTAAGCGAACATTTTGACCACCACGACCAATTGCCATTGCTAAATTATCTTCTGCAACCGCCACGTCCATGGAGCCTGTTTCTTCGTCGACAACGATAGATTCAATTTCTGCAGGGGCCATTGCGTTGATAACAAACTGTGCAGGATTATCGTCCCATAAAATAATATCAATACGCTCATTACCCAGCTCATTTGATACCGCTTGAACGCGCGCGCCACGCATGCCAACACAAGCGCCAACAGGATCAATACGGCCGTCGTTGGTTTTTACTGCAATCTTTGCACGAGAACCAGGATCACGAGCAGCACCTTTAAGCTCAATCACTTCTTCAGATATTTCTGGCACTTCGATACGAAATAGCTCTACCAACATCTCAGAACAGGCTCGACTCAAAAATAGTTGAGGGCCTCTTACTTCAGTACGAATATCCATCAGGATCGCACGGATACGATCACCTACACGAAAAATCTCACGACCGACTAATTCTTCTCTAGGTAATAAGCCTTCAGCATTATTACCCAAATCAACAATAATATTATCTCTAGTGACTTTCTTAACCGAACCACTAACAAGTTCTTTTACTTTATCTCTATACTCATCTACAACCTGCTCACGCTCAGCCTCTCGAACCTTTTGCACGATAACTTGCTTAGCTGTCTGCGCAGCGATACGACCAAAATCGACATTTTCGACTTGCTCTATATGCGTGTCACCGGGCTTAAGTGACTTATCTTTTTCGATCGCTTCTTCCGTTGTAAGCTGCGTCCCCAAGAGAGCTAAGGTATCATCATCGACCACTTCCCAGCGGCGAATGGTTTCATAGTCGCCCGTTTTACGATCGATGCTTACCTCTATATCAGAGTCTTCGTCGTAACGCTTTTTAGTTGCTGTCGCCAAGGCTAGCTCAAGAGCTTCAAAAATAACTCCCTCGTCTACGCCTTTTTCATTAGAGACAGCTTCCGCCACCAATAATATTTCTTTACTCATAGTTGTGCCTCTTTAACGGACATCCTTAATAAAATGTATATATCTGCGAACCTTTTTGCTAACCCAGCTCGTTAAAACTGAGGAATAAGCTTTGCTTTTTCAATCCACTCTAGGGGTAAAACAAACTCTTCATCTTCAAACTGAATAATAATTTCATCGCCTTCAACGGCATTTAAACAACCCTGAATCTTTTTTCTTTTCTCAAAGGTACGTGTCAGTTTTACAGAGATTTGCTCGCCCACATATTGCTGGTAGTGCTCCAGTTTATATAAAGGCCTATCCATACCCGGAGAAGACACCTCTAAGGTGTACTGCCCCGCGATGGGGTCTTCAACATCCATCAAGCTACTCACTTGGCGACTGACCTTTTCGCAGTCTTCCAAGCCAACGCCCTCTGCCTTATCTATATAAATACGTAACAGACTGTGTCGACCTTGCGAAAGAACCTCTAAGCCCCATAATTCACAACCGAGCGCCTGTGCAACGGGTTCTATCAGTTCAATTAAGGTTTCTTGTCTAGAAGACACAATTAGAGTACCCGTTATAATATAAAGCGAAGAGCTAAAACAAAAAATGGGCCTTAAGCCCATAAATAAACAATCTATCCTAACTTTGACCGCATGCAACAACATGCCATCAAAACAAAAACTTCAGGCACAAAAAAACCCCATCAGGGGCCTTCTGCTATGCACGACTAGCGCACAAATATGTCAATAGTATGATTTTCTTTACATACTAAATTGGTAGCGGGGGCTGGATNNCCAGGCTGCTCCACCCCGCACCTACATCAACATATTACAAACCACACTTAAAAGAGTGATTTGCAGCGAAGGTTGTTGAACTTCCTTCGACTACATTATTTAAATCATGAAGACTTAAATAAATACTCAGCAGCACCTGCTCAACTGAGGAGGCGAATTATAGGGATAGCCTTGCCCAAGGTCAACCACTATCAAGCTAAATTGAATTGTTTTTCTATCTTGCTCAAAAGAAATACAAGAGCATGAACTATCACAATTAAAATAGATCAGCACAATAGGGCTTTGAACAAAAAATGACAGCTGAACCAGCAGGTTCTAATTACTGAACGGTGAGCCCGCAAGATAAAAATAAAAAATAATTTTCGCCAACAACGATCTAGCTAGACCAAAAAGACGTCATAGAGGACCCCTAAATAAAGGGAACGTCAA
>JBOEGR010000006.1:0-48543 GCA_050633525.1 Cellvibrionaceae bacterium
CCGCTGACCTCAACACTGCCAGTGTTGCGCTCTACCAGCTGAGCTAAGGCCCCAAAGCAACAGGTATATTGCAAAAGAGGCGGCATTCTACCGATATGCGGCCGCCCTCACAAGTCCTTTTTAATCATCGCCTTCTAGTTTTTAGCAAGCGATTGATAAGCCTTCTCCAACTTCTTCAACTGCTTTTTGCCTATCTCACCACAAACACCGTTTAACGCGTGCCTCAAACGTGCACGACTCATATCGGGGCCCAATAAGGCCATGGCATCCATAACAGAGAAAGAGGAGGTTGTGCCCGATATGGCCAGAAACAATGGCGCCAAAAAGTCTTTTAACTTGATTTCCATGCCATCCGCAAGCGATTTGAGCTCAGCAAATATAGTATCTCTTTGCCAATCCGCTAAGGCTTCCATGCGCCATACAGAAAACTGTAAAACCTGCTTTAACTGATCTTCTGTCAACTTAAGAGACGTGTACTTCTCATTCTCTACAGGCAATAGGCCTGATGCCAAAAAAGCAGCTAAAGGGGCAAAATCACTCATCGTTTCCATTCTTGGAATCGCGTGCGGTAAAACCGACATTAGGTTATCTCGATTGAATGACCATGCTTGTAAGCGGTCTGCCAACTGCTCAATTGACAAATCTTCACGCATCCAGACACCATTCAACCAAGAGAGCTTTTCCTGATCGAAGATGGGGCCTCCTAATGAAACGCGATTTATGTCAAATTCGCCAACCATCTCATCAAGGGTAAACTTCTCACGCTCGTCAGGCATAGACCAACCCATACGGCCCAAATAATTGATTAAAGCTTCTGGTAAGAACCCCATACGCTGATAATAGAGGATACTGGTTGGATTTTTACGTTTACTCAATTTGGATTTATCGGGGTTACGTAATAAGGGTAAGTGGCAGAGCTCCGGCATATCCCAACCAAAGTATTGATACAATAGCTTATGCTTAGGGGCTGAGTTAATCCATTCCTCTCCTCGAATGACGTGGGTAATTTTCATTAAGTGGTCATCGACTACATTGGCTAGGTGATAGGTAGGTAAACCATCTGACTTCAATAGAATTTGAGCGTCGACCTGACCCCAATCTAATTCGATCGTGCCACGTAACATATCCTCTACTGGGCATGGGCCATCTTCTTCAGGTACCAACATACGAACTACATAGGGCATACCTGAAGCTGCACGCTTTTTCACCTCATCCTCAGGTAAAGCTAGCTCACTAGGCTTAAGAGCGGTAAAGCCCCCCTTGGCTCGCCGTGCTTCCCTCAATTCACTTAGCTCTTCTGGGGTACGATAACAATAAAAAGCATGGCCTGCGTCTACAAGCTGGTCTGCGTATTGTTTGTAAATATCCGCTCTTTCACTTTGGCGGTAAGGTGCATAAGGCCCACCAATATCTGGGCCTTCGGACCAATCTAAACCCAACCATCGAAGGCTATCAAAAATAGCCTGCTCAGATTTGGCGGTCGAGCGCACTTGATCGGTATCCTCTACTCGAAGAATAAACTCACCCTGATGCTGACGAGCAAAACACAGGTTAAATAAAGCAATATAAGCTGTTCCGAGGTGGGGATCGCCTGTGGGAGATGGTGCAATACGCGTACGAACGGTCATAAATTAAAACTCTTTGGACTATTTACTGATCATTTTATTGACCACAAAAGCAACGCCGACAAACAGACGTAATAAAAAGCGCCACATTATACCTATTCAGTTCAGGCTTTGCTTATTTATATCCGTTTTAGTCTAAATCTGGCCTGTTACTCAAAATAAACTAACTAGAAATAGTTAGTACGAAAGTGATTGTCGTTTTTTTCAACATGAAGTTTGAAAAGCAAGTCTATAATTTACTTAACTTTTATCAGTATAACTGATGACATGACAAACAAAGGTATAGATTGCTCCCAGTTAGGGAATATTAACCGATTACATTATTCTGAGTATTATGAGTTATGGGAATACCCGACATTTCAAGTACCACTTGTGCCTTTATACCGGTTTATTGTTACTACGATGAAAATGCTGGGGAAGTTAAAACCCCCATTTTATTGATGGACAACCATAACCTCTTACTCAAGGCCATCATTTTAGAAATTGACCCTAATATTTTTACCTACGAAGAGCTAAAGGATCAATTTATAGAGGCTTATTACAGCCTATCAAGCGATTCACAGGGGGGGGATGGGCATTTAGACAGTTATGATATTTATCCTCAACTCGTCACTGTATTACACACCGATAGCGAAGAAATATCCATTTATATTTGTGAACTCTATGAAAATACGGAAGACTATTTTAAAAAAGAAAACAAGTCGAACGTTGCGGAATTAATTTCTTATAAAGAAGGAATAGATGAACTGATTAGTGGTGGAGCCTTAGATCCGTTAACAGAGAAAATATTAGTGACATTGTCCGATGAAGACCATCTGACCTCTACTAACAAAAGTAATTCCATCGAATTATTTTAATGGGAGAAGCACTCTCCAAATAAACTAAAGACAACGGATAAAGCACCTATTCGTACAAACAATGCAGAGTCGCAAAGGGGCAATTAACACACCGTTTCAGTAACTTTACTTCCTTAATATCATTAATAACTTTCCCAGCTAAAAGGAGGTTAATTATTCTGTATTTGCTAAAATTTCGTATAACCCTTCCAACACAATACCTAACTCTTTCTCTAGTTCTTTTGTAGACTCCCTGGAAGCCTCTAATCGTTCTGTTGCCCGATAAGCCAAAGCCATCAAGGTAGCTTCTTGATCCTCATCTAGACCAAGACTGAATAATTTAGACTCAAGTTCAGTAATCATATTGGTCATGATTTCTCTTACTTCGTCATCATGCCGAATAATTTTTTCATTAAAACCTTTTAATTTTTCCTCGGTCACAATAATAACGCGTCCGAGTACGCTACTGCGCTGACTTGCTAGGTCTTGCTGTGCCTGCAAAGCCATAAGACGGCCATCACAAATACTCACTAAGACAGCTAAGTGATCCTTAATGCGACCATAACGACTTTCATCATCCACCGGCATATTTTTAATTAGCAGTGCTATTTGATCACTTTTGACAATGGTGCGAATACCAATATGAATAATCCTTTCACTGCTCAGGCGAGCTTTTTCCAGTACTTTTGCCTCCAAGGAGCTGGGGGCACAATTTGCAAAAGGTTGCTTAGCCCCCACCACATAAGCACAAGCGTTTAAAGAAAATTCATTTGCCGCCTGGCATACTCGTTGCCCCATTTCCTCTAATGATTTAACTTGTTGTGACTGTTTCACAAAATCAATTAACTGCCCAATTTCACTGCTATAAGTCATGGCTTCTAAAGCCACATTCATCGAGTCTTTAGCTTGCTTTTGCGCGCTAACGATCTCGACATGAGACTCTAAATGAAAGTTAACCCTTTCTATCAATTTCTCGCCATCAATAGGCTTAGTCAAATAATCATCGGCGCCCGCCTCATAGCCCTGCAGACGCTCTTCGGGTTTAAATAGGGCTGATACAAAAATAATGGGTGTATTGGCGGTCTTGGGCTGCTTGCGAAGATGAATACAAGTATCGTAACCGTTCATTTCTAACATATTAACGTCGAGTAAAATTAAGTCGGGGACAACTGTTTCAACTTGTTTGATACAATCTTCGCCCGAAACAGCCTCGACCACCTTGTAGCACTCTTCCAGTAGCATACGTTGTAACATTCGATTATCTTCAGCATCATCGACAATCATGACTGTGATATCAGACATTTTTTTACTCTTTACTGTATTTTAATGGGACTCGTTTCTTATGTACTTACGACAATTGCACTCTTTTTTGCGATAAAAGCCCTATGCCTAAGTCATTTAGACTAAGGACACATACGTTTACTGTTCATTAACTATAGACAACATTTCGCTCCCATGCCTTTTTTGCAACAAGCATATCTAAACGATGACTATAAACGCTGCTCTATTTGATGTAACAACTTGTCGTATTGAGGCTGTACATCTGGCCAGAGTGATTCCACCTCACTCATATCTTCACTTTTACCGGCTAACTCAATTTTCTGTGCCAAGGAGGCCAGCTCGATACCACCTAGGTTACTCACCGAACCCTTCAATTTATGGGCCAATAAACCGGCTTCATGTGCTTGTTGCGCCTGTACCGCCACGGCAAGTTGCTCTATTGTTTTAGGCGTATCTGTTTTAAACAAATCGAACAATTTTTGTGCAATCGTAGTGTTATTCATAATACGATTCATAAATTCTTCACGGTTCCATACTTCGTTATCATCTGTACTCATACTGTTTAAATCCTCGTGTTGAATAGATGTGTTAGAGCCTAATGAGATAGCAGCCCAATGTTTAATCGCTGTAGATAATTTTTGAGGGTCAATAGGTTTACTAATGTAATCATCCATGCCGACAGATAAACACTTCTCTTTATCGCCCTTCATTGCATTTGCTGTCATTGCAATAATAGGAATATTGGAATCAAAGGTTTTTCCTGCACGAATAGCACGGGTTGCCTCGTAGCCATCCATTTCTGGCATTTGGCAATCCATCAAAATCAAATCATAAGCATGACCCTGCTCATATTTTTGATTTAACTTCTCTAATGCCTCTAAACCATGATTGGCGACGTCTGCCGTCAAACCTAAGCATTCCAATATACCCAGAGCGACTTCCTGATTAATCAGATTATCTTCAACCAATAGAATATGAACCACTCTGTCTTTTTCTTCTCTTTTAAACTCTGAATTCGCAGCGCTTGCTTTTGATATTTCTTCCGCATTTTTTTCTATGCTACGAATATGATGGTGTGTTAATAAGGGTCTTGCGCTCGATAAAGCCGCACTATCATCTAATAGTATTGCCAAAGCACCAAATAAATCATTTGCAGTAGCAGGCTTAGGAAAAAACGCAGAAAAACCTAAGTCAGCCAAACGTTTCGCATCACCTCGATGACTAAGTGATGTCATCATCACCATTTTCATCGAAGCACATTGTTTAATTTCAGCAATATGCTGTGCTAATTGCTCACCATTCATACCGGGCATTTGCATATCAAGGATGGCGATATCAAAAGGTTGATTTTGTTCTTTATTAAGGAGCGTTAAAGCATCATCCCCACTCGTGCACTCATAAACCTCAGCACCCCAGTGGTGTAGCTGCCTAGTCAAAACAGTTAAATTTGTTTTATTATCATCGACTAGCAGTATTCTGGTACCTTTAATATCAACCGAAGGCATTAACAATTCACTTTGCTCGCTTTGCTCTAAAGCAAGATTAAATATAAATTGACTACCTTTACCCAGCGTACTGATTGCACTAACATCGCCACCCATTAATTCACACAACTGCTTAACAATAGCTAAACCTAAACCAGTGCCGCCATACTTACGAGTGGTCGAAGCATCAACTTGAGAAAAAGAATCAAATAGGCGATCCAATTTACTCTCAGGAATACCGATACCGGTATCTGAAACAACGCCATCAAGCCGCAGGCCACCTGTTTGACATTGAATAAGTTGAACCGAAATAGTGACTTCACCAGCTTCTGTAAATTTAATTGCATTGGCAGCCAAATTATTGAGTACTTGGCGTAAACGACCAGGATCACCTTTCACATAAGTACATGTTATACCTGTGATATCAAGGATGACCTCAATTCCTTTTTCTTGTGCACGATGAGCAATAGACTCACAAAAGCTACCCAGCATATCGGGCAAATCAAAGTCGATAATGTCTAAATCCATTTTACCGGCTTCAACTTTAGAAAAGTCTAGAATATCGTTTATCAAGGTTAATAAAGACTCAGCACTTGAATTAGCCAAACCAAGATAGTGAGTTTGCTGTTTATTGAGTGTAGTATTTTTAATTAAACCTAACATACCCAGCACGCCATTCATGGGAGTACGAATTTCGTGACTCATACTCGCCAAAAAAGCCGATTTTAATTGCGCAGACTCTTCCGCCTTAATTAAGGCCTGCTCTCTTTCTATTTCTAAATTCTTGCGGCCAGTAATATCCATATTGGTGCCGATAATACGAATAGGTTGGTCATATTCGTCACAAATCACACAACCGTGCGCCGAAATCCAACGGGTTTCTTTGTTGGGCCAAATAATTCTAAACTCATCGACAAATTCATGTTGCGTTTTAAGAGTATAGTCGAAGTTACTATTCACCCTTTCGATATCATCAGGATGCAAACGTGATGACCATGCATCGTAGTCATTACTAAAATCTGTCTCAAGCATATGATAAATATGGTGCATCCGCTCATCCCAATAGAGCTCACCTGTCGCCAAGTCGTAATCCCATACTCCGATACCAGGTGCATCAAGTGCAATATCTAAACGTTGGCTCAAATCTCGAATTTTTTGACTAGCCAATGTGTTTTGAGTGATATCTTCCACGCAAACATAAAAGCCTTGTACATTATTGCAAGTATCTCTTTGAGGTGTATAAGTAAGTTGTACATGCCGTGACTGATTTCCGTTATAATCAACTTCACTTTTAAACTGCACAACCTCACCTTGTAAAGCTCTGTCGACATAGGGTTTAAGTTTTCTATAGGACTCACTGCCTAGGAGATCCTCAATACGTAAACCTACAATTTTCTCAGAAGGTTTACCTGACCAAAGCTCATAACAATGATTAACGAATTGGTAGGTCTCGGTTTTATCGATATAAGATAATAGTACGGGGGCCTCATTAGTAATGCCATCTATATAATTTCTTGCTTTGATTAATTCTATTTCTCGCTCTTCTTTATTTTTAAATAAATTATGAAAGCTTTTGGCTAGAGTACCAATTTCATCAGGAGCATCTACAGGCAATAAATCTATTGCCCCCACTTCTTCATAAGATTTAATAGCATCAGACATTTTCAACAATGGGTTTAATAAATAACGTGTGATAAACCATGTTAAAACAAAAGCGATAAAGGCTAAAGCAAGCCCTATATAAATAAAATATTTACTGATTTGCTCTACATCCTTAAAATGGTCTATATCTGAATAAACCAACAAAGAACGTAAAGGTTGCTCTGCACCAAAATGACTTAAATTCATCAGAGAATAAACAGCGGGATACGAGAACTCAGCATATTGATTAGGACTAAATTCGTGATAATCAACATTATCATCAATAATATTCGACAATAGACCTAGATCAGACTTTATATTATCACCGGTTAAAAAAGATAAAAAACCAGGGTTCAATAAATAATCACCTTTATAATCAAACAAATAAAGGGACATATTTTTTCTTCCCGTCAATACCGTATCATTTAAAAACCGTGTAAAATCAATATTAACAAATATAGCGAAGCGCTTATTATTTTTCAATTGCCCCTGAGGTATTACTGCAGCAGCGTTAAGACCCAATTTTTTACCACTGCCTAATTTATAGACATCTGAAAAATATACCTCTCCAGAAGAATAATGGAAAACCTTTTTCGTTTTATTAAATAAAGAATCGATACTATCACTCATTTGTAAAAAATCATCATCTAGTGATAGCGTATCCCTTTTTAAGCCATAAATTAAATTCCCTCGATTATCGACTACCATTATTGAATTGTAATAGTAATTACTATTCAGATAATTTAAAAACAAAGGCCTGTAATCTTTAGAATGATTACTTTTAAAATCATTCGACTGAACAAGGAATTCGATATTTTTTTTGTTATTTTTATAAAACTGCTCTATTAAAGAATCAACTAACTTATCAGAATGATATAATTCTTTTATTTCTTTACTAACAACAATTTTTTTGCCTTCGTAAAAAAATAAATAAATAAGCACACCGATAATAGAAACAATGAGCAAGAAAGTAGATAAAGGCAAAACGATATTTAGAGGACGTTTGGGCTTTTCAATATCCAATTTTTTTTGCCCATAAGCAAAAAGCTCAATTGTCCCCTCTTTTTCGTCAAAAATATCTGCAGGATTTTTTTCGGAGCTAACCATAAGGTTTTATCTTACGTTCAATATAATTACCCGAAAAAATCATTTTAAAATTCAAAACCTAATTTTATATATAAATAATAAAATCTGCTTGATCGGGAAAACACTATTACTGCCTGAAAAATGCTACTAAACGACTCATATCCTGCGCTTGCTCAGACATACTCTGGCTAGCCGCAGCAGCTTCTTCAACCAATGCCGCATTTTGCTGCGTCATTTGGTCCATTTGCAAAACTGCCGAGTTCACTTGCTCAATACCTGTTGTTTGCTCACGTGCGCTGGTTGCAATCGTTTCAATCACTTTACTGACTTGCTGTATTTGATCAACAATCGATTTTAATGTCTCACCTGAAGCAGTCACTAGATCTGAACCATCATTCACTTTTACTACCGAATCATTAATAAGGTCCTTAATTTCCTTTGCCGCACTAGCTGATCGCTGCGCCAAACTACGGACCTCACTAGCAACAACAGCAAAACCTCGGCCTTGCTCTCCCGCACGAGCCGCCTCAACCGCAGCATTTAAAGCTAACAAGTTTGTTTGGAAGGCAATTTCATCAATCACGCTGATAATATTAGCGATTTTTGTGCTTGCTTCACTGATTTCATTCATCGCCGATATTGTTTTTTGCACACTAGCATTACCTTGCTGTGCATTTGAACTGGTTTTTGCCGCTAGGTCATTTGCTTGTTTTGCACTATCTTCATTTGAACGCACAATCTGCGTCATTTCTTCCATGCTGGCAGCCGTCTCTTCTAATGTCGACGCCTGACTTTCAGTACGAGTACTTAAATCACCATTGCCAATCGATATTTCTTTGGCACCTTGTGCAATAGATTTTGAAGAGCTGCTAATATTCCCAATGACTTCTCGGAGTTTATCTACTGTTGTGTTTGCATCTTCTTTTAACTGAGCAAAACCACCTTCGTATTCACGCTCTATACGCTGTGATAAATCGCCGTTGGAAAGCGCACCAAAAACACGCTTGACGTCATCAATTGCAATATTGGTCGTATCTAATAAGCGGTTTAAACCACTACTAATGCCGAGAAAGAAACCTTCTTTGCCATCTAAATCTAATTTATTATCAAAATCACCATTAGCAGCTGAACTAATAATACGATCAATTTCTTTTTCAATGGCTATTTCAGCCGTTCTATCAACCCACTCTACCACTGTACCGACGCGCGTACCGCTATCAATAATAGGAGTCGCTGTGATATTTAGTGTCCGCGCACCCACTACAATATCGGTACTATAAGTATCTTGTAATTTATCGAGCATAGCGCGCTGATGTGCAGGGTTGACATGGAATATATCTATATTTTTACCGAGTAAATCACCCGCAACAAAGTTAGGTAATGCTTCGCGAATGTCATCTTCAGCATTACTCATCATATTATCTAAGGCTTCATTCGTATAAAGTAAATCATAGTTAGGGCCAGCAATCATGGTACTCGTGACGGAGCTATCAAGTGCCTTTTTAATTAATAATACTTCTTTTGCTTGCTCTTCAGCCTGCTCTGCAGCCGCTTGGGCTTTTTGAGAACTTTCTTCCGCGATAGCCGCTTGCTTTATTTGCTCTTCATTGGCCGTTTTAATATCTAATACAGCGCTGTTTACGCCTGAGGCTAATATGCCTAGCTGCCCCGGATATTCATCCGTAATGGTTTGATCAAAGTTACCTTTACTCACACTGTCGAGCACATAATTAGTACCGTTAACCGCCGTTGAAAGATTATCCACTAAACGGTTAAAAGCTCGACTCGTCTGACCCACCTCATCATGATATTCATTATCTATAGAGAGGCTAAAATCACCTTTCTCTTGAACCTCTTGAATGGTATTAGATAGCTCTAAAATGGGTGCTGATAATACCCTACTGATAAACCAAGCAAATGCCGCAATCATGACAGCACCAACTAAAGCAATGAACAGCAACAACTTATTTAGATTTACAACCCCAGCAAAGGCTTCTGCTTCATCAACCTCTGCCAATATAGCCCACTGGATACCTGAACCAATATCAACAGTAGTAAATGCGGACAGCACAGGGTTACCATTGTAATCAATGATAATATCTGTGGCAGTTTCTCCATCCAATGCACGCTTAGTGGCTTCTGTTTCGACAGAGCCTTTTTCAGGGTTAGCAAACGAAGCAGAAACTGAGTGGTTTTTGGGGTCTAAATACGAATCTGAACGCATTAATAAATCAGAACCGACCAAATAACTTTCACCCGTTTCTCCCATGCCACTACGTTGAGTCATAATATTATTAACAACTTCTAAGGGCATCTGGAAGACTAAAACCGCTTTCATTTTATTATCGTTAAAAACTGGGGTAGCAATAAAACTAGCAGGCGCATCATACGATGGGCGATAGCGGTCAAAATCTTTTAATACATATTCTCCTGAGCTTAACTGAGTTGCCTCACGAAAGGCATCGGCAAAATTGGTATTAGCATAAGGGCCATTAATTAGCGAAGTCGCATAATCAAGCTCTTTAAATACTGAATAAATGACAACACCGCTTTCAGGCTCAACAAGAAAGATATCGTAAAAACCAAAGCGTTCTAGAAAATTTCGAAAGTCTGCATGATAACGCGCATGCATACGATGATAACTGGCTTTACCTTCGGCTCGCTCTAATAAATGTTTTTCGCCTAGGGGATTTTTATTTTTTTGTATATAAAGATATTGTGCAGCAATAGCATCTGCTGACAAACCATTAAGAAGCTCATCAACATTGACATTACTTCCTTGATTGCGACTAGTGTACTCTTTGGCAAACTCATTTTTGTAATAACTTGCCAGTTCTGTTTTAATACGCGCAATTTCAGCGGGAGAATCAAACCCCTCTCTGCCTTTAAGAGTACTAAAAGAACGTACGAAAGCATCGGCAGCACTGCTCGTTTCACGGCGCCCAGCAAAGTTTAGCAATTGCTCTTTAGTCGTAGAAAAATATCGTTCGATAGCCTCTGCTTTAATATCCCGCACCGATTCTAGCTGGCCATAGGCTTGCCGAGATATTTCTTTCTCGGCAATACTATCAGCTAAAAAAGCAGCTACGAACATGGGCACCAGACCAACAAAAAGCAGAATAACAATTTGTTTACGGGCTAGCGATTGGTTCATAAAAAAGGTTTTCACTATTACTTCCTCGCAATAAAATTATGCACAACAATCATCTAGTTGCATGACGCTCATTCATCTTTAAAACTCTTCCCAATCACCATCCATATCCATATCGTTATCCATTGCATCTGGAGTTGGCTTTAATAGCTCTGGAGAAGCTTTTTTAACATCGGGAGCTACCGCATCATTCCTTGCTACTGAATTTACAGGGGTGTCGGGAGCCTTTTTAGTAAGAGTATGGCTATTAGAGGCAGGCGTTGCATGAGCAGACACAGATGAAGCTTTTTGTTTCCCCGTGTCAAAAAAGGAGACCAACTCCGTTAACTTTTGCGCTTGCTCTGACATACCCTGACAAGCCGCAGAAGACTGCTCTACCAGAGCAGCATTCTGTTGTGTCATTTGATCCATATTAAGAACCGCTGAATTGACTTGCTGTATTCCAATATATTGCTGCTCACCGGCTGTAGATAAACTACCGATAGCCGTACTCACCTTTTTAACCGAATCAATAATTTCCTTTAAAGTTTCACCAGAGTCATTGACCAACTTACTGCCATTATCAACTCGAGCCACTGAATCACTAATCAGGTCTTTAATTTCTTTTGCTGCACCGGCTGAGCGCTGAGCTAGGGTTCGAACTTCCCCCGCAACAACAGCAAAACCTCGACCCTGCTCTCCTGCACGAGCGGCCTCAACTGCCGCATTGAGAGCCAGTAGGTTTGTCTGGAAGGCAATTTCATCAATTACGCCAATAATCGCAGCAATTTTATTACTTGCCTCATTAATACCCTTCATTGCATCGACCGCGCTATCGACCGCTTGCCCACCTGCAACAGCACATTTTTCAGCTACGGATGTCATGTCACTTGCATCTTTTGCGCTACCCGCACTCTGCTGTACGCTACTGGTCATTTCTTCCATACTTGCCGCGGTTTCTTCTAAGGATGCCGCTTGCTGTTCAGTACGTGCACTTAAGTCATCAACGCCCATCGAAATTTCAGATGAACCAGAATTGACAAGCTCAGCCGATTCATAAATATTTTCGATAATACCTTTCAACTGCTGTATGGTTTGATTTACATTATTTTTTAATTCACCGAAACTACCGCGATAATCATGGGTAATATTTTGAGACAAGTCACCCTTAGCCATTGCTCCCACTACATGCGACGCGTCTTTCACTATGGAGTTAGATATATCCGTTAACTTATTGATGCTGATACTCAAATCCTTAAAGAAGCCCTGCTTATTATCCTCTTGAATTTTCTTGTCTAGATCACCCTCTAGAGCAGCATTAACCACGACTTGGATTTCTTGCTCGATAATAGCCTTCAACTTATTGACAGTAGCGTTAGCATCATCTTTTAATTTTAAGAATTCGCCCTGATAATCAGACTGAATAGATTCGCTTAAATCGCCGCGCGACATGGCACCTAACACACGAACTACATCATTGACTAAATTTTGATTACTATCGATAAATAAATTAATCTTCTCACTTAGCTCAAGGAAGAACCCTTGCTTATCCTCTGTTGAAATACGTTTAGAAAAGTCACCCGCTACCGCATGATTAATCACTGTTTGTACATCTTGCTCGATAATCTGATGTAATTTGTCAATAGTAAAATTTGCATCTTTTTTAATTCGTGCAAAATCACCTTTATAGTTAGATTGTATTTTTGTATTTAGATTTCCGTGAGCTAAAGCCGAGAACACATCTACTGTTTCATTAATCACTTTGTCGTTAATATCGACCAACTCATTGATGCCCGCACATAAATCTCGATAAGCGCCCACTTTTCCATCGATATCGATACGTTTAGAAAGGTCGCCCTCTCCCGCACTTTCGATTAAAGTTTTCACATCTTTATTAATAATTCCCTGCAGCTCAACACGCATATTCTCTAAAGTTGACAAAGCCATACCAATCTCATCTGTCGAATTAGAGACAATTTTTTCATCTAAACGCCCTTCCGCGATATCACCTAAGGATTTTGTTATTTTATTAATGGATTGAGTAATTCTCGAGGTGATAAATCGTGCTAGAAAAACGGATATTATTATCGCTATAATAGCTAAAGCAATTGATAATATTTCAGAAAAAATTTGCTGTCCAACTAACTCTTTTTCACTCGTATCGATTGCATCCAATGCATTTTTAGAGAGAAAATCAACTAATTCTAATGCTCTTACTGCTTTTGGGGCAGCCTCCGTCTCTAAAAAATAATTTGCCATATTCCATTTATTAGAGCCTCTAATAGCGAACATTTTTTCTGGTAAAATAGAAAATTCTTCACGATTTTCGCTATACGTTTGAAAAGCTTTTACCTGAGTATTATTAAATAGGTATGCATTTTCTTTTAATGATTTAAGCCTAGCCTCATTCACTTCCCAACGTTTAAAAAAGTCTTCTTTCCATGACTCTTCACCACTTAATAAATAAGCTCGAATAGATGCCAAACCAACAGCAAAAGAACCACGTGAATCAGCCAGTAATGCGAGTAGTGCTTTTCTGTCTGGTGTCGCTGCTAGCTTTTTCTCTTCATTAATAATGGCGGTAATCGATGCGAGTATTTTTTTTGCTCGAGGCTCTGCTTCATTTAGCAAAATACTATTTGCTGGTGATTCAGCATCACTATTAGCAACCCCTTCTACTTTATTTTGAGCCTCTGAAAAATCAGACAGAACCGTTTTTAACTCAGCAAATGAAACCGCTGCTTCGTTATCAAGGTGCATTATATTAGAGTCTATAATTTCAATTTCTTTATCAATATCACGCCAAACTCTAGCTCTCTGCTCTTTAAATTTTTCTTCTCCTAAGATCATATAGCCCCTTAAAGCAGCTAATGATTCATTAATATCTCCCCTTAATTTAACCTCCGCTATTTCTGTAGGGACTAGATTATGGGTTATATGATACTCAATAGCGGATACCTTTTCTGTCGCAAAGTAATTACTGACAACCATTACGACCATTAACATCACTAAGATACTAAAGCCTATTGTCAATTTTTTGGCGAGAGGGAAATTATCAAATTTTTCGCCAAAAGTTTGGCCTTCTACAGGGGGTAATGACACAATATTCTCCAGAAAAGCAATAAGATCAAATAAAGGTAAGCTTCTTAAAGAATAGTTAAAAAAGGGATAAAAACCAGAGAAGATAAGGTAAATTTACCAAATTACTGGCGTTTTATTACCTAACTAAGAGAAGTAGCACTAATCAAAATCTAATTCATAAACGACTTTAACGGTACGCCCGCCATTTAGGTATTCTACAGAGGCACATAAGTCATTTACTAGCTGTAAACCATGACCATAACCTCTAGAACTAGGGCCGTGATCGTATACGAGGGAGTTATGATCAAATCCATTGCCGGTATCTGATACGATGATATTCAAAGTAGAGGCATTTTCTTCTGTATTTTGATACCTCATCTCAATATCAATTTTACCTTCGCTCATTTTGGCTATTCTTTTTCGCCTATCCACGTAATAGTCGATAAAACCCTCATCTGTATTTTTTCTAGAAGAGTCAAGTTTTAACAAACCATGGTCAAGCGCATTATTAAATAATTCCGATAGAATCGTCGATATAAAATCCTGATGCACTGAAATATTAATTGAATTATTTAAAAAACCGACAACTTGGGCTAGAGGGTCCGATTGTTTAATCTCTACTGGGGTAATAATAAATGACATTTGCCATTGAACCGCAGCGGCAGCGGCCTTTTTTTCTATTACTGGAGGCGATAATGGAAGATCAGAAAAGTAGGATACCTCTACTAAAGTAATATCGTCGTCTTGGCTTCGCTTTCCAATAAAATTTTTATGTGTATCAACTATCCGATTAAAAATAAATAAAGGATTTCCTTGAAATAAGGACAAAAAACGCTCAGTTCCAAACATCTCTCCAGAACTGCTATTGGCCTCTTCGATACCATCCGTGTAAAAAAACAATCTATCATTTTTTTGTAAGTGCACTACATCCACATCTTGGCGGAAGCTTTCTGGCTCCAACATAGATAAGGGAGAATGCCTAGAATTGACTTTTCTCACAATATTAGCGGCTTGATCGACTACAATCACCTCCGGCATACCGCCAGACCATATTACTGCTGTACCATCGGAATAATCTAATTCCATAATTGTAATGGCCATCATCATATTAGGTGGTAGCAATGTCCTTAAGGATGCATTCATTTCATAGGCAATAGCCCCTACAGCCATCCCCTTTTTTGCCATACTCCGAAAGGTAGAATAAACGGGCATAGCTCCTATTGCTGCAGGTAAACCATGCCCAGTAACGTCGCCCACCGCAAGGTATAAAGACCCAGAAGGGCCCTGCTCTGTCAACAACACATCGCCATTAAAAACAGAGGCCGGGGAGATATAAAAGCGTATATGTTCTGTTTTTAAGAGGTGTTGATCAAAATGATTAGCAAAGATAGACTCTACAATGGCATGCTCTCTATCATTAGCTTTTTTATAAGCGACTAACTGTTTATTTTTTTTACCTAAGAGCCGATTTATTTCGGTATGCTTGGAATGATAATGTATGGTAGATATAAATAGATCACTACTGAATGGCTTTAATATGTAACCTGCACCGTACTTTATAGATTTTACAAAACTTTTATCACAATGCTGATTTAGTACAAAAACAACAACAGACAATTCAATGGGTAACTTATCCTTTAGAGCAATACTTTCATTAAACCCTTGATCTTCTGCATCTTCTACGGCTAAAAATAGAAAATCGATCGTGCTAATATCGTTTTTATCTACACCATTAACCCAAGAATAAAAATCTGAAAAGTTGTTAAAAGAATAACCATTAATATCTAGATAACTAAAATATTGATTAACGATATCATTGTGATTTTTATCGCTATCGATCGATACTATATTCAAAATAGCTCACCATCCAAATTAGATCACTCATTGATTAGTATTTTTAAGCTGTCAATTTATACAATATTAAAATGCTCGTCGAAACGAGACACCACTAATACTTTTTTAATTTGCGTTTTACAATTAATCAAATCGATAGCATTGTGACCCGTTGTTCTTTTCATATTTAGTAACATACCTAAACCAGAGCTATCCATATAATTCGTATCACGAAAATCAACAACGTAATTATCTGCCGGATTATCTTCGTAAGCTGACTTAAAAACATCGATAGACGAAAAATCGAATTTATCGCCTAAATATATTGTCACTTTATCTTCTTGATTATTGCATCTAACATTCATATTTTTAATCCTCTAGAATAAATCGACATCACCTTCATCCATATTTTTTTGTGCAGCCAAGTTCTTAGCTGACACCTTAATCAACTTTTCTTTTATCACCGAGTATTCTAATTTCATATTATCCATATCAGACTCAAAAGTTTCAGACAGCTCACTTTCACATAGCTTAGAAAGTATATCGACAGTCGAACGGATATCACCAACATGCTGAGCAACGCGTTCGGATACTTGGCCTACAATGTCTTCAAACTGTAAAGCCAGCATCATCTTATTAATATCTTCTCTGTTTCTATTTTCAAAGGCAAGAGTTGAAGTTGCGTTTATATTAACCACATTATTACTGGATATTTGATACTCTTGTTGCGTAATGCCCAAAGCTTCGTTATCAACATTGATTTTGATAACATTATTTTCTTTATCTATTTCAAGTGTTTTTAACACCTCATCAAAATATTCTTTCTGCAAGATCATATTTTGATTAATACTTTTTGTACTGTTTTGGAGTATGCCGATAGAATCGCCCACTATCTCTCTTATGCGAATCACATCCTCTTGAACTAAGGCCAACTCTTTATCAACCAAAGACTGCAACTCAATACTAAAATTTTTTAGTTCTTCAACCCTTTCTACTACAACCCCATGCCCTTTAAGGTCTCTTTGACTTTTATAAAAGGCAGCCAACCAAATGCTCGATACTAAAAGAGTAGAAACAAGATACAAGTTATTATTTGGGAAAAATAATGTCACCCCAATAATAATGATTGTTAATATTAAAGCGTAATGTAAAGCTGAAATTGATTTCAATTGTTTAAAACCTCCTTACTCATAACTCATTAGCCATAACACCGTTCTATTAAGAATGGCGCTATTTTGTCTAGCGACAAGGTATATTTAGCAGCCCCTTGTTCTATCGCCACACGTGGCATGCCCCATACAACTGAGCTTGCCTCATCTTGAGCAATGGTAATAGCACCTGTTTTTTCTAATTCCGACATCCCTGCCGCACCATCGACCCCCATACCTGTTAACAGAACTCCAATTGCTTGGCCTTTAACAAATTCAGCAACAGAATTAAACAACACATCAACCGCGGGACGATGGCGATTAACAGGATCTGAATCTTGACAATACGCTAACACTCGACCAGCACTGGTACGTACAGCCAAGTGTTGACTACCATTAGCAATATAAACGTTTTCCGGTAAGAGCCTTTTTTCTTGCCCAGAAAATTCTGTTACTGTTGCATCGAGATAACCGTCCAAACGTTTAGCATAAGATGTAGTAAAACCCGCTGGCATATGTTGAACGATGACAATCGGGGGCATTTCTTTTGGTAATAAAGATAACAAGCGTTTTGTTGCTTCAACGCCACCTGTAGATGCCCCTATAGCAATTAAGCTAACATCATCTTTCATCACCTTCTTTCGAGAAGAAGAAATAGTCGGTACTTTAACCGGCTGGCTATGCTCACTATAAGCAGATATATTGGCTTTCGCTGCTATACGAATTTTAGTCGTTATGTCATCAGCTAATTCTGTTAATTTTTCAGCTACCGACACTTTAGGTTTAGCAATATAATCTACGGCGCCCAACTCAAGCGCTTTTAATGTAATATCCGAACCTTTTTCCGTTAGCGTGGAAATCATTAATACCGGCATAGGTCTTAAACGCATTAAATTCTTTAGAAAGGTAATGCCGTCCATTCTCGGCATTTCAACATCCAAAGTAATCACATCTGGCTTTAGTGTTTTAATTTTCTCTCTAGCTTCATAAGGGTCTGCCGATGTCCCTACCACTTCAAGAAAATTATTACTATTAATAATCTCAGATAATAGATTACGAATCAGCGCAGAGTCATCAACAATTAGAACAGTCACTTTTTTCATAGTCTATCTCAAAAAAGATCCACATCACCGGAAATATCATCAACATTAATTGTTTTACGGTACTGCTCTTCTCTCGCTTTAAGTGTTTTATCATTGACATCTTGAATCTTCTTCATCCAAGCCCGTCCCGTTAGAGGATCAAACAATACTTTTCTAGGGTAAACATCACCCAAATCGTGGGAAATTAAGTTTAAGTTTTCAGTTTTCACATAATCCATAACAAACTGGATATTTCTTTCACCCACATTACCAATGCCCTCTAAAACCTTTCCTCCACCAAAGAGTTTTACTTGAAAGGCTTCTTTTTCGCCGCCATGTTTAAGCAATTCATTAATCAAATATTCCATAGCGTAATTACCATAACGTGTCGCGTCCGTAGGCAGACTGCCCCAAGTTACTTGGCCTTGCTCCTTATCAGTAACAGGCAGCATAAAATGATTCATTCCACCTACTTTATGCTGCTCATCCCATATGCAAGCTGAGACACATGATCCTAAGGTTGTCGAGATATACTCTTTCTCGTTTGTATAATAATACTCACCTGGCATTATTTTTATACAAAAAGCGTTTTTGGTTTTATCCCAATAACGACTGACATCTTTACCTTCCTTTTCTGCTCCTATAAACATAATCTATAGCGCCCTCTTCACATAGATAGTTTTCCCTAAATGATCAAAGTCATCACTACCCTTTAAAACTGACTCACTATGGCCTAGCATCAATGCTCCACCTACTTTTAGCACATCATAAAAACGTTTCACGAGCTTTTCTTGTGTAGGCTTATCAAAATAAATCAATACATTTCGGCAAAAAATAACGTCAAACTCTCCGCGCATAGGCCAAGGGCCCAATAAATTCAATTTATTAAATGTAATAAGTTCTTTTAAAGACGGATCTATACAGTATTTACCTGGCACACTTGCCTCAGAGAACCACTTTGATTTTACATTTGACGGCAAGTCTTTCAATCTATTTGCATCGTAAAGGCCATTTTTTGCCGTTCGAATAACCTGAGTATCCAAATCTGTTGCCAATAATTTCGCATCAATATTTTTAATTTTTTTACCGAAGGCGTCTCTCATTGTCATTGCAATACTATAAGGCTCCTCTCCGGTTGAACAAGCGGAAGACCAAATTCGAAAACGCTGGCCACCCTTTTTCATAAATCCCGGTAAGAATTCGTCCTTCAAGTATTCAAAATGATGATTCTCTCTGAAAAATGATGTTAAATTCGTTGTTACTGCATTAATAAAATTATTCATTTCTTGATCAGAATCAGAACGAAGAATATTACAGTAATCATCTAACAACTCTATATTGAGGTCCCGCATTCTTTTAGATAAACGGCGATAGATCATTTCTTTTTTGTGGTCACCTATCACAATTCCTGTTTTTTTATATATCAAATCTTGCAAAAAAACAAAATCATCATTCTTTAGAGATTCACTTGCTGACATTAACTTAGCCTACTTCGTAAGGTCTGACCGTTTGATATTAAGATGCTAATTTATTAACATTCTCAGACAATTGATAAAGTTCTTCTACATCAAGTAACCTTACGGCATCCAGAATAACAATAATTTTTTCATCTATTGTAGCCATTCCTGAAACAAAACGGCTATCTATTTCTGATCCAAAATCCGGAGATGATTTTATTTCATTACTAGAAAACTTGTAAACATCGGATACAGCATCAACGACAACTCCGACAACAACCGTTTTATCTTTAATCACCTGCTTTAAAACAATAACGACCGTATTTTCACTGTAATCTGCACAACGCTTATTTAAGCGTTCGCGTAAATCAACGATAGGAACAATCACGCCCCTTAAATTGATAACACCTTTAACATAGTCAGGGGTATTGGGCATATCTGTCACGGCTGACCATACTTTAATTTCTTGTACGGCCAATATACTGACACCATATTCTTCATTATCAAGAATAAAAGTAAGATATTCATTGGTTGCTTCAAACATAACTAACCTCACTTATCCATTGATAACAAATGTTCGATGTCGAGTACGGTAACGACACTTTCATTCGTATTCACTAAACCGTGTATATAATGAGCAGGAACACTGCCATCAAACTCCGGCGACGCTTTCATATCACTATCTTCTACATCAAGCACATCTGAAACGGCATCAACTATAAACCCGACTGTCTTATCGCCTGTTTCTGACTTACCAGATAAAATAATAACGACTGTCGTAGGCGAAAAATCAACTGACCCAATATCAAAACGAATGCGCAAATCAATAATAGGAACTATTGTTCCTCTTAAATTAACGACGCCTTTAACATAGTCAGGTGAGTTAGGAACTAAGGTTGCGTCTTCCCAGCCCCTTATTTCTTTTACTGATAAAATATCGACACCGTAAGATTCACTACCTAACATAAAACTTAAGTATTGTTGTCCACTTGAGATGAAGTCAACATCATTATCGGCATCAATATCCGTTATTTCTTGAGCTGTTTGCATAGTCATAACATTACGTATCTAATTAGTTTTTAATATTCTATTTAGGCTGCACTTTTTTCATTTGATTGCATTCTCTTGGTAGCCAATGCGATCAGCCCTGGCACATCAACTATCATCGAAACTGAACCATCACCTAAAATTGTAGCGCCTGAAATACCTTCCACTCTTTTATAGTTTGTTTCTAGGCTTTTAATTACGACTTGCTGTTGTGCTAATAAATCATCGACTAGTAAGCCCACTTTACAACCATCGCCCTCTACCACAACAAGTAAGGCGTCTTCTAATTGACTTTCTTCAGAATCAATTCCAAATTCTTTTTGGATAGGAATAATAGGAACATTATCGTCTCGTAGGCGATAAACTTTCATATTACCGGAGACGCTTTTTACGAGCTCAGGTTTAATTTGTAATGACTCTACGATGGCTATGAGTGGAATAATATAAACTTCGTTACCGACCTTAATTAGTTGGCCATCCAATATAGCCAGAGTCAAAGGTAAATGTACTCTAAATACAGAACCTTTGCCTTTCTCTGACTCAATATCTATTCGACCGCCTAAGGCTTTGATATTACGTCTAACAACATCCATCCCTACACCACGGCCAGAAATATCGCTGACTGTCGCTGCAGTAGAAAATCCGGGTTCAAATATAAGCTCGTAGATTTGAGAATCAGTCATACCTGTAGTATCACTAACAACACCTTTTTCGACTGCTTTTTCTGCAATCACTTCCGCATCAATGCCTTTTCCGTCATCAGTAATTTCAATAACAATATTTCCACCTTTATGAAAAGCATCTAATTTAATCGTACCTGTTTCTGGTTTTCCTGCTTCTCGTCTTTCTTCAAGTGATTCAATACCATGGTCAATCGCATTCCTAACTAAGTGAACTAAGGGGTCACTGATTTTTTCCATGACTGTTTTATCAAGTTCGGTTTGTTCACCATGTATTTGCAAATCAACCTTTTTACCAATTTTCATCGACAGGTCACGAATCATTCTAGGAAAGCGATTAAAAGCAAAACTAATAGGCAGCATACGAATTTTCATCACATTTTCTTGTAATTCTTTCGTATTTTGTAACAGTTGATCTAAACCACTCGATAAACGATCTATTTTTTCCATGTCAAAATTGCTACCAAGCTCGGATAGCATAGATTGAGTAATCACTAACTCCCCTACCAAATTTATCAAGTTATCGACTTTATCAATGCCTACACGGATAGATGAAGCAGCTGATGATGCAGAAGCAGCTGGCTTTTTCGCCGTTGCTTCTGTTGGTTTCGCCTTCTCGCTTGCCTTACTGTCAGCATTGCCATCTGGCTTTACTTCTGCGGATTTTGTTTCTGCTGTACTGTTTACTGAAGCAGGTTCTGAACTTTCACTTGCTATCGTTTTTTCGCTATTCTTAGCCGTTATAGTTAAACTACACTCATCAATCACCCATTCAAATATTTCTTCTATCTCTTCTTTTGGTTCATTGGTAACTAACTCTAATTGCCAGCTGATGTAGCACTCATCAACAGTAATCAAATTAAATTCGGGAATAGACTCGATATTAGCATTGACCTTTAACTCACCCATTTTTTCTAATTGGCGAAATAAGCGCGAGGGTTCATTACCAGTTAATAAAATACCTGGCTGAGGAACAAAATCAATCACCCATGTTTGACTCTGCTCATTTGTATTTTCATCTTCATTGCTGCTTACGGGTACTGATTCACCTGCTTCAGCTTGACTAGAATCACCTGTTGATTCTCCCTTAAGCATAGCTTCATAGATAGCCACTAAAGGTTTAGCTATTTCAGCATCGACTGGTTGTTTTGCTTGCAAACTATCAAACCAATCACGTAAACAATCACAAGATTTTAATAAAGCATCTACTAATTCTTGTGTTAATTTTCGATCACCGTCACGCACTTGATCTAATAACGTCTCCATTAAATGGGTAAACTCTGTAACTTCTGTAAAACCGAAGGTACCACTGCCCCCTTTAATAGAATGAGCCGCCCTAAAAATACTATTGATCACTTCTGAATCAACATCGTCTTCGACATTAATTTCAACCAAAGCCTGTTCAACTACATCGAGATTTTCTAAACTTTCTTCAAAGAAAACCTGATGAAACTGTTCGAGATCAATTGACATGGGAACCCTCTAGCGCTTATTAAAATGAGCTTCTGCTGTAAGACCTAAATAGTGATCAAATGCAAAAGTGTATTAACCTAATACACGATCAACCGTCGTCAGTAGTTTTTCTGGATTAAAAGGTTTAACCAACCAGCCTGTTGCTCCAGCTTCCTTACCTGCTGCTTTCTTATCTCCACCTGACTCAGTAGTAAGCAATAAGATAGGTGTATAGGTATAGGTCGATAGTGTTCTTAGCTCTTTGGTCAAGGTGATACCATCCATAACCGGCATATTTAAGTCCGTGATTACCGCATCAAAATTGCTAGATTTGGCCAAACCTAAAGCTGCCTCCCCATTTTCTGCATCTTTAACTTGATGCCCGGCTGACGACAAGGTCGCCATAACCATATTCCTCATTGAGGCTGAATCATCTACTACTAGTACATTTGCCATACTTATCTCCAACTATGCTGCTATATGGGTGTGTTAAAGGTATTCATTTCGCACTTAACAGTGTGCTATTTAAGTGTTAAATAAGGTGTCATTCCTGTTACTGCTACTGCTTCTGTAAATGCTTCAGACGGTGCCTTCCATGTTAAATTACCATCACTCTTTTCTAATTCATTGTGAAGGGCTACAAGTAATTGTAGCCCTGCCGTATCGACCTTCTCTACTTCATGGACATCTAGTTCGATATTCGATGAACTCTCAAGTGCACTGGTTAATTTAGTGTGCAAATCAGCTACATTGCTGATAGTTAAGGCCTCACCACACTTCACTGTCGCTTTTTTCGTTGCCATAGAGCATTAATCCGGCTATTTACGGAATGGAATAATTTGAGTGTAGTTAGAAAGATTCTTATTCGCCAATTGAGCTGATTAATTTTTATCGATTAGCACTCAAGTCAGAATAGTATTAATAAGGAAAGAAAACTGATTTCATCATTTAAGTCAGTTTTGTTATAGAAGTGTTGTGTTTTATTACTTAAGGAACTTCTGAATAAGTCTGAATCAGGTTTTCATCGAGATAAAATTGCCTGGTTTGAGACGCGAATCGCAGGTAAAGCTTCCGGCTCCTGCCTCACGCATCTTACCTACATCGTGTAGGCAATAGCGAGCTATTACCAAAATTTGCAATGAAAAAGCAGGTGATTTTAGCCGATTTAAAATGATGTATGACTTATTCAGAGGATCCTTAAATAGCGCTGAGCGCGGTGAGAAAAGAGAGGGTATACTTAAAAGCAGTTATGCCGTCTAAACATAATGGGCCATTTTAGTCGGAAGGGTTTATTTTATTCGTATTAATACCCAAGTCTGTCAACGCTCTTTTTAGCAAACCCGACTCGATCTTTCCTTGTGTATACAAACGAGATAAAGCTGAATAAGCAATATATTCCGCGCTCACCTCAAAGTGCTCTCGCAAAGTGTCACGTGCCTCGCTTAGACCATAACCATCAGTACCTAAAAATACAGTATCATCAGGCAACCAAGAGGAGAGTCGTTGTGGCATTGCTTTCACAAAATCTGATGCAGCCACAAACAAACCCGTTTCTTTTTTTAAGGCCTTTTGAATATAAGCTACTTTTTGTTTTTTGACGGTTGGATTTAAACGATTCCAACGCTCAGTATTGAGTGCATCACGATATAATTCGTTGTAGCTCGTTACGCTCCAAATATCGACAGCAATAGAATATTCCTCTAACATTATTTTGGCTTTAAGCACTTCTGACATAATGGCACCACTACCCAGCAAATGAACTTTATTTTTCCCCTTAGTGTCGGTTCTTTGATAGCAATAAATACCATTCAATACCCCTTCTTCAATTTTGCTCACTGACATATGATCGGGCATGGGGGGCATCACATAATTTTCATTGTAAATAGTAATGTAATAAAAAAGTGACTCTTGTTTTTCGTACATACGATAAATGCCATGTCGAATAATGATCGCAAGTTCATAAGCAAAGGCGGGGTCATAAGACAATAAATTAGGCACGGTACTCGCCACTAATTGTGAATGACCATCCTGATGCTGTAGCCCTTCTCCATTGAGTGTTGTGCGGCCTGCCGTACCACCCAACAAAAACCCTTTACACAGCATGTCACCACAGGCCCAAATCATATCCCCTACTCTCTGAAACCCAAAAATAGAGTAAAAAACATAAAATGGAATTGTTGGAATCCCATGAATAGAATAAGCCGTGCCTGCTGCCAAAAATGATGCCATAGCGCCGGTTTCGCAAATGCCTTCTTGTAACACCTGACCATTCTTTGCCTCTTTGTATTGTACTATTTGACCTGCATCAACAGGCCGGTAGGTTTGACCGCAATGCGAATAAATTCCAGCACTAGAAAACAAACCTTCCATACCAAATGTTCGCGCCTCATCTGGCACAATTGGCACAATATAAGAACCCAAGGTTTTTTCTTTTAATAAAGTAGAAAGAACGCGAACAAAGGCCATAGTAGTAGATATGGAACGGCCATTAGATCCACTTGTAATGCTCTTAAATAAAGACAAACTTGGCGTTTTTAGCGACTCACTTTTGTCCGAACGTTTGGGTAAATAGCCGCCTAATCTTTCCCTTTTTGAATGTAAATAATGTAACTCTTCACTATCTTGGTCCGGAAGATAAAATTCAGCGTTCTTAATTTTTTCATCACTGAGAGGAATACCTAAACGTTTTGCGATTGCTAAACGATCATCATCATTTAAATGCTTTTTTTGATGTGCAGTATTGTGGCCTTCTGTGGTATTACCCATACCATAACCTTTAATTGTTTTCACTAGAATAACAGTGGGCTTGCCTGTTGCTTCACTGGCCTGCTTAAATGCTGCATGCAATTTTTTATGATCGTGGCCACCGCGACGAATACAGCGAATTTCTTCATCACTGAGCATATTCATTAACTTTTCTAAATCAGGGTTATCGCCCACCCAATGTTCACGAACTTCACTACCACTAGCAACGCTATACCATTGGTAGTCACCGTCAACTGCCCGCTCCATACGCTGCTGTAAAATACCTTCTGCATCTCGGGCAAAAAGGCCATCCCACTCTCCACTCCAAATCACTTTAATAACATTCCAATTTGAACCTCGGAAACTACGCTCCAGCTCTTGAATAATTTTTCCATTACCGCGCACAGGCCCATCTAAACGCTGCAAATTGCAATTTACCACTAAGACTAGATTATCTAGGTTTTCACGAGCAGCCATATTAATTGTGCCAAGCACTTCAGGTTCATCTGATTCGCCATCGCCAATAAAAGTCCAAATTTTGCCGCCGTTATTTGGCTTTAAACCTCGATTTTCGAGATAGCGAGAAAACTTGGCTAGATAGATAGAACTCGGAGTGGATAAACCCATAGAAGCTGTGGGCATTTGCCAAAAGTCGGGCATCCGACGTGGGTGCGGGTATGAACAGAGCCCCCCTTCTGGCTGTAATTCTCGGCGAAAATTTTTAACCTGTTCATAGGTCAATCGCCCTTCAAGTAAGGCCCTTGCGTAGACTCCTGGCGCAGCGTGGGCTTGTACATTTACGATATCGCCACCGTAATTATCAGAGCTAGCACGAAAAAAATGATTAAAGCCCACTTCAAGCATTGTTGCTGCCGAAGCGTAAGTCGCGATATGACCACCTACGCCAGTATCACTATCGTAGGCCTGCAATACCATCGCCATGGCATTCCAACGAATAATATTTTCAATGTGCGTTTCTAACTCAATATTACCGGGATAAGGTATTTGAGCCTCTACATTGATCGTATTACGGTAAGGCGTATTCAATGTGGCCTCTTCCAAACCTACACCCGCTTCCAATAAATAGTCTTGCAGGCTACGCAAAATATCCTTTGCTCGTAACTCACCATCAGCATTCAGAATAGTAGCGATGGCCTCTAGCCATTCTTGTTTTTCAATATCGACTTTCTGTTGCGCTTTCATTGGCTGACCCATACTCGTTTATTTCATTACTCAGACCTTAAATTATAAAGAGTTAGGCAGCTAATAACCTTGCTAAATCATTTGTTAAAAACACAAAAAAAGCAATATAATGTTATTTTAATCACAAAATTTAGCATAATATGTCAAAAATAAAACTAGATGAGACAGACCACGAAATCTTACACTTACTGCAAAACAACAGCCGCATTACCAATAGTGAGCTAGCCGAAACGGTAAATCTTTCACCTTCCCCCTGTATACGACGCGTACGCCAACTCGAAGAAAGCGGCGTCATTCAACGCTATGTCACATTACTCAACCCTACTGCAATGGACCTTCCAATCAGTGTTTTCGTAAATATCAGTCTGGAAAAGCAAAGTAATGAAAACTTGAAGATCTTTGAGGAAACCATTAACAACTACCCCGAAGTTATGGAGTGTTATTTAATGACAGGAGGCGCAGACTATTTACTGCGTGTCGTACTCAGTGACTTAGAAGACTATGAACACTTCCTCAGGGATAAACTCACCATGATCCCTGGCGTATCGAATATTCAATCTAGTCTTGCCCTAAAACAGGTACGCTACAAAACCGAGCTGCCTAGGCCCAAAACGAATACCTAAGGCCCAAGCTGCATTATTAAAAGGCTTTTTATTTCAAGCTTCGAAGTAAAGAGCGCTTTGTACGGAAAATGATTTTCCTGCCAAGGCGGTTTCGCTTAAAATACAGCCCTGTTATTTAGATAAATAAGCCTGGCATAGTGAACAGGCCGTGGAGTTAACACAATCAACCCTTCCGATCTTAACCCTTTAGCACATCGCTTTTGTACAGCGCCATTAATGGACTGGAGTGATAGGCACTGCCGTTATTTGTGGCGATTAATTTCCCAAAAAGCGCGTTTGTATACTGAGATGGTGACAACCGGCGCCCTTATACACGGCGACCAAGAACGTTTTTTACACTTCCATCCCAGCGAGCACCCTATTGCACTACAGGTGGGTGGCAGCGACCCACAAGCTTTAGCCGCTTCGGCTCGCTTGGCTGCAGAATGGGGTTACGATGAAATCAATCTTAACTGCGGCTGTCCTAGTGACCGCGTACAAAATGGTTTAATCGGAGCCTGCCTTATGGCCCACCCTCATAAGGTCGCCGATGGTATTAAGGCGATGCAGGATGCCGCCGATATTGCTGTGACGATTAAGCACCGCATCGGCATTGACGATATGGATGATTATAAAGGTTTACACCACTTCGTTGACACCGTTGCCGCCACTGGCTGCCATACCTTTATCGTTCACGCTCGTAAAGCATGGTTACAAGGCTTGAGCCCAAAGCAAAACAGAGAAATCCCACCTTTATGTTATGATTTTGTGTATCGACTTAAACAAGAAATGCCCCATTTGCGCATTGTTATTAATGGTGGCATCACTACTTTAAACGAATGCGAGCAGCATTTAGAGCAAGTCGATGGCGTCATGATCGGAAGGGAAGCCTACAGTAACCCTTATTTTTTGTCTGAGGTTGATAAAACCTTATTCAAGGTTGATACAACAGAATATCAAACCCGCAAAGACATCTGCTTAAAGTATATCGAGTACTGTAGAATGGAAATGGAAAGACAAAGTCGTACTCGCTTACATCATATGACCAAACATGTACTCGGCTTATTTCACGGCCAAAAAGGCGGGCGAGCATTTCGCCGTCATATTAGTGAAAATGTCTCGAAACCCAATGCAAGCATTACTGTATTAGAAGATGCGCTAAATAAAATTATCGATTAGTCGACAACCAATCACAGGAAACAACATGACATCTAAACTCGATCAATTAAAAACAATGACGGATATCGTTGCCGACACTGGCGACATTGAAGCAATTAAACTCTATCAACCTTTAGATGCCACAACCAACCCGTCGCTGCTCTATAAAGCAGCTCAACTCAGTCAATACCAAAATATATTGTCCGAGTCTATTGCATGGGCAAAGCAACAAGTTAACGATTCGGAAAACACGATCAATCTTGCTATGGACCGTTTCTCTGTTTTAATTGGCTGCGAGATTTTGTCAATCATACCAGGCAAAATATCAACCGAAGTGGATGCCCGCTTATCATTTGATACTGAGGCCACCATTGAAAAAGCACGTAGCTTAATTGCCTTATATCAATCAGAAGGAATTGATAAGGAACGAGTGCTCATTAAAATTGCATCAACATGGGAAGGTATTCAGGCGGCAAAAGTACTACAAAAAGAAGGTATTAACTGTAACCTCACCTTGCTGTTTAGCTTAACTCAAGCCGTTGCCTGTGCCGATGTGAGCACGTATTTAATATCGCCTTTTGTTGGTCGTATTCTCGACTGGCATAAAAAAGAAACGGGTAAAAATGAATACGCTCCCTTAGAAGACCCCGGTGTTGTCTCGGTAACAGAAATATATCGTTACTTTAAACAACACAATATCAGTACTATTGTGATGGGCGCCAGCTTTCGCAATACCGGTGAAATACTGGCTCTAGCAGGGTGTGATCGCCTTACCATCAGCCCAGACTTATTATCAGAGCTACAGCAAAGTGAAGACACCGTCGAAAAAATATTATCGACAGAAAAACTGGGTGAGCCTATAGAAAAAATAACACTGAACGAGGCCACATTTCGCTATCAACTCAATGACAACGCGATGGCAACAGAAAAGTTAGCCGAGGGCATACGTAACTTTATCAAAGACCAAGTAAAACTAGAGAAATTGATTCGCGAAAAATAAAACCTATGATTAAAACTTTAGAAAAATTATTTGATAAACTCAATACGTCCAATAGTAAGCCGGTTCTATCCGAACACGAATTAAATCTCGCTATAGCCGCTTTGTTAGTTGAGGTCGCCACTATTAATCAGGACTTTGATGATAGAGAGTGGGAACAACTACAAACATTGTTAATTAGCGAGTGTAAACTCAGTCAAGAAGAAGCTCTTGCCATTGCCGAAGAAGCCGAAAAAGCATCAGCTAATTCAGCTTCACTCTATGATTTTACACAACGCATTAATCAGCAATGTGACTATGAGCAAAAAATAATCTTAGTTGAAGGCTTATGGAAAATTGCTTACGCCGACGGTGAGTTAGATAAGTATGAAGAACATATTATAAGGCGTATCGCTGATCTTATTCACGTCAGCCACAGAGATTTTATACAGGCAAAGATTAAAGTGAGGGATAAAAGCTAGGTGAAATATAATACGCTAATGAAAGCCATAGCAAAACAAAGTATCAGTTCAACCACACCTTAGTGTTTGAACGAGATCTTTAAATGTTTCGCGATTAGATTCGTTTAATTCCATCAAGACACAATGGGATTCTAATATTTTTGCTTTAATTTGCTCTTCATCATGGCTTTCATCTACTTTGTCGAGACTGATAAAATCCGTGACTTCACAGTAGTCTTGCGGCGGTTTATCTATCAACTCACACACATCATCCAAGCCCATCGTCATTATTAGCCGCTCAATACCGGCATCACTACAGATAACCAGTGGCTTTTTTTGATTTTGTGCGTAGCTCTTCATCGCTAGCTTAGCGATCAAACCCAGAGTTGTACTATCCAAACCTTCTGCTTCACTGAGGTCAAATAAGACCGTATAGAATCCGTCTCTTGCTGTCAGCTCTTCGATACACTCATCAAAGGAAACACACAATGTTAGGCGCACATCACCCGACATTTTAATGACATAAACTCCGTTGTGGTCAGCAACTAAAATATTACCGGAAGAGACATCTGACATTAACTAAAACAACCTTTTACTGATTCAATAAACTTCAACATAGTGATGCTCCTTTTTTGAATTTTCCTTTTTAAACGTTCTTCTTTGAGTACTACTTTGTTAAATGTTCTTTTTATGGCGCTTATTTCACGGTTTATTTAACTCAAGGTTAAACTCCACGAGATATGGAAAGCAAGGCAATATCGTCTGGTGCATTCGCAATATCCAAGTGTGTAATACGCCGACACACCTCGTCAACACTACCATTGGTTTCTGATAATAATTGTAGCAGGCTTTCTTCTTTTTCTAGCAAATTATTTCCTTCAACCACCTCTAATATGCCATCAGAAAATAATACCAAAGAGCACTTATCAGGCAAGCGCGTATGATTCACCTGCCATTGATTGTCATCAAATAAGCCCACCGGCTTCCCTTTCCCCTCCAAATAGGAGGTGCCTTCAGGGCCAACGAGGATAGGCAGCGGTAGATGGCCAGCAACAATATAGAATAACTCATGGGTCACGGTATCGATGATACCGACAATCATGGTCATATGATTATTGAGATGGATTTCGATCATCTCATCATTAATCACTGTCACCAGTTCATGCAAAGTCGAGTGCATCGCATCAAAATCTGACAGTAGCTTACGCATTCTCACTAATTGAGATACTAGGTTCTTCAGCCAAATGGTCACAAATGCTGGGGCTGAACCATGCCCTGACACATCCGCGAGATAGAATGCGTAGTAGCGCTTTTCCAATAGCGCATAATCAATACAGTCGCCACTCAGAAAGAGCGAAGGCATCAGTTTATGGGCACAAGTATAGTCACGAGCAGAAAAAGGAGACACGGGCTGCATACTTTGCTGGACAAAATGGCCCGCTTGTTGGTCCTGCTCTAGAGACTCAATATGGCTTCGTAGGCGTTCATTGACGCTTTCCAACTCGGTACGGTAGCGTTGGTTCTCGACCAAGAGGTGGCTACGCTCTAAACTACGCCTGACCGCATGTATCAATACTTCCATATCGACAACGGGTTTTATTAAATAGTCTGTCGCACCCAGCCTAAGTGCATCAACGACATCACTCATAACTCCTGCGCCAGAGATGACAATAACCGGTAATTCTGGGTACTTCTGATGCAATGATTTAAGGAGGTTTAAGCCATCCATGCCAGGCATTTTAAGGTCCGTAATCACAAGGTCAGGCACGAACTGCTCAAATAAGGCCAGACCCTTTTTGGCGTCAGGTGTATCGTATACCTGAAAATCACTGTCTTGGAGGTAAGCCACAAAACTCTGGCGCACGCCAACATCATCATCAATGACCAATAATGTGTAATCTGAGTTTTGCATCGAAATTAAACAGGACTCTTGTGGGTCTGGGTAGAGATAAGCCGTAACACTACTCTCTTATTAATAGGCAGGCAAGCGGTATAATCTATTAGTCTATTTGAGTACCATTACGCTAGAAATATAATCGAAAATCGTTATATGATGGATATTAAAGCAGGCCAGTTATTATGATGCAGGCTGCTTTATGGCATCAATTTTGATAGTTATTTACTTAATGACAACAGGTGCCGTTTTTTTGACTATTATATAAACGAATATCCTAGTAACACCCATTGCAACAGCGGAGACCTTATCCAATGAGCCTACTAGATAGAGAATATAGTGAAAAGCGTAATTTTATTCGGATGAAAATTGATACACCGGCTGAAGTTACCGTTATAGACCGTCAGGAAAACTGCCGGGGGGTTTGCCATGACCTAAGCGGTGGCGGCATGTTACTCACAATTGATAAGGAAGTCGCATTAGATACCGAGCTACTCGTCACAGTATCAACCAGCCATGGCCACCAACCCATGCTTAGTGCCCGATGTGTCGTTTCTCGTGTTGAGCCGGGACCAAAACAATCTTATTTACTAGGGCTAGAGATAAGTGAAGTATTGGAGACAACTGAACCGGAACCGACAGAAACACTCTAAGTAGACTTTAACTGGCTCTTCCTGAATAACAATCATTAAAAAGCCCTATCAAAAATAGGGCTTTTTGTATTACAGAGAATAATTAAAAATTCCCATCTGATTCGAGGTCACTACCAAAACTATCTTCGACCTCACCATCATTAATCAAGAATATTCTACGCTGTAGATAAGCATCTCTAATAAACACATAGCGATCACCACTGAGCAGCTCTTCAGCATCCAACAAATTAGCACGGGTATCGATCAACTCACCAGCAGTAAAAGCATTACGGGTTCTGACATGGCCAACATAAGTGCCGGGGTCAGCGTAGATATCCGCTGGGATGCCAACCGTATCGCGCAATGTCGAAGGGCCAAAGAAAGGCCACACGACATAAGGGCCAGATCCTACCCCCCACACAGCCATCGTTTGCCCAAAATCTTCGCCGTCCTGTTTTTCTAGGCCCATATGCTGAGCAACATCGATCAAGCCAAATAAACCCAAGGTACTGTTAAGTAAAAAACGCCCCGTATGTACTAGGGTTTTCTTACCTTTAGCCTGCAGCCCCGAGTTAAGCAGATTACGAATTTCTAATATATTAGAAAAGAAATTACTTACACCCGTTTCAACAAAGTTCGGGGTAACATAGCGATAGCCTTTGGCAACGGGTTTGAAGAAATAAGTATCGACGCCATCGTTAAAGCTAAACATGGTTCGATTAAAGCCTTCCAAAGGGTCTGAGACAGTGCCGTCTGCTGAAGGCGAACTCGCACAGGCCAGTAAAGCCGGTATGATAAGCATGATCAATAAACACTTTTTACCATAGGCCATACAGCCAGCACTTAAATTGTCGCTTACCGCTTTAAGCGAACCTTGAATATTGTCTAACATAAATTCATCCTTATTGTGCGAACAGATAGTACAAAGAATACTACATAATGTAGTCGGTGTGTTTTTTTCATTTCGAGTAAATATACAAGGTTATCTTTTTATATAAGAACCTTCTATCGAGGACCTTTTTTTAAGACTTAAGTTTGGCACTTTTCCCATTGCTTATTTAATCTTTTCACCGAGACTGGAACCAAGGTTCCTAATGATTGAGCAAAAAGAGACACTCTTAATTCTTCTATCATCCAGCGGTAATCTTGCAAGTCCGAATCAAAGCGTATGTGGCCATCTGTATCTGTAGACACACGATCACTATAACGGTTCCAAAGTGCTTCTATTTCTGCAATATGATCTCGGTCCTGATTAACATTCATCGGCACCTTATCCAAACGCTGAGAGATGGCCTTTAAGTAGCGTGGATACTGTTGAAGCCACTTAAAAGGCGTAGAGTATAAGCATTCAGGATAAAACAATTCACTCAACTGCTGCTGAATATCAGCCATAGCATAGGTTAATACCAATGGGTTTTTAAACTTTTTTGCTTGTTTTTTAATATTATTCACTTGGGTCAGGGCATCAAGTAATAACTGGGCTATCTGCTCTGCTCTCGCAATCCATTCACTTCGGCCCGCATCCACTACCGCTATAAAATCAGTGTGTTTGCGTACGATATTAGGCCCCGAAACCGTACCTTGAGAAGCCAGCTCTTGAAGTGAGCTTTCATCAAAACAAGTCTGCTTAACCGCTGCACAAATAATATCATCAACAACTTGGTCTCGGTTACCCATTGTTACCAAACTTAAACCGATGTCTTTATTCTTGAGCAATTGCTTACGTAAGTATTTATAGGTTTGAGCCTGAGATAAAACCGCTAAACGCACTTGCCCTTTAAGACTACTGAACAAGGCCTGCTTTGGATTATCGTATAGGGTTAAATTAACGGCATCTTCGGCATCTTGTAAACCAGGGTAAGCGGTAATATTTAAGCCCCCTTGCTTTAAGGTATACGTTTCTGGCAAATCACCAAAGCTCCATTCTGTAAGTGCTTTTTGCTCAAAGTCATTACCAACAACTTGTAACTGATCCTGCAAATGATCACGATAACGCTCTCGCAATAAAGCGAGATCACGCCCCCTATCCACTACCTTACCCTTATCATCCACCACATGGATATTCATTGAGTAGTAAGTATCTAGAGTAATGTCTTGCCAACAGCTCTCCGGAACAGTTACGCCTTTGTAACGATGCAACAATTCACCCAAGCAATCGCAAAGCGGTTTAATTGCTTGTTTATTATCGTTGCCTTTCGTAAAAGAAAGATAGGCTTGCATAATGTGAGGCAAGATCAACTCTACCGTGGATGGTACCGGCGCAAACTGTTTTCGCCATTGTTTCGGTAAAGCCTTAATCATCGCAACTAATTTCTCAGGTAATAAACCCGGCACTAACCAATCTAAACGTTCTATCGACAATAAATGCAATACGCTCATAGGAATAGTAATGGTCACCCCATCATCTCGATGTACTGGATCAAAATGATAACTAACGGGTATACGCAAACCATTTGACTCGATGGAGTTAGGAAAATCAGAGTCGGTGATGTGAGCATCACTACGTTGCATTAAGCGCTCACGCGTAATAAAAAGTACACGCGGCTGCTCTTGCTCAATCATTTTTCGCCAACGTTCAAAACCGTCTAAATTAATAATATCGGAAGGAACGATTTCATCATAAAAACGAAACAACTCTTCATCATCCACCACGATATCACGTCGACGTGACTTAGCTTCTAAATCATTCAGCTCTTTGAGTAGTTGTTGCTGGTGCCGATAAAAATGCGTGTCGGCATTTTGTTGCTGCAATGCATTTTTTATGCGCTTGTGCTCAGAGTAACGCCCCTCTACTAAAGCGCTACGTAAGAAAATTTCTCGACTCACTGCAGGGTCAAGCTTGCCATAACTCACTGCTTTCTTTTCGACAAGAACTAGACCGTAGAGCGTAATTTTTTCATACGCCATCACCTGACCTGTTTTAGGGTCATAGTGTGGTTCAAGATGATTGCGTTTGACCAAGTGCTGAGCTAAGGATAAAACCCACTCAGTATCAATTTTTGCAAGGGTATGAGCATACAGTTTGCTGGTTTCGATTAACTCGCCTGCCATCAACCATGCTGGCTTTTTCTTAAATTGCGATGAGCCCGGAAATAAACTAAAACGACGATTACGTGCTCCTTGATACTCGCCTACCGTTTTATTGTCCATTTTTTCTTTCGACAATTGACCAATATTACCCAATAAACCACTCAGTAAGGCTTTATGTACAGCATTGTAGCTGGCGGCTTCAGTTTCTTTATTTTTATTAAAACTCAAGCCTATTTTCTTTGCCGCTAAGGTGACTTGTTTGTGTAAATCCCGCCATTCGCGTAAACGATTATGCGACAGATATTGTTTTTGAGCCCATTTTTTAAAGTGATTATTGGAAAGCGCTTGGCGCTGCTCTTCGCAAATATGCCACAGGTTCACATAAGCTAAGAAATCGGAGTCTTCGTGCCAATGCTCACGGTGTTTCTGATCTGAAGCCTGACGTTTATCTGCGGGGCGTTCACGTGGGTCTTGAATCGATAACGCACTCACGATTATCAACATTTCCGATAAGCAATTCTCATCATGAGACGCTAATAACATTCTAGCAAAACGAGGGTCAACCGGTAATTGAGATAGGCGCCGCCCAGTCTGCGTAAGATGCTGCTTGGCGTTGGTTGCCCTTAACTCTTGTAAGAGTTTATGACCATCATTAATTAAGCGATGATCTGGCATATCCACAAAAGAAAAGCGTTTTACATCCCCTAAACGCAGTTGGGCCATCTGTAAAATAACTGCGGCCAAATTTGTTCTTAATATTTCTGGGTCAGTAAATGCCGGACGACTTAAGAAGTCCTCTTCACTGTACAAACGAATGCAAACACCCTCACTGACACGACCGCAACGACCTTTGCGCTGATTGGCACTTGCCTGCGAAATAGGCTCAATAGGTAAACGTTGCACTTTCGTACGAAAACTATAACGACTCACACGAGCGTAACCGGGGTCGATGACGTAACGTATGCCCGGTACCGTTAGAGATGTTTCAGCGACATTCGTTGCCAATACAACTCGTCTACCACGATGAGCTTGAAATACTTTGTTCTGTTCTGCAATACTCAAACGGGCATATAAGGGCACGATAGAGAGATGGGCCGATGCCAAAGAAGCAGATGATTCGCGTCGCAAATGTAGTGCCGTTTCACGAATATCACGTTCACCACTCAAAAAAACCAAAATATCACCTTGGTGATCCAAGGTGGTGATTTCTTGTATCGCATTCACTATCGCATCGACTTGAGAATCTTGTTCGGTTTCGAGCAAGGGGCGATATAACACTTCAACGGGATAGGTTCGACCTGAGACCTCAATAATAGGTGCATCATTAAAATGTTTGGAAAACTTTTCAAGATCAATAGTCGCTGAAGTAATGATGAGTTTTAAATCAGGACGCTTTGGAAGAAGTTGTTTCAAGTAACCCAATAGAAAATCGATATTGAGACTACGCTCATGTGCTTCATCGATAATGATGGTATCGTAACGACTCAGATAACGATCATTCTGAATTTCAGCCAGCAAGATACCATCCGTCATCAATTTGATAGCCGTATTTTCAGATGCTTGATCGTTAAAGCGCACCTGATAACCCACAAGGTCACCTAGATTACCGTTTAACTCTTCGGCAATACGACTAGCCACACTTCTCGCTGCTATACGGCGCGGTTGTGTATGGCCAATCAGGCCCTGTACACCTCTACCGAGCTCAAGGCAGATCTTGGGTAGCTGCGTCGTTTTACCGGAACCCGTTTCACCCGCAATAATTACCACTTGATGATCTTGAATGTGTTTAGCGATGTCTTCCCTTTTATCACTAATGGGTAAATTTTCAGGAAACACTATATTTGGTATAGCTGCTCGACGCTCATCAACTCTAGCAATTGATTTTTTGACGCGCTCTTGGAGTTTTATGAGCGCCCCGTCAAACTCAAGTGACTGAAACTCAGGTGATTGCTCATCTAATAATGATTGCAGCTGTTTAATTTTTTGGGTCACAGAATATCGGTCTTGAGACCGAAGCAAATGCACTTTTTCTGAGAGTTGATGAAGGATATCTTGAAAGATTAACACAGTGGCCTAATGAAAAATAAGACAAAAATAAAAGAGCGTTTATTATAAAGTACGGTCAAGAACAATAGTACGCTCTTTCCCCCCTATCCCATGAACTGAATCAAGTGCGCGAACAGTAATTTCTTTCACTGTTTTGGGGATAATCAAAGTATGGCTACGAGTAAAAGGCTGTTCTTTAACATGTGGATGATAGAGCACTCGTTTACCTAAAACATTACCTTGCTCGTCAAGTATTTCCCAACCATCGGCATAGTGATCCCAACCCGTGTCAGCATGTTTAACCGTGGTAATAATTTGGAAACTATCGCTGCCATTGTAACGCACCTTAAGCTCCGTCACATCCGCCTCTCCTGCATGACAAAACAAAGAAAACAATGACAACACAAAAAACAGAAAATATTGAATCTTCATACTCATTTACCTAAATTAAAATAACATACGTTCCACCTTCCCTACGCGCCACTCACTCTGCTCATTATTCCTGCCCTCCTACCAGAAAAGTATGAGGACTATATAAGATCATCTGAGGCATGGATGCCGAAGCAGAGCGTACAGGGATGTATTTACAGCGTATCTTGTATAGGCCTCATACTTTTAGACCCTTCTTTATTCTTCTCCTAAAAAACCACCCGATTGCCGAGCCCATAATTGCGCATAAATACCATTGCTCTTTATCAGTTCTTTATGCGACCCCTCTTCTACGACCTTACCAGCATCCATCACAATTAAGCGGTCCATTGCCGCTATCGTGGATAAGCGGTGAGCAATCGCAATCACCGTTTTACCTTCCATTAGTTCGTAAAGGTTCTCTTGAATTGCAGATTCGATCTCAGAATCCAATGCCGATGTGGCTTCATCTAACACTAATATCGGTGCATCTTTCAACAAAACGCGAGCAATAGCAATACGCTGCCTTTGCCCCCCGGATAACTTAACACCCCTTTCGCCCACCTGAGCATCATAGCCAGAGTGATCATTAGGGTCACGTAAACCTTGTATAAAATCGTGAGCATGGGCTTTTTTAGCCGCTTCGATTAACTCCGCTTCTGTTGCTGCTGGGCGTCCATATGCTATGTTATCGCGTATCGAACGATGCAATAAAGACGTGTCTTGAGTCACCACGCCTACCGCTGCTCGCAAGGTTTTTTGTTGGACATGACTGATATCAACATCATCGATTAGAATGCGTCCCTTCTCTAAATCATGAAAGCGCAGCAATAAATTAACCAAAGTGGATTTGCCCGCTCCAGAACGGCCAATCAGTCCTATCTTTTCACCGGCTTTAATCGTAATAGATAAATCCTCAAACAAACTCGGAACGCTCGATGCTAGATCGGCCTTAAGCTTATCTTCGCCATAATTAAAATTAACGTGCTCAAATTGAATTTTACCTTCGGTTACATTAAGAGGCTTAGCCTGAGGCAGGTCTTGTACTTCACGTGGTCGTGACAAAGTATTCATACCATCTTGCACCGTTCCCACGTTTTCAAATAACATCGATACTTCCCACATAATCCATTGGGACATACCATTGAGGCGTAAGTTAAGACCAATAGCAATAGCAATGGCACCGGTAGAAACTGCACCGTCGAGCCACAAGAATATAGACAAGGCACCGATAGAAAAGATTAACAATGAGTTAAGTAACCATACTGTAAACTGCAACTTGGTTACTAAACGCATTTGTGGGTAGACCGTTTCTAAAAACATCGACATCCCTTCTTTGGTATAAGATGACTCTCGTTGCGCGTGAGAAAATAATTTCACGGTGCTGATATTGGTGTAGCTATCAACAATACGTCCAGTCATAACCGATCTTGCATCGGCTTGCTTAGCTGAGATATCACGCAAGCGTGGAACAAAGTAAATAAGCGCGAAAACATAAGCCAATAGCCAAACCAGCAGTGGTGCCGTCAAGCGAAAATCAGATGTGGCAACTAAAAACAACATCCCAGTAAAATAAACCGAGACAAACAGTAATACATCCAACACTTTCATTACCGATTCACGCACAGCTAAAGCGGTTTGTAACACCTTAGTCGCAACTCGCCCAGCAAATTCATTTTGGTAAAAAGAGTAACTTTGGCCTAACAAGTAACGATGCATATTCCACCGGATCGACATAGGGTAGTTACCCAACAAAACCTGATGAATAAAAATAGAGTGGAACAAAACCGTGAGAGGGATAGCTATAAGAATAATAAAAGCCATCCAAATTAAGGTCCCAGACTCTTCATCCAAAAAGGTCTCAGGATCTTTTGTTGATAACCAATCGACTAATTGGCCCAAAAAGCCAAATAAGCTGACCTCTAATATAGCTAACAAACCTGTTAGACAAGCCATAATAATAAGGTGAACTTCAACGCCTTTGGTGTAATGTCGGCAGAATGCTAAAAGTCCAGAGGGGGGCTGTAGAGGCTCTTCGGATGGAAAAGGCTCTATAAAACGTTCAAAGAAACGAAACATAGATAGGTAATAAACTATTAAATAAAGAAGAGAATAAGATTAACTTCTTTGTACGCCTACGTCACCTACTAGTCTTCTATTTAGTGTGAATAAAGTCTTATTTTTTATCTTCGCTGTCATCGTCTAATTCATCTGGTGCAAAATCGTCCAAAGAGAACTCGGGATCTTCGTCAAACCCAGCGCTATCCGCCTCTCCGGCGGCAATAGCTTCACTCGCTTCCAGAGAAATATCACTGTCAGTTGAACTGTCGTCGGCTAAATCAATATCATCGTCGAGCTCATCCACCATCATTTCATCCATAGGAGGCTCTTCGAATGCGGGAGCTGCCGCAGCTGCAGCCGCAGGGGCAGATTTTTCTTTCACGTCATCATCATCATCGTCTTCATCCAGAACCGCTTTTTTCCCAAATAACTTTCGATATAAAAGATAAATAACCAAAATAATTAATACGTTGACCACAGCTAAGACACCATACAAAACCCATTGTGTCATTGCGCCATCACTTTCTTCTTCGTCCATTAGTTCACTAGAATCAAGCTCTTCTACGGGTTCTTCCTCTTCTGGGTCTTTACTGGTCTCTTCTGGTACAGCAGGCTTTACCTCTTCTACAGGTTCGACTTCTGGTTCAGGCTCCACCAGCGTTTTAAAAAAGCCATCTTCTTGCGGGTACTTAAACGATAATGCTTTAGGAATAATATCACTTTCCTTACCTCGCTCATCGCTTGTAGTGATTCTTAAGGTTAAATAATAAACACCTTCTGCTTTCGGTGTTAACAGTAATTCCCATTGCTGGTCTGCCGTAAAGGAAAAGTTTTGTATAGAACTGGAGCCGGTAGGATCTTTCAATTTACCGACAACCTTTGTCTTTTCTAAGTCTATTTTTTGATCTTGGGGTATCACCGTTATTTTAAATAAAGTTTTACCTTCTTTTTCAACGGTACTGGTATCAACAGCAAAGGGTGACCTAACATTAATACTACGAGCCAATTGTCTCTGGAAGCTTTTACCATCCACTTTTATTGTAATGTCATATTGGCCTTCTTTTTTAAAATAATCTAACTCAGATCGATAAACACCGTTACCTGGAACGAGGCCATCAGATAAACGTTGACTCCAGTCTTGGCCACTATCAGACTGTTTCACCATCACATCAATATCGAGTAAATCTAAAAATTCTGCACGCTTAACAACTTTATTTTCTTCTCTTAATACTACAGAGAGATCAATTTTCTCATTTAATTGCACATTCGCTGGAATGGGTTTCACCGCTAGGCTTAAGTCACTCACAACAGTAATACGACTCTGAGGCTCAATATCGGCCAACACTCTCCACTCACCCTCTAAAGGTTGCTTAATTGTCACTAGGTCGTATTTATCAGTTCGATACCAATTGACAGTTGGGTCTTGAGTGGTCTGGCTATATTCAGTTTTATCTGGGGAGATAATCTTTGTTTCGGGAGAGCTGGGCTGACGAAAAATTAAGGCTGTAAATTCTTCAATACTAGAATCAGTTGCGAATGAATTACCGTCGAAAGGTAACTCTTCTTTAGGTACGGCTTGGTCAAATACTTCCAAGAAGACCTTCATTAATTCATCGGCGGTCTTCGCTATAACCGATTTACCATCAGTCGATAAAGCCAATTTATCCATTAATTGTTTATCAGCCTTGTCCGATAAAGACACTGTGTGGATACGGTAACCCGCTTGCTGATAAGACGGTAATACTTCGTTGATAATGCGCTGACGCTCACGATTATTGACCGCTGGGTCACGGCTAATATCAACCATCCCGTCTGTTAGCAGAATAACATGCGTTTGGAATTGATCTTTGGTTGAATAACTCTTGTCATAGGCAGCCTTCTCTAAAGCCTCACCAATATTCGTGAATTGAGCAATAGAGTTAATACTTCCTGCATCGTTATCCGCTTCTTGCTTCCAAGCACTGTCGACAGGGCGATGTTTGACCAACATATTAACGTACTGACCAAAAGTCCAGACACCTGCCTTACTCTCTTCAGGTAGAAGTTTAACCAACATATCCAATGCTGGGCGACGTAGGTTCTTGGGGTCATTTTTTTTCATACTCCCAGAGATATCGATAACGATACGAACATCAGAGGGCTTAGCCGCTTCTGGGGCTTGCGCCAATACGGGTGTAGACGTGACAGTAAAAGCAGCGACGATGACTGCCGCAAAAAGCAGTGGCAGATAGCCGGCTAAGAGTAAGTAAAAATGATTGACCCTTTGCCACAATGAACGATATAGACAAGTAGGAAGAGAACAAGCAATCATTGGCGCATAACTCGCATATAAGAAATTTCACTAAAAAAGTGTCGCATCTTATAGTTATAGCACTAATGAGGTGTTTCGCAACGATAGCTACAGAGTGATATCAGCCTCTTTATCATTGCAATCTAGATTATTTCTGGCGAGAGAATGCTCAGGAAAATGAAGGAATGTGGGCAATTAAGTGGCAGATGACTTCTTATCTCGCCATTGCCTATAAAAATGAACCGCAATCAATAGTAATAGGTAAATAATAAAAGAGACTAATACAGCAATTAATAAGAGCTTAGCAATAGGCCAAACCCCCTCCTCGCCTGAAAAAATGAGAGTGAGCAAACCTTTTATCCAAGCAGGAGCCCAATATAAGGTAGTATCTTCTACAACAGCAGGCACCAATAGAATACTGGCAACACTTAAGCGCAGGCATTGCTTCACATGTACCCAAGGTATGCGTTTAGTTAGCTGCCAAAAAACGGCCAGCAAGGCAACAACGCACAGCATGTAAAACAGCCAACCACTGAGATATTCTTGAAAACTAAACATGCGGGTACTTCTTTATTCTCTCTTCTATTATTTTGAGGCCTTTGCACGAAAGCCATGTTGCTTTCATGAAAAGGGCTCATGTTGTTATCACTGGGTAACTACTCTACCCAGTGAATAATGCGTTCTTCATAATCATCCGGATGAATATGAGAGGCGGACAATACCCGACCTGCTACTGAAATGCCAGCTTTGTGTACACTCTCCCGACTACCGGAAATAAGAGGATGCCAATCAGCCAAAGGCTTACCTTCAGACACGAGACGGTAACCACAGGTGGAAGGCAGCCAATCACAGCTAGCGACTGCGCTAGCGGTGAGTAAGAGGCAGTCAGGGACTTTTTGTTTTCTGTTGGGGTAGTCCCGACAACGACAATTATCTCGATCGAGCAATTCACAAGCAATATCGGTATATAGAATATCGCCGGTATCTTCATCTTCTAACTTATGCAAGCAACACTTACCGCAACCATCACAGAGAGACTCCCACTCACTACGGGTCATGTCATGTAAAGCTTTTTGCTCCCAAAAGTGGGTAGATTGAGTCATTCGGGCTCTATCTTTCTAACTTATTGTTAGCTTCATTAATGGCATTCGAAGTCGCTTGTGCTTCAGCTGACATTACCGGTGGCATCTGTAGATAAAAACCTTGATCACGAACCGCATTGATCACATCGCTTGCATTGGCTCGAGCCAATTTTTTATCTGGTGTTAAAATCAACGTCATCGCCAATTCCATGCGTCCGCTTGTTTGCTTGAGAGAGTCAGGCAAGGTATCGATAACATCACCCTCGTCTTGACTCTTCTCAACATAAACATACATCCCTTCTTTTTTAGAACAGCGATAAACCTCGCATAATAATTGTGTGCTTTGTAATGCCATAGATGTTCCGTAAATAAATGTTCTATAAACAAGTGTTTCGTAAAATAAGCTTTTCGTTTGACTATGATCAATCTCTTAAAAAATAATGAAAAGGAACATCTATCAAAACAGTTCGATTAATAAAGCTCTGCTAATTTTGTCATTAACACATCACCAATAACCTCTTTGCGCCAACCCTGCAAACTCTCAGGCAAGGCGATATCATCGTGCTCCGCACCATGTACCAGCTGTTCCAAATCCTTTTTCCTCGCTAAAAATTCAGGTGGGATCGATAAAGTTTCAGCAATCGATACTACTACGGACTTTAAAGTTTTAAACAACTGTGTTTGTGATGCAGACAAAGGGGCTGGCAATGAAAGAGGATAGTGTTCAGCCTCATCTTGAGCCTGCTGTATTATTTCGAGACAATGGTCTCCGTGGCGATTCACAAATTTAGGGAGCATATCGCGTAGCTTATAAAACTGATGTACATCCTTCGGCAACACTCTCGCCATATCCAATAAGGTAGTATCTTTTACTAGGTGATTTCGAGGAATGTCGATATTGCGTGCCTCTTGTTCACGCCATTCGCACAAATCTCTCAACACGGCTAACTGTTTTGGTTTTAGCTTCCAAGCTGATTTTACTTTACGATAATATTGATCGAATTGATTATTGAATGCTAACTTTTCGATCAACTGTTCACATTCTTTTTCTACCCACGTTAAGCGTTGCTGCTGAGTTAAATCATCAACAAGGGTATGATAGGTTTCTATTAAGTGCTCAACATCTAATGCAGCATAATCTAGCTGCGATTGACTCAACGGTCGCTGCAACCAATCAGAACGTGTTTCTTGCTTTGGAATAATATCGCCACGAATATCTTTTATCAGATTCGCATAACTAATAGATGAACCACGCCCTGTAAATGCGGCGGCTATTTGAGTGTCGAATAAAGGCTGAGGCAAAACGGATAAAAAGCGATCAAAGACCTCTAAATCTTCTGAACAAGAGTGGATTACTTTCACCAAATTTGGGTTTTGTAATACTGCTTTTAAAGGTTCAAGTTCATTAAGCGCTAGAGGGTCAACCAAATAAATACCATGAGCATCTGCAATTTGTAACAAACCGATATTAGGAAAAAATGTTCTCGTCCGAATAAATTCCGTATCTAAAGCAATAACCGTTTGTTGCTGCCATTGTTCACATAAAATCGATAAGCGTTGATCGTTGTCAACCCACTCTGCTACCTTATTCATCCGCTATCTTACTCATTTGCATGCACACCCATTATCATTGTTATTTAAAAAACACGGCGACTATTAAATGCATGAGCTAAAGTACCACCATCGATATATTCTAATTCGCCACCTAAGGGAACACCATGAGCAATTCGTGAAACGGTAATACCCGCATTTTTTGCTCGCTCAGCAATATAGTGTGCTGTTGCCTCACCTTCCACGGTTGGGTTAGTTGCCAAAATCAATTCTTCGACATGACCGGCTTGTAAACGTTGCTCCAATATTGGCAAACCAATTTCATTTGGGCCGATACCGTCGATAGGAGAAAGGTGGCCCATTAATACAAAATATTTTCCTTTATAAGTACCTGCCTGCTCTATCGCAATAATATCCGCCGGCGTCTCCACAACACATAACTGAGCGTCCTGCCTTCGGCTACTGGCACAAATACCACAAATAGCTTCTTCAGTTAAGGTGCGACATTGTTGGCAATGCCCTACCTTATCAATGGCTTTTTCTATCCCCACGGCGAGACGTTGAGCGCCTTCGGGATCACGCTCTAAAAGATGAAAAGCCATACGTTGCGCAGACTTACGTCCAACACCGGGTAAACAGCACAATGAATTAATTAGCTCATCAATAAGCGGACTGAACATGAATATAAACTCGTGAAATAGAAAGCCTAGAAAGGCATTTTAAAACCAGCAGGTAAATTGAACCCCGAGGCTAAATCACCCATTTTATCTTTATTGGCAACTTCTACCTTGCGAACTGCATCGTTCACGGCAGCAGCAAGTAGATCTTCTAAAATAGACTTTTCTTCTGTTAATAACGATTGATCAATCTCAACATTTTTTACGTCATGACGACCCGTCATTGTCACTTTAATCATTCCTGCACCAGATTCTCCAACAACTTCAAGGTTGGCTAAATCCTCTTGCATTTTTTGCATATTATCTTGCATGGCTTGCGCCTGCTTCATCAAATCACCAATGCCTTTCATAATGTCCTCTTCAGAATTAATCTATCGGTTTAATTGAGTCATCAACGATGACAGCACCAAATGTTTCTTGTAATTGTTGTACTACAGGGTCCGCGTGTATAGCAGCTTCCGCCTGTAACTGGCGCTCTTTTTGTCGCCGTAAAATAATTTGTGAAGGTGTTTCAGACTGAGGCACCCCCAATTTTATTTCAACCTCAAGTGAACGCTCAAAGTAATCACTTAATAAATCGGCTAAACGCTGCTGATGACTAGTATCGTACAATGTGCTTTGTTGCTCATCGAGAGTAAAAGTCAGGCGATCTTCTTGTATTTGATCGTAAGCACAATTAGCAACGGTGCTTTGTAACAAACCGCCTACCGCTAATTGTTGGTAGACACTCAACCACTGTTCCGAATTAAACGCATTTAATGCAACGCGCTTCTCTGGCGCCTCTGCCGATTCTTTCTGCTGATGGTTAAGGCTAGAATGAGCATTGTCAGCATTAGCCGTGTGTACAGCTTCATTGACACTGTGTTGTGGAGCCACTTGTTCTAACGTTACCGGCTCCTGCGTTACTGATTCCTGTGTTAGTGACCCCTGTGTTACTGACTCCAAAGCTACTTGCGCCGCTACTTCATTCACGGAAGTGTTATCTACAACCGCTTTGTGCGCACATGTTTCTTGTGGGGCTATGGGAGATGATTGTGTTAGGTTTTCTGGCTGTGGCACTTCATCTGGCTGTGGCACTTCATCCCGCTGTAGCACTTCCTGCAACTGTGACACGTTTTGTGACACATTCACTGAGGCGGCTTCAGACTTTTTTACAGGGTCTGAGGCCTCCCTTTGTTGGGGGGCTTCTGCTGTAAGATGGCTTGTATCTTCAGGTACTGAGGATACTTCGCTCGCTGAGGGCTTTTCTGTCGCTGAGGGCTTTTTTTCTGTTGCTGAAGGCTCAACACGATTCGTTTTCGGCAACGGTTTTGATGGCAATTCTGCTAAACCTTGAGGCTTAAAAGCCAGCATACGTAGCATCACCATTTCAAAACCACCCCTAGGATCAGGCGATAAAGGCAAATCTCGCCGACCTAACAAAGCTGTTTGGTAATATAACTGCACATCTTCAGATGCCATAGTTTGAGCAAAGTCATAGACTTGCTGGCGATCGCCTAAGCTGTTATCAATGGCTTCGGGTAACATTTGTGCAATGGCAATGCGGTGTAACATAGCGATTAATTCAGCCAAAACACTACTGTAATCTGGAGCATGTTCCGCCATTTGTGCAACAGCGCTAAGAATGGCTGGGCCGTTCTCGTCTACCAAACCTTTTAATACATTTTGTACGAGAGACTGATCAATCGTACCCAACATACTTCTGACATCCAGCTCTGTTACTTTACCATTACTGAATGAAATAGCTTGGTCAGTGAGGCTCAATGCATCACGCATACTGCCATCAGCGGCACGCCCTAATTGCCACAAGCCTGCCTCTTCAAATGGCACCATTTCTTTTTTGAGTATGGTTTCCAAATGATCCACGATGCGCTCGGCACTCATATTTTTGAGGCTAAACTGCAAACAACGAGACAGCACCGTTACAGGTAATTTGTGGGGGTCCGTGGTGGCTAGTAAGAATTTAACGTGGGGCGGCGGCTCTTCTAATGTTTTAAGCAAAGCATTAAAACTGCTATTCGACAGCATATGCACTTCATCGATCAAATAGACTTTATAGCGACCTCTTGTCGGAGCATATTGCACATTTTCAAGTAGCTCACGCGTATCTTCAACTTTGGTGCGGGAGGCTGCATCGACCTCAATTAAATCAACAAAACGCCCCTCATTGATCTCAGTACAGGAACTACATTGATCGCAAGGCTCAGAACTCACACCGACTTCGCAGTTGAGACATTTAGCCAAGATACGGGCAATCGTCGTTTTACCGACACCACGCGTACCCGTAAACAAATACGCATGATGCAAACGATTGTGGTCAAGAGCATTAATTAAGGCTTTCAGCACATGCTCTTGACCTACCATTTCGCGAAACAGTCGCGGTCGCCATTTACGGGCTAAAACCTGATAGCTCATATCGTATTTGTCTACTTATTGTTCGAGGAGGGTTAAAGGGAGGAGATTATAACAGCTAGGCCATCTCTCTACACGCTAAGACAGTACTTTAGCATGGACTAATATAGAGGCTGGAGGAGCTTATGAAGGCTGACTACCGCCCATACAAGGAGGTGATACCGAAGATTCAGGCTGTTGGGCCCATTCTTCAAGACTAAAAGTCTGCATAGAAAGTGCGTGCACCTCGCCCGACAACTCATCACTTAAGAGTTTATAGACAGATTGCTGCCGCTTCACTTTAGATAAGCCAGCAAAAACATCACTCACAATCAACAACTTAAAATGAGACTCCGAACCCGCTGGCACATTATGGTTACCACTCTCGTTAATAATCTCAAAGTGCTCAGGAGCAAAATGGCTTTTGACTTTTTCTTCAATCGTATTCTGGATAAGCATAGGAACCTATTCGC
>JBOEGR010000007.1:0-955 GCA_050633525.1 Cellvibrionaceae bacterium
TTTTTCATTTTGAATCATCATGGTTTCTAGGCGTACACGCAAGGTAACGTCGTCTATACGAATAACAGCCCCTTCAATCTCTGACGATATAAGTGGGTAAATGGTAAGGTCAGTGTAGTTTGCTTGGCTGCCATGACCTTGTTGACGATTCTCTCGTTTTTGTGTTTTTTGTAACGCAATGGCTCGTTCTATTAATTCTTTATTAATAGCTAAACCGGGAGCAATAGTATTCAACGCAAATCCAAGTGCTTTGTCATAGCTGATATTAGTGGCTTTTTGCGCGGCAGTATTCCAGTGTGTAATGATGCCATCACGTGTAACGCCAATTAATATAGATGGCATCGAATTAATAATGCTTTGTATATAGCTTTGAGTTTCTCTGAGTAGCTCTTCAGTGATTTCGTGCTTTGCAATTTCATCATAAAGCTGGCTGTTAAGGTTAACCAGTTTTTCACTACGATCTAAAAAACGTTGCTCTAGCGCGTGATGCTTGTGATTTAATAGTGTCTCAGACTCAATCTGCTTTTCCCTATTTTTTTTGAGATTGAGTATCACAAAGGCCTGTACAAGGCAGCAGATAAATAAAAAAGTGATGATAGCATTTGAATAATTGAGGATTTCAAATGACGTTTCGGCATAAGTGTACGGGCTCTGCACAAGCAGATGAGCCGCTAGTAGAAACCATAATGAAAGAGAAGGGTGGTTAGGTAACAATTGCATGATTGTCCTAATGATTATTATTTGGCTTTGCTGCGACGACATTATCTGCTGGATTAAAAGACAATGTCTATAGTGTCTAAACCTTAATCAACAAATTTGTTTTATAAACAAACAGTTAGGCTAGTTTTTATGCTTTTTTTAGCAGGCTACATTTGATTTTAAAAAACTCACCATTAAGTGCTTAAAATGATTTGACATGAACAATTTATCGGGTAGAATGCGCACCTCTTCTGAT
>JBOEGR010000007.1:1023-61768 GCA_050633525.1 Cellvibrionaceae bacterium
TCCCGTCCGGTCCGCCATTTTTCTCTAAAAGAAAATGATAAAAGAGCCCTCTGATCGAGGGCTTTTTTGTGCGAGTCAGAAAATGGGCATATTAGTGCGTAATGCTCTTGCTCTATTTCCATAATAATATTGATAGGCTTCAGTTGAGCTAGGCTTACTCTTGCTTCAGTGTTGGTACTCTACCTTTCCTCATATGAAGTAATATCGACTATAATTCCCCAAAATAATTTATAAAGCCTATTTATATGCAAAAAGTCTATACCGCTCAAACCTTATTGCAAGTTACCCATATTAAAAATTTGCTGGAAACCGCAAATATCGCCTGTGAGCTACGCAACGAATATGCTGCTGGTGGTGTTGGGGAGCTTTCTTTTGTTGATGCATGGCCAGAGTTGTGGGTGAGTTACGAAGATGCTTTTCTAGCTAAAAAGGTTATCGCCGATTTTGAGAATTCAGCTGATGATGGAGAATGGCGGTGCCACTGTGGTGAAATGAATGGGGCTGCGTTTGCGAGTTGTTGGTCTTGTAAGGCAGATAAACCATCATAATGGCTTGTAGCCCTGTAAACATAGGATTATCATGCTTTCTTATTGAGCCAAACCCCTGATTATGACCGATTATTCATCTTCCATCCCTTATCCATGGCAGCAGCCATATTGGCAGTCATTTTTGCAGCAGTTTGAGCAAAAACGCCTACCTCATGCGGTGCTATTGTCGGGTCAAAAAGGGGTGGGGAAGTGGCACTATGCTCAGGCGATGGCAGATTTTCTACTGTGTTCTTCGCCGCAATCGGGCTTGCCTTGTGGAGACTGCCGTAGCTGCTCTTTGAATCACTCAAATACGCACCCCGATAAATCGATTATTATCCCAGAAGATAATGGCAAGCAAATTAAGGTAGATCAAATTAGGCAGCTTTCTAGCCGTATTGCTGCCACAGCTCAGCAAGGAGGGCGCAAAGTAATTATTTTAGGCCCTGTTGAGCAGTTAAATATCAATGCGGCGAATGCCTTGCTTAAAAACTTAGAAGAACCAACGGATGATACCTTTTTCATCCTGTTTACTCATGTCGCTAGTGGTGTAATGGCAACGATAAAAAGCCGTTGCCAATTATTTGCTATGCCAGCACCAGAGGCCTCAGTGAGTCAGTATTGGTTGCAAGAATTGGGGTTTACTGAGAACGTGAGTGCTGCCCTAGACTTGGCTGCAGGTTCGCCATTGATGGCGAAGTCATTATTAGATGACGATGAGTTGGTAGAGCAATTACAGGCTTTTTTAGAGAGCTTGCTTATGTCCAATAGCTCAGATAGTAAACTTTCGGTACCTGACTTATCTATCGCTAAAGTATGGTTGGAAATTGAGCCTGTCATTTTATTGGAATGGTGGATACAACTTATTTACAGTAGTATTCAAGCGCTACATCGAGAATATACCCCAGACGACAGTGATCATACGTTGAGCCAATCTATGCATAAGGCGAAAAAGTGCGTATCTAGCTGTAATCAGCAGTGGTTGTTCAAGTTTGTAGATAAACTCTTATTATCCAAAAAGCAGCTGTTACAGGGGGCTAACCCGAATAAGCAGTTATTGTTTGAAGAACTATTATTGGATTGGTGCGCTATAATAAAAACGTCGCAAGTTAAGACCACTCAAGTGGCTTAGAGTCGTGATGATCATAAACAAGGCTGAATAGAGGAAGCAATATGAAAGATTTTGCAGCGGGTGGCGCAGGCATTTTATCATTAACGATAAAAGATAAAGCGGTACTCTATGCGGCTTATATGCCTTATGTGACTAATGGCGGTTTATTTATCCCGACCAATAAGAGTTATAATGTAGGCGATGAAGTCTTTGTTTTGTTAAACTTGATGGAAGAGCCTGAAAAAATTCCTGTAGCAGGCAAGGTGGTTTGGATTACACCTAAAGGTGCGCAAGGTAATCGTTCTGCCGGCATCGGGATTCAATTTACGGAGCAGGATACGGTAGCAGTGAACAAAATAGAAACCTACCTAGCAGGCATTCTCGAATCAGAAAGACCTACGCATACTATGTAGCGTATTATATAGTATCGCCCATTTTTTTTATTAAGCAGGTTTTCTTCCTCAGGATAAATAAGCGTTATTACTTCCAGTTTTCCTTTATTTTTAATGATTAGTTCCCACTATGTTAGTTGATTCACACTGTCATTTGGACAGACTTTCTCTCGAAAAATATGATGGCGATTTAGCGCAAGCTATCGATGCGGCACTGGCGCGTGATATACAGCAATTATTATGTGTTGGTATCAGTGTGAATAATCGTCAGGATGTGATGAATATCGCCGAGCAGTTCGATGCCGTTGTGTGCTCGGTAGGCGTTCATCCCCTTGATGTAAAAGAAGGTTTGGCAACAGGCGATAATTTACAAGAGTGGGCCGCAAACCCTAAAGTGGTTGCTTTAGGTGAGTCAGGTTTAGATTATTATTACAGTAAAGACGATATGAGTCTGCAGCAAGAAAGTTTTGTTGTACATTTACAAGCCGCTAAAGTAGCTGAGCTGCCGGTTATTGTTCATACAAGGGATGCACGAAAAGATACTATCGCATTGATTCAAGAGCATGGTTGCCAAACTCATGCGGGTGTTTTGCATTGTTTTACTGAAAGCTGGGAAATGGCTAAGCAGGCGATTGATCTTAATTATATGATTTCTATTTCCGGTATCGTCACTTTTAAAAATGCGAATGAATTGCGCGATGTAGTCAAAAAAATTCCATTAGACCGCTTGTTGGTTGAAACAGATTCCCCTTATTTAGCTCCAATCCCTTTTCGTGGCAAACCGAATGAACCGCAGTATGTTAGAGAAGTGGCAGAATATATAGCTGAGCTTCGAGGCCTGAAATTTGAAGAGCTTGCAGAGATAACAACAAATAATTTCTATCGCTTATTTCCTAAAGCAAAGCAATCTCTTTAAGCTCTCCTAGTTAGCCAATACTCCGAAGGTTACCCTTTAAATCAAAGTTAGGAATATTGGGTGAGTAGGTTTCTGCCCACAGTGTTTGAATTAAATCGTCAGTATTATTTGTGTCACCATTTAAGATCCAATTGATAATGGCGTCAGGCACATCAGGGTAGATGATACGTGTTCCAGTAAAATCATTTAGCCAGCGTTCAAGAGCGTTTTTATCTAGTGACTTCATTGACATCCCTAGAGAGAGTTGCTCCAACGCTAAGGCATTAGATAATTGCTCCATTTGTCCTTTTAATGGTTTTACCAATAACTTTTTCCCTAGGTGAATGGCTTCGCTCGCCAGCTCAAATCCCGCATTAGTTATAACGCCATTACAATTGGCTAAATCGTTTTGGAAGCCTTCTCGGCTTAAAGGGCGTAATTTTAGATGACCTCTATCCTCTGCTTTATTGAAGTGGCTATAAATAAAAAAGTCGTGTTCAGTAAATGCTGATAAATATTGTATAACCGCATCAGTATCTTCAAAGCCCAGATACACAACGATTTTATTATCGATTGTATCGTTAGTGTGTGAATGTGTGTCAGCAATGGGAGGCAAAATAGCTTGATTAAAATGATGCCAGTGAAGCCCTAAACGAATAGAGGCTGGAGCGAAATACTGCATAAAAAGTGCAGTGATAGGGTTGTTGCCTTTTTTAGGAATCTTATGATCGAAAGCATATTGATGGCCTACTGCAATGGATTTCTTTTTTTGTCTCTTTGCTGCCCAAGCAGAAATAGGCTCGAAATCTGTTAGTACTAAATCATATTCAGATAAATCAAGATGTTTAATATCATTCCATAATTGTGAAAAATTATTTTTTTTAAATGTAGCGACAGGCTTAATAGAGCCTGAAGCAGTCACAAATGTTAAACCACCATGGCACTTAAAATCACCAAACTCTTCCATATCGAAGAGTTTATTTTTTTCTCTTCCGCTAAATAAATAGTCAACTTCAATACCATGTTTTTTGATTGCCTTATTCATCGCGCGAGCGCGAGTAATGTGCCCATTTCCTGTTGCTTGAACACCATACAATATTTTCACTTTTATATTCCTGTGGTTTTATCGTTTTATAATCATTAAATAAAATTTTAGTAGGTCGCTATATTTTTATAGCATCAGGTTTAGGCATAGTTGACTGATGCTGTAGCCCAATATTGCCCCGGCTACACTGTCAGTAGGAAAATGAACGCCTAGCATGACTCGCGACATTCCCACCCATATTGCCCAGACCAATAAGATTATCCCCAAGGCGGGGTAAAATGCACTGATAATTCCCATTGTTAAAAAGGCGGCGGAGGTATGCCCTGAAGGAAAGCTAAACTGATCCGATGGCTCGATGATGCTTTTGAAACCAGCAATGGCCTGCTGTGGACGATTTCGCTTTAATTTATTTTTCAATACAAAATAGAGGCTTCTTTCAAGAACGAAGCCCAAGGCAAGTAGATAAATAATTTGCCATTGATTGATCAAACCAAAAAACACAGCTGCTATTAAGTATAAATAACCATCTGCTGTACGTGAGATCCAACGGCTGAAACCAATCAAAAATAAACGGTGCTTGCGTTTTAGACACCAGTCAAAGGTGTGTAAATCGGCAGAGTGAATGGCATTGAGTAATTTCATTTCAACCTCCTGTGGAGATTTTTTATACACGAGCACAAAATACGATGATTTTGTTTCACTTTAATGACAATAAAACACGAAATACACGAAGAGAGAGGAGGGGAGCTATGATAATATTACGCTAAGAATTAACCGAATGAAGTATTTAGGCTTATACGTTAAATGGGTAAGCTTAAACTTAAACACTACCTTACACTGTTAATGTTCCAAAAAACCAAGAAAAGTGAAGAGATCAGCCTTATGCAAACACAATTACAAACCATGCTTGAACTTCAAGATGCAATGAATACGCGGGTTAATGAAAGCTGGCGCTCAAATGGTTTTGAATGGTATCGCGCGATTTGGATAGAGTGTGCGGAATTAATGGATCATTATGGTTGGAAATGGTGGAAACATCAGTCACCAGATGTCGAACAGGTTAAATTAGAGCTGATCGATATTTGGCATTTTGGTTTAAGTATTNNTATTGGAAAGAGGGGTATCCTCTCCCGTCATTTTAGTTGAGCTAAAAGAAGCTTTTGGCAGTGATAAAAAAGACAATTTTAAGGATATATTAGAAAATTTCGCACTCTATACCTTAGAAAATAAAGACTTTTCTATTCCTTTATTTATTGCATTGCTTGAAGCGACAGATATGAGTTTCGATGACTTATACTGCGGGTATGTCGGTAAAAACGTGCTCAATTTTTTCAGGCAGGACCACGGATACCAAGAAGGATCTTATAAAAAGATATGGAATGGTAAAGAAGATAACGAACATTTAGTGGAGTTGGTGGGCGATCTAGACCCTTCTGATAAGCAATTTAGTGACAAATTATACGCGGGGCTAAAAGCACGTTATAGCACTCTATGATTCAGGTGGTGATAAAGCTTGTTTCCAGAAAATACTCCATTAGCGCTTAAAATAGGTGAAATAACCTGAAAAATGCCTATAATGCGCGTGTCATAGAAAGTATTCAAATTCTTATCCCCTTTTATTCTTTACACTTGGAGAAATTACGTGAAAGCACCTGTACGAGTTGCCATTACTGGCGCTGCTGGCCAAATTAGTTATTCTTTGTTGTTTCGTATCGCTGCTGGTGAAATGTTAGGCACAGACCAGCCTGTTATTTTACAAATGCTAGAAATCACACCAGCTTTGAATGCGCTTAAAGGTGTGGCAATGGAACTGGATGATTGTGCTTTTCCTCTATTAGCCGGAATGGTTCAAACAGACGATGCGAACGTCGCATTTAAAGATGCTGACTATGCGTTATTAGTGGGTGCTCGCCCGCGTGGCCCTGGTATGGAGCGTAAAGATTTATTGGAAGCGAATGCTGCGATTTTCTCAGCCCAAGGTAAAGCCATTAATGCAGTTGCTTCTCGCGATATTAAAGTTTTGGTTGTTGGTAACCCAGCAAACACCAATGCATTAATCGCACAACGTAATGCGCCTGACATCGACCCTCGTAATTTCACTGCAATGACACGTCTTGATCATAACCGTGCCTTAACTCAGTTAGCTCAAAAAACAGACAGCAGTATTAATGATATTAAGAAGTTGACTATTTGGGGTAACCACTCATCTACACAATACCCTGATATCCACCATACGTCGGTTGAGGCTAAATCGGCAATGAGCTTGATTGACCAAGCATGGTATGAAGGCGATTTCATTCCTACCGTTCAAAAACGTGGCGCGGCTATTATTGATGCTCGTGGCGCATCTAGTGCGGCATCAGCTGCAAATGCTGCTATCTTCCATATCCGTGACTGGGCTTTAGGTACCGCTGAAGGTGACTGGACTAGTATGGGTGTATACAGTGATGGTAGCTATGGTATTCAGGAAGGCTTAATCTACTCTTTCCCTTGTGTTTGTAAAAATGGTGATTGGGAAATTGTACAAGGCGTCGACGTCAATGAATTCTCACGTGGCAAAATGGAAGCGACTGAGCAGGAATTAGCCGAAGAGCGTGATGCAGTATCACACCTGCTACCATAAACTCTGATTGCTAAATGATGAAAAAAACGCGAGCAATGCTCGCGTTTTTTTCATCTGATCATCCTTGTTGTTCGTAGATATTCGTTCACTATTTTATCATCAGTTTCTTACTAACCGTTTTATACTACTTGTTTCTTACTACCACTTTCTTCTAGGAGTTTTTATGTCTCATCCTAAAATAGGTAATAAAGCACCTGTTTTCTCTTTAAAAAATCAGAAAGGCGACACTGTAAAATTGAAAGACTTTGCAGGTAAAAAAAATGTTGTTATCTATTTTTACCCTAAAGCGTTGACTCCAGGTTGTACTACTCAAGCCTGTGGCATTCGCGATACTCAAAAAGAATTGGCCGACCGTGACACCGTTGTGTTTGGCTTGAGTCCGGATCCTGTTGATAAGCTGCAAAAATTTATCGATAAGCATGACTTAAATTTTGACCTCCTATCTGATGAAGACCACGCTATTGCCGACAAGTACGGCGTATGGGCACTTAAGAAGTTTATGGGAAAAGAGTTTATGGGGATTGTTAGAACAACCTTTGTTATTGATAAGGACTCTAGGCTAGTAGGTGTGCTAGATCGCTTCAAAACTAGCAATCACCATGAGCAACTGTTGCAATTTCTTGACAATCATCTATAAAAAATCTGTTTTTAATGAAAAAAGCCAAAAAGTTATTATACTTTTTGGTTATCAATCCCCTGTAGTCTAGTACTATCTAGTTAATTTTGTCACGCATTCGCACCTTTTTATCCTGCTTGGGTTATATTTTGCTCAAATACATTTTTCTGCAAATAAGTCGCTCTGGTGCTTTGATTTCATAACTCTATAATAGCCTTGTAGCACGGCAAATGTGCAGTAATAACGGGCTCGCAGTGAATGAATACAAATAAAAATAAGACCGAAAACAACGATATAGACGTATCGTACAGGAGTGTCCAAGTGATTGATGGCGGAGAGTTACTGGATGATGATCTAATCGATGTAGGCTTTACCGAGTTTGATGAAATTCTCGAGAAAGCAAAAATACCAGCATTAAATGGTCTCGCTGGTAGGGTTTTGGATATCCTTCAAAAACGAGCGGGTAAATCAGGCCTATCCATAGAAGATATTGCTGATGAAATCCAATTGTCTAAAAGAACGCTTCAGCGGCACTTGCAGCAAGAAAATATGCATTTTGGCGCTATACGTGACTTGGTTCGCTTTAATATATCAATTGATTGTTTACTCAAAAAAGAAATGACAGTCGAAGAAACTGCCACTCATCTCGATTTTGCTGACCGAACCAGTTTCACTTATGCCTTTAAGCGCTGGGCAAATATGTCTCCAAGTGTCTTTCGTAAACTCTATCGAGATTACGTTTAAGTATAAGGCTATTGACATAGCTTTAAGCCCTCAGAATAACGCCAGAAACATTGCCTGCTAGCGATAAAAACGTTAGAGTAGCGCCTCAATTTATGTAATAAAAACAAGAGGTGTTATGTCTTTTTTCATTCCTAATGCAGAGGCCCAAACTGGCGGTGCTCCTGGCGGTGATGGTTTCACTAGTCTGCTATTAATTGGTGGCATGTTCGTATTGATGTATTTTATGATCATCCGTCCTCAGCGTAAACGCCAAAAAGAACATCAGGGTTTAATCGAGAACCTAGGTAAGGGTGATGAGGTGATTACTAATGGTGGTATTTTAGGAAAGGTGGTTAAAGTAGACGAAAACTATATGGTGCTCGAAGTCTCGTCAAATGTAGAGCTTAAGTTTCAGAAAGCGTCTTTACACGCCGTACTTCCAAAAGGCACCATTAAAGCTATATAAACTATTTTCTTGCCTTTGTAATAATGCTATGTGGCGATTTTTTTCGCTGCGTTAAAGAGCATAGAGGTAACAATGGATATCGATGTCAGTCACTCCACATATCGATGAGTGTTTTTCAGACTCGCTAATGCCTCGATTGGCATTGGCGTCCTTGCCGACGCCAATGCATCCCCTCACACGTTTTTCCAAAAAGCTTGGCGGCCCAACTATCTGGGTTAAACGAGATGACCTATCTGGTTCTTTGCTTAGTGGTAATAAAGTACGCAAATTAGAGTTCACCTTTGCTTATGCAATGGCCCAAGGTCATGATGCATTTATTACCTGTGGAGGTTTACAATCAAACCATTGTCGCGCAACCGCATTTATCGGTGCTCAATTAGGTGTGCCAGTACATCTAGTGCTAAGAGGAAAAGAAAGCGACTCTCCTGACGGCAATCTACTACTCGACTATTTAGCGGGAGCCAAGGTTCATTGTCATCGACCGAGTGACTACCACCAGCGCTTAGATTTATTGCTCGCTGAGTTATCTGAAGAGCTTCGTCAACAGGGTTACAACCCTCATATCATTCCAACCGGGGCCAGTGATGGTCTGGGTGTTTGGGGCTATTTTACAGCTTGTGCTGAGTTAGCTGCCGATTTTGAGCGTCACTCGATTCAACCAGAGCTCGTCATTACCGCAACAGGCTCCGGTGGTACACAAGCTGGGTTGACCTTAGGTAACCATTATTTCAAACTGGGGGCGAGTGTATTAGGTATGGCTGTTTGTGATAGTGAGGCGTATTTCGCAGGTAAAGTAAAAGCTGATATCGACGAGTTTCAACTACAATTTGGCCATCTATTTACACCCAGCTTACCTCCGGTAGGCTCTTTATCAATCAACACGAATGATCGGTATATTGGTGAAGGGTATGGCTTTGCCAGCGAGGCAGTTTTAGACATGATCGTTGAATTGTCACGAGAAGAGGGGATATTGCTAGACCCCGTGTATACGGGAAAAGCGTTTTATGGTCTAGTGAGTGAAATTCGTGCGGGCAATTTTGCCGATATCAATAATATTATTTTTATTCATACAGGGGGCCACTATGGTCTCTTTCCTTATAAAGAGCAGCTGGCATCTCAGCTATTTGCTCAAGGCAATCAAGATAATAGGAGCTGAACTTGAATAGTCCAATGAATCGCCACTTGATTACTTTCTCGACACTTGGTGGCCCAGAAGTAATGTGCTACGAATCGGAAGTTCTGGGGCCATTGGGAGCAGACGATGTGTTGGTTCGCCATGAAGCCATTGGCGTTAATTTTATTGATACATATTATCGCTCCGGTTTATATCCATGCGAGCTACCTTCAGGTTTAGGCACTGAAGCAGCGGGGGTTGTTGAGTCGGTGGGCTCGTCCGTATCCAGAGTCAAGCCGGGTGATCGTGTTGTCTATGCTTCAACACCTAAGTTAGGTGCTTATTCGGATCTCAATATCGTACCGCAAAAGTCGCTCATTCTTATTCCAGATGGTATTGATAGTAAAGTAGCTGCGGCTATGACCTTGAAAGGCCTTACAGCGGCTTACCTGTTGCTGAAAACCTTTCCTCTACAGGCCGAGCATACTCTGTTGGTGCACGCGGCAGCGGGAGGCGTGGGTTCTATTCTGACGCAATGGGCTAAGGCAATTGGCGCTGGGGTGATAGGCACAGTAGGGCGGCCGGAAAAAGTAACGCTCGCCAAAAGCCAAGGCTGTGATCATGTGTATTTGTATAGAGAAGTGGATGTACCTGAGAAAGTTAAGGGCTTAACGGAGGGAAGAGGTGTTGATGTTGTCTATGATTCTGTGGGTAAAGACACTTTTGTTAGCTCCATTAATAGCCTGAAACCAAGAGGTATGATGGTGAGTTTTGGCAATGCATCAGGGGCCGTTCCCGAATTTGCCCCTTTACTGTTGGCGCAAAAGGGATCACTATTTTTAACTCGCCCTCGACTAGGTGACTATGTTGCCAATATTGATGAGCAACAAGAGTTGGCAAATGCTTTGTTTGGGCAAGTCTTAGCGGGCAATATCAATATTAAGCTTAGCCGTGAATTCGCACTTAAAGACGCTGTAACGGCACATGAGGCCTTAGAAAGCGGTGATACTACCGGTTCGGTTGTACTCGTACCCTGAATAGAGATAGCTGCATTGTAAAGAACAAGTTCTAGTATGTTAAAAAGACTCATCTAAGTAAGATATAAAAAAGATACAAAAATGACACAAACTAACGATAAGAACGCCAAGTCTAGTTATGAATCGCCCAAAAAATTGGTGATTGCTATTTCATCTCGCGCATTATTTGACCTAAGCGATAGCCATAAGGTATTTACCGAAAAAGGCCTAGCCGCTTATTCTGAATACCAAATTGAGAGGGAAAATGATCCCCTTTCTCCGGGTGATGCTTTTCCTCTGGTAAAAAAACTGCTTCGTTTGAATGAACGCTTAGGAGAGCACCGAGTAGAGATTGTTTTGATGTCTCGCAACAGTGCAGATACTGGCCTGCGTATCTTCAACTCTATTGAAGAGTATGGCCTGAGTATTACCCGTGCAGCCTTTAGCAGTGGAGAAAGCCCTTATCGCTATATTGAGGCTTTCGGCTGTCATCTTTTTTTGTCACTGGATGCATCTGATGTAAGGCGGGCACTTGATCATGGCATTGCAGCGGCGACCTTATTGCCTTCACAGAGCGGAAATGATGACGAACAGTTGCGCTTTGCTTTTGATGGCGACGCCGTTTTATTTTCAGATGAAGCCGAACGGATTTTTAAGGCGGAGGGGCTTGATGCTTTTACCCGTAATGAAAAGAATGCCGCTAAAACGCCGTTATCTGGAGGGCCTTTTAAAGCATTCTTGTCGGCCTTACACCGCCTACAATCCGAGTTTTCTGGTGGAGAGTGCCCAATTCGTACCGCTTTGGTCACCGCGCGTTCAGCCCCAGCTCACGAGAGAGTAATACGGACACTCAGAGCGTGGAATGTGCGCATCGATGAATCTTTATTTTTAGGTGGTTTAGCCAAGGGGGAATTCTTAAGAGCCTATGGTGCCGATGTATTCTTTGATGATCAGCCTTTACATTGCGACTCCGCTAAAGAGCATGTTGCAACAGGGCATGTGCCTCATGGAATCGCAAACGAATAGCGGTATGCCTTATTTTAGGAATCTCTGAATAAGTCTAAATACACTCTGCGCAATCTGGAGAGTTTTCTGTCTAGGCGATCATAGCAGCGAATGGCCTTAGTCCTTCGCAAGATGATTAACGACGACAGAGCGTTCGCTAGGCAGCACCCTTCGGGGAGTTTGGGCAATCCCGCTGACTGCGTTGAGCTTTTTCGCCGGCCAACCAGCCCGCCTGCAAAACACGCCTTGCCAGCACATTGCCTGAACACCAGAGCGTGTTTAGACTTGTTCAGAGCTTCCTTAAGCACTTAATTGAAGTTTTGATTATTTGTTGGCGCTTAAATCCTCACTTCCCCAGCGTTTCTATTACCAATCCGTCTATTGAGACCCTTTCTCAACAGTGAAATCTTGCTATTCTGAATAGTAGGTACTTCATTCTATGAATGACCTCCTTAAACAAGCTAATTTAATAATGGCTAACACCTAGGGTACTTATGATGTAAGTACCAGTATTCAGGGTTATTTTTGTGATAAAAACAATTTTACTTGCCGCTGACCTTAGCGTATTTACACCTTGCTTGTTGCAGCATGCTTCTGAATTGGCAAATCAACATAGCGCTAAATTAGTGGTTGTCCATGCAGTTGAGCCTCTCGGTAACTTGGGTCATGCACTACTCAATGCTTACTTAAAACCAGAAACTACTCACTTGATGACCACAACTGGCTTAGATGCCATGATGGATGAAGTCAAAGCTCAAGTTATCGATATATTAACGGAGGAGCACTTAGATGGGTCGGTCGATCTATTACAGTTGGGCGAAGTCATTGTTAAAGCAGGTCCGCCTGTGGATGTTATCTTGACTGTAGCCGAAGATATTAAGGCTGATTTAATCATTCTTGGGAGTCATTCCCCAGCCCTTGCTAATACGACTAGTTTAGGTACAGTTGCGCAAAAGGTACTGAACAGTGCAAATGTACCAGTGTATGTTGTTCCACACCGTCCCATCGATTTCCAGCTACCGACAAACAACACACAGATGGGCTTGTGGTAAAAGCCGGTTCTTACTTGCCTTTAGCGAGTCCTTTTGGTTTTAGAAAAACACGTATTTAAGGCCTATTCCCATTAAAATTGAAGCTAGAAGTGGCTGTAATATCTTATTGGGGATTTTGCTACCTATCTGTGCGCCCACATGGATAGCGGGCAAGGAGCCGACTAAAAGGCACAGTAGCAGCATAAAGTTGACGTTGCCTAGCCATAAGTGTGCTATTCCGGCAATGAAGGTGAGAGGTACAGCGTGAGCGATATCCACACCGACAACACGGTGGCTTGGCAAATGAGGGTAGAGGGACATCAGTACAGCTGCACCAATGGCACCAGCGCCTACGGACGATAGGGTAACAAAGACGCCAATAATAAAGCCCATGATGATAGTAAAAGGAATAGGGTGGCGATGCGCTAAACCCATAATGCCTAGGTTGTTTTCTGCTCTCTCTTTCAGTTTGTTTCTAAAAAACAAAACAAAAGAGGTCAGTACCAACATGACGCCGAGTGAAAAAGTGAGTATATGGGTATAGTCACTGGCATCACTAAAGAAGAGTTTCAATGTAATCGAAGTCGCTATTGCTGCTGGAATACTCCCTAAGGCCATCCTTTTGGCTATTTTCCAATCTATATTACCTTTCTTGTGATGCGCTACGATGCCGCTTGATTTAGTGATGGCGGCATAGAGCAAGTCCGTACCAATAGCCACATTGGGCGGAAAGCCAAACATTAGTAAGAGGGGCGTCATTAGTGATCCACCACCGACGCCAGTAACGCCAACAGCAATACCAACACAGGCGCCGGCGAGGATATAAAGTAGAAAAGTGAATTCCATAATACAGCGTGTGATATAGTCGAAAGTTATAGATAGACAGATCTATCATAATTATTTTTCAGAAATTGTTGGCAAATATACACAAGAGCAACTATTCTGGAAAAGAATATTTACTTATATTTTTATAACTAAGATCTTATGGTGTATTCGTTTTTCTCATCAGTAATGACATTTCATTATTGGGAGAGTACGTAAAGGTCTGACTACACATTTTACTGTGGAGGAAAAATGAAGCTTCAGCAATTGCGCTATATATGGGAGGTTGCACATCATGACCTTAATGTATCCGCCACCGCACAAAGTCTGTATACGTCCCAACCTGGTATCAGCAAGCAGATCCGGCTGCTAGAGGATGAGTTAGGGGTAGAGATTTTTTCTCGTAGTGGTAAGCACCTGACGCGCATCACACCAGCAGGTGAAGCGATATTACAAACAACGGGTGAAATACTGCGCAAAGTCGAGAGTATCAAGCAGGTTGCTCAAGAGTTTAGTAATGACAAGAAAGGCAGCTTGTCCCTTGCGACTACGCATACTCAAGCTCGGTATGTGTTACCTCAAGTGATTCAAAGCTTTATTGAGAATTATCCCGAAGTATCACTGCATATGCATCAAGGTACACCGATGCAAATATCTGAAATGGCAGCTGACGGCACGGTAGACTTCGCTATTGCGACTGAAGCCATGGAGCTATTCAGCGATCTGATTATGATGCCTTGTTACAAGTGGAACCGAGCCATTGTGGTGCCTAAAGACCATCCGCTCTGCCAAGTGTCTGAGCTAACATTAGAAGAGGTGGCTAAACATCCTATTGTCACCTACGTCTTTGGTTTTACAGGTCGTTCTAAGCTTGATGAAGCCTTTATGGAGCGTGGTTTAGTACCAAGAATTGTATTTACCGCCGCTGATGCAGATGTGATTAAAACCTATGTTCGTATGGGGCTTGGTATCGGTATTATCGCTAAAATGGCTCATAACGAAGAGTTGGACAGTGATTTAGTCGCACTCGATGCTAGTAAGTTGTTTAAGCCTAGTATTACTAAGATTGGTTTCCGTAGAGGCACCTTTATTCGTGGCTTTATGTACGAGTTCATCGAAAGTTTTGCTCCCCACCTTAGCCGTAACCTCGTTGAAGAAGCTTATAGTTGTACCTCTAAGCTAGAATTAGACGAATTATTTCAAGATATTCAGTTGCCAGTTTATTAAAGCCAGTCAGATTATCTGAATGAATCAATAAAAGGCTCCTAGTACGGGGCCTTTTTTGTGGCTTTAAGTCGTGTCATTTAGACGATTATTTTCAATAAATAAATGCAGGAATTTATTTATTTATTTATTTGCTTCCTTGTCTAAACTTAATGATAGAAATACTTAGGTCGGTTTCCTTTGTGAACGCCCTAATTTCGTTCACCTTCCTCATTAGTTAAATCATCAATATGTCACGAAAACGATTAATTATAAGTGGTATTGTCGTTATCTTGTTGGTAAATGGCTCGATTTTTGGAACTTTGTTTTTGGTTGATTGGATTCAAGGGCCTTCTCCAGAAGAGTTACAAGCGATACGCCAAGCAGAAGAGCTCGCCGCTAGAGAAGCTGTATACGCAAAATTGCCACCATTGCCTGAATTTAAGTCAAAAGTAACTTATATTCGGACTATGGGTGAGGCCATTTCAATCTGTGAAACGAAGCTAAATACCGCTGTGCCGGAGAGAAAAAGTTGGGAAGTGAATATGATTGAAAGTCGCTATATTCAGTCGAGTGAGATTTATAAAATTTTTCTCAAATACCAAACGCTCGCTACGATCAATCAGGAGTCGAGGACTTTCAAGGTTACCTGTGAAGTATCGGGAGAGAAAAAAATAGTAGAGATCTGGAAAGCAGATCCCGTATAAGGTTCTGCTTTCATGGGTGTTGGGTAGGGGTAGACGGCTATGCTGATTCTTGAAGCGGAGCAAGCACCTCTTTTACCAGCTTAAAGTAAATAGTAAAAATTTCCGTTGTCCCGTCATCCTGCTCAACAATAAAGAAGGGTGCTCGGCTAACCTCATATTTTGCTGCTAAGACCATCCCTTCACTACTTTTGTCAGCTTCGTTTGCTATCACAATATTGTCGATGTATTGCATTTGGTTGGCGGCTTCTATTTTTTCTATGACTTCGCCGCATTTTTTACAGGGTGAGCCATCAGCTAATATTTTTTTTACCAATGTGATTTTCATTTTAACTCCAATCTATATCTACAGCTCTTTGCTGTTAGAGGCGGGCAGAATAGCAAACCGTTTTGGTTTTGGAAAATAACTTTTAGCTGTTTCTATAGTCGCTCAGTGTATAAGGGCTTTTGTGAAACATTTGTTTAATTGTTAATCTCTTTGAGTGACAAATATACAACATGTAGTGCTTGCCCGTTTTTTGATCTACATCATGATGTATCAAAGTGCTTTTAAATCAATAATTTAAGAAATGTTTTTAAATAACCTAATGTAATTTCTAGGTTTTCAAGGCTGCCTTTTGATTATATGTTTCACGTGAAAATTGAATAATATCTAAACGATAACAGGTTTTGAGCAGTCTAAAGTTGCATTAAGTTGATAGACTGGGTAGATTGCGCTTCTTTTTAAATGAAGTTTTTGGGGAGAATATTGTGGAGCTAGCGTGTCTCGATTTGGAAGGGGTGTTGATCCCTGAGATTTGGATTGAATTTGCAAATAAAACGGGTATCGAAGAGTTAAAGGCAACAACCCGTGATATTCCCGATTATGATGTCCTAATGAAGCAGCGCCTTCGGATTCTGGATGAACACAAGCTGGGCCTTAACGAAATTCAAGAAGTTATCGCGACATTAGCGCCTTTGCCCGGCGCTAGAGAGTTTATTGATTGGCTAAGAGAGCGTTTTCAAGTCATCATTCTTTCGGATACCTTCTATGAGTTCTCTCAGCCTTTGATGCGCCAGTTGGGTTTTCCAACCTTGTTGTGTCATCGCTTAGAGGTTGATGGCAATGGTCGAGTTACAGATTATACCTTGCGACAAAAAGACCCTAAACGTCAGTGTATATTGGCTTTACAAGGCATTTATTACCGTACGATTGCGGCAGGCGATTCCTATAATGATACAACAATGCTGGGTCAGGCCGACGCTGGTATTTTATTTAAATCGCCCCAGAACGTGATAGATGAGTTTCCTCAATTCCCAGCTGTTCACGAATATGAAGATTTGAAAAAGGAGTTTATAAAAGCAAGCAACCGAGACCTTTCACTTTAATATATTTGATTTCAATATTCTATAAAACCAATGGAGATGTAAAATGAAACAGCTAATCGCAATTTTCTCAATTCTTGTACTACAGGCTTGTGGGACAATTGATTACAAGCCAGAAAAATATGAAATCGATCAGCAAAGAATACAGGATTTTCCTGTTGCGGGTAGTGTGAGTGTAATTAACTTACAACAAAATAAAGATAAGACATTATTTTTCGATGGTACCTCTGATTGGAGTGGAGATTACTATACGGTATCAGAGCATTTTTCTTCTCAGCTACGAGAGGAGATAGCTAAACATGGGAAGGTTTCTGGTACTCTTGAGAAGTCCATAAATGTTAAAATAGTTAGACTCGAAGCAAAACAGAAAGCATTTCATTTTGTGAGTGAAATGGATGTTATGGTTCGTTTAGGTCAGGGCAAAGAGTTTGAGCTAAGTGTAGGCCAGGGTAGTCCAGGTAATATGTGGCGTGTCTTAAATGGTACTCTTGCGATTGGCGTGATTGAATTGCTAAAAGATAAGCGAGTGTTAGATTATTTGGCAGCTGAATAAAGCCAGTTTAAACAGTTTGCAAGGTTCTAAGAATAGCCTTAATTTTATTAAGGCTTTCTTGGTATTCTTCCTCTGGTACTGAATCGGCCACAATACCGCCGCCGCCCCAGCAGTACAGGCTATCTCCATCGCAGCTAACGGTGCGAATAGCGATATTGGTATCCATATCACCATTATTGTTGATGTAGCCTATGCTGCCACAATAGACGCCTCGATAGCGATTTTCTAGTTCTTCAATAATTTCCATGGCGCGTTTTTTGGGGGCGCCTGTGATGGAGCCGCCGGGGAAGCAGTCTTTGAGTAAATCGATACTCTTGGAGCCATTTTGTAGTGTTCCGGTAATATCACTGACGAGGTGATGGACATTGGGAAAGCTCTGTAGGCCAAATAGTGTATCCACCGTAATGCTGCCAGGTTGGCAGTGCTGTCCTAGGTCATTTCGTAGCAAATCAACAATCATCAGGTTTTCAGCGCGATTTTTTTCACTGGTTTGTAAGTCTTCCGCCTCTGCAAGGTCCTCGATGGGCGATTGAGCTCGTGGCGCAGTTCCTTTAATCGGCTGGGTTAGCACCTTATCGCTCTTTGTTTTTAAAAAACGCTCTGGCGATAAAGACATAATAGCCTGCTGATTACTTTTTTTACCTGTATCAACACTGGGCTCAGATAAGGATAGGTAGGCGGAAAATGGTGATGCCATAACAGATCTTAATTTGCTGTAGGCCGAATAGGGTTCCCCTTCGTATTGAGCCTTAAAGCATTGAGCGAAATTGACTTGATAGCAGTCACCGGCCAAAATGTATTGCTTAATTTTAGCCAGTTGTTTTAAATATTCTTCACGCTCTATAGAAGGTTTAAGCTCTCCCACATTTAGCTTTTGTGCCTCGGGGATGGGTTTATTTTGTTTTAGCCTAAGTTGTATTAAGTCATGTATGCTTTTATCGCATTCTTCTAATGTGGCTAGATAGGAGCATTGTGTTTCATGATCTTGAACGATAGCCCAGTGATAAATCCCTGCATGCATATCCGGTAGGCGACTTTTTGGCTTTTTTTCAGCTGATGTGTTTGTCTCACTTGCAGAAGATGCTTGTGGTTTATTGGGGCTGTCAATGTCCTTGCGGCAATGGCGATGTAAGTCATAACCAAAATAACCGATTGCGCCACCTGAGAAAGGCAGTTCTTGTTCATCACAGCGCTTAGATAGTTTGCTTAGTTCCGCTTCTAGTAGAGATAATGGCGTCACCTCTGATTGAATTAACAACTCTTCGCTTCTATCAAGCGTTGCTCTTTGATAGATTGAGGTTATACCGTCTTGGGTGACTAAGCGCGTGGAGGGTAGAGCGCTGATGATATCGTAGCGTCCAAAATGCGAGTTTGGTTTGCCACTATCAAGCCAGCACGCATAGGGTAGATCCCTAATCAGGTTAAATAAAGCTTCACTATTTTTATGATAAGGAATAGCCTGTACGCGGTTCATTACGTTAAATATACAGCCTCAATTTACGAAGGTTTGATAAAACTTAAAAGAAGAAGGTGGTCAAATGACATTCTTCGCGCTTGAGCGTTTAGTCAATTTATACGATGGTTATCGCCAACCATTTACTGTTAATGGAGTCTCTTTGCTACTGATTCAAGATGAGGGTCGGCGTTATTTGATCTTAAATCAGTGCCCGCACCAGCAGGTCCCCTTGAGTAATGGCACTGTTGTTAACAACGAAATTCACTGTGCCTACCATGGTATGCGCTTTAATCTAGAATCTGGGGTTACCAATGATGGTTGTAATGAAAGGCTTCATTTTTTTACTATCGCTTATGATGGGTCTAGCTTAGGCGTTGACTTATAGGGCCTTATCGTAGTTATAGTTTCGTAATCAACTATTCCGCATGAAATAGTTGATTACGAATTTTTGCTATTTTATCGCTCTTGCCTGTTCGGTTGCATTACCAATATAGTTTGATGGCGTCATTTCCCTAATGGATTCTTTGGCCGCTTCGGGAATGTCTAATGTCTCAACAAAACGACTTAGAATTTCTGCAGTGATTGTTTGTCCGCGCGTTAAGGCTTTTAGTTTCTCATAGGGTTCATCGACGCCATAGCGTCTCATGATCGTTTGGATGGGCTCTGCTAATACTTCCCAGCTATTGTTCAAATCTTCAGCAATGCGGGCTTCATTAATTTCTAATTTACCTAGGCCTTTGATAACAGATGCATAGGCGATGGCGCAGTAACCAAAACCCACTCCCATATTTCTCAATACAGTTGAATCGGTTAAGTCACGCTGCCAGCGGGAAACTGGAAGCTTACTTGCTAAATGCTGGAATACGGCATTGGCGAGACCAAGGTTGCCTTCTGAGTTTTCAAAATCAATAGGGTTGACCTTATGCGGCATGGTAGATGATCCTACTTCACCTGCAATGGTCTTTTGCTTAAAGTACCCCAGTGAAATGTAACCCCATATGTCTCGATTAAAGTCGATGACAATGGTGTTAAAGCGAGCAATAGCGTCGAATAGCTCGGCAATATAATCATGGGGCTCAATTTGAGTCGTATATGGGTTCCACTCTAAACCTAGGCTCGTCACAAAGGTTTCTGCATTTGATTGCCAGTCAATATCAGGATAAGCGGAAAGGTGAGCATTGTAGTTACCTACAGCACCGTTAATTTTTCCGAGTAAGCTGATACTGGCAATTTGCTCTAGTTGGCGTTGCAAACGAGCCACAACATTGGCAATTTCTTTACCTACGGTCGTTGGTGAGGCTGTTTGGCCATGGGTACGTGACAGCATAGGGATGGCGGCATAGCTTTTTGCTAGGGCGACCATTTTATTAATCGTTGTTTCGAGTTGTGTGATTAAGACCTTACGGCCGGCTTTGAGCATGAGTCCATGGGATAAATTATTAATATCCTCGGAGGTACAAGCAAAGTGGACAAACTCTTTAATTTCAGATAATTCACTATTCTTACCTAGCGCTTCTTTAATAAAGTATTCAACGGCTTTAACGTCGTGATTGGTTGTCGCTTCGATATCTTTAATCTTTTGAGCATCGGCTTCGCTAAATGCGCTAACAATATTGTTTAGCGCGGCATTGGCGGTATCGCTTAAATTTGGAACCTCTTCAACACCTGGATTCGCAGCAAGGCATTGAAGCCAACGAATTTCCACCTCGACTCTAAACCTTATTAAACCGTATTCGCTAAAAATATCACGATAATCAGCTGTTTTACTGCCGTAGCGGCCATCAATAGGTGAAACAGCGGTAAGAGCGGAAAGGTTGGTCATAAAGGGTTACCTATATAAGATTGAGTCGCTAGATGCCGAGCGGTATGTGATAAGAAAGGCCGGCATCATACCGGAAAACCGGCTTTCTGGCTAAGATAAAGTGAGTTCTGCCCCTTTCTTGAACTTGTAAATTGGCACCTTTTACTCTCTGAACTATGCTCTAAGAATAGTATTAACAAGTTTGGAGCAAAAGATGGATATGAGCCTAGTCGTCACTGGCGATAAGTCTGAGTTTTTAAAGCAACTACACCACTTTATTGAGGTAAAGCTAAAGCAGCCAGAAGCCGAGATACTGTCTATCTTTGTTGATGAATTTTTTGAGCAATATCCACTAGACGAGCTGACTGGGCGATCTTTAGATGATGTCTTTGGTCTTGTTCGGGATGCTTTTAGCCTCATTGCCAAGTATACCAAGCGTCCTTCTGTCCGAGTCTATAACCCAAATATAGAGACTGATCGCTGGCAATGTGCTCACTCTGTGATTACTGTTCATTGTAAAAATATGCCTTTTTTGATGGATTCAGTGCGTATGGCGCTTACCAACAGTGGCATAGCCGTTCATGCGGTTAACTATACTTCTCTTATTAGTGTTCGTGATAAGAAGGGAGTACTTTCAGAAATAACACCTTCAGCTAAAGCGGCGCATTTGGATGGAGATGAAGCGCTTCTCTATTTTGAAATTAACCACCTTACTAAAACCAAAGATCTCAAGTCTGTCGAAACCGCAGTTAAGCATGCTTTAAAAGATATCACTGTTGTCAATACAGGCTATGCCGACATGCTGAATGAGCTGCAGCTTATTCGAGATAATATTGACAATGCTCGAAAACGGCATAAAAAAGAAGAAATAGGGGAGGCAAACCAGTTCTTATCGTGGTTGATGGTTAATAACTTTACTTTTTTAGGTTACGCCTTTTCTCAAAATAAAATACAAGATGCTGAAAAATCTCATTGCACTAAGTCATTTGGCTTGCTTAAAAATCAAGATGCAGCTGCTTTTATTAACGAGATTGCTAGCTTGGGTAATGGCAAATCAAATAATGGCAAATCAAATAATGGAAAGTCGCGTAAATCAGGCCATAAAGATTTATTGAATTTTAGTAAATTACCTATCCGTTCTACAGTGCATCGAAAAGCCTACCCCGATCATATTATTATTAAAGCTTATGATACCCAAGGCAAAAGCATTGGTGAGCATCACATAGTTGGCTTGTATACTTCGGGCGTTTACCGTGCGAGCGTGATGAATATTCCCATAGTAAGGGAAAAAATTGAAACTATTTATGAAAATATCAATACCAATATCGGCAGTTATAACGGCAAAGTGATTCGCCAAGTTCTAGAAACTTATCCTAGAGATGAGTTGTTTCAGAGCAATACCGATGAGCTTACTAAAACAATTACAGGCGTTTCGCAAATTAATGAACGACAATTGGTTCGTTTGTTTATGCGTCGTGATCCCATGAGTAATTTTGCTTGTGCGATGGTCTATATCCCTCGTGATGTTTTTTCGACTGGCCTACGTGAGCAAATCCTCACATTATTAGGTGAAGCCGTGGATGCAGAGTCTCATGAGTTTTATACCTACTATTCTGAGTCTGTATTATCGCGAACCTATATCATCTTTCGATTAAAACCAGGGCATAATACTAAGTGGGTAACAAAAGACCTAGAGGCACAAGTAAAGGGTCTTGCGCGAACATGGTCATCTTCATTACAAGAAGCGCTAGTGAGCCATTGTGGTGAAGAGCAGGGTACAGATTATTACAAGCGCTATAGTGAAAGCTTCTCAAGTGCGTATCAAGAAGATTTTGACGCAATACAGTCCGTTAATGACATCAAGGTAGTTGAGACCTTAAGTGATGAGAAACCCTTAGCACTTGATTTATGTGAGCCAGTTAAGGATTCAAATAATCGCATTCACTTTAAATTATTTCATAAAGGGTCGCCTCTGACTTTATCCGAAGTTATCCCCGTATTAGAAAGAATGAACTTAAAAGTGTTAGGTGAGCATCCTTACCGTATCAAATCATCAAATGGCATGGTTTGGCTTCATGACTTTGAGTTGAAAAGTAAACTAATGGCAGGAGCAGAATTTAGTGAGTTAAAAGAGCGATTTGAGAATGCCTTTGCTAACATATGGGCGTATAACGCTGAGAATGATGGTTTTAATGGCTTAGTATTGTCAGCTAATATTCATTGGCGTGAAGTTGTTGTATTGAGAGCTTATGCAGCCTACATGAAACAAACTTTATTTCCTTTTAGTAAGCGTTCGATTACTAAGACTTTAATGAGTTACCCTGAGCTAACTCGTAAGTTAGTTGATTTATTTCATCACTTGTTCGACCCTTCATTGGAAAAACGTAGGCCCCATGAAATTACTAAAACCATTTTAAATGAACTCGAAAGCGTTACAAATTTAAATGATGATCGCATATTGCGACGTTTTATGGACTTTATCAACGGTACTTTACGGACTAACTTCTATCAACTTGATAAAGTAGGCCAAGAAAAGTCGTATATTAGTTTTAAATTTAACCCTCGTGAAATAGCCGGCATACCAGAGCCGCGGCCTCAATTTGAAATATTTGTTTATTCGCCGAGAGTAGAAGGTGTACACCTTCGTGGCGGTAAAGTAGCGCGTGGAGGTTTACGTTGGTCTGACAGGCAAGAAGATTTTCGCACAGAAGTGCTTGGTTTGGTGAAAGCTCAACAGGTTAAAAATGCGGTCATTGTGCCCAATGGTGCCAAAGGTGGTTTTATTGCTAAAAAAGCCTCCATGTCTAAGGGCAGAGATGAATTTCTGAAAGAAGGCATCGCCTCTTATCAAACATTTATTCGAGGCCTGTTGGATATTACTGATAACTTACAAAAAGGCAAAGTACTACCGCCTATCAATGTTGTGCGTCGTGATGAGGACGATACTTACTTAGTGGTTGCTGCGGATAAAGGTACGGCTACTTTCTCTGATATCGCTAATGAAATTTCTAAAGAGTATAACCATTGGCTGGGTGATGCTTTTGCCTCAGGTGGTAGTCAAGGTTACGATCACAAAGGTATGGGAATTACCGCAAGAGGTGCATGGGTTTCTGTGCAGCGTCACTTTAAAGAAAAAGGTTTGAACGTTCAAGAAGAAGACTTTAGTGTTGTTGGAATCGGCGATATGGCCGGGGATGTATTTGGTAACGGAATGTTGATGTCCGAACATATTTGTCTGACAGCTGCGTTCAACCATCTACATATTTTTATTGACCCCAATCCCAATGCTGCGTCTAGTTTTAAGGAACGTCAACGTTTGTTCTCAACTCCTGGCACCTCGTGGGAGGATTACAATAAGAAATTGATTTCTAGAGGAGGAGGTGTTTTCTCTCGCAATGCTAAGTCAATTACTTTGTCACCGGAAATGAAATTACGTTTTGATCTTACCGTTGACAAGATGACGCCGACAGATTTAATTTCGGCTTTATTAAAATCGCCTGTCGATTTAATTTGGAATGGCGGCATAGGCACTTATGTCAAATCTGCGAGTGAGAGCCATACCGATATTGGTGATAAAGCCAATGATGGCTTACGCGTAAATGGAGCTGAGCTTCGCTGTAAAGTATTTGGCGAAGGCGGTAATTTAGGTTTAAGTCAAAAAGGCCGTATCGAATTTGCGATGCATGGTGGTGCTTGTAACTCTGACTTTATTGATAATGCAGCGGGTGTTGATTGTTCTGACCACGAAGTCAATATTAAAATTTTGTTGAATGAAGAGGTCGTGAAAGGGCGCTTAACAGAAAAGCAGCGTAACCGCTTGTTGGCGAGTATGACAGATACTGTCGCAGAGATGGTATTAGAGAATAACTATTACCAGACACAATCGATTAGTTTGGCCGAAAAAGAATCCTTAACCCATGTTAATGAATATCGTAGGTTAATTAACGCCTTAGAAAACGAGGGGCGCCTTAACCGAGAGTTAGAATTTATCCCTAGCGATGAAGAGCTAGCTGATCGTGCAGCGGACGGTGAGGGTTTAACTAGGCCTGAATTATCAGTATTAAATTGTTATGTAAAAGTACAGTTAAAAGAAGAGCTGGCAGTTGATGAAATTGCTGATAACCCTTATCTCTCAACATGGGTAGAAAAAGCCTTTCCTAAGCAATTACTTAAAAAATACAAGAAACAGATTCACTCTCATATTTTAAGGAAAGAAATTGTAGCAACGCAGTTAGCCAATGACTTGGTCGACAATATGGGGATTACCTTCTGTCATCGCCTCGTTGAAGCAACTGGGGATACGGCAGCGCAAGTAGCAATGGCTTATGTGATTGCTCGTGACGTATTTCAATTTGATGATTTTCAAGAGAAAGTCGAAGCGCTTGATTATAAGGTCCCGGCCGAAGACCAATTGGCTTTGCTAGTCAGTATGATGCGCCGAGTACGTAGAGGTACGCGTTGGTTCCTACGGAATAGAAGAGGTACACTTAACCCTTCAAATGATGTTGCTATTTTCGAGCCGCAAGTGGCCAGTGCTATTAAAGCGACACCGGCTGTACTGAGTGAAACAGAACAAGAGTCTTGGCATGCTAAGTGTGAGCATTTTACTAGCTTAGGTTTAAGTTCTGAATGGGCAAATGTCATGTCTATGCCTGGCCATCTATTTTCTGGCTTAGGTGTGGCGGAAGCAGCTATCGAAAGTAAAGGTTCTATTGAGCGCGCTGTAGAGATGCATCACTTATTAGGCGATAAATTAGGTTTATATTGGTTTGCACATGCTGTGACTGATGCGCATGTTGATAATCATTGGCAGGCAATGGCGAGAGAGTCTTTTATTGATGACATCGATAAAGTCTTGCGTGTAATGAGTGTTAACTTATTACGCTTGGCGGGAGATGAGTATCAACTAGAAGAGTCTCTTCAATTATGGATGCATGAAAACCCGCAATCAGTCTCCCGATGGCGTACCATTGCTCATGACTTACAGACAAATACAGCAACCGATTTTGCTATGTTCTCTGTTGCTATGCGAGAGCTTATTGACTTAATGGAAGCGTGTAGAGATTGTGAGAAATTACAGTTTGGTTAAACCAAAAATATATATCGGAAACATATCTCGTAAAAAGTGAAAGGTTAACAGTAGATATTGAGTATTTAGAGTTAATTAGTATGCGTAAAGTTGTCGTATCCTTGGCTATTGCCGCTGATGAATATATAAAACTGTATCAGGGTTCAGCACGATCCGTTTATACGGAAACAATCGAAGGCCGTAGTATTCGTTTTCCAGCTAATATATTACAGCCTTTTGTGACTCGAGAGGGTATAAAAGGCCATTTCTCTATTGAGTTTGATCAAGGTAATAAATTTAAAACCATTAGTCGTCTATAAGCTCAATGTTATAGGTCTGCACATTGGGCATGTTTAGCAATTCGAGTCGTTGATGCAGGGTTTTTCTTAAGTAAATGTGCGGGGCGGATAGGGCGTTGAGTAAAATTCCCGCCGCAATTTGGGCATTTATCTTTTAATATTCCACTAGCGCAAGTATTACAGAACGTACATTCAAACGTACAGATCATTGCCTCTTCTGAATTCGGAGGTAGATCTTTATTGCAGCATTCACAGTTAGGCCTTAGTTCTAACATAAGTATCTCCTGTTGCTATTTGATATTAAATAAAAAATTCTAACAGTCTTTTATTCTGTTCTTTCTCAAATTTAATACTATTCCGCTTTGAGAGTGATTAATTTACTCCCAAACATTATAAATACAATGCCGGTAATACCTTTTAATAATCGTTGATATTTTTCTTTATTCGCTATAACTTTAATATGCGATAAGATAAGCACCATCGCGCTAAACCATATGGCATTCATAAATGCATGAATAGTAACTAATACAAAACCATAGAAGATTGCACTTTCACCGACAGGAATAAACTGAGGAAAAGCGGCAAGATAAAACATTGACACTTTTGGGTTGAGAGCATTATTTAAAAAACCTTCCAATCCTGCCCCAAGAAAACTTTGCTTAGGCTTTGAAGGGGCTTCCAGTGTCATTGGCATTTTTTTATGTTGAAAAGCATCTATTAAACACTTGAGCCCAATCCAGCATAAATAAATCGCCCCGAGCATTTTTACAATAAAAAACGCTTCGGATGATTTTGTCAATATAACGGACACTCCCAATATCGATAAAGTGCCATGGAGATAAAAGGCAACAATAAAGCCTGATATATTCGCAAAGCCTGCAGCTTTACCTGAGATAGGCACTGTCTTCGTAATAAGTAACCCATTAGGTCCTGGCGATATAACTAATAATAGTGCAACAGTTGTAAATGCTAATATTTGAATTAAGTCCATAAATATTCCTAAATTAAACTGTAACCGAAATAGTGCTAAGAAATGCTTATCTGACCCTAATTATTTAATTTTCGGTATCTCTGGATGAGTCCAAATCGCTCTGATGTTGTTCCGAGAGATACCGTTGCCACTTTTTTAAAAGGTCATTTTCCTTCTTTAGTCGTTCTACTTCTTGTTTCAGACGAAGGTTTTCTTTTAGCTCTCTATCACTGATTAAACGTTTTTTCTTATTCACACCCACTCTCTTTTTTCCATCTCCTTGCAGTTTACCGTCAAGGTATTCCTTACGCCAACGAGATAGCATAAATGGATGAATATCTAACCCTTCAGCTACTTGTTTAACTTGAATATTCTCATGAAAGCTCAATTTTACTGCTTTCACTTTAAAGTCTTTGGTATATTCCCATGTTTTTCGGGGTTGAGTATATTTGGGCATTCGCCACCTCCTAAGTTATTAGAAGATGTCCACTAAAACGGGGGAGGTTCATTGTCCCGCTTGCGCAACTTGTTATGTGACTAGACTTACCCATATGCACCGTCATCAAATAGTGGCAAGTGATCAGGAGGGTTTATAAGCTCATTTCTTGGCACAGTTTTTAAAAGAGAATAGTCTTCAATAAGCGGCCTAAATTTTTCCGCTCCCATTTCACTTAAAGAGTTATAAAAAAGGAGTGCCAACTCAAAACTTGAAAGTTGTGCCCTAATCAGGTTTGTATACAGCCGCTTATCCTCCATAGTGCTGCTATCAACTAGTTTTACTATATTGTAGAGACTGCGAAAATAATGCCCGAATTCAGCTTGGTGTCCTTCATAGAAGGATAGATAGGTGTTGTTAATTCTCTCCAGCTCAGACGCACCCTTGAAATTGTCAAGATTTCTTCCCCAGAGCTTTTTGAAACGCTCATAAAATACCTTAAAACAATCTCTCCCTTGTGTAGTTCTACCATTACCATCCATAAGGTCTATGCCATTGGTAATGTCGTTTTGAATTTTTAGTAACTCAAAGAATGTATTTTCAAAATTTTGCTTAATGAGAGTTACGTTCTGAGCCTCCATTTGAATCTTCTGGCCTTCAAGTTCGTCTCGAGTGAACCTAAGTTCCTTTCGCTGTAACTTCAGCTCCTTACTTTGTAGGAGAATTGCATAAATGACACCAACGAAAGCAAGTCCAGAAAATATGGCATTTACAGAGCCAAACATATCACCAAAGGTGCCTCTGTCTGCCTGATCCTTAAGAAAATACCATGTTAAAATCCAAGCTAATACTACAAAACCAGCTACAAAAAATGGAACCTTTAGAGATATCTTCTCTGATTCGTTATCATTCATCTCGATATATCTCTAACCCATCGATATCGAATACTTTTTCCATTGGTGTATTGCTATCAAACCATACACATAAGACACCATTTTCGATGCCAGACATTGAATAGTCTCCAATGCTTTGAACAGTCATTATAGGGCCACCACTTTTAAGCATTACAGTGTCCCCTTTTTTTATTTGGCTCATTAGTCACTCCTAGCTTGATGGTGGATTTACATAACGCCCCAAACAAAGGCGCGGTGCTTTTCCGCGTCCAATTTTGGTTTGACTTGTTAACGATTTTTAATTAAGAATTCTTTTTTTACTATTTCTTTTCCTTGGTAAAGAATAGATAGGCTCCATAAGCCTTCAACAAGCTCCCGGGGTTGAGATAATTGATAAGCATCGATATTGCAAAATTCTCCATTTTCTGGTGTGCCAGGATAGTCTGAAATAGATGATGTTCTAGGTTTTCCATTAAAACCTGTTACTTCTGGATGTTTTACGGCTAATAAAAATATTGCTTCATTACTTTTGAATCCCTCAGCACACCATTCCATACCAAATATCACTCCTTCTTTTAAAGCTATTATTTTTGTTGTTTCAACTATCTCCATGGTTGCGGCTTGGTCGCTATATCCAGAAATAGATTCTGGGCTAGAAATTCTTTGGCCCCTATCAATAACTCTCACTATTCCATAATTTGTTACTTCACCCTTAATGCTGTCGTGATTTTTAATATGAGTACAATTTATTAACTGAGAAATAATAATTAACATTAATAATGATCGCATAATTCATAGTCTTTTATAGTTAACAGTATATTAAAGAAACATGATGTTCCATTAATATACTTATGGGACAGTTCCTGTTTTTTCATTTAACAATTTACTATTTCTATGGCTTATTGTTTTAAAAGATAAATATTTAGACTCGCTACCACTCTTAAATTTTATAGGAACAGGAAGTGCCTTTAAATTAGTGTTGATAATATAAGCCTCAAGGGTAACCTAGCTTTACCTCCTTGAAAAGCCATTTGGTGTATTAAGGTGCCCTTATTCGTTTTTTAAAACGTTAATGTGTACTTGTATCGCTAAGTTCTGGTTACTGTTAGCAATACTTTAAAAATGAGGCCATATGATGAGTACGAAAATGGGTATTGCACCAATCATCGTCTGATAATAAGTGACGGTATTCGTTTTTAAATATATAGGCGTCACATTGGTGTTCTTTGTTATCTTCTGTGAAAACCACTACGAGAGCTCTTTGATAGTAGCCACCTTCAAATTCGTCTAGACAGGCTAATTGTTTTGGGAGGATATGTGTGATTAATTTACCCTCAACAAGGTTGTTTGTGTCTGGGTAAATAGCGGGGTATTGCTCACCCATTACTTTGACACGCCTATAGTCATTCAGTGTGGCTTGTTGTTGTGCGAGACGACGGTGTAGTAAAGCTCTCAATACCTCATCATTCATTAATGAGCCATAGACGAAAAGTTTAGCCATTGTTCATTTACATCAATAATGGAGGTTGACACCGCCTACATCTTTTAGATGTTTCTCGGTAATAAGTCGTGTGCCAGCTACACCAGCACAAGCTCATTATTTTACATGAACATCGATTGAGCTGAAAAGTGATGAGAAGTTACCGTTTTTTAAAGATAAGTTCGCACAAGGTAAAGCTAGCGCATCTGAGGTTTTAGTTCGCGGCTTATATCGACTCGCCAAGCCCTTTCCTATATCCTTGCACGGCTTTTATTGACTGCTTTCATCCACGGCTAAAATTGACTCTATTCCATGTATTCATTACTTCGTAACGCCTTATTTACACTTGATCCAGAAACGTCTCATGACTTAAGCCTTGATATGCTAGGTGCCGCTGAACGCCTGCGTTTGCTATCACTATTTTCGCCTAATATACCCTCTGAACCCATTGAGCTTATGGGCTTACGCTTTGATAATCCCGTGGGCTTGGCGGCTGGCCTAGACAAGAATGGCGATTATTTTAACGCCTTGGGGCAGTTTGGCTTTGGCTTTGTTGAAATTGGTACGATTACACCTAAACCACAGCCGGGTAATGAGAAGCCACGTATGTTCCGCCTAAAAGAGCACGACGCCGTGATTAATCGTATGGGCTTCAATAACAAGGGTGTTGAATACCTTGTTGAGCGAGTAAAACGACGTCGTTACAAAGGCGTGCTCGGTATTAATATCGGTAAGAATAAAGTAACGCCAGAAGAAGAGGCCTTGAGTGACTATCAAATTGCCATGCAAGCGGTCTATCCTTATGCGGATTATATTACGGTCAATATTTCGTCGCCGAATACCCCAGGGCTGCGCAATTTGCAGTTTGGCGATAATTTAAAGCGTTTGTTAAGTGGTTTAAAAGACACCCAGCAAGCGCTAGCAGCAGAGCATAATGGTTACAAGCCGGTTGTAGTGAAAATTGCACCGGATATGAGCGAAGACGAGATTAAGTCAGTCAGTGAGACCTTTCTAGCTCATGACATTGATGGCGTGATTGCCACCAATACCACATTGGATAAAACCCTTGTTGCCGATAGCCCTTTTGCCGATGAAGCCGGTGGCTTAAGTGGCGCACCGCTTACCGAAGCCTCTACTAATGTCATTGCTCAGTTACGTAGCCATATAGGGAATTTGCCCATTATTGGTGTCGGTGGAGTGATGCAGGGGAGCGATGCGGTGGCCAAAATTAAAGCGGGAGCCAATCTAGTGCAGGTTTACAGTGGCTTTATCTATCGTGGCCCTGCATTGGTTAAAGATGCACGTATGGCCATTTTAGAAAGCAGGGCGTTCAACAAAGAGAGCGATTAAACGTCCTAATTAATAGTATTACGCTACTCATACAACACACATAACTCACAAAACGATAGATATTAAATGAGCACTTCTTATTTCGCAGCATGTCCTAAAGGCCTAGAAAACCTTCTTTTTAAAGAACTTGAGAGTTTAGGTGCGAGTGAGCTTCGCGAAACAGTGGCGGGCGTCTATTTTGGTGGTGAGCGTATAGATGTATACCGTGCCTGCCTGTGGTCACGTTTAGCGAATAAAATATTATTACCGCTGATGACAGCCAATATCAGCGATGAGGCCTCATTGTATACATCTATACGTGATATCGAGTGGGAGCAACACCTTGCCGTTGATGGCACATTTAAAGTCGATTTTTTGGGTACGGATGACAATATCCGTAATACACAGTTTGGCGCTGTACGGGTTAAAGACGCCATCGTCGATCGTTTTCAGGAGCGAGAAGGAGAGCGCCCTTCGGTGAATAAACAAAATCCTGACTTAATCATTAATGTCCGTTTATCCCAAAGCCAAGGTAAAAGTAAAATCAATGTCAGTTTGGATTTGTCTGGTCAAAGTTTGCACCGTCGTGGTTATCGACAGAAACAGGGTGAAGCTCCACTAAAAGAAAACTTAGCCTGTGCTATTTTAATTCGATCTGGCTGGCCTAGTTTAATTGCCGTTGGCTTAGAAAAAGAACCTTGCACCCACCTTATTGACCCTATGTGTGGTTCGGCTACCTTATTAATTGAAGGTTTAATGATAGCGGCTGATATTGCACCTGGCTTAATGCGTCGACAATACCATTGGGGCTTTGACCGTTGGTTACAATTCGATGAGGATTTATGGTCCGAGTTATTGAGCGAAGCGCAACAACGTAAACAAGTAGGCTTAGATAAACTGCGTCAAGTCGGGTTTGAATGTAGAGGCTATGATCAGGATTGGAAAGTGCTGCGCGCGGCAGAGGAAAACATTGAACGCGCCGGTTTTGAGGAATGGATTAGAGTGAGTTGTAAATCGATAGACGAGTTTACCAAACCCACTCACAAAGTAATGGAAATGGGTTTGGTGATATGTAACCCCCCTTACGGTGAACGTTTGGGTGAAGAAAAGCAGCTAGAGCCTGTTTACCGTACTTTAGGCGAAACCTTACGCAATGAGTTTCTTGGTTGGAAAGTGGGTGTCATCACGTCTAATTGGAAGTTGGCGCAAAAAATAGGCTTACGTGCGCGTAAAAAATATAAATTTTGGAATGGCACCTTAGCTGCGGAGTTACTGACTTTTGATGTTCAGTCTGATGCCTTTTATAAAGAAAGACCAAAGACTGAATCGTCACAGCTTACAAAAGAGAATACCAAATCAGCACTGGATTTCGATGACTTATCCGAAGGTGCAAAAATGGTATGTAATCGCATCCGCAAAAATCAAAAACAATTAAAAAAGTGGCTGAAGAAAGAATCCATTGAGTGCTATCGTGTTTATGATGCGGATATTCCAGAATATGCAGTGGCCGTTGACGTCTATGGTGAATCGGTTCATGTTCAAGAATACGCAGCACCTAATACAATTGATGAGCATAAGGCGATACAACGTTTTCAAGATTGTTTAGATGCTGTGAATGTGGCTTTATCTGTCGATAATACTCGATTATTTACGAAGCAGCGCCGGCAAAATAAAGGTAAACGACAGTACGAGAAATTAGAACAAGAGCATGAACATCGTGCCGCCTTGCGCGTGAGTGAAGGCCCAGCCACCTTTTTAGTCAATTTATGGTCATACCTAGATACAGGCTTGTTTTTAGATCATCGCTCAGTCAGAAAACATTTCGCGAACTTAGCTTCGGGCAAGCGTGTTCTAAATTTGTTTTGTTACACGGCAACAGCAACAGTGCAAGCAGCCTTAGGTAGTCGAGGGACAAGTGATTTGTCATCAGGGCAGGGCGGAGCCGCGAGTAGCGTGAGCGTGGATATGTCGCGAACGTATATTGATTGGGCGAAACAAAATTTTGAAGCAAATAATATTAACTTAAAACGTCATGAATTGGTGCAGCAAGACTGTTTAACTTGGTTAGCGTCTTGTAGGGAAGGTTTTGATGTCATCTTTCTAGATCCCCCGAGCTTCTCAAATTCAAAACGTATGGAGTCAGTATTGGATATTCAACGTGATCATGTTGATCTGATTGCCCGCTGTATGGATTTGTTAAACCCTAATGGCACTTTACTGTTTTCAAATAACCTTCGTAGCTTTAGGTTAGATCCAAGTGTTGAAAAAAAATATCAGGTCAAAGATATTACCTTACAGACTCTAGATCCTGATTTTCAACAGTATGCAAAAAAGAAAAATAAAATACACCAGTGTTGGACAATCCAAGCTACGTGAAATATTAAATAACCATTGTTGTATAAAGCGTTATATTAAGTGTTAGATGATAAGTTTAATTGAGTCATTATTACTAAGATATTATGAGCAAAACATTTGAAGTCGTCAGTGAATTTGAACCAGCCGGTGATCAGCCCGAAGCCATTAAACAGTTGGTATCAGGTATTGAGAATGGTCTAGCGCATCAGACCTTGTTGGGTGTAACCGGTTCAGGTAAAACCTTTACTATTGCGAACGTGATTGAACAAATCAATCGTCCCACCATGATCATGGCGCATAATAAAACCTTGGCTGCCCAGCTCTATGGTGAGTTCAAGGAGTTCTTCCCGAATAATGCCGTTGAATATTTTGTTTCCTATTACGATTATTATCAACCTGAGGCCTATGTACCTTCATCCGATACGTTTATAGAAAAAGATGCATCGGTCAATGAACACATCGAGCAAATGCGCTTGTCAGCAACCAAAGCACTAATGGAACGTAAAGATGCCATTATTGTGGCGACAGTCTCTGCTATCTACGGTTTGGGTGACCCTGATGCCTATTTGAAAATGGTATTGCATCTGACTCGGGGCGATGCAATTAACCAGCGCGATATCGTGCGCCGTCTAGCGGAATTACAATACACGCGCAATGATGCTGTCTTTCAGCGAGCAACGTATCGAGTACGAGGCGATGTTATTGATGTGTATCCAGCTGATTCAGATAGAGAAGCTCTACGCATAGAATTGTTTGATGATGAAGTAGAGCAGCTCACTTTATTTGACCCCTTGACGGGCGAGAGTTTACAAAAACTGCCACGTTTTACTGTTTATCCAAAATCTCATTATGTGACGCCAAGAAACCGAATTGTTGATGCGATTGGTCATATAAAAGAAGAGCTGAAAGAACGCTTAACCCAGTTACGTGATAATAATAAATTGGTTGAAGCCCAGCGTTTAGAGCAGCGGGTCAAATATGATGTAGAGATGATGCAAGAGTTGGGCTATTGCAATGGTATCGAAAATTACTCCCGTTATCTTTCAGGGCGTAACCCTGGTGAGCCACCACCGACCTTATTCGATTACCTTCCTCGTGACGCCTTATTGGTATTAGATGAATCCCATGTCACCGTACCGCAAATCGGGGGTATGTATCGTGGCGATCGTTCGCGTAAGGAAACCTTAGTAGAGTATGGTTTTCGCTTACCTTCTGCCTTAGATAACCGTCCTATGCGTTTTGACGAATGGGAAAGTTTAGCGCCTCAAATGATTTTTGTATCCGCCACTCCTAGAGATTATGAAGCTGAGCATTCTGGGCAAGTAGTAGAACAAGTGGTTCGCCCGACAGGCTTGATTGATCCTATGATCGAGGTCCGTCCGGCAGGTTCTCAAGTTGACGATTGTATGTCAGAGATACGCCTTCGTGTCGCAGTCAATGAACGTATACTCGTGACGGTGTTAACCAAGCGTATGGCAGAAGACTTAACGGATTACTTTCAAGAGCATGGTATCCGTGTCCGTTATATGCATTCAGATATTGATACCGTTGAGCGTGTGGAAATTATTCGCGATTTGCGCTTAGGTGAGTTTGATGTATTGGTGGGCATTAATTTATTACGAGAAGGCCTAGATATGCCAGAAGTGTCTCTTGTTACTATATTAGATGCAGATAAAGAGGGCTTTTTACGTTCGGAAAGCTCCTTAATCCAAACTATCGGGCGTGCCGCGCGTCACTTAAATGGTAAAGCGATTTTGTATGCGGATAAAGTGACAGGTTCTATGCAGCGTGCAATGGATGAAACCGAACGTCGTCGTAATAAACAAATAGCGTTTAACAAAGAGCATGGTATTGAACCTAAAGGCATTAACAAAAAAATTGCCGACATCATGGAAGGTGCTGTTGTTGCTGGTAAAGGAAAACGTCGTAAAGTTGCTGAGGAAGAGGCCGGTTATGTGCTTGATTCTGCAGCTAAGAAAATGCCTATATTAGAGCAGCTTAAGCTACTTGAAGAAAAAATGTACCAAGCAGCTAAAGATCTTGAGTTCGAGAAGGCTGGCGCTATCCGCGATCAGATAAAACAGCTTAAAATCAGCGGTGCTGTAGAGTGAGGGTGAGCTCAGAATGGCTTGTTATTCATAATCTGGCGATGTAACCTAGGCGCCTCAGTGCCTTAGAAGGCAATGACCACTTGAGATACGCGTTTTTTATACGGTATTCTTAGCGATAAAATAATATTTAGGATGAAACCCCTCTAATAACATCAGGATAAGGTATGGGTTATTTGTTTTTAGCGATTGTTTTTGTTCTCTTAGCCGCAGTTTTAGCTTATTGGGCGTCCAAAGTCTTACTAAAAACTAGCTGGTTTATCGGCTGGCTTAGGGGCATGTTTGGTTTAGCGCTTACTTTGGGTGTTGTGGTGCTGACTCTAATGGCCTTGGATATTTATAGCTACAAACAGCTAGATTCTGAACAAAATATTGCCACCATCAGTTTTACTAATATAGCCCCTCAGGAGTTTTCAGCGAGCTTTGTTGATGCTGAAGGTATTCAACAAAACTTTACTTTGCTTGGTGACCAATGGCAGCTCGATAGTCGAGTCATTAAATGGAAAGGTTTTATTAGCCGTGTTGGAATGAAGACAGGTTATCGTCTTGATCGCATTAGCGGCCGTTACCTCTTACTGGATGATGAGAGAACGAAAGAACGCAGTGTATTTGGTTTATCTGATAGTACCGCAGGCGTTGATGTGTGGAATTGGCTCAAAGATATGGATAATAATGCCTTAGTCGATGCGCGTTACGGTAACTCTACCTTTTTACCTATGGTTGATGGTGGTCAATATCAAATATCTGTCAGCACCTCCGGTTTGTTAGCTCGCCCTTTAAATGAGCCTGCTCAGGCTGCTGTTGACCAATGGCGCTAGTATTTATTGCGTAAGGTTCTTTCATCCTATTTAAGCCTTTCTTACACATTATCATTCAACTACCTTAATAGAGAGTTTTTACGTGGAATTTTTATCCGAATATGGTCTGTTTTTATTAAAAGCAATTACGATTGTAGCCGCTATTGGGGCTATTGTCGGTATCATCGTTAGTGCTGGCAGTCGCCAGAAAACCGCACCTAACGGTACGATTAAAGTAGAAAAAGTGAATGATCGTTATGATGAAATTCAAGAGTCATTAAAACGTGCTATTTATGATGAAGAGCGCTTTAAAAAAGAAGAAAAAGCAAAGCAGAAAGAAAAAAAGGATCAAAAGAAGCGTGATAAAGCGTTAGCTAAAAAGTCAAAAGGGAAAGAATCAAAAGACGGAGAACTTGATGAAAGCGAAACTAAGCGTGTTTTTTTAGTTGATTTTGATGGTGATATGAAGGCTTCTGCCGTAGATCAATTAAGAGAAATTGTAAGCGCTATACTGTTTACCGCTACACCAAAAGACGAAGTAGTGATTAGATTAGAAAGTGCAGGCGGTATGGTGCACAGTTATGGTTTAGCCTCAAGTCAGCTAGACCGTTTGAAGCAAAAAGAAATCCCTCTTACCGTTTGTGTTGACAAAGTAGCCGCTAGTGGTGGTTATATGATGGCTTGTGTCGCGAATAAAATTTGCGCCGCCCCTTTTGCTATTATTGGTTCCATTGGCGTTGTGGCGCAATTGCCTAATTTTCATAAATTATTGAAGAAAAATGATGTTGATTTTGAATTATTGACGGCAGGGGAATACAAGAGAACCTTAACCATTTTTGGTGAAAATACGGAAAAGGGCAGGGAGAAATTTGTTGAAGACTTAGAGCTAACCCACGGCCTTTTTAAAGACTACGTCAAACAGCAACGCCCAATCGTTGATATTGAAGCTGTTGCTACGGGTGAAATTTGGTTTGGAATAAAAGCAAAAGAGCAGCAACTAGTGGATGAATTAGTCACAAGTGATGACTATGTGACTCATTTAGCCCAAGAAAACCCTGTTTTTGAGATTAGTTATACAACGAAAAAGAGCCTACCAGAACGACTCGGAATAGGAGTACAGCATGCTATTGAGAACGCTGTTACAAAACTCGCGAATCAACTGCAGGCCAGCCATTTTTTCCGCTAGTAAACCCTGATGGTTTTGTAAGCATATTGTTACTTTTTTACTCATCATGTGTAAGAGTATTGAATCATTTTTGTACTCGAAACGGAGCAATACGTGATGCAGCGTTAAGACTCGCTAACGAATCTTATTCACATGCTGAGCTAAACTGTAATAATCAAGCAAAAAATCTGTCTTTTTTTTAGTATCATCCCATTGACTTTGCTAAGTTATTGATTAATAAGAAAAAATGTATAAGGTTAAAAAACGAACAACTTGCAACTTTGCCCGAATTTCAGGGCTTTAAGCTATTTTTAGAATACCTATCCACTGACTTATCCACAGTATCTGTGGAAAATAATGTAAGTACGATTCATGACTCCAGAATGTTACTCAAGAATCACTCAGGTTCTTAATCAGCGCCAGCCTGACCTTACGGTTATCACAGATGAAGTGCATAAAGGTCGAAATATCTCTGCCATTATGAGGACTTGTGATGCGGTAGGGATTGATACGATGCATGTCGTTCGTCCTAAGGCTGGTTATAGGCATTACAACGGTACAGCCTTAGGCAGCCATAAATGGGTTGATACTGAGCTACATGATAGTGTGTCAGATGCTATCACTGGTTTACAGGAACAAAGTTTTCAGGTTGTTGTTGCACATTTATCTGATAGCGCCTTTGATTACCAAGATATCGACTATACAAAAGCGACGGCATTATTAGTTGGCACCGAGAATCATGGACCTAGTGAAGATGCACTTGCACTGGCTGATGCTCAAATTACTATCCCTATGGTGGGCATGGTCGGCTCCTATAATGTTTCAGTGGCATCAGCCATTATATTGTCTGAAGCTTATCGACAACGAAAATTGGCAGGTCTGTATGATCTAGTCAGATTACCTAAAGAAGTGTATCAAAATCGTTTATTTCGATGGTGTCACCCTGTTGTCGCGGATTATTGCCAAAAATCAAATTTAGCCTATCCACCTTTGGATGAAGAAGGTGAGATTGTAGATGCTCCCGATTGGTATAGGCAGGCCAGATTAACTATGGCAAATGATCGGGTTACTCATAATAAAGAAAATAGTAATAAGGCCAGCATTAATAGCGCTGAAGAGGCATGGAATAAGTACGAAGTATAATTTTAAGACAAAAAAAACCAGGCGTCTGGGGGGAGCACCTGGACAAGACCATTAGGAGTAAACTTTCAAACGGGGCAATTTCAGCCCATGACGACTTAAATTAGGGGAGAGATAAGTCGTACTTTAAGTATGGTGTACTTTTGCTTTATTGCCAGTCAATGAGGTGTGTTTATTACATTTTTTTAGTATAAAAACTCTTTTTTTATATCGTTCAGGTTTTAAACAGCGCTTTAAACCACTTGAGCATTATCGTCTGGGGTAATCAGCTGAACAATTGCGGACGTTGCAGAGTCTAATTTGTTTAATGTTGATGTTCGCATAATATTTGCGTCAAGATATTTTCGGAACGATGAAATTCGACGAGTAGCAATAATAAATTCTCCGCTTATCGGCTCGTACGTTAAATCATGGTCCTGAATGCTTAACTTGCTCAGTTCGGACAATTCTTTATTAATAGCGCTAATGCAGTCATACACTGCATCTTTTACATTAATCGAATTAGCCTCCCAAAATGCTTTATCTAATGCAGTATTTAACTCTTCCAAAACAGGGATGGCAGCAGCAATACTCGATGATGGCATACAAATTCTCCTAAGCTCTCACATATTTATGGCTGATAATCTATTAGTATAGTTGCTAATCTTGGTTTTGCTTTCTGGCTTTATATAGTGCTGTTTTATGAAAAACAGCACTATATAAAATAATCACTATTCAAAGCTCACCTGGGCTTAAAGCAGTAATGGTATTGGGGAATTGGCCGATATAGTTAAAGAACGTCAGAAGCCGATTAACAGGGTGCCTATTTATGGCTTATCAACATACAGCCTATCGTCAGAAATATACTTTCATCAGTATTGTTTTATTTTGTTTGCTCAGCCTCAGCGGGTGTTCACAATCGCCTCTTTTACTTTTGAAACAAGGGGCAGGGGAGGCAACATTAATCGATACGGTTAAACTTGATAGACACAGGCGTTTTATCATCCCTACCTTAAGCCACATAGGCTTAGTTATCATGCCCGTTAATATTCCAGATCAGTCTGCTAGCTTGAATACGCATCTATTTACTAGCGTCAGAGAAGAAAGTGGCATTATGTTCAATCGAGCCTTTTCAACTGTCACTTTACTTAGCCCTAGTGCGAGACCAGATACAGCAGTCGACTTTATTATTCGTGCAAGCTTATTAGCCGCTTCACCTTACCTAAAGCCTATGGCTAAGGATAAAGATGCTTCTTTAAAGCAAGTGAATAACTCGGAACAGCCGAGCAAGCTAGTAGAATCAAATAGTGTAGAAGAGCTAAATAAATTGGAAGAATCAAATAGGTTTCAGCGTCGTTTGAGGCCTTACCATGCTCTGCTTAAATTAGAGTTGTTGGATGCAAGAAATGGTTTAGGGGTAAAGGCGGCTCCTATGGATATCGCTATTGTTAAAGCCCGCTCAGGGCTTTTAGGTTCAGCTCAGTTCAAGAGTTTGCTCAGGCAAGGTTTGGCTGCCTATTCGAAGGATATAACAACGACAGTACGAACAGTTTATTAGCCTTGGTTAGCTAATCGCATTTACATATTAGGGTAGTTTGGCCCACCAGTGCCTTCAGGGCTAACCCAGGTGATATTTTGACTGGGGTCTTTTATGTCGCATGTTTTACAGTGAACACAATTTTGAGCATTGATTTGCAGCCGTTTGCCTTCGTTCTCTTCTTCTACAATTTCATAGACCCCTGCAGGGCAGTAACGTTGTGCAGGTTCATCGTAGCGTAACAGGTTAACTTCTACAGGAATATTGCTGTCCATGAGCTGAAGATGACAGGGCTGGTCTTCTTCATGGTTGGTGTTGGATAAGAAAACAGATGATAGCTTGTCAAAGCTTAACACTCCATCTGGTTTTGGATAGTCAATGGGCTCGCAGTCAGAGGCTTCTTTTAAGGTATTATAATCTGGTTGTTGGTCAGATAATGTCCATGGCAGCTTACCATTGAATAGATTTAAATCGATAAAGGCATAAATCCCGCCAAGAAAACTGCCCCATTTATGTAATGCTGGTCCAAAATTACGCTGTTGATGTAACTCTTCCCAAGCCCAAGAGTGACGGTAAGCTGTTGGGTAGTCTGTTAATTCGTCATGCTCACGGTTGTTTGCAATAGCTTCGGCAACCACCTCGGCAGCAATCATTCCTGATTTCATAGCGGTATGTGAGCCTTTTATCTTGGCAGCATTAAGCGTGCCCGCGTTATCCCCTAGTAATAAGCCACCTGCAAAAGCCATGTGGGCTTGTGATTGTAATCCGCCTTTGCTTAAGGCTCTCGCACCGTAACTGATACGCTCACCACCTTTTAGGTGATGTGCTATTTCTGGGTGATGCTTAAAGCGTTGAAATTCATCATAAGGGCTAAAGTAAGGATTGGAGTACGAGAGGTCACTAATTAAACCTATTGCGACTTGTCTGTCCTCTAAGTGATAGATAAAACCACCGCCGCCAGTCTGGGTTTCTGTTAATGGCCAACCTGCAGTATGAACGACCAAGCCCGCTTGATGTTGCTCTGCAGGTACCTGCCATAACTCCTTAATTCCCAAGCCGTAATGTTGGGGCTGTTTATCAATATCGAGATTAAATTTTTGGATGAGTTGTTTGCCCAGATGGCCTCGACAACCTTCAGCAAAGAGTGTGTATTTGGCACGTAATTCGATGCCAGGTTCAAAACTCTCTTTTTGGCTACCGTTACTCGAAATACCCATATCACTCGTAATAATGCCGATGACCTTATCGTCGTCACTGAATAATAATTGTGAGGCTGCAAAGCCCGGAAAAATTTCTACGCCTAAGTTCTCGGCCTGCTCTGCGAGCCAGCGGCACACATTGCCTAAGCTAACGATATAATTACCGTGGTTATTAAATGTCTTAGGAGTAAACAGGGTAGGGATGCGACGGGCTTTTTGCGCATTACTTAGCCAGTAGGTTTTGTCTTCTTTAACGGGTGTTAATAAAGGAGCTGATAGTGATTGCCATTGAGGAAATAGCTCACTTAATGCCCGAGGTTCAAGTACTGCACCTGATAGGATATGGGCACCAACTTCAGAACCCTTTTCTACAATACAGACGGAAAGCTCGGGGTTTATTTGAACGAGCCTGCATGCAGCAGATAAGCCGGCTGGGCCCGCACCAACAATGACTACATCGTAGTCCATTGATTCACGTTCGATATTGTCTGGATTGTTTATGATTGTTTCAACCATAGTTTACTCAACTTAAAAGTATACCTGCTAAATTTATTTTTAATCACTTGCAGGACAGCTCTTCCATATAGCTTTTTAAAACAATATAAAGGGGCTGCTGCCCCTTTATATTAGTACTTTTATTTGTATTGTGCTTTCACATCTTCAATTTTCTTTGCACCAGCTTCTTTTGATTCTTCTACTTTTTCCATAGCGGATAGTTTGCTTTCTTCTGTTGATTCCGATACGGCTTCTTTTGCATCAGCTACTTTTTCAGATGCAGCATCTTTTACATCAGTCGCAGCTTCAGTAACGGCATCTTTCGCATCAGTCGCGGTTTCAACAACGGCATCTTTTGCATCAGTGGCAGTTTCAACTACCGCGTCTTTTGCAGCAGTGGCTTTATCAGCTGCAGTATCTGCTAGATTTGAAGCACCTTCTTTAACGTTTTCTGTTGTTTCAGCAACAGCATCAGCTGCTTTTTCGACAATGCTAGCTTCGCCCTGATCGTTTTTTGAGCAGCCCGCAATGGCCAATACAAGAAAAGTGGCAAGTAAGGTTAATTGTTTCATGGTTTATCTCCGCTTGGTGTAATGTTGATTGAGGTATTTTATAGGCCATTTAACGCCATATTTAGTTACCTAGTTTGTGATCGATATTATCCGATCTTAGTGTTTTGACAATTGCATCCGAGGTTTTGTCACCTAATTATACAAATAGGCTTTTAACCCTTACAAAACGGCGCTAAAGTACCATATTGAGTGTGCGGATGCCACGTGATGGTGCACACTTTAACCTTATCTTTTTTAACATCCCAAATAAATGAGGCTAGGCTGCTTATGTCCGTTGAACAATTTGAAAGTATCGCTCTAACAGTCTGCGTTGGAGGCTTGATTCTTTTTATGTGTTTCATTATGTGGGACTTAGCTAAACGCTCGAATGCGGGCCGCTTTGGTACTTTTATCTTATTTGCGGCACTTGGGATCGGTTTGCTCGGTTTTATTATTAAAACCGTTTTAGTGGAAGTGATTAACTAGTAGCTATTACAATTTTAGGCTGATAAATATATGAAGTTTAGTTTTTTTGTGCCCAAAACCAAGGTTCACAAACAACGCAATTTAATGCGCGAAACAGACTCTAGGTTAGCGAAGTATTCTATTCGTGGCTTAGCTTTAAGTGTTTTGGTTTTCGTCGTCAGTATGTTGTTAGGCAAATATTATGCTCAGCAACCACTATTCGCTTTTGCTTTTGCGAGTGGTATTGTTTTGGTTACTATTTTACGAGCATATTATTTATTTCGGTTTGAGGTGATTTATGCCAGAGCCCCAGAGTATTGGCGTAATATTTATTTTATAGTGACCATTTTGGCCGCAGTCGTTTGGGGCGCGATGTTGGCTAGTGTCACTTACGTGGTGGGTATGGATGCCGAAACGCCACTATTATGGTTGTATACTATCGCTTTCTTTAGTAGTTGCTCCCATGTTTTTTCTCCCTATCAGCGCTTTTATACTATTTATATGTCGGTGAGTTTATTACCTAGTTGTTTTGTGGCGATGTTATCACTGAATGCCTTAGAAAGCGTCTACGGTCTAATCATGTTGATTTTATTTTTCTTGATGAGGCAGCAAGGCGTAGGGCAGGGCAAAGCGTATTGGGATAGATTACAGGCCAATTATGATTTAACTCAACGTGCTAATGCATTGCAAGCAGAAAAAATTTCTTCTGAGAGTTCACTGACGAATAAAGACACCCTATTTATGAATTTAGCGGGAGAGCTAAAAACTTCTTTACGTGAAATTATGGGTAGTTTGCAATTATTAAAATTATCTAAATTGCCTGAACAAGAAGAGCAGCTAGTTGTGTTAACTGTACAAAAAAGCCAACAGCAAATGCACATGCTGCAAAACATTTTGGAGTTTTCGCATATTTCACGCAAAGAAATTCGCTTGGATGATCATGTGATGGATTTACGAGCCTCTATTGAAAAGTCTGTTACTGCTGTTAGTGACCGTTTATATAAGAAGCAAATAGAAGCCTTTTCTCAATTTTCATCTAACTTTCCTCTTAGGGTGCGTGGCGATTCAGAAAGAGTAGAGCAAATATTAGTGAATACGATGCTTAGTGCCGTCGATTATTCAGACTCGGGCTCCATGCTGCTTGATGCGACTTATATAGAAGGTGTCGATGGTGCCGGCACATTAAAAGTAATTGTTGATATTGAGAACCCCTTCAGAAATATTGATATAGAGCAACAACTGCATGATGCGTTTAAGCCACACTATGCAAGTAATATGAGTCAAGGTTTGAGTTTAGCGATCGCAAAAGGTTTGGCTGTTTGTATGCAAGGCAATGCTGGCGCTAATTATACTGCGGACGGACACTTGAAATTTTGGTTTACACTTGTTTTGCCCATTGTGACCCCAGCAAATAGTGATACTCAAAGCTTAACAAAATTGAATGGAAAACATTTATTATTATTTCAGCCACCAAAAATTATTGAGGATGAATATCGCTACAATTTAGAAGCTTGGGGGTTTGTTGTTGATATAGTTTATGATTATAAGCTGGCAATGAGTAAGGTGGAATCTGCTTCTAAAGCATCTAAGTCTTACGATCTTCTTATGATTTATACTCATATTGATGATTTAATTGGTTTTAATTTATCTAAAGATGTTGCTGCCCTTGAAAAAAATTTAAAACAACTGTTATGTGTGACGGATTCACAAAGCAAGCTAAACGACCTAGCCTCTTTTGCTGAGGAAAAACAAAACGTCGATATCATACTTAAACCCATACAATATAAACCATTACGTCAACGCTTAAAGCATATGTTGGTGACAGAGCCAGATGAGGAAGCAGTGGCTCTTTCTTCGGATGAGGATATTTTAAAAGATAAAAATATACTGCTATACCAGAAAGAAGAAATTGATCAAACTATTGCCGAAGTGATGCTTAAAAAAATAGGCTGCAATGTAACGACTGTAAAGTCAGCGGCTACCATTAAACATCAGCTAGAGAATAAAGTTTTTGATGCCTTTATTACCGAAACTCAAATTGACGAACTTGAAGAGGGAATGAAAGACTTTTTAGCCAGAGTCAAATCAGCTAATCAAAAATTACATGAAACTGCTTATGTGTTGCCTGTGTTAGGTTTAAGTCATCATGATACAGACGGCGAAGAAACGCGTTGCCTGCAATCTGGCATGAATTATTACATTGATTTACCTTTACAGATTGACGATCTAAAAGCCATCCTTCGTCGCTGGATCGGTAGAGCAATCCATCTATCCGAAGCCGAGTTAAATAAGTAGTTATAATAATTAAGGAAAAAAACTTCCTATTTTAGATCAAAATGTGATCAAGTTCATAGTATAGGGAAATATGCAAAAAAAATGGTTTTTAATATGATAACTTTCCATTTTGGAGGTGTGGCCTTAATATAATAATTTCACTAAACAGGTTAAGTAGGGAAGTCGATCGACTCAATGGGTGAAATTTATGAAAAATACTTTATGTTACAAACCGTGTGTTCGCTATCTTAGCGATAAATGCTTTAAAAAAGCCAAGCTGCTTTTGGCTGATCTATTAAAGTTTATGACCTTTATCTTGTTTATTGTGCTTTGGATCCCCTCAGTATTTATTGTCTTCTCTTTTTTTGTGCTAGTAAATTTAACGTACTTCGTATTCTCAACAAGCAAGAGTTTATTAGCCTTTCTTATTGTCGTGTGGGACCTAGCAAAATTGGCCTGTAAAAGGGCAGCGGGGGGATTAAGGTATTAGAGGTCAACTAGAGGTGGTTAACCGCAAGATTCTTTTAACTGTTAGGTGAAATGAATAAAAACAACTCACTTATATTGGGTTTCGACTTAGATATAAGTGAGTTATAAAAACTGAGCTTTTGCTATATTCTTATTTAAATTTAGCCCACACCGGACAATGATCTGATGGTTTTTCCATACTTCTGATGTCGTAGTCAATACCAGCGGATTCACTTTTTTCTGTTAGTGATTTACTGGACAATATGAAATCGATTCGAAGCCCGCGTTTAGGCTCTCTCTCAAAACCTCTACTTCGATAATCAAACCAACTGAACAACTCTTTTTGATCTGGGTGATGGAGTCGAAAGGTGTCATCTAATCCCCAACGTGTTAGTGTGTTCAGCCATTCTCTTTCTTCAGGGAGAAAACTGCATTTTCCCGTTTTTAACCATCGTTTACGATTGTCTTCTCCGATACCAATGTCAGCATCACTGGGAGCGATGTTCATATCACCCATCACAATGATTTGTTCTTCTGGAGAGTGATGTTCATTTAGGTGGCTCATCAAGTCAGAATAAAATTTCTGTTTGTTTGGAAATTTACTGGGGTGATCTCGGCTTTCACCTTGAGGAAAGTAACCGTTTAAGATACTAATTTCTCCTCCAAAGGGTGATGCAAAGCGACCCATAATCATTCGTTTTTGACTTTCTTCGGTATCCCCAGCAAACCCTTTTTCAATTAAGGTAAAATCATGCTTCGAAAGTAGGGCAACGCCGTAATGCGTTTTTTGGCCGTGAAAGTGAACCTGATAGCCTAAGTCATTTATTAATTCCTCAGGGAATTCTTCATCCCTTACTTTAGTCTCTTGTAAACCAATAAAGTCAGGGTTGTAAGTATCAATAAGTTGTTTTAATTGATGGGTTCTTTGGCGAATACTATTAACATTAAATGAAATAACAGTCAGCATATTGATTATTTTATCCAGTATATATTAAAAAAGGCATTCACTTAAAAAGTGACGCCTTTATCTAGAGGGTGGTTTGTTAAATGTTGATTAACGCGCTTGATTAACTGTATTAGATGCAGCTACTTTCTTAGCGGTTTTTGAAATTAGCTCTGAAAAGTCTTTAAGAATATAACCAGCTTCTTTGAGCATGGCATCTTCTTCAACATCTATTACCGTTGTGCCAGCTCGTGCAGCTCTCTTTGTGTTTCTTGCTTCGTTATTTTCTTTAAATTCTTCGTAGTCGGAGAAGGTTTTTTGTTTCTTTAATGACCGACGTTTATTTTCTAATGCAAGAGTCGCCAGCTCGAATTCTGCCTTTTCTTTCAATCTTACTTTTTCGTTCAGAGAAACTAGAGTCTTATCAGTGAACTGGTCTAACAAACTCTTTTGTTCGCTTAAGTATAAGAAATCAGGATCTTCTGCTATTCGGCTAGAATGGCGCTCAACAAGCGGAGGCAATACTTTGGGTATAGGTAAATATTGTGCATAGCGTACGGGGCGAGTTTTACTCCAAACTAATGCGGTCTCATAGCTGCTTTCACCAATTTCGGTGTCATCCAATAATTCCGGAAAACTAATATCAGGAATGACGCCTCTATGCTGAGTGCTATCGCCGGAAACACGGTAAAATTTCGACTCCGTAATCTTAAGGTTTCCTCTAGAATCAAGTGGCGTCAAACTTTGTACTGTGCCTTTACCAAATGACTGTGAACCGACAATTAAGCCGCGTTGATAATCTTGTATTGCACCTGCAAAAATTTCCGATGCAGAAGCACTTAATCGATTAATCATCACGACTAAAGGGCCACGATAATAGGCTTCGGATCGAGATACTTCAGTTTGTTGTCGATTACCGTTACCAATTTGTACGACGGGTCCTTTATCAATAAATAGATCCGTTAAAGAGGTCGCTTCGCGCAATGATCCGCCACCATTGTTGCGTAAATCGAGCAGGAGACCATCAATACCTTCGGCCTCTAGTTCGCCTAATAAACGAATAACATCTCGTGTTGTACTGCGATAATTAGGGTCTCTGTTGTGATAGGCTTCAAAGTCAACATAGAAAGCGGGAATATTAATGACACCGACTTTAAAGGTGGAACCATCTTCGGCCGGCAGCGTTAATATAGCCTTTTGAGCAGCTTGATCTTCGAGCTTTACTTTATCGCGTTTAATGCGAACGGTTTTAATCCCTTTTTGTGCGGGGTCAGAAGGGTCGACTTGTAATCTGACGATACTGTCTTTAGGGCCTCTAATAAGCGAAACGACCTCATCTAAGCGCCAGCCGATAACGTCGACTATCTCGCCATCTTCACCTTGAGCGACACCGATAATACGATCAGCGGCTTGTAATTCGCCTTGCTTCTGTGCCGGCCCACCAGTAACTAATCTAACAACCTTTGTATATTCATCTTCTGTTTGTAGCACTGCGCCAATCCCTTCCAGAGAAAGGGACATATTGATTGTAAAGTTTTCAGCCGTTCTAGGTGCTAAATAGCTTGTATGAGGGTCGTAAAGTTCAGCAAATGAATTGATGTATAACTCATAGATATCATCATCGCTGTTTTTATTAATACGCAACAATTGATTCTCATAACGCTTCACTAACTGATTACGCGCTTTCTCAGGTGATTCACCCGATAACTTTTGTGATAATAAGAACGATTTTATACGCTTGCGCCAGTAGTCATCGCCTTCGGCAACAGAGGCGAGCCATGCTTTATTTTCGGGGTTGTCATCAATCGATTCATTTTTACTGAAATCAAAAATGACTGAATCTTTCTTCAATAAATCAATCACCTTTTTCAAACGTTCGGTTAGGCGTTGTTTGTAAAGAGAATAGATGACAAAACCAGCTGAATTATCCCCATTTTTTAGTTGATCATCGAGAAGGTAGCGATACTGATCAATCTCTTTGATGTCAGATTGATAAAAGAAAGCTTTGTTTGGATCTAAGCGCTCTAAGTAGTTATCTAGAAATTTAGAAGATAATTCGTTATCAACTTTAAGGTCTAAAAAGTGCTTATTATCTAACTTACGTATTATTTCAAGAGTAATGTCCTGATTTTTATTATGAGTACCAACTTGTCCATTAAGTAGAGGACTTGGGCTCAATGAGTATGCTACAACAGCAATACTAATTAAAATGAAGGCTGTTATTGAAACGATATAACGAACTGATTTTGTAGCCATATTCTATTTACTCTAGGGTAATACTGTCTTAATTTTATTCGATTGCTTGGCTTATACGCTGTTGATTAGCCTTATATCAGGCATTTATACAATAAGCCCATTTCTATGTGGCGTCTTAGTATATTGATAACCTTAATATAACGCTTACCTCTCAAATATAACACAAGTCTCTGAGCTTGCAGGCGATCCTGTTCATGTTTTGAGCAGCAAAAGCCAATATTATTTAATATTCATGATGCTATGACACGCCAAGTGAACAAATATTCACTATTTAGTTACTATTCATCACCGCCACACTGCTGTTTCAACTTACTAGCACTGCTAGAAAGCAGTATTTGATGAAGATGCCTTGATTGAAGTGATTTACGATATTACGGACTTTATTGATCAACTTTAGGCTTTTTTCCGTGAATCATGGCTTGGACCAAAGCTTGGCGTTTGTAAAATTGATACCAGATCACTGCCAATATATGGCAAATGATAGCGGCCAAAATATAGTCAAATAGGGTGTGATGCCAACCGGTTAGTTCAACTGATAGATCATAGCTCACAAAATGCGCTAAAGGTCCCTCAAAGATAATATCATCTGTGGCAAACAGGCCAAGTCCCCCCTGTAATAGTAGTAATAGGAGCATAACGATAACCATATAACCGCCCATTGGGTTATGGGTGTTAAAGTGCTTGGAGTTACGATTAAAAAAACTGCGACTATATTCTAAAACCACTTTAGGGCTAGTGATAAAGCTAGAAAACCTGCTGGTACGACTTCCAAAGAAACCCCAAAAAATCCGGATTGTGACAATAGATAGTAAGGAGATACCTAAATATTGATGAATATCCATCATGCCTTGAGTGGCTGTCCAGTAGAGTGAGGGCAATAGAATAATATAAGAAAGGTGACTTAGGCGAATAAGAGCATCCCAGATGATGGTGCTATCACCGGCTGAATTTTTAATGGATGTGTTTTTAATCGAAGCGTCATTCATTATTTGGCCTCTGTTTTACCAATAGAGTAGCAAGTGGACGTTATGGGCCTCAGACTTGTTCAGAGGTTCCTTATATCATCTTAGGCTTTGCCTGATTTTTCAACTCACATTTACCCCTTTATTATTTTAATACCGACTTTGGGCTAATATAAATAGTCATGCGTATTTAGTGGAACAGTAAAGGCAATAAATATCGTTATAACTTTATCAACAATGGTCATATTTGACGATAGACGCTCAAGGTCGACATAAGGTAGTATGATGGCGACTTATTAGGATATCAATATCGAACTATAACGATTTACGCCCAATTTCACTCGGTGATTAAATCAATCTACCTTGGCTTATTCTTTTACAAATATAGCGGCTGTTATTTGTAATTGATTTATTTGTAGTTCGTGTAGTTTATATAGTTAGCTACCCCCAATTCCACTAAACCAAATGAAATAGTTATGAAAAAAACAATTGCGCTCACTGTGTTTGGGCTCCTACTTGTTGTTATTGCGTTAGTTGCGGTAAAAGGTCTACAAATTAAGGCTCTCATTGACTCTGGAAAAACAGCAGGCCCACCACCGGTCTCTATATCATCCCATGATGTTACAAAAGATGAATGGCGTAGTACGCTTTCCGCAATTGGTTCTCTAGAAGCGGCTAAAGGCCTAAATGTCTCCGCCGATTTATCTGGGCGCATATCAAAAATTCATTTTGATGCCGGTGATGAAGTAAAAGCCGGTGACTTACTCATTGAACAAGATGTTTCATCAGAGCGCGCACAATTACGCTCTGCACAAGCATCATCTGCATTAGCAAAAAGTAACCTGTCACGTATTAGTGAGTTGTATAAGAAAAAAGTGGCTTCTAAGTCTGAGTTTGATAACGCTCAGAGTGTCTATCGTTCTGCCGTTGCTGATGTTGATAATATTCGTGCAAATATAGAGAAAAAAAGTATACGAGCCCCCTTTGATGGCAATCTCGGTATTCGCTTAGTTAATTTAGGTCAAACGATTAATGCGGGTGATCCCGTTGTATCCCTGCAAGCCACAAAACAAATGTTTATTAACTTTTTTGTACCTCAACAGCTATTGTCTGAAATACAAGCTGGGCTCAAGGTGACGGTGACATCAGATGCTGTTCCAGAAGAAATGTTTGAAGGCAAGATTAATGCAATAGACCCTAAAATAGATGAAGCAACACGTAGTGTTAAAGTTCAGGCTCTATTAGCAAACCCTGAAGGCAAGTTGCTTACGGGCATGTTTGCCAGTATTGATGTTTTATTACCTGACTCTCAATCTGTATTGCTGGTTCCTATTACGGCTGTTCAATATGCAACATTTGGTGATTCTGTCTTTGTTGTAGAGGAAAAGGAAGCAGAGCTGAATGAAACCGAAGTAAAGAGCAATGCTTCAGAGGTAGCCGAGTCAGAAAAAGTACTTACTGTTCGCCAACAGTTTGTCAAACTAGGTGAAAAGAGAGGCGATTTTGTTAGCGTTGAAAAAGGCTTAAAAGCTGGAGAAATAGTTGCCAGCACGGGGGGGTTCAAGTTGCGTAACGGAGCTGTGGTGACCATTAATAATTCGGTGGTACCTGAGTACAGTTTAGACCCTCAAGTAGAAAATAAATGATCTTACAATAGTCGTATAAGAGAGCGCACTGTGAAAAGTTTTACTGATATTTTTGTTTATCGCCCGGTACTGTCTATTGTTGTCAGCTTGCTCATTATAATCGCAGGTATACAAGCGGTTAATTCACTTTCCGTAAGGCAATACCCAAGAAGCGATAACACAGTTATTACCATTAGTACTGTATATATTGGCGCTAGTGCCGAGTTAGTCAGAGGGTTTATTACAACACCGATAGAGCGTGCAGTCAGTGGCGCCGAAGGCATTGACTATGTTGAATCCTCTAGTCAGTTAGGTCTTTCTACTATTAGCATTCGCTTAGAATTAAATTACGACCCGATTAAAGCCTTGTCCGAAATTAATTCTAAAGTGAATCAAGTGCGTAGTGATTTACCTGCAGAGGCGGAGGTTCCGTCTATTAATGTCGAATCAGCAGATAGCCAGTTTGCTTCCGCTTATTTGAGCTTTAATTCAGATATTCTTGATAGTAATCAAATTACGGATTTTTTGGTGAGAGTTGTACAGCCACGCTTATCGGCTTTGGAGGGTGTTCAGCGAGCGGATGTACTAGGTGAGCGTAAGTTCGCCATGCGTATATGGTTACAACCAGAAAAAATGGCTGCTCATAATGTGACGCCTTTACAAGTTCGGCAAGCATTAGCTGCAAACAATTACTTATCCGCTCTAGGAACAACAAAAGGTTCGCTGGTGGAAGTGAATCTATCTGCCAATACTGACCTTTCAACAGTTGATGAATTTGAGCAATTGGTTTTACGTTCAGAAAATGGTGCGCTTATTCGCTTAAAAGACATTGCGAATGTACAGCTGGGTTCAGAGTCCTATAACTCTGAGGTACGCTATTCAGGAAAAACAGCGACCTTTATGGGAATTTGGCCATTACCAAACGCCAATTCTTTAGATGTAATACAGCTTGTTAGAGATGAGATGGAGGCAATACAAAGTACCTTACCGTCAGGTTTAGAGGGGAGGGTGGCTTATGATGCGACTAAATACATTGATAGTGCTATCGCTGAAGTTGTAACGACTTTACTCGAAACGTTAGTTATCGTCATTATTGTTATTTTTCTATTTTTAGGCTCGCTTCGTAGTGTATTAATTCCAGTTATTACGATACCCATCTCTTTAATCGGCGGCATATTCTTAATGATGCTGTTTGGTTTTAGCCTAAACTTATTGACCCTGCTTGCCATTGTTCTATCCGTTGGCCTTGTGGTGGATGATGCCATTGTTATTGTAGAGAATGTTCAACGGCATATACGTAACGGTATGTCGAATATAGAAGCTGCATTATTAGGTGCACGTGAATTAATTGGCCCTGTAATTGCGACTACCATTGTACTTATTGCTGTCTATCTACCTGTGGGTTTGCAGGGAGGTTTGACAGGCACCTTATTTAAAGAATTTACATTTACTCTAGCCGGTGCGGTGGTCATTTCAAGTATTGTAGCCTTGACCTTGGCACCAATGATGTCGTCAAAAATACTACAGGCCGGTGATGATGAAAAAGGCTTTGCTAAAAAATCCAGTGATGTATTTAACCGTTTTAAAAACCGATATGCCGTTTTATTAGATAAAACGTTAGCTTCACGCCCAGCAGTGTTAACTGTATGGATTGTGATTGGTTTACTGTGTATTCCAATGTTTTTACAGTCCTCTTCAGAGTTGGCCCCGACAGAAGATCAGGGCGTTATTTTTGGTATCGTCGAATCCTCAGCTAATTCCACATTGGACCAATCGAGTATTTACGCAACTGAAGCGAATCGCATTTTCTCGAGTTTTGACGAAACGGAATTTACATTCCAATTAACTTTTCCCACTTCTGGTTTCTCGGGCATGGTGTTAAAACCATGGGATGAAAGGGATACAACAGTCTTTGATCTGATGCCGCGCGCACAAGCAGAGCTTAGCTCAATTACTGGTTTTAATATGTTTCCGATAACGCCCCCAGCATTGCCTGGAGGAGGGCAGTTCCCAGTAGAATTTGTTATTACATCAACAGATGAACCCGAAGATATCATTAAGTTTGCTAATGAGCTCAGTGCAAAAGGGATGGCTGCGGGCTTGTTTGCTTTCCCTCCTATCATTGATACTAAAATTGATAAGCCGCAAGCCAGCCTAGAAATTGATAGAGATAAAGTGGCTGACCTAGGCTTAACGCTACAGCAAGTGGGTAATGATGTTGGTGTAATGCTGGGGGGTAATTTTGTTAATCGCTTTAACATACAAGGCCGTAGTTATCGTGTTATCCCTCAAGTTGCGCGCTCGGAAAGGTTAAACCCTGATCAGTTAAATGATATCTATATTACGGGTCCAAACAATCAATTAATTCAACTGTCATCTGTCGCAACCATTAAAGAACAAACGGTGCCTAGAGCGCTCAATCGTTTTCAGCAACAAAACTCAGTAAAGCTAAGCGGTGTTGCAATACAACCTTTAGATACAGTTCTAACATTCTTAGAAGATGAAGCTGAAACAATCATGCCGTCTAACTATGGCATCGACTATACGGGTGAATCACGTCAACTAAGGCTAGAGGGTAATAAATTTTTGCCTGCTTTTACTCTTGCTCTATTGTTAATTTTTCTCGTATTAGCCGCGCAGTTTAATAGCTTTCGAGACCCCTTTGTGATTATTGTGGGTTGTGTACCCTTGGCTATGTTTGGCGCATTAATTTTTGTTTTTCTTAAGATGCCCGCACCGGTGCCATTTTGGACGGATGGCTGGACTACAACGTTAAATATTTACTCACAAGTAGGCTTGGTTACCCTAATTGGTTTAATCGCCAAAAATGGTATTTTAATGGTGGAGTTTGCTAATAAAATGCAAGAGCAGGGTAAGGCTAAATTAGATGCAATTAGAGAGGCATCGATTACTCGCTTGAGACCTATTTTAATGACCAGTGTTGCAACAGTGGCTGGGCATTTTCCTTTGACTTTGGTTTCAGGGGCTGGTGCCGAAGCACGTAATTCAATTGGATTGGTTTTGGTGGGAGGTATGGCTATTGGTACTTTATTTACACTCTTCGTGATTCCTTCTGTTTATATGTTAATTGCGAAAGATCATCGAGCCAAAGAAAAGAAAACATTTATGGCCGAATCAAATCACGTTAAAAGCGGAGCTAGCTAAAAACTTTTTGACCTTATACATCCAACATGAAATACAAATCAAAACTTTTATCTAGTCTTGATTTTGTTTTTTTCTGAGCTTAATCGAGTAACCATTTCACTATAACCAAATTGCTTTGCATAATCGAGAGGGGTGAGCCCCTCTCTATCGGTAATGTTTATATTAGCTCCAGCTTTTATGAGTGCATTAACGATAGCGGTGTGACGTTTTCCTCCATCACCAAGAATCACTGCCTCGATAAGTGCTGTCCACCCTAAATTATTAACATGATCAAGTGGAGCTTTAGCGTGGATTAGGGTATTAACTACCTCAAGATGCCCTAAATGAGCCGCCGCAATTAGGGCTGTTCCATCGTATGGACTGGTGATGTTATGTGAATTTCCACCTAAGGTTAAGGCTAGCTGAGTCAGTTCTATGTCATTGGCGACCGCAGCGATAGTGATGACATCATAAAAATCATTATCCAGTGCATTAATATCTACCCCCGCTTTAACAAGGAGTTTGACAGTTTCATCGTGAGATTGAAATGCAGCAATGTGTAATGCAGACCTGCCATTGCTATCGTGTTGAGACAAATCCGTCCCTTCCTTAATCAGCGCTGCTACTTGATCAATATCGCCATTGTAAACAGCGGCAAAAAGTCCTTGATAGTTTTGGGCCTCAGATAATGTTGGTGGCGTTTGGGCGAAGCCATAGGCAGAGCCTAGTCCCCATAACATCAGTAACATTAAGGTTTTTTTGATCATTATGTTTTTCATAGTGGTGATCATTAAGCATTAATTTAAAGGCTGCTTTTACGAGTACTTAAAAAATCGTTAAGAAATATACTCAGAATCGGAGCATGAATGAGTGAAATTTCTGATCCCTTTTCTTGCACTTCCTTGTGCGTTTTTCAAGGTCAATTATCTCAGTTATTTTCCACCAATGCTTGCGATGCCTGCTTTAGCACATTTCTCGTCTTTATCGCCACCAGGGGCTCCACCGACACCAATTCCTCCTACTAAAACATTGTCGATTTTGATTGGCAGCCCGCCACCCAGAATAACTAGACGTGAGTCCATATCACGCAGACCATCTAATTCTCGATGGTCCTTCATGAAATTGGCTAAGCCTAAAGTTGCTCGGCCCATGCTAGCGGATGTGAAAGCCTTACCCGTACTGCTACCCACAGTATGAGGACCAGAATGATCGCCTTTTATTAACACCTTGGTTGCCCCAGAGCGTTCAACGACGGCAACACTTACGTTATACCCATCGGCTATACATTGAGCCATTGCAGCCTTGGCGGCTTTTTCTGCCATTTCTAGGGGAAGGTAGGGTGCCGTGGGTAAACTGGCAGATGTAGCAGAGAAACTCATAGCCATAAGAGCCGAAGTAAAAATAAATCTAGATAAAAAGTTTTTTTGTATTTTCATGATGGTATCTCCATTGAATAGTGGAAATACTTTAAATGACTAAGGGCTTGGATGATATTCGTAGTATGCTGGAGGCGTATCCGTAGTTCTACGGATATCTATTCTTTTTTCTCTGCTTCCACGACTAAGCGAGCCATTTCAGCAATAGAGGTTGTGCCTAGTTTATCCGCTAAATGGGCGCGGTGACTTTCAACCGTACGGGGTGATAAAGACAGAGCTGCCGCAATTTCCTTTGTTGACCAGCCTAGGCTAATCATATCAAGCACTTCGCGTTCGCGTGCGGTAAGGGTTGATAATAGTGAGCGTAACTCAGTAACCTGAGCCTTATTATTGCTTAGCTGCACTAAGATATGCTCGCTTTTTTGAATCGCATCGATAAGATCTTGTTCATCGATAGGTTTACTCAGAAAATCAACGGCACCGTGTTTAAATGCTTGCCGACAGGCATTGATATCGCCATGACCACTGATAATGACTACTGGCCAATCACAATGAAGTTCGATAAGTTTTTCCTGAACCTTAAGCCCAGATATCATTGGCATGCGAATATCCATGATAATGCAACCCGGTGTTAGCTTGAAGAATGCGTTCAGAAAACTTTGTGGATCAGCAAACGTGGTAACGTCAAAGCCAACAGTCTTCATCAATAAACTTAAGCCGTCACGAACGGCTTCGTCATCATCAACTAAATAAAGCTTGGTGGCTGTCATTTCAAACTTCCTCTTTTTTATTGGCAACTAAGGGCAGGGTCACTGTTGAACAGACGCCACCTTGCGGGTGATTAATGATTTCCAGCTTCCCGCTAAACCGAGCAATGATGCTGTCGCATAGTGAGAGTCCTAATCCCATGCCATCAGGTTTAGTACTAAAAAATGGTTCGAGTAATCGAGGTAATAAATCTGGCGCTATTCCTTTGCCTGTATCTAGCACTTCAATGACCCCTTCGCCATCGAGGCATCGAGTGGATATTGAAAGTTCATTGCCTTCAAGGTTTTCCATTGCCTCAATACTATTGCGCACTAGATTAAATAAAACCTGCTCTATTTGTACAGGATCACAAAGGGCTTCTGGTGCAGGCGTGTCGAGTCGTAACTTAAGAGAGATGCTTTTTGTTTTCAAATCGGAAAATATAAGGTTTGCAATACCTTTAGCTACATCGTTAAGGTTGACTGCTTGAGTAGGGTTCATTTCTTGAGATGACCAATCTCTTAAGCGAGATAAAATATCACCAGCACGCTTAGCTTGTTGTGCAATAGTCTTTAACACGGCTGTCACATTTTCGTTGCGATTTGGATCTTCTTCAATCAGTCGTCGTCCTGCCTGACTTTGGCTTAGAATAGCCGTGAGTGGTTGGTTTAATTCATGAGCAATACTTGATGCCATTTCTCCCAAACCATTAATTCGGGAAGCTTGTGCAATGCGCGCTTCATGTTCACCCAATATAGCTCTACGTTCAGCTTTTTTGGTTTTTGTCCATTGACTTATGAATACTCGACTGATGACTAAAATGACAGCCATTAACACAGCAAAAAGAATGCTTGCACGCAAAGGGATTATTTCCTTAAGAATTGCGCGACGTTTCAGTATTAATATTAGAGGTTGGCTTCGACTGCTAAGAGTCTTCTGAAATACCAGTGATCGTGTGAAGCTGTTGTTGGTTTCACTCGTTTGGCCTGCTTTCACGCTTAGGATTTCATCGTGACCTTCTGTCTTAAGTGTTATCAATGTAAATGCATCTAATTCGAGATCAGATTCAACCAGCTTTTTAGAATTAATGCCAAGAGCTATGCCGTAACGAGCCTGATTTGAGTTGGGCGACCGTTTGACAAGCAGGTATCCATTTACAGTCGGTAGGATCTGTAACTTACCCGTTGATATTAAGGCTGCGTCTCGGATACGTTTAGCTTGGCCGGTAATTTTATTAAGGGGGGTGGAAAGCACCACTTCAGGGATTTCGGTTTGCAATGTAACCAACTCAACCGCTTCTATACGTGGGTAAAAACGGCTAATAGTCGCGGTGAGGTTAACTAACAAATCTAAAGGGGGTTCATGGCTGGAAGAGGCTAAGGTAGAAATGCCTGTCAAATGGGCGTCGTGTTGGTCGACCCGCTGGGAAATTAAACGATGCAAATATTGTCCATCCGATTCCAGCTTTCTTTCAAAATTAGCGATACGGTCATAGGTTAGCCAAATGGTAAAGCACGCTGTTGCCAAGAACCAGATAAGGGCTAAAGCAATTTTCATACGCCAGCTAGACATGATTATATTCCTTATAATAAGAAGAAAGGTATTGGGTTTTCTGAGCTAGCGTTGTCTTATTTTCCATTAACTTTTTCAAACTGAGACTGAATTTCATTGTTTTTGACAGCAGTGAGATGCTAAAAATTGAGTAAAATAATAATTAATCAGTTTTTATAATAGTAGTTAATTGAATAGGGGACTGAACTAAGGTTTTTTTACCGTTTAGTTTTGGATAAAAAACATAATAACCTTTTTCTGGTACTGAAGTAATTTTGCCGTTTTTTACGATGTAGGGCTCATTATGCCCTAGAATATGAACCTCGTAATTACCACCCAGCATAGTATCAATAGTGCGATTAGCATTATTAATTCTGTCGCAACCGGTTATCAATAAAACCATCATCATTGTGGATAAGCTTAATTTAAATCGGCTCATTGTATAAATTCTCCTAAACGTATATGACGCGTGTAATATTTAAAAAGTACACACTAGTTGATCTTAATCAAGTTAATAGTGATAGAAACCAAGGTTATTTATAGCGATTGTTGGCGTGGTTATAATACCTTAGATACTTCAGAGTTAAGCAAATCACCCAACATTATTTTCTGATAAACAAAATCATATTAATGATATAGAAAACTTCTGATATATAATTGAGAGTTGTCAGTTCAATGCTTGTACGCCTATATATGATTTCTTCTGTGTAGCTGGTACTTATCAAATTTAACATAATATATATTATGCGAAGTCTCTGTTTGTTTTTAATTTATCAGGAACAGTGGGTGTCCGGGCATATTTAGGGCTAAAGTTTCACAAAGCCCTCTATCTTATTGATTTATATCGAATTTAAGGTTGTTTTTTAATATAAGCACTATTTTAACAGATATCCTTAACTTATTGATTCTGCGGGCATTCTAGGATTTGTATTTGTGTCATACTTATCAGACGATGACGAACTCAAGTTAGAAAATACAAATAGATGTCAAATCAACATACTCAGACCTACCGCTACCAATGCAAACTCTGTAACAGTGTTCTTCAACCATTATCTGGCTTAAGCCGCTGGACCTGTGGTGCTGTTGGTGTTGATGTATTAGATCCCGCACTTGGTACGATACGTTTGCTTGGCAAGCCGGAAGATGTCATTGATCTATGTGAACAGATTAATGTTGCTACTGGAAAAAGCACGAAAGATTAGCGTATAAGCGCCCCATTTCATTGCCAAACCTCAATAATCCGTTAAAATAGGATTATTACGGATTTATTTTAACTCCCTTCTTATGGTGATTTTATGGCGAAATCTGGTCAAGCACGTGTTCCTAGCAAGCAGCAACAAGCACACCTATTCGATGCTATTAAGTCCAAGCGGCACCCTGAAAAGAATACAGCGGTTATGCAGATCAGCTTCAAGCTAGGCCTGCGAGCCCAAGAAATTTCTCTACTTCAAATCAAGGAAATTGCTAGCCTCAATAATTACACCAAGAACACTGCTCGATCGTTTGTATTACATGAAGTGATGAGTTTGCCTGCAGCTTACACGAAAGGTGCAGGTGCGATGAAACGTTCTAAATCCAAGTATAAGCGTCAATCGGTTAGTTTTAAAATCGAAGCCTTTGATGCGATGATTCGCCAAGTAGAAGCCTTAGCAAAAGCCGGCTCTGAGATTAATCCTGAAGACTTTTATCCTCCCGTGAAAAAGCACAAAGGTAAATCACGCGATTTACCGATGGTTGATAATGAGCTTCGTAAAGCACTGACTGATTATCTACAATCACGGTTAGAAAAAAATCCACAGCTAAAACCTACCGATCCTCTCTTCCTGACGCAAAAAGGTGGCCCCTACTCTCCTAACACCTTACAGGAGCATATGGCACTTATGTTGCGCTCATGGGCAGGTATTGAAAAAGCAAGCTCCCATTCTGGGAGACGAGCGTTAATTACTAATATTATTCATAAACAGAAAAAGTCAGTGAAAATTGCGCAGAAGATCGCTGGCCATGTTAATCCATCAACAACGATTATTTATGAAGAACCTCCTGAAGAAGCTGTAGAAAGTGCATTAATAAACTTATAAAAACAATAGTAGTCGTCAAGACTTAATAACAACCGTTCTTTAAGAAACCTGCGACTGTCTTCAATAACAGTCGCAGGCAAGAATTTATGTGATGTCCTTTAACTTCCCTTTTGAAAACCAGGCAAATAAAACCGGTAATACAAACAGCGTTAAAAATGTGGCCGTGATTAATCCACCCACGATCACACTGGCCAATGGCTTTTGTATTTCTGCGCCAACGCCTTGTGAAAGTAGCATGGGAATCAGCCCCAGAGCTGATGTGATGGCTGTCATCAATACGGGCCTTAGTCTGGAAGTAGCGCCATCAAATACAGCATCTGCCACTGCTAATCCATCCGTAATCCGTTGATTAATACTCTCCACCATCACAACACCATTCAGCACGGCTACTCCAAATAGAGTGATAAAGCCGACCGAGCTTGGCACTGATAAATACTGTCCGGAAATCCACAGAGAAAATACACCGCCAATAACCGCCAATGGTACATTGACCAAAATCAGCATTGCTTGACCGACTGAGCCAAAAGCAAAGTAAAGCAGCAAAGCAATTAATCCCAGCGACACGGGAACGACCAATGACAAACGCT
>JBOEGR010000008.1:0-106376 GCA_050633525.1 Cellvibrionaceae bacterium
GGAACTTCGTGAAAAAAACGATGGGACCAATACAAAACAAAATCGGCGCATAAAATAATAATGACGACTTGTGCTAATAAGGGCAGACTTTGCAATGCGTTTTGTAAGTCTGCATTCGCGGCCCAGTGAAAGACGGTGACCACAAAATAGTTGCCTATCAGTAGTAGGACGGCAATCAATAAATGGTTAAAACAGAAATACCATAAGTCGAGTTTCCATTCAGGCCTTAAGATAGCTTGTTCTTTGTATTTTGGAAAAATCTTTTCAAGAAAAGTGAAAATAACAACGGATGCGATCAGCGCTAGAATGAGCCAATCTAAACCTAAGGATAATGGGCTGGGCTTAACGGCCTCGACAGGGACATTGTAGCCGCCCAAAAATAAAGCGACTGCGCTGAACAGGGCGCCAATCGCACCTAGCCTACGACGTTTACCTAAGATAAACGTCAGTAGAGCAAAGCCAAACGAGGCCCAGATACCAATCATTAATACCACTTTGAGTGTTTCGCCGTCGTAAGCTTGGCGTAAGTCAGTTGTGGTCAGGTAGGTGGGAAATAAATAACAAAGAACGGCCAGAAAGCTGAGTATGCCTAAGCTACAGGCAATGTAGCCACTAATATTGCCATCACCCATTTTGAACTCCCGATCGGACATGTCGATCGTTTGTCTTTCTTCATACTGGTGAGGTTTTTGTGGCTGTTCGCCCTGTTGTTGGGTCATGTTGTGTCCTTCCTTGTTATCAGAGTGGTCTTAATGCCGCCAAGCGACACCGAGGTAAGTAAGGTGGGTATGTTAAAACGTTTTTATTGTTTTGAATAGTTTGCTCTTATACATCGCTGTGAGCGTATAATGCGCCCCTAGTATTGATCTATATCCAATGAGTTGATTTATGCCCCTAGCTAAACGAATTATTCCCTGTCTCGATGTTGATTGCGGCCGTGTTGTTAAAGGAGTCCAGTTCGTGGATATCCGCGATGCAGGTGACCCTGTCGAAGTCGCCAAACGCTATGACGAGCAGGGCGCTGATGAGATTACCTTTCTCGATATCACCGCTACCCATGAAGGCAGAGAGACTACTGTACACACGGTTGAGGCAATTGCATCGGAAGTATTTATTCCTCTTACCGTGGGCGGTGGGATCAGAACGCTTGACGATATTCGCACCATGTTAAATGCCGGTGCGGATAAGGTCGGTATTAACTCTGCGGCAGTATTCAACCCTGAGTTTGTCCAGCAAGCGTCTGAACGTTTCGGTGCTCAATGCATTGTGGTTGCTATCGATGCCAAAAAAGTGAGTGCTGAGAATGAGGCTGATCGTTGGGAGATATTTACCCATGGGGGGCGTAAGCCAACCGGTATCGACGCCGTTGAGTGGGCGATTAAAATGGCGGGCTATGGTGCAGGAGAGATTCTCTTAACCAGTATGGATAAAGATGGCACCAAAGATGGCTTCGACTTAAAACTCACGCGTGCGATTAGCGATGCGGTGTCTATTCCTGTCATTGCCTCTGGTGGTGTAGGCAACTTACAGCACCTCGCTGATGGTGTCACAGAAGGTGGTGCTGATGCAGTATTGGCTGCCAGTATTTTTCATTTTGGTGAATACACAGTACCGGAAGCCAAAGCACATATGGCCGATCAGGGGATTGAGGTTAGACGGTAAATTAAGCTCTAGCCCTGCCAGTAGTGATTTGCTGCTGCTACTGTTTGGAAGTTTGTCGCAATCACTTGTGAAGAGGCAATCAGGCTATCGGCGTTTTCTCCATAGATAGGTCTTAATTTCTGCCTTACTTCGTCAGAGGGTTGGGTGTACTTCACGCCCATCCTTGAGAGCTTGATTGCAAGGTCATAGCCAGCCTGAGGCGTTTCTGTTTTTAAACTACTTAACCATATATCGCTCATTATGAGTACCTTCATCAGTAAATGTAGTGCGAATATTATTCGTGTACGAACTATAAGTCAACGAAATATTGTTTTTGATACTATTTGTAGGCAATATCTATTTTTATCTATCGTTGGAGTCCGCTTTGTCTGTCGCTCGATTGCATGAGCAGCTGTGTTTTGCTCTTTATTCTGCCTCTAGCCGTTTAACCAGTATTTATCGGCTGTTACTGGAACCTCTGGATTTGACCTATACGCAGTTTGTTGTGTTGATGGCCTTGTGGGAGGAGGATGGTATTTCGATTAGTCAGTTGGCAACAAAGACAGGTTTAAGCAAGGCAACAATGACGCCCTTGTTGAAGCGCCTTGAGAAAAAACAGCTGATAGAGCGACAGATGCTGGAAGGCAATGAGAGACAGAAACACATCGTATTAACCGAGATCGGAAGAGAGCTTTCTTATCAGAGTGGTGACATTGCTCAAAATGCTTTTTGTACAACAGGTTTGTCGAGCGAAGAAGCCAGTGAGCTGATGCTACTCTGTAAAAAAATAACAGATGGTTAGTGGAGTTGGCGCAATATAAATTGAGACAAGTAGGCCTAGCTTTTATCTCAGCCTACTTGATCTGTGCTTTATTAGAATGCTTCGTGTGGGCCAAATACTTCATAATGAATGCGCGATAGGCATACTCCCAGCGTAACGAGTTGTTGCTTGGCAAAGCGCATAAAAGCGACAGGGCCGCAGAGGTAAAAATCACCTTCTGCTAGTGGTAAACTATTTTCAAGAGAAGATAAGTCCATAAAGCCTTGATAGGTATTTGCTTGTGTGCTTGAGTCGGAGCGATACCAGGTATGGCTGATAATATTTTTATTGCTTGTAGCTAATTCGGCAATCCGCTTTTTAAATGAATGCTGGGCAATAGATTCGCAAGCGTGTAGATAGTAAATGTTTTGAGAATTATTTTTATTGGCCAAGGTTTCTAAAATAGACTTCATTGGTGTTGCTCCAACACCGGCAGAAATTAACGTAACTGGATTCGACTTTTCTGTATAGAAAAAATCGCCAGCAGGTGGATAAAGTTCAACCTCATCACCTAGGCGCAAGCCGTCGTGCAAAAAATTGGACACTATTCCAGGGGCGTCGGTAATTTCTCTTTTAACTGATATTTGGTAAGAGTCATCGTTGTGTTTGTCGGATAACGAATATTGGCGTATCTCTTCAAATTCTTGATTTGGTAGGCATAACTTAATGCCAATATATTGCCCCGCTTTATACGAAGCTACTTTGCCGCCTCCCACGGGTTCAAAAACGAGACTTTTAACTAATTCTGATTCAATGCGTTTTTCGATAAGGCGAAATTTTTTAGCGCCTCTCCATCCGCCAGATTTATCTTCACTTTCTTTATAGATTTCTTCTTCTTTGTTGATAAACACCGAAGCTAATAATTCATAAGCCGCTGTCCATGCTTCTTCTACTTTCGGGGTGAATGCTTCTGGAGCGAGCTCTCTTAAAGTTTCAATAAGGTGATGGCCCACAATAGGGTAATGTTCGGGCTGAATAGCGAGGCTGGTATGTTTGTTAGCAATTCTTTCTACGGCGGCTTGTAAGGCAGGTAGGTTGTCAATATATTTTGCATAACTCGCAATAGCACTAAATAAAGCAAATTGTTGCTTGCCTGAGTGCTGATTGCTCATGTTAAAAATATGCTGTAATTCGGGGTTATGAGAAAACAGCCTGTTATAAAAATGCGTTGTAATCGCAGTGCCTGCTGATTCTAGTAGCGGTATGGTGCTTTGTACGGTAGCAATCTGATCGTCGCTTAATACATTGATAGAGACAGGGTGGTCTAATGGCATAATAGTGTCCTTAGTGTTGGATAAATTTATGAAATTTTTTGTTTAAATAAAATAGGTGTGTAGCAAAATAAAAATAAACTAAATGCAATGATCCAAAGTATGCCGCTACTATTCCAAGTGGCTAAGGGTTGTAGTAGCGGCATTAAAGAACGTATTAGTGCCGATAGAAATACGATGAAAAATGCAAGGCTGATAATAAAAGGAGGGCTTAAGGCGCGTCCGGTATGGCCTAGTGAAACCCTTGACATCATGGCTAATATCATTCCGCCAATGGAGCCAATAGTAATGAGATGTAAGGCATTACTAAAATAAATGATGTCGAAAAAATAACTGCTTCCTAACATGATCAGCCCAATAGATAGCAAAAGATAAGCAAGATGAAGTGACCATAACAACGGTATTTTTTTAGTCGCAAAGCTATCCCAATATGATAAACGTGCGCCATGCAATAAGCCGCTTGCGATCATTAGTGTTGCGGGTGATAAGGGCATTGAGATAAAAAAGCCGATAAAGAACACAAGGGCTCCTGCTATTGAAGCGATAGGTAATAGGCGATCTAGTGTAGGCGTTGAGACAATATTGGCTTTAGGTGCACCTCGTTGTGTAAAAAAAGGGATCACTCTGCCGCCGACTAAGCTGATTAAAATACCGACTAATAAAACCATTGTTCTTGATAGGTGAATGGCCAGTGCATCATTACCTATTAAGGCTGATGAGAGAATAGTGAGATGAAATATCATCATCATGCAGAGTAATGGTATAAAAATATAATTACGCCGATTTCGAGCTCGAATAACAAGACGTGAAAATATAAAAATACATAGCAGCCACCAGAGTCCTTGCAGGGGGATGAGATACCATTGAGTATCGTTTGGCCCTAACCATAATAAAAAACGACTTGCTAACCATATGCTTGTGAGTGCTATTAATACGATGCCGTGCGTACTGCGCATGCCTGTCCATGTTTGTACGGCTGTGAGTAAAAACCCAAGGGCAACAGTAATAGCAAACCCAAATAACATTTCATGTATGTGAAAAATAAGAGGCGAGAGGGAATGATTGTTGAGTGGGGTTTGTAAGCCGTTTAGGTACAACAGCCACACGAATATGCTGGCGATAGAGGTCGCACTAGCGAGTAAAAACCAAGGGCGAAAGGCTAAGTCCCATAACGCATGGTGAGACCATTTTACCCAATAGTGTTTGTGCTCACTTTTTCGCGGGCATAGATGCCCCTCTGGTGATACATCATATTTTTTTAGCGGATACTTTTGTCGAGGCTCTTCGATGATCTTGCGTTTCATAATATTTTGGCGCCCAAGCCTTGGCGGCCAATGCAGCGCAGGATGTAACCTATTTTTATGCCGGTCACAGCCAGTAACATAACAATGTGAGCAGTGACTTGAGTCCCAATAGAAAAGTGACTGAATAAGATGTAGGCGATCATGATCGTGGTGAGCGTTGCCACTACTGAGATCAGCATCATGCTATTTCCCAGTCTTAATATTCTTTTGTAGTGTTCTACTGAGTAGCCTGTTTTTCCCTCTTGTTCGTTCACTTGCTCTTGGTGAGAAAGATGATGTTCGTGGCGGCTATAAACATCGCTATAGAGTTCTGGATTTAATAACATCATGTTGGCCTCTAGATTAGGTAGATATATTGTGTATAGCGATAAGCGTGCCAAAATATAAATTCTTATTTATCAATAGCTTAGGGTTTAAAAAATAACTGATTGAGTCTTAATGACTCTCATTTTTGTTGTGTCATTAAGACTCTTATGGGTTATTATGATTGTCTCTTTGTGAATGGGGTGTCTGATGAGTGAGATAACGTTCTCTGCCTTAATCGAATTGGCTGTCGATTTGGCAAGTGGTCTCAGTAGTGAGGATCGATTTGACCGTCTTTTGAGTACTGTGCGCCAAACAATTAATTGTGATGCGGTGGTGCTACTTGAGCGTCGTGATCAGCAGCTCAAGCCTTTAGCGCAACAAGGGCTGACGAGCGATAGTTTGGGCCGCCGTTTTGATATTGACTCAAACCCACGTTTTGCTGAAATTTGTGCCGTGCGTTCACCCGTCCGCTTTCCGGCAGATAGCGGGCTTCCTGATCCTTATGACGGTATGTTGCTAGCGCATGATGGTGATTTTCCTGTTCATGCCTGTATGGGGCTGCCCTTATTATCGGATGGCGGGTTAATTGGTGTATTGACCTTGGATAGCATGCAGCCCAATGTTTTTGATGATATTCCTCAGCGAACGTTGGATATTATCTCTTTGATAGCGGCAGCAACCTTAAAAACGGCCATGCTGTTGCAGCAGCTAGAAGCTTACTCAAGACATAAACAGCAAGTAGTAGAAGAGCTGACACTTGAAGCCTTGAATAAGGATGGGGGTGAATTAGTGGGCACAAGTGCCTCTATGTTAGCTTTAAGGCGTGATATAGAGTTGGTGGCACCTTCAGATTTTTCGGTTTTGATTGAAGGTGAAACCGGCGTGGGTAAGGAGCTGGTCGCAAGAACAATTCATTTGCAGTCTAGGCGTTCTCAAGGGCCTTTAGTGTACGTAAATTGTGCCGCGATACCTGAAGATTTGATCGAAAGCGAATTATTTGGTCACGTTAAAGGGGCTTTTACTGGGGCAGATAAACATCGGGTCGGTAAGTTTCGTTTGGCCGATGAAGGCACTATTTTTTTGGATGAGATTGGTGAACTATCGCTTCCAGCCCAGAGCAAGTTATTGCGTGCCTTGCAGAATCAAGAAATACAGCCCGTTGGGCAGGATGCGGTGGAAACAATTAATACTCGTATTCTGGCGGCTACTAATCGGCAGCTGCGAACAGAGGTTGATGAGGGCCGCTTCCGTGCAGATTTATTTCATCGTTTAAGTGTTTATCCCATTAAGGTTCCTCCCTTACGTGAGAGGGAGGGTGATGTCGCCTTGTTGGCGGGCTACTTTTGTGAAGCCACTCGACGTAAGTTGGGTTTAAGGCAGTTGGTCCTTAGTTCGGATGCTTTGACGCAGCTGAGTCATTACCAGTGGCCCGGTAATGTGCGCGAATTGGAGCATGTTATTAGTCGTGCCGCCTTACTAGCGCAACGTCATTTTGGCTCGGCCATTGTAAAAATCAAGCAGGAGCATTTGGCATATTTATCGAACAGTGGTCCCAGTTTGGGGTCAGTGAATGAGGCTCAGCTCTTGGTGGGCGAGATAGGGGTTACCGCCAGTCTCAAACGAGCCACGGAAGATTTTCAAAGGCGGGTGATAAGGGGTGCTCTTGAAAAGAGTGAAGGAAATTGGTCCGCTGCAGCTAGGCATTTGCAGGTAGATAGGGCTAACTTAAATAGGATGGCAAGGCGTTTAGGTATTGTGGTTGAAAAAATAGTAGGGATTAGTAATGAAGGTGGTGGTTAAATCGGAGTGTAAGAGGCAGCCCCGTATTCATTTAATACGGGATAATCATATTTAAGCGTGCTTTAAGCGGCTTGCGTAACGTAATCGGTAACGCGTTCCACCATCTCAGGTTCGGCGGTGCTAACAAAATCCATAAAGCCATTAATGCCTGCGTTCGCTTCTTTAGCACTATCGAAAGGCCCTATCTCCATCCCTTCTCGTGTTCTAAAGTACCAGTAGTTATGCTGCATAAACAGGCGCTCGCTACGAATAGGGATGATGGCATTATCATCGTCTATTTCGCTTTTGCGCTTCATTGCTACGCTTTCCATGGTCATATCAATGTCCTCTTTGATTGCTCCGATGTAGATACTACATCAGGCTTGAGTCGGTGCCAATTACTATGAGACCTTTGCCTGAAAGCAACATCATCTTCCGTTCAAAGGTCTCGCTATAGATTAAGTTGTGAATGGTCTTGATTTTCTATTCACCCTTAGCACTGTGATAATAGGCTATATTCTGTACGAATTCTTTCTGGTGACGATAAACGGTATATAAAATAGCGCAAAATGCTGTTTTGTCGCTCTATGTCACGTTTAAATCTATTGGGTAAATTCAGCCCGTAATTGTTTCTGGTTTGGTGAGTAGCGTTTGACTAGTGTTGATGCAGGCACGAGGCGAATACCTTGTGATGCTAGCCGGTCTAGGTTTTGTTGCAAGTAGGCCAGTGTTTCTGGGTAGGGGTGTGCAATGGCAATGGCATAGCCACGGCGTTTGGCAATGGCAATAAATTCGCTAAATTGATCATTGATTATTTCAGGGTCGCGATCGTGATCTAAAAATACATCGCGTTTGAGAGAGGGAACATTGCGCTTCTGTGCGGTCTTCCATGCCACGCTATGGGATGTTGTGCGGCTATCGATAAAGTAGAGGCCGTGTTTGACTAGTTCTTTCATTGTCCATTCCATGGGTAAATGCTTTTGTGTTAAGAGGCTGCCCATGTGGTTGTTCACTCCACTAATATGAGGAACAGAATTAATTGCTCGTGTGAGTGCTTGGGTGAAATCTGTCTCTCCCATTGACTCTCTCAGGCCGGATTCTCCCATGGGTCGATGATTAATATTACTCATCGGTGCATGCAGCATAATTTCTTTTTGATGCTTTTTTGCGTGTTGCGCTAAGAAAACAGCATTGGGGCTATGGGGGATAATGGCATAAGTGATATTGCCGGGTAGAGCAATCGCCTTCATGCCTTGGCGTTTGTTATACCCGATGTCATCGATAATGATGGCGACATTGGCGATAACGGCTTTTGTTTTTTTTGTTGCGGCTTCAGTTGATTCCGTGGGCGCACTTGTTACTTCTTGGCTCTTTAGCTGGTTTATTGCGCTCTTGGCTTGGCTATCGATGTCGTCATCTTTGCTACTGCTATAACCATGTTTGTTAGCGCTATAGGCATGCTTGTTGGCGCTATAGGCACTACTAGCGAGCGTTAGTAGTGCTAAGGCAAATACTATTTTTTTCCCCATAATATGGTCTTCTTTGAATGGTCTTTTTATTTTTTTGCTGTTTTATTAAAAATGGCTAAGCCTTTCAGCATATTAATGGCTTCGAATAATTGATTGTCCGAAGTATCGCTAGCAGTACCTCTTATCACCGTTGTATTTTTATCTTGGTTGCCATTACTAATATGGCCTTTAAGGTCCGCTTCTTTGACTGTTCGTTCGTCATCGAATTGGGTAATCGTAGCACGCTTGATGATAACGTCGGGTTCAATCCCTTTTGCCTGAATGGATCTGCCCTTGGGTGTAAAGTAGCGGGCAGTGGTGAGTTTGATTCCCTTTTTGTCGCCAACCGGAAGAATGGTTTGTACAGAACCTTTGCCGAAGCTCGGTGTGCCCATAATAATGGCGCGTTGCTGGTCTTGTAGTGCGCCGGCAACAATTTCTGCTGCCGATGCGGAGCCACCGTTAATCAACACAACAACAGGTAAGCCTTGGCTTACATCGCCTAGTTTGGCGGAAAAAGATTGGTTGTTATTGTTAAGGCGACCTTCGGTATAAACAATCACGCCTTCATTGATAAGGGCGTCGACTACCTCCACAGAGGCCTGTAATACGCCTCCGGGATTGTTGCGTAGATCGATGACGAGGCCTTTTAGTTCGGGGTTCTTTTTACGTAGCTTGCTAATGGCGGCGGCAAAATCAGTACCGGTGCTGGTTTGAAACTGCGAGATACGAATATAGCCAAAGTCATCCTCGACCACGCGTGAACGCACGCTGCGCGTTTTAATCGTATCGCGAACGACGGTGATATCGATGGCTTTGTCTTCGCCTTGTCGAATAATAGTAAAGACTATCGAAGTGCCTTTAGGGCCTCGCATTAATTTGGACGCTTCGCTGATGCTTAAGCCTCGGATCGATTTATTATCGAGTTCGATAATAAGGTCGCCAGCTTGTAAGCCCGCTGCTTCCGCGGGGGTTCCATCTATGGGAGTGATGACCTTGATATAACCTTTGTCGCTGCCTATTTCGATACCGACACCACTGAATTGTCCCTGAGTACTCTCTTGCAGGGAGCTAAAGTGAGAGGCATCGAGGTAGTCGGAATGGGGGTCTAACTCTTGGAGCATGCCCTTAATGGCATTTTCTAATAACTCTTGATCACTAACAGGCTCAACATAAGAGCGCCTGATATGGTCGAAAATCAGTGTGAATAAACGAAGGTCTTCTAGTGGCAGGGGATCACTGGCTTCTGGGGTCTCTTTTTTAGCAGGCAATGCATCTTGTGCGGATGCTAAAGGTAGGTTTCCTAGTAGCATTAAACAACTTAAAAGGCTCGCTGGAAGAAAATGTTTCAGGTGCATAGTTGATCCTGTGCTCTACTGAGAGCTTGTGTTGGTGTTAAGGTTATGCCTGCTATTTTATTCCCTATCCACGGCTATTTAGGTCAAGCCAGGGGGATGGGTTTTGTGGCTTTCCGTTGTGCCGTATCTCAAAATATAGACCAGCTTGTGACTGCCCGCCGGTATTTCCTAACATTGCAATCGCTTCGTTACTGCTGACCCAGTCCCCTGTTTCTTTGAGCAGAGTTTGATTGTGGGCATATAGGCTCATATAACCATTGCCGTGATCGACGATGAGAAGGAGCCCGTGACCACGTAAGTAATCGGAGAATATCACACGCCCGTGATGCACCGATACTACCTTACTGCCGGTTTTGCCTTTAATGAAAATGCCGTTCCAGCGCAGCTTGCCATCGAGGCGATAGCTGCCAAAACTGTTTGCGACTCGCCCTTTTGCGGGATAGGGTAGCCGACCTTTAGCCGAGCGGAAAGGTTTGGCATCGCTAGGTAGTTTAAGGTTGCTTAAGGAGCGAGTGGCCTCCTCTAATAGGCGTTCCAGTCGTTCTCTGTCACCTTGTAGTTTGGATAGGCTTCCCCCTTTCTCGGTGATGGAGCGGGTTAGCTCCCCTAATGTTGCTAAACGGGTAGTTTGGGATTGTTTAAGTTCTTTGAAGCGGCTGTTGAGTGTTTCTCTACTTGCTTCTAGGCGTTCAGTGGTGGCGGTGATTTGGCTTTCTACTTCATTGATATCACGTATGGTTGCTAGATAAACATCCATTTTTTCTTTATGCGCTTCAATAATGTAGTCGTGGTAGCGTAACAAACGTGTGACTTTGGATGGTTCTTCTTGGTTTAGCATGAGTTTCACTTGGCTTTGACGACCGAGTTGATAAGCCTGTCTGACAATACGGTTGACCTCTTGCTGTTGTACCTTTCGAGATTCTTCCAGCTCAGCGCGGCGGCTCTGATGCTGGGCTAACTGCTTTTTTTCGCGGGCCAGTTCCTCCTTGATGGTGTCAATCTTCTTGGTTAGAGAGCCTATCTCTTCCTCTGACTTTTGCAGCGATTGCTGTAATTTATCTCTCGATGTCTTGGTCTTGGCGAGCTCTTTCTGTAGTTTTTCAATATTGGTAGCCAATGCTTTTAGCTGCTTTTCGTATTCCTCTTCGCCTTGAGCGACTGCGCTGCTTAAAGGTAAGCCGCTAAAAATAATAAGGGCCATACTAAAGGCAAAAATAGCGGGGAATGTGCTGGAGTATCGCAATGCTTTTTCCTTTCCGTAAATAGTCTGTTTGGAGGCCTTGAAGTCTACATTGTTGGCTCAATAAAGACTATGGTCGCGATGTAATCGTGTATAATGCGCCCGAATTTTAACGTGTTAGTCCATGGGCTAGCCAAGTCTATTTAGAGGTTATTTGTGGAAGATATTCTGGTTTTTGCCCAAGAGCAGGCGTTTATTGTTGCCGCTTTGGCTATTCTTATATTTGCATTCATGCGTCGTGAGTCGTCTTCAGCGGGAGCAAAGTTATCTACCAGCGAAGTGATTCAGGTGATGAATGCGGATAAAGCTGTTTTAGTCGATGTCCGTGATACTAAAGAGTACGATCAAGGCCACGTTGCCAATGCTCTTCATATTCCGCATGCTAAAGTGAATGATAGTTTGGGGCAGTTGGAAAAGCACCGTGATAAGCAAATTGTCATTACGGATAGTCTGGGTCAGCATTCTGCAGGTGTAGCACGTAACTTGCTAAAAGCGGGTTTTACTGTTGCTCGTATGCGTGGTGGAATGGGTGAATGGAAGCAAGACGGTTTGCCCCTAGTTAAATAATCTAGCCTTCTCGCCTATCCAACAACCGATTTTAAAAGGACGACGTCACAGCATGTCAGATGTAACAATCTATTCCACTCAGTTTTGTCCTTTTTGTGTGAGGGCAAAGCAACTCCTTGATGATAAAGGTGTCCGGTATCGTAATATAGCGGTTGATAAAAAACCTCAGTTACGACAAGAGATGATGCAAAAGAGTGGTCGTCGAACCGTGCCGCAAATTTTTCTAGGTAAAGAACATATCGGTGGTTGTGATGAGCTTTATGCTTTAGAGCGAGCGGGTAAATTGGATAAGAAGTTAGAACAGTTTTTAAATCATTAAATACATTATTAGTAAATTGATAAAAGGTTAATACATTTATTATGGCAGATGAAAAAGCAGCAGCAACGGAATCTCAAAACGAACAACAATTTTTGATTCAGCGTGTTTACTTAAAGGATCTCTCTTTCGAAGCACCAATGGGTGCAAAAGCATTTATTGCCAAAGTGCAGCCGAGTGTTGACCAAGAATTGGCAACTGAAACGACAAAAATCGATACTAACTTGTATGAAGTGGTACTGAAATTAACGGTGACTGCAAAGATTGAAGATGATGCCGCTTTTTTAGTCGAAGTGCATCAGGCTGGCCTTTTTCATATTAAAGGTATTGAGGGCGGTAATTTAACACAAGTGATTAATACTGTGTGCCCACAGATTCTATTTCCTTACGCGCGCGAAGTGATCGACTCTGCTTTAATCAAAGGTAGTTTCCCTCCAGTAATGTTGCCGCCAGTCAATTTTGATGCTTTATATGCTCAAGCAATGGCTGAGAAAAAGGGTAATGAACACTAGTCTTTCTATATTGTGATGATGTTCTATAATCATCTTAATTAGTCGTTCACGTAAATAGCCGAAATGAATCAGGTGGTGTATGTTCAATCTTAATCATAATCAGCTTCTTCCTATTGAAAAATTAACGAAGATCGCTGAAGAGCAGTCGGCAAGCTATCAACAGGCAAGCCCTTTTGCTCATGGTGTTTACGATGAAGTGTTTGATGAGTCGCTGCTTGATAAGGTCATCGAAGAATTCGAAGAAGGTGAAAAGCAGTGGCGAGAGTTTGATACTAAGTACGAAAAAAAGTATCAAATGAACAAAGATATCAATTTGCAGCCTGTCACGCGTGCCTTGATACATAACTTAAATTCAGAACCTTTTCTAAGTTTTTTAGAAAAGCTGACGGGTATTGATGGCCTCATTCCTGACCCTTACTTAGAGGGTGCTGGTCTTCATAAAATACCTAGAGGTGGAAAGCTGGGTGTGCATGTTGATTTCAACGGCCACAACAAAATGAATGTTTACCGTCGTCTCAATGTGTTAATTTATTTGAATAAAGATTGGAAAGAAGAGTACGGCGGTTATTTTGAATTATGGGATGAGAAAGAAGGCTCATGTCAGAAAAAGCTATTGCCTTTATTTAATCGCATGGCAATATTTTCTACTACTTCCACTAGCTTTCATGGACACCCTGAGCCCTTAACATGCCCGGAAGATAGAAATAGAATTTCCTTGGCCTTGTATTATTATACGGCTCAAGATCATGGTGATCAGGTTAAAAAATTACATAGCACACAGTTTTTGGATGGAAAAGGAAAGCGTGAAGAGATTGGTTATAAGCCTAGCATTACGCGCAGGATAAAAGATAAAGTTAAACGGGTATTAGGTAAAAAGTAGTATTTTATTTCAAATGAAAAAAGCGGAATCTTAGATTTCGCTTTTTTTTTGCGTGTGTATCGCTATATGCATTACTAAATAGATACGAACTATTACTCTTTGTCAGCGTCTGATGACACTCATTTTAGAAAAATATGGAATGTGAATGATATGTTAAAGTATTTGTTTTTCACTCCTTTACTGGTTTTGTCTGCTTGTTTTGCTCCGAAGGTGATTAAGCAAGAGCAAGTGTTGTTTGATCAGCTGATTAAAGGCAACGATAAAATTAGTCGACATGTTCTGCAAGTCGGGCAGGATGAACTGTTTTATGCCGCCTCTGGTGATGCGCAAAAACCTAGTATGATCATTATTCATGGTACGCCGGGTGATTGGGAGCAATACGCTCGTTACTTGCTTGATCAAACTTTATTGGAGCAGTTTTACGTGATTGTGATTGACCGCCCTGGTTGGGGTCAGTCAGTGCTTGGTGGTGATAGACAAATTGCTAGCTTTAGTGAGCAAGCGGCTATTATTTCTGCTTTGGCGAAGCAGCTTAAAGATGGCAATGGCGATCAGCCTGTTATTTTAATGGGGCATTCTCTCGGTGCGTCCATTGCGCCGAGGGTAGCCATGAATCATCCGCAAGCAGTGGATGGTTTGTTATTGTTTGCAGGCACTCTAAGTCCAGATCTATCAGATCCCCGTTGGTTTAATCGTGTTGCTAAGGCGCCGGGAATTAATTTTCTTATTGGCGATATGATGAGGAAATCTAACCAAGAAATACTCGCGTTAAAAAGTGAAATGACAGCGATGGAACCTCTTTGGCCAAGGGTCAACGCAGAGACAATTGTTGTGCAGGGTATGAAGGATCAGTTGGTTTATCCTGAGAATATTTTGTTTGCTGAAAACAAGCTTAACCCTGATGTGACCGAAGCGATTCGGCTCGAGCAAGAAGGTCATTTATTTCCAATGACGCTGAGAAGTGATGTGGCCAATTGGGCCGCTTGCTTGTTAAGTCGGATTACTTCAGGTTTGGAGCACTGTCGCCGGTGACCAAGCTGGCGCGCGCTCGTCATTAGTTCAGTTGTACCGATATAGTCGATAGCTGACATCGCCCGATATCTTTTCTCTTAGTAAGGTCCAGCTTGCATTGATGTTTAAGGTTTCTTGTTTTGGGCTTTCGATATAGATCAGTGCCCCAGCGGCGAGTAGCTCGCTGTTATCCAATGCGTTTATCGTTTTATGCCACAACCCTTCCTTAAAGGGTGGGTCGATAAATGCAATATGAATGGAGTGCTTTGGCAGTGTGCTCGATGCTAGCCATAATAGAGCATCTTGGTTAACTATAGCTGCCCCCTCCGCATTCAATGTTTGGCTGTGCAGCTCCAGTTGTTTTGCGGCGTGCTTATTTTTTTCGATCAAGATGGTCGAACGTGCTCCCCTTGAAAGGCTTTCGAAGCCCAATGCCCCTGAGCCGGAAAACAGGTCAAGGCAATTGCTATCACTAATGTCTGGCATGAGCCAATTAAACAGTGTTTCGCGGATGCGATCGCCTGTGGGCCTGAGTCCTGAGACATCGGCAATGTTCAGTTTGCGGCCGCGCCATTGGCCGCCAATAATACGAAGTTGGTTTTTTTTAGACATCCGTTCAACACAAAATTACACAAGAGTGGTAGGATAGCGCGAGTTAAGCCAAGCTGTAAATCTGGTAAATAAATTCTATGTTTTTTAAGCGTTCCAAGAAGCCATCTAAAGAAGCAGACGCTTCTACACCTAATGTACCTAATGAAGAGGCATCGGTAGATACCTCCGAGTCTCCTTCTGCACAAAAAGAATCTCTGAGCCTATTTCAACGATTTAAGCGGGGGCTTTCTCGCACCAGTGGACAGTTAGCTGAAGGCATTGGTAGTTTGGTCTTAGGCAAGAAAGAAATTGATGATGAGTTGTTAGAGGACTTGGAGTCAGAGTTATTGATGGCTGATGTGGGTATTGAGGCGACCACAAAAATCATTGACCGTTTGACGGATAGCGTGAAACGCAAAGAGCTTTCGGATGGCGACGCCCTTTATGCGGCCTTACAGCAGCAGTTGAGAGAAATGCTGACGCCTGTGGAGCAGCCTCTCGAGTTAGAGCAAAACCAGGATCAGCAAAAAGCCCCTTTTGTTATTTTGGTTGTCGGGGTGAATGGCGTTGGTAAAACGACGACGATAGGTAAGCTGGCTAAGCGTTTTCAAAACCAAGGGAAGTCAGTTATGTTAGCTGCGGGCGATACTTTTCGAGCCGCCGCTGTCGAACAATTACAAGTATGGGGTGAGCGTAATCAAGTCCAAGTGGTTGCTCAACATACGGGGGCAGATAGTGCATCGGTTATTTACGATGCCTTGCAGTCAGCCCAGTCTAAATCCATCGATGTGCTGATTGCCGATACGGCGGGTCGTCTTCACAATAAAGATAACTTGATGGAAGAGTTGTCAAAGGTAAAGCGAGTGATGGGTAAGCTAGATGACTCAGCTCCTCATGAAGTGTTACTCGTTTTAGATGCGGGTACAGGACAAAATGCACTGAATCAAGCGCAGCAATTTAGCGATGCGGCTGGAGTATCCGGTATTGCCTTAACCAAGTTGGATGGCACTGCAAAAGGCGGTGTTATTTTTGCTCTAAGCGAACGCTTCAATTTGCCCGTGCGTTTTATTGGTGTGGGAGAGGGGATCGATGACTTGCAGCCCTTTTCAGCATCTACCTTTGTTGATGCTCTGTTTAACAAACAAGAAAGTTAATAAGCAAGTCCATGACGATTGAACATAAATAAACACTTACCGACAAAAATACAGCCACAATAAATAACATAATGATTCGTTTTGATAATGTCAGCAAGCGCTACAGTGAAGGGCATGATGCTCTTTTAGGCGTTAATTTCGAACTAGAAACTGGCGAAATGGCCTTTTTAACAGGGCATTCGGGTGCGGGTAAAAGCACCCTTCTCAAATTGATTATGTTGATCGAGCGCCCGACGCGGGGGCAGGTTTTGATTGGCGGTAAAAACCTCGCACGCATCAGTGCCTCACAAATTCCTTATCTTCGTCGTCAAATTGGTGTGGTCTTTCAGAATCACCAGCTCTTATTTGATCGCACGGTCTTTGATAACGTTGCCTTGCCTTTGCAAATTTCTGGGATGTCCATAAAAGATCAAGGTAAGCGCGTACGTGCCGCTTTGGATAAAGTAGGCTTGCTACATAAAGAAAAAGAAAACCCCATGGCTTTGTCCGGCGGTGAACAGCAACGAGTGGGTATTGCACGAGCAGTAGTCAATAAGCCGGCTATTCTGCTTGCTGATGAACCAACAGGTAATTTAGACCCCCAGCTGTCTTCAGAAATTATGCAGTTGTTTAAAGACTTTAATAGTGTCGGGGTTACTGTACTCATTGCGACACACGATATTAGTCTGATTGAGTCGATGCGCTTGCCTGTAATGGAGTTGTCTGGTGGCCGCCTTATTCGTAACGATGGGTATGCGCTATCTAGTGAGGGTGCCCATGAATAGACAGGCAGAAGAAGCATCCATTAATAAGTCGTCATCAAAATCGCGTGGTGCGAAAGCGGCGAGTACCACAAGTGCTCAGGAGCTATCTGCTTGGTGGCGGCATCACCGTAGTTCTGGTCGCGATAGTTTAATTCGCTTATTGCAGACACCTTTGCAAAGTATGCTGACATGGATGGTTATTGCGATTGCTTTAGCTCTGCCTACAGGTCTGTATCTTGGCTTGCAGAGCCTGCAAAAATTAGGAGATGGATGGCAAGATAGTGCCCAAATGTCCGTTTTCTTGGAGCGTGGTGCTAAACCTACAGCCGTAGAGCGCTTTCAAGAGTGGTTAGAAAAGGATGCTGAAGTATCGTCGTTTGACAGCATTAGCCCCGCTAATGCACTGGCAGAGTTTCAGCGTTTTTCGGGTTTGGGTGACGTTCTCAACTCCCTCGATGAAAACCCCTTGCCGACGGTGTATGTTATTCAGCCCGCTGTGACGGTAAATAGCCCTGAACAACTCAGTATGTTGCGTCAACGCATCGAGGCGAATCCTTTGGTTGATAATGTGCAGCTGGACCTAGGTTGGTTGAGGCGTTTGCATGAAATATTGTCTTTAGGCGAGCGTATTGTTATTTCTTTGGCCGGTTTATTGTCTTTGGGAGTGTTACTGATTATTGGTAATACTATGCGCCTTGCTATTGAGAATCGTCGAGAAGAAATTGTTGTCACTAAGATGGTGGGTGGCACTAACGGTTTTGTTCGTCGCCCTTTTCTTTATACGGGCTTCTGGTATGGCGTGGGTGGAGGTTTACTTGCGCTCTTTTTAATTCTATTTATCGGCTTATGGCTTTCTAACCCAGTGAATAATCTCGTGACCTTGTATGAAAGTGAATACTCACTTAGCGGCATGGGTTTTGATACCGTCTTGGCTTTGCTTGCGGTTAGTGGCTTTTTGGGTTGGTTGGGTGCTTGGATTGCCGTATCGCGCCATCTTAGGGCTATTGAACCTCGTTAAAATACCCCCATATTGACTATATAATCACACTTGTAGCGCTTAAGTATTTGATTTTTAATCATTATTCTATATTTTGGAACTTCGCCGAATATTAGCGCTCTAAGCTATGTCATGCTAAACTAGCCTGTGCGGTTTAGCGTATAAGCGTATTCATTACAGACATCCTTAATGAATACGCGGTAAATATATTTTAATTGGAGAGATGAATGGGAACTAGCTTACAGCCTGTCGACATGCTTGCACCTGGTGCAAATATTAATGCCTACATGCAAGCAGTGAACAGTTTTCCGGTTTTATCAGTAGAGGAAGAGCAAAGCTTGGGCGAGCGCCTTTACTATAAAGAAGACGTTGATGCGGCGCGCCAATTGGTGATGGCGCACCTACGCTTTGTTGTCCATATTGCGAAATCTTATGCGGGTTATGGCCTGTCACAATCTGACCTTATTCAAGAGGGTAACGTTGGATTGATGAAAGCGGTTAAGCGTTTTAATCCCGAAAAGGGCGTCCGTTTGGTGTCTTTTGCAGTGCATTGGATTAAAGCGGAAATGCACGAATTTATTTTGCGTAATTGGCGCATTGTAAAAGTGGCAACAACGAAAGCTCAGCGCAAACTATTCTTTAATCTACGCGGCCAAAAGAAGCGCCTCGGTTGGTTAACACATGATGAAGCAAAAGCAGTCGCTAAAGATTTAAATGTTGAAGTTAAGCACGTCCAGCAAATGGAAGGTCGCCTAGCCTCTTACGATGCTTCATTCGATGCTGGTGCAGATGACGATGATGATTCGGCTTTCTTAGCTCCTGCGAACTATATCGAAGATGATCGCTACAATCCTGCAAAGCAGGCGGAAGCAGCAGATTGGAATAGTGACAATGTGACGCGTTTACATGAAGCGCTAAAAACCTTAGATGATCGTAGTCAGGTCATTCTTCAGCGTCGTTGGCTGAATGATGATAACAAGTCGACCTTACATGAGCTTGCAGCTGAATTTGGTGTATCAGCTGAACGTATTCGACAGTTAGAAAAAAATGCGATGAAAAAGGTACGTACAGCGATGGAAGCTTAGGGCTCCATTGTTTTAAATAAAAAGCTGCTTTTTAGCAGCTTTTTTTATGCACAGGATCTGCGGGCCGGCATATGCTCCTGCGTACCCTGAGGATACGTAGAAACAGGTACTTCGACATCCTTGTCGCTCGAGCAATTTTGGAGTGCCTAATTAGCTTTAGATACTACCTTGGCCCACCCATGATATTTACAAAAAACCTTAAGGTATTACTTGGAAAAATATGATTAAAGTTTGCTTAGTCTTTGCGAGTGTTAGTGGTTTTCTCAGTGTCGCTTTGGGTGCTTTTGGTGCGCATGGATTAAAAGGTAAGATCAGTGAAAGCTTGCTTTCCGCCTTTCAAACCGGAACCCATTATCAAATGTTCCATACGCTGGCTTTGTTAGCTCTTGCTATTCTAGCCATGCAATTAGAGAGTGTACCGAAAACAATGGCCATTAGTGCCTATTGTTGGATGTTTGGGGTCATATTGTTCAGTGGTAGTTTATATGGGCTTGCTTTGGGTGGGCCAACTTGGCTAGGTCCAGTGACTCCCTTAGGAGGTTTGCTATTGCTTTCTGGGTGGGCCTTTTTCTGTGTTTTTGTCGCAAGATTAGCTTGAATCAAGCTGCCCCGTCGACGTGTATTTTACAATTCCAATCTACAGATAGAGCGTTTTAGTCGCTTCTATCGCTCCGTTTTATTACCTATTCATTTCATCAGTGTGAGATAAAGAGCTGTCTTGCTAGCCTAAGTCACTTTGACTTAATTTTCGGTCAATTTTAATCAAAAATAACCACTATCTTTATTTTTCAGAGCTAAAGTCACCCCTAAATATCCACTCTCCTCTCAAGTTGCCTATTTTAACGTCAGCGAAAAGGCGCTTTTTCGATATGTCTGGTTAATCGATTTCGATAAGCAATATGAATCGTTATAACAAAATGAATATTTTATGTTGACAATATATCGTTAAATTATTAGTTTTACGTCGCCTCCATGTGATCATAATAATTACATTTTGTTTTTTTAGTGGTGTAGCCCTCTAAGTCTTATCCGCTTATTGAGATCATGGAGGCACTTAATATCTAGAGTAATAAATCTAATAAGTTAATTAATTCTAAGGGGTATAAAAATGAAAAAAACATTATTAGCGGTTGCTTTGACTACCGTATCAACGGCTGCATTGGCAGACGTATCGTTGTCGGGTCATGTAAGTGCGCAAATTACAGATAGAGACTCTTCTGACGATACAGTATTTCAGCAGTTGGGTTTTTCTCAGTCTCGTTTTCGTATCAAAGCCGATAAAGAAATAAAAGGTTTAACGTTTGGTATCAATCAAGAGTATGGCACTGGTAATGAGCAAAGCAGTATTAATGTTCGTCAGCATTCGTTATTTGTAAAAGGTGCTTTCGGTACGATTCGTTTAGGTGATCACAATGATGTGGGTGATGGCTATATGAATACGGGTGTTAACGGTACTTGGAGAAGTAACCCAATTGCAGTTAACTCATTTACTCACGGAACTAATGGCGCTTCTAACGGCTTTGATCCCGGTCGAGGTCAAGCACTTCGTTACTATTCTCCAAAGATTGGTGGTGTAGCGACTTTCGGTATCCAATTTGAAAATGATGGTAGAGCAGCTGCCGCATTGAATGTAGGCACTCATGGCTTTGCTTTTAAAGCATTTGCAGAAGACTCCGGCGATGCCGAAACTGATGCCAGCGGAATCATGGTGGGTTACCGCGCGCCATTTGGTCTAGGTATCACTTACGTTGCAGCTTCGAAAGATCGAGCGGCTTCTAGCACAACCACAGCTGCCCCAGGAGCTACATTTTCTGTAGACCCTGCTACTGGAGTAATTGTGCCTAGTGCTACAGTTACAACTACAGTCGGTGAAGGTACTGATGAATTTGAAGGTATTCAAGTTGGTTACAGTATGGGTAAAATCCGTGCAAGTATTAGCAAGACCGAGCGTGATAATACCGATAATGGTGGAGCAGCTGATACGGTAGATACCGTGGGTGCGGGCTTTGAGTATGATTATGGTAAAGGCGTTACTTTCTGGGTTTCTTACTTAGATTTAGAGGGTAACGACGTAGTAGCAGACGATACAGCTGTATCGTTAGGTGCTTTGTTTACGTTCTAATCATTTTTGTTATACTAAAAATGCTAAAGCGCCCTTCGGGGCGCTTATTTTAGTTATAGAATTGGTTGGTGGGCCAAAAAATAATGAAATTTTTTATCGTTATTAGTTTAATCCTTTATTTGGGTGGGTGTTCAACAGCGCCTAGTTCGGATGCAGATTTTGAAGAAGGACCCAAAGGTCCAGGAATGTTTAGTGGTAAAGATGGTTACATCAGTCTGTCTGGATTACTTTCTGGGGATAAAAAAGCTGATGCTGGAAAAGAAAAAACATCAGCTGGTCATTCATCAGTTCCAGTAGCGAGTAGTGCCAATAGTAATAGCAGTACCAGTATCAATAGCAGCACCAATGAAGAAGAGTTTGAAATTTATAAAATTTGGCTGCGTACTAAAAATGCAAATACAGAAAGTTATCAAGAGTTTCAAGAATGGCGTTCTTATCAAGAGTTCTTGCGTCGGAAGAATAAATAAGAAGCGATTGTTTGTGAAAGTATTATTGAATGATAATTAGCGTTATCTTTCCTTGAATGCCACCAAATGTGATGGCATTTTTATTGATCTCTAGAAAAAACTTAAGTGAAATTTTCGGTGAGCCAAATAAAATTCTCCGTGATTTGTTCAGATATCTCTTCGTATACTTGATGACAACTTTATATCGACGAGGCGGCTCTTGCGGCTTGGTCGTAATGTCCTGATAGAGCTCGAAGGACTCCAGCTAGTTCTCTGAATTGTTTGTTTTCAGATTCTTCTCCTGTAAAACCAGACATTAAGCAGGTCTCTCTAACTTCTCGATAGGCGTCACAAACATCAGAGCCTTCCGATGTTAGGAAAAAAGAAACTTCTTTGCCTTGTTTTTTGCTTTTGACAAGGTTGGCTGACACCAATTTTTTTAGAGAGTAAGAAACAATATGGGTATCTTCAATATTGAGTACAAAGCAGATATCCGACAGCTTTTTCTCTTTCTTACGATGATTTAAATGGTGTAATACTAGTACATCGACAGGCGTCAATTCAAAATCACTTGCTGCAGACATGCATCTTGCTAGCCACCGGCTAAAGGCGTGCCAAGCAATGATGAGCCCGTATTCAAACTCGGATAGTTCGACGCTTTTTTCCGACACCAGTTGGTCAGAGGAGACGATTTTGGGTTGCTCGCCTTTTAAGCTGGAAGATGTTTTGTTAGTGCTTTTTTTTGTCATGACCTCAGCCTTAAAAAATGGATAATTGAATACTGATAAAGGGTTACTTCTTGTTGTCACCTAAGATTTAGCCTATGAGTCTATCATAGTACTAGCCCTACAGTGATCTGGTTAGTGCTTGCTTATGATCCATATCATCTTGGAAATAAGCTAATATCCCATAATTAATAGCTTGTGATTTTTCTGTATGCTCCCTGTTTGCTAGGATCTAGGATTGTTGAATGATAGCTCACCTGTCATGATCTGGTGTGGTGGTAGACGCTATTATCCGGAATATTTGCCTTTTTTTAGGTATACTCCCCTTTTTTTGCCTAGCTGTATTTTCAATGTCCAATACCTTCGAAATTAAGCCCGAATTCAAGCATAAACCCATCCGTAGCTATGTGATCCGAGGTGGGCGTATTACTGAGTCTCAGAAAAAAGCCTTTGATAGTGCTTGGCCAGACTACGGTCTGAGCCTGTTTGATGGGAGGCTCGATTATAAGGGTGTGTTTCAGCGTGATGCGCCAGTAGTATTAGAGGTTGGCTTTGGAATGGGCGATTCTTTGCTTTCTATGGCTGAGGCTAAGCCAGATGCGGATTTTATTGGGATCGAAGTCCACCCTCCTGGTGTCGGGCGTTTAATTAATAATGCGGCTAAGGCTGAATTGGTTAATCTGCGTGTATATATGGCAGATGCCGTAGATGTGCTTGAAGACTGTATTCCAGATGGTTCTCTAGATCGTTTCCAGCTCTATTTTCCTGATCCTTGGCATAAGAAAAAGCACAATAAACGCCGTATTGTGCAGCCAGAGTTTATCCAGTTGCTTAGGCAGAAGTTAGCTATTGGTGGAGTGTGCCACTTTGCGACAGACTGGGAGCCTTATGCTGAGCATATGATGGAAGTCATGTCGGCAGCGGAAGGTTTTAAGAATCAAGCACCGGACTACTGTTTTTCCCCTAGGCCAGAATATAGGCCCTTGACTAAGTTTGAGAATCGAGGCCAGAAATTAGGTCACGGTGTTTGGGATTTATTATTTGAGCGTTTATCGTAGCGATTTTTTAAATTCCAGTCCTATTCATTCATCACAGGGTTAAAGCGCGATCAAGAATCATTTCTGTTAAACTATTGATCTTTTGCGGTAAGCCCCCACTATACAACTACCTAGAGCTTATATGGATAATCGTTTTTTTAAGCAGCTAGAACCCTTACTCAAGGGCGATCAAGTCGAGCTTGGGGGTGCCATAGAGCAGCTTCAGTTTAATGCTGATGGCTTGATCCCGGCTATTGCCCAGCAGCACGATACAGGCGAAGTGTTAATGATGGCCTGGATGAGCCGTGATGCTTTGTTAGAGACGCTTAGTACGAACCATGTGTGTTATTGGTCTCGCTCAAGGCAAGCCTTGTGGCGTAAGGGCGAAAGTTCTGGGAATGTTCAAACCTTAGTTGAATTGCGAATAGATTGTGATGGAGACACGTTGCTGTGTTTGGTGGACCAAAAAGGTCCGGCATGCCACACAGACCGTACAAATTGTTTCTATTTGCAGGCGGAGGGCGAGCTGCTTTCTGTTATTGCGGATCCCGTTAAAAAATAAGGGATTTTAAAGTCATTTATACGCTTCAAAAGCAATCTATTTTATTATGAATTCATATACCAAACCGGATATGCCGGACGTAGCAGCTACTCAACCTGCCCAACAAAATGGCACCCTAGATTGGGTTGGCATGAGCCGTATTGCTTTACCTCTTTCGATTAAAGATGCGCACTTAGGTAATTACAATGCCAATGCCTTTGTCGAAACCTATGTCAATCTCATCAATCCTCAAGTTAAAGGCATTCACATGTCTCGCCTTTATTTATTGTTGGCTGAGTTTGCTAAAGAGGATGTGCTAACGATTCAAAATTTATCGACTTTTTTGAAAGATAAATTAGCGAGCCATCAAGATATTAGTGATAGTACTTGTTTACAAGTCGATTTTGATTATTTTATCAATCAGCCTGCACTAAAAAGTGAGTATAGTGGTTGGAAAGATTATCCCGCATCTATTCGAGCGACTTTTGATGGCGATAAAGTCAATATTGAATTGTCAGTTAAAGTCCCTTATTCGTCTACCTGTCCCTGCTCTGCAGCCTTATCGCGTCAATTGCTCCAGCAAGCTTTTGCCGATGACTTTGCCGATAGCGATAGTGTTGATAAAGAGACTGTTGAAAAATGGTTACGCTCTGATCGAGGCAGCGTGGCAACGCCACATAGCCAACGTAGCTATGCCAATATTATTGTTAAGTTAGATGATAGCTATAAAGATGGATTTCCTGTCAGTGAGCTTATTGGTGTCGCTGAATCGGCATTGAAAACCGCCGTACAAACCGCAGTGAAAAGAGAAGATGAGCAAGAGTTTGCGCGTTTGAATGGTGCAAACCAAATGTTTTGTGAAGATGCGGCTAGACGAGTAAAAAATAGTTTAAATGCTCAAAAGCAATACACTGATTTTTGGGTGCGTATAGAACACATCGAAAGCCTTCATGCTCACGATGCCGTTGCCATTGCGACAAAAGGTATTGAAAAAGGTTATCGGCCTATCTTGCATCGTTAACATCGTGGGTGGTAATTTTTTATCCCAGTCTCAATATCATTGCAGAGGTGGAAGGGCATGAAATATTTGGCGGCAATCGTTTTTTCACTTTTCAGTCATTTCAGCTCAGCTGATTTTAAAGTCGATGTTATTGCCGAAGGTTTAAAAAAACCTTGGGGTTTGTTTCAGCTACCCGATCAACGTTTCCTTGTGACTGAAAAAAAAGGCAATCTACGCATTGTGGATAGTCAAGGTAATGTATCTGCACCGGTCATCGGGTTGCCAGATATTGCTGCCGTGGGTCAAGGCGGCTTGCTGGATGTCCTCGTACATCCGCAATTTTCCACGAATCAATTTATTTACCTTAGTTTTGTTGCTGGCAGTTCATCTTCTGGCTACGGCACAGAAGTGATACGCGCCAAGTTAGATGGTAATAAGTTAGTGGATCAAGCCATCATATTTACGGCTTTGCCAAAAGTGCGAGGTGGTCGGCACTTTGGTAGTCGCTTACTGTTTGATAAAGACGGTTATTTATATATTTCTTTAGGTGATCGCGGTCAAAGAAATGAAGCGCAAAAACTTGATAGCCACATCGGCACAATGATCCGCTTGCATGACGATGGCGCTGTTCCGAAAGATAATCCTTTTGTATCTACTCCAAATGCTAAGCCTGAAATATATTCTTATGGTCACCGTAATATTCAGGGCTTAAGTTTGCATCCAATCACCGGTCAAGTGTGGGCTCATGAACATGGTCCTCAGGGCGGGGATGAGGTTAACCTTATATTAAAAGGAAAAAATTATGGCTGGCCTGTTATTACCTATGGTGAAGAATACGGTTCAGGCTTCAAAATAGGAGAGGGCACTAAAAAAGTAGGTATGCAACAGCCTATTCATTTTTGGGATCCTTCTATTGCGCCTTCAGGTATGGCTTTTTTGGGTGATGATTTGTTTGTAGGCGCACTTAAGTATCAGCTTTTAGCGCGCCTAACATTGAAGAATGAGTTGGTGCTCAAAGAAGAACGTTTGTATGAACAAGAATTTGGCCGCATACGAGATGTTAAAACATTTGGCGGTAATATGCTTTACTTGTTAACTGATGCGGGCAATGGCAAACTTATCCGCTTAACAAAAACATCTCCTTGATTTTTTTGTCTACAGTGCGCTCTAAATAATTAATGAAAAAGTGTAACAATATTTTATGACATCTATCACTATTACCACGCCGGATGACTGGCATCTTCACTTTCGCGATAACGATTTTTTGAACGAAACTGTTCCGGCAACAGAGCGTTGTTTTCAGCGCGCGATTGTGATGCCAAATCTTGTTCCTCCTGTGACGACAGCTGTAATGGCTGAAGAGTATCGCCAGCGTATATTGTCTGCACGTTTAGAGGGTAGTACCTTTGAGCCTTTAATGACTTTGTATCTTACGAATGCCACTACTCCAGATATGATTAGGGAGGCTAAGCAAGCGGGTGTAGTTGCTGTTAAATTATACCCTGCTGGTGCAACAACCAATTCGGATGCAGCGGTAAGCGATTTAAGTCACTTAGAGCCAGTCTTCGAAACATTATCTGAAGAAGGCTTGCTATTGCTAATTCATGGCGAGGTCACCGATGGTGATATCGATATCTTTGACAGAGAAAAGGTATTTATTGATCGTCACTTGCGAGATATTGTTGAACGTTTTCCTGATTTAAAAGTTGTTTTTGAGCATATTACAACGAAAGATGCCGTTGATTTTGTGAATGATGCTTCCGATAAGGTGGCGGCAACGATTACACCTCAGCACCTTTTGTTAAATCGTAATGATCTCTTGGTTGGTGGTGTTCACCCTCATAACTATTGTCTGCCTGTTTTAAAACGCAACACTCATCAGTTAGCGTTGAGGCAGGCGGTAGCAAGTGGTTCGCCTAAGTTTTTTCTAGGAACTGACTCAGCACCTCATGAAAAACACCGTAAAGAGTCGTCGTGCGGTTGTGCTGGTTGTTATAGTGCTTGGAGCGCGATCGAGCTTTATGCTCAGGTTTTTGAAGATTTAGATGCGCTTGATAAGCTGGAAAATTTTGCAAGCTATTATGGCGCTGATTTTTATGGCTTGCCCCGAAATACGGGTACTATTACTTTACTTAAGCAGGAGTGGCAGGTGCCAGAAGAAATCGTTTTGCCTAACGGTAATCCGATTGTGCCATTTTATGCAGGCAAGGCATTAAATTGGAAACTTCAGGCTTAAGGCGGCCTGAAGTGTTTTAGCTAATCATCATGCTTGCGTAATAGTGGCATGGTGTGCCAGTTTGTTATTGGCTTTTCATTTTCCTCTAGCTTCTTATTTTCTTCTGATTTTGTTTTTTGAGTTGGCTTGTCTTTGTTGACGGTAGACGCAATATTCTTCTTTAGTGGCTCTGTTCTTTTGTAGGCATTTTTTTCGTATGCATTCGTAAGCTCACTTTTATTGCTTTGCTCGTTATTAGTATCTTTTTCTTTTAATAATATATTGCTTGTATTCGCGCTAGGCGTTTTTTCTGGGTTTGTCGAAGACGTAGATTGCTTAGTGCTTGTTTTTTGTGCTTCAGGTTTTTTGGGTGGCGTATCAATTTTTATTGGTTTGTTATTTTCAATATCTTTTTTTACCGCTTCGGGCTTTGAGGGTTTCCAGTGTTTGGATTGTTTTTTTACTTTGCTCTTTTTAGTGGCTTTTTCTGCAGTTTGATTAACTGGTTTTGATAGGTCTGGCGTCAGAGCAAATACGGCTTTCTTGATTACTTTTCTAACTTTTTTCTTTTTAATGGTTGTTTTGCCAAGCAATTTTTTAGCAATACTGACGGCTTTTTCTATTTCTAGAGCGTGCTTTAAGTCAGTTTTTGCTTGATCTAGGTTCTTTTTGGCTAAGGCTAGTTCACTGCTGAATGTGCTGGATTTGATTTTTAGGGCTTTCTTTTGCTTTTCGGCACTAATAGTCTTTTTCTTCGATAGGCTTGATAGCTTTAGTTTAGATTGCTTTAGTTTGGTTTTGAGGCTGTTGACTTGCTTGTCTAACTTCTTGATTTTATTAGTACGTGCCGTGATAAGCTGTTTTTCTAGTTTGGCGATTCTCTTTTCGGTAGAAAGAATGACTTTCGCTGCTTTGTTTGCAGCGCTTTGCTTGGCACTTATTTTGTGATTGCTTTTGTGATTGGGCATACGACCTCCGTTGAAAGAAGTTCTAATGGTGTAGCGATTATTTCAAAAAATGCTGGTTTTATCCAATAAATTGATATCGATGCCCTTGCTTTTAGTCGAATATATAGGCCTTTTATCCCTATTTTGTCTTTGATTTTGCCTAATGTGCTTTATTTTGTGGGCTTTATTGGAGAAAGATAAATGAATTTTTAAGCGTGATCGAGTTCAAAAGCAATCAGGCTGCTGGTATCTATCTAAAGCACTTTGTTATACCATGTCGGCCTTGATGACAGGCGCACTATTTTGTGTGTCAGTATAAACTAGGTGTTGAATAATCAAGGTATTCAGTAAAGGTGTGAGGTGAGATGTGCCACCTTTTCTTTTGGGTATGTTGTGTTATTAATACATTTATAAACAGTAAATTAGTTAGGATATTCTCATGAAATTGAAGCTTCTTATAGCGAGTATGGCAGCGCTAACCATGGTTGCCTGCGGTGGAGAAAAAGCTGAAGAAACAGTTGCTGCTGCGGAACCCACACTAGAATCTGTAGAGCAGCGTTTAAGCTATATGGTCGGTAATAATATGGCGAAGCAGTTTAAGCGTGATAGTGTTGAAATTGATATCGCCTCTATGAAGCTAGGCATCGACGATGCCATGGCAGATAAAGAATCACGTTTAAGTGAAGAGCAAATTCAGCAAACCATCGCTACTTTGCAAGAGCAAGCTCAAAAGCGTCAAGAGGAGCAGCAAGCAGCTCAAGAGAAAGAGCGAGCAGAAGCGGCTGAGAAGAACAAAACAGAAGGTGCTGCTTATCTAGCAGCCAATGGTGCCAAAGAAGGTGTTGTAACCACTGAGAGTGGCTTGCAGTACAAAGAATTGGTTGCTGGTGACGGTGCAAAGGCAGAATACAGCGATACAGTATCCGTTCACTATAAAGGTATGCTGACAGATGGTACTGAGTTTGATAGCTCTTACTCGCGCAATGAGCCCGCCACTTTCCCAGTAGCTGGTGTTATCCCAGGTTGGATTGAGGCTTTACAATTGATGAGTGTCGGTGATAAGTGGGAACTTACTATCCCTTCAGACCTTGCTTATGCTGAAAATGGCGCTGGTGCGAGCATCGGGCCTAATGCAACTTTAGTATTCGAGGTTGAGCTCTTAGATGTGACTAAGCCAGAAAAGGTCGACGTTTCTAAGTAAGCTCGTCTTTACTTACAAGAGAAAGCCCTAAAGTATTTTGCTTTAGGGCTTTTTTATTGTGCGCTTGTTTTTTTCATTGCAGTAAATAAATAAAGCCATTGGATCCAATGGCGTAATAACGTTGGCTTTGTGTAAAGGCTAGATCGATTACCGCCACTCCTGTTGGTTGCCATTTGTGACGCTTGGTTAGTGTCCATTCCTTGATACGTTTAGCATTTGAGACATTCCATAGCTCTACTTTTTGGTTGGTATAGCCCAGTAGTAAATACTGACTATCCTGGCTAAAGCTAGCGGCGGTTACTTCCAGTCCTCGCTTAATTCGTTCTTTAGATAGAGGGATACTCTTTAAAGATTTACCTGCGCGCACGTCCCATATCTCAGCACGATCATATTTTGCAGAGGTGAATGCAAAGCGCCCGTCAGGGCTTAATATGACTTCTTGAACATCCTCCTCGTGTTGCATGGTCATTAGCTTTTTACCGCTGTCGACCCGCCAAACAACGGCTGTTTGATCTTCAGAGCCGGTGATTGCCAGACGACCATCACGGCTGAGGTCAACGCTGCGAACACGGCCCTGATGGTTAAATGTGCGAACTACTCCACCTTGCATAATATTGAATATCACTGCGGAGTGGTCAGCTTGACCTAATAGCGCATAGCGACCACCATTCGCTAGGTCTGCGTCTAAGACTTCCCCTGGTGCTGTCCAAAATCGTGCTGCGCTACCTGTATTTATATCCCACAGTACTAAAGTGTGTGCCTCTGCTGTCATTGCCCAATTGCCGCTAGGGTCTACATCTGCACTAATAAGGACACTGAGCTCATCTTCGCCATGATTCCAGTTAAACAGTCTTTCTCCATCGCTGAGCCGCCACAGGCTGCCACCGTGTTGCACTGAGCCGATAATCGCGTATTTACCATCATCACTTAAGCTACCGCCATGGATCCCGTTGACGGCAACTTCAACGCGATCAGTCGGTGCGTTTGACGATCCACATCCGCTTATAATTGAGGCGACTGTTAGGCAAAAAAAGTAGATGTAAAAGTGCTTACGCATGAGTTGGTAGAGACCCATATTAAATCGTCGTTATAAATGAATGGTTTCTTTTAAGTTTAGACAGCCTTTCGCTTTAAACAACTGTTTGATTTAACTGTTTTTAATAGAGAAGAATGTAGAGGCGTGTAGATTGTGGTGTGGCTGATGTGACGAATACCTTCCGTGGTATCGATGCGTCGTACTGGCGATGGTTTGATCCCTTAAGCGACTAACTCTTTATGGCAAACGTGGAGCACGGCGATCATTTGATCTTCCGCTTCGAAGCGCGATTCTAAATGTTGACCGATATTGGAGAGGTCGGTTGTAAGGCTGGATAGGTCGTCGGTTTCTTGATACTTATCATTAAAATCTAATAATTGTTCGGTAGTGACATCGATAGTTTTGTAAAGGGAGGCGGCTTTTTCCAGAGCACTTTTGTCACCGAAATCTTTACCTTCTTTGATGAGTTGGTCGTATACCTCAAAGTGGCCGGCAGAGACGTAATCCATCATCGTTTGACAGAAATGCCTTATTTTTTGGCCGTGTTCAGAGTTATTTTCATCAAACTCTGCCACCTCGGATAGAGCGCAGTAACCAACAAGTAGTTCTTGTCGCTCTTGTAGCCAGCGATCCACAATTGCGTTGACTCCGCCCCATCGTTCTTTGGCTGATTTACAATTTTCTAACATGGTCAAACCCTTAATTATGTATTTGCACCAGCAGCAATATTATCTATATATCTGTCTGTGTGCTGTGATATTGATAAGGCTGGTCGTTATTGTCTTTTCGCAACCTCTGCATTGTAGTTCTTAAGATAGGAGATGTTTTTTGTATTAGCAAGAATTAGCGCTTTTTTAGTTGAATATGGTCTAATATTGCTTGCTCAACTGCGGTCCCCTCTATAAAAAATAAACGCATTGATTAAAAATAAGCCGGCAAAGGCCACAAGTGTCCAACCGGGTATTGTGATGCCAAGCAATGACCAGCTCGTCTCCGCACAATTACCGTCCCCTTGCAGAAGTACAGTCAGCGCCTCGAATAAAGGCACTGTGTCGAGTAAATAGCTTAGGCTGGGACCGCAAGCGGGTGCGAGGTCTTCCGGTAGGCTTTGTAGCCAAAGGTGTCGCATGGAGAAAGCGCTACCTATCAGGGCCATTAGCATACCCAGTATGCTGTAGGTTCTGATGCCCGCCTTACTGATTGAGGCCACAGGGCTATCCTTTATCTCGTCAGCACTTGAAGCTCTTTGCTTTAAAAAAATATGCAGCCAAGCAATTAAGGCAACCACACCAACGGCTATCACAAAAACCCGTTGTGTCATGCACAAAGCGCAGGGAATTAAATCCATGAAATACTGCATGTACAGTGCGATGGCGATGAGTGCGATGGTCCCACCCCAGATCAAGAGAAGTAGGTTTTTAGTTGAAGGCATAACAAGAGGTCCAAGTGTGAATGCAGAATAGCTTACGTGTTTTTAATTTAACTGGCAATTGTGATGAGCCATCTATACTTAAGCTATTCACATGACTTTAACTTCTATGGGTGTTCTTATGTCGCGGTGGTGTTACTTTATTTTATTCGTATTGCTGAGTGCTTCCTCTTCGCTATATGCGGCTGATGAAGAGAAAGAGGGTGATGGAGAGCCGGCTGTTTTGGAACGCCCCATTTATATCCCTGTGAAGCCAGCTTTTGTGGTCAATTATGGTGGTCCAGGCAAGCTGAAATATATGAAGTTGGAAATTTCGCTTAGGGCAAAGGATACAATTTCATCTAATGCGATCCGACACCATATGCCATTGATTCGCGATTATTTGGTTAGAGAATTCAGTAAGTTGAATGATATTGATGTTGATACACAACAGGGTAAAGAGACCGTTCGCCTAGAGGCTTTGCAAGGCGTTAAGGAATTGCTCCAAGCAGAAGATGGAGAGGAAGGTGTGACGGGGCTCTACTTCAACAACTTTGTAGTGCAACGCTAGTTTAAGGTTTAATAACGAGCAGGCTAGGCTAAGGCCTGCTTTTTGTTGGCATTGTTATCTGGGCAGCAATTGTATTGTGCATAATAATCACGCAAGTAATCTTCAAAGCTGGTACTGCTGTCGGATTCAATGCGTGATTGTAGAGCGAGTGATTCATCGGCCATATTCTTGTAAAAACCTGCTTTTGCAGGCTCTAGAGAGTTCTGCAGAAAATAGTCTCGATTAGATAAGGAGGCATTCATCGCCCAGCGATAGAAGGTAATATCCTGCTCTTGCATTGATTTGATGACTTTTGCTGATGGCGTCAACTCAGAATTGTGCAGCTTTTGTGCTTCGTTTTTTACTGCTTCAGCATATTTTCCCTTGCTTGATTGCCCGTCTAGTAATGTAGCGATGGGCTCCAGTTTGGCGATAATATCTTGCCCCCATTGTTGGGCAGACCGTTCTTTTCCGTAGTGATATAGCTCAAGGCTTGGATCTCGTCCTTTGTAGACCATTCTTCTTTGATTTTCTTGGAGTTGTTGATATTCATGTTCGCTTGATGCGGGGCTTTCTTCTAATAAACAAAAGAGGAGAAAGCAATCTAAAAAGCGTATTTGTTCTTCTGAAATACCGACAGGTTCAAAAGGGTTGAGGTCTAAACAACGCACTTCGATATACTCGACGCCTCCGCTTGAGAGGGCATTCAGTGCAGTTTGTCCGGGTTTGCTTGTACGCTTAGGGCGAATCACACTATAAAATTCATTCTCGATTTGAAGCAGGCTGTCGTTCAGTTGTTGGTGTTGTCCGTCTTTGTCAAGAATGCCTATTTCTTGATAGTGAGGGTGGGTTTGAGTAATAGCTTTGCACAAAGTCTCAATGTAGCTGGACAAGCAGTTATAGGTAATCACGAGGGATTCTTGAGCTGAGCTCTGGTAGCCTAAGTCACCCATTCTGAGTGAGGTTGCATAGGGTGTGTAGAGGCTATGCTGATCTTCCCCCACGCTTACCAGTTGATGGTCTCTTTCTTTCACGAAGCTACGGCAGATGGCCGGTGCGGCGCCAAACAAATAGAGTAATAACCAAAAGTAGCGTCGGAAATTTCGAATGAGTTTGAAATAACCTTCTGTCTTATAGTCAGTAAGTGATAACTTACTTTTATCTTGCTCGTGCAAGAATTGCCACAACACTTCGTCTACAGAAAAGTTGAAGTGAATACCTGCTATCGTTTGCATGGGTCGACCATAGCGGTGTCCTAAGCCTAGCCGATAAACGCTTTTCATTTTCCCACTATTGGATGAGCCATAACGTGCAATGGGAATATTGGATCCGCTACTGAGCATGCAGGGCATACTATTTACCCATAAAGATTCATTGCCAATATGCTGATAGGTAAAACGATGGAGGTCAGAGAGCGTGTCTATTGACTGCTTAATATCGCCCGTGGGCGGGGTAATAAATTCAAGTAGGGCTTCGCTGTAGTCTGTTGTGATTCTGGGGTGGGTCAGTGCCGAGCCAAGCGCCTTAGGGTGAGGAGTTTGTGCCAATGTTCCTTCGGGACAGGCGCGAAGGCTTTCTTTTTCAATGCCGCGAACGATATCCGCCAGCCCTGCCAAATTGGTTGCTTGTTTTATGCTTTCTAGGCGATTTGAAAGTGATGGCATCAGCCCTATCCTCAGATTCTTAAAATAGTATTGCTAAGCGTGGCTGCTGTTGGCAAAAAGAGACTCATCCTTAAAGTTTTCACTATTTAGGGTGTTCTCTCTTGTATCATTGTTTTCTTCTTCCGTTTCTACAGTGTCTAGTTTAGGCGGAGGTAATTGGTCTTCTGGGATAATAGGTTGCTTTTTGCTGCTAGCCTCACAGTCAAAGATCGTAATTCGTAAACTATAATCTTTGCTATTAGATTCAAAGAGCTGGTTGAGCGCTTCATCCTTGTGAGTTGTTCTGAACAGTGTGTTGGGTTCGCGACCATCTACCCAGTCGCCAGATTTTGAAAGAAAATAGCCATCTTGGTTCTGTAAAATAAACATAAATTGCGAATAAGTGCCTTTGGTGTGGATTATGTAAACCTAGGTTTTAAAGATAAAGGGTATTTGCCCTCTATAATACAAACATTATTAACGGATTAAACCGATTTAAGTCTAGTATGCAAATAGTGGCTTAAAACGAGTTAAACCACAACATCTTGTTGTATAAATTGTGAAGAGGGGCGTGTTTGCGCTGGGGTTCACAGTTTCGTGATTTGGTAGGCACTATAGTGCTTATAGGATGTATCACTTAGTCGCTTGCTGTGTTAGTCTGGTAGCTATGTGTTTTCTCAAGAAGCTGCTATAAGTTTATGTATTATATGGCTTTTGTTGGCTTTTTGAATGCTCTTTGGCCTTGTCAGCTTATTGCGCCTAGAGCAATAAGCGGTGTAATAAAGCGTTAGGCGTAAAGGCGTATGGTTTAAGGAACTAGTTTGATATTGTTTGTCTGAGCATGCGCTACTGGAATTTTTGAATGAATGTAAATCGAACATCGAACGATTGCTCCACCCGATATACCCAGCAAAGAGGCGCTGTTAGCCTCTTGTTATTGGGTAAAGGTGTTGTGGTAGTTTTGCTGCTTGCTTGGATGGCTGTGAGTTTGTCAGGTGTATTTTGGCGCCTGTTACCTCAGCCGGATTTGAAGCCAGTTGATATTTCTGGTGATTCAGCAGCTTTTGCTAATACGCAATCCGCATCAGCACCGCCGGTGGATATTGCTAGCCTCAAAGGCGTGCCTTTATTCGGTAAAAAAATTGAGCCGGCGCCTGTTGAAGCTGTGGCCGAGGTGAAAAAAGAAGACCTTGAGGCAACAAAGTTAAATCTGGAGTTGATGGGTTCTTTTGCTAACGAAGACCAAAAGCGTGCCTACGCCATTATTGCTAATGGTAAGAAGCAAGAGTTATATCGTGTAAACGAAGAAATCACTGGTTTGAGTAATGTGAAATTAGTAAATGTGGCTTCGGATAAAGTGATTATCAATAATCGTGGCCGCCAAGAGGCCTTGTATATGTATCCGGAGGGTAAGCCCATTAGTTCTGGTGTGAGTGTGTCGTCGAGCCAGTTGGGTTCGCCTGTTACCACTCCAGCAAAAAATACATCTGCCTTAGCAAATTTAAACCCAAATCAACGTTTAGAAAAAATCAGTGATGCCATCCGTTTTTCTCGCAAAACACAAGATGGTCAAATGGTTGGCTTTCGAGTGTTGCCAGGCCGTAACCGAGCGGCATTTGAGCAAACCGGTTTAAAGTTGAATGATGTGGTGACCGCTATCGATGGTCAGGCTTTAGATAATCTCAGAGCCGCGAATAAAATTTATCAAGAAAAACGCAATGCAACACAGGCTTCTCTAACGGTGTTGCGAGGCGAAGAAGAATTATCGATCGATGTCGATCTTAATAATATTAATGTGAATTAAACACGGATCTTGCACGTGAAGACTTTGTTGGTGAAAAAATTGTCAGTGAAAAAAATGTTAATTTCGAAAATGAAACTGTTGCTCATTGCCTGTATGGTTTTGAGTTTTGGTGTGTTGGCGCAAGCGCCAAATGACGACCAAAAATGGCAGGTTAATTTTAAAGATTCAGATATACAGGAAGTGATTAAGTTTGTTGCTGATGTGACGGGTAAAACCGTTGTGATTGATCCTCGTGTGAAGGGCAGAGTAAAAGTAATTTCTGCTGAGCCTTTAAGTGAGCAGGCTTTATATGATTTATTTTTATCTGTTCTAGAAATTCAAGGTTTCACCGCAATTGAAGTGGGTGAAGTGGTTAGAATTTTGCCGCGTAAAGATGCTCGCACGTCTGCCGTACCTGTTACGAGTAGTACCAACCTTGGTAGTGACGCTTACATTACGCAAGTGATTCAACTTTATAATGTTTCAGCAGCGAAGGTGCTGCCGGTGTTGAGACCTTTGGCTCCGCAGCATGCTCATTTAGCGGCTTATGCACCGAGCAATGCCATTATTATTTCTGATACGGTTGCGAATATCGAGCGCTTGAGAGATGTTATTAAGCGTATTGATCGTGCGGGTGTGGCTGATACGGATATCTTGCCTTTGAAATATGCGCAAGCTGAATCCATGGTTAAAATGTTGCAAACTTTGCAAAAAACCGATGAAAAAGATGCGCCAAAAAATTCGATAGCTGTAATGGTAGCCGATGCACGTAGTAATAGTATTTTAGTGACGGGCGATGACGTGCGCCGAAAAAGAATTAAAGAGTTGGTGGGTCGTTTGGATGTGCCGCGTCAGCAGTCGGGTAATGTGCGAGTCGTTTATCTTGAGTATGCAGATGCGGAAAAAGTGGCTGAGGTATTGCAAAAAGTTGTTTCTAGTATTTCAAAATTAGAACCCGAAAAAGGCGCTGCTCCTGGTGGCGGTGCTGCAGCGACAACTGTCGAAGCAGACCCAAGTACAAATGCTTTATTAATTACCGCTGATGCCGCAACCTTAGAAACATTATTACCTGTTATCGATCGTCTTGATATTCGCAGGGCGCAAGTGCTTGTTGAGGCGATTATTGTTGAGGTGACCGGTAATTTAGGGCGTCAGTTAGGTGTTGAGTGGGCAGCCTTTAAAGAAGATCGTGTTGTTGGTGCCTCAACTAATTCCGGCTCTCTTGCGAGTGTTGCTGGTGCTGCTGCAACTCAAGATGCATCGGCAATAGGTAGTGTGCTTTCTGTGCCGGCCTTGCTCTTGGGTTTTGGTACTGATGGTGGTGATGGCGGTACTAGTTTCGCTGGTTTGATTCGTGCGCTGCAAAGCAATACTGAAGCCAATATTTTATCGACTCCAAGTATATTAACCACAGATAATAACGAAGCGACGATTTCTATCGGCGATAACATTCCTTTTGTTACGGGTTCATTTACTAATGATTCTGGAGGTACTAATCCTTTTCAAACAATTGAGCGCCGCGATGTGGGCATTAATTTATCTGTGACGCCTCAAATTAGTGAAGGCGATACGGTTGTTCTCGAAATTGATCAAGAGGTGTCGGGTGTTAGCAGTCAGCCTGTTGCGGGTGCGGTAGATATTGTGACCAACGAACGCAAGATTACTACTCAAGTCATTGCAAAAGATCAAGAGGTGATTATCTTGGGTGGTTTGCTTGAGGATGAAGTTCAGCAGACTCAACAAAAGGTGCCTTTATTGGGAGATATTCCTTTGTTGGGTAGTTTGTTCCGCAACGATGAAACGCGCGTTGGAAAAACTAATTTAATGATTTTCTTAAAAGCGTCCATTGTGCGTGATGAAGAGGATTTGCGTGGGGCAACAGCAGAAAAATATAATTATATTCGCGGTGAGCAAATTAAAAGTAGAGAAAACGGTGTGTCTTTGATGCGTGACGATGTGATTCCTTTGTTGCCTATATGGGATGAATATTCAGTGCCGTCGCCTCAAGCCGAAGTTCAGGATGCTCGGGCTAGCAATACAGACGTGAACAATGATACAGATGCCGCCAATCAGTAAATTATTTTTACGTGATGTGATTATTTAATAGAAATAAATTATGTTATTCAATGTAGAGTTAAAGCAGAGAAATTTGTGTCGGAATCAACGCCAGTAGAATTAAATATCCCTTTTAGCTTTGCTGAGCAGCATGGCGTATTTGTTGAAGGTGACGAGCTGATTTGTAGTGGTGATCCATCTGCTGCAGCCTTATTGGAATTGCAGCGAATCGTAGGCGCTGAATTATCAGTGACCAGTGTGGATCCCGCTACATTTAAGCGACAGCTAACTCAAAAATATCAAACTGGCGATGGCGCAGCTCAACGAGCGGCAGATCAATTAGATGCCGAGCTTGATTTAGGAAAAATTGCGGACGATCTTGAGCAGCAATCCGACCTATTGGCTGGCGATGACGATGCGCCAGTCATTCGCTTAATTAATGCTATTTTGTCTCAAGCAATTAAAGAGAAGGTGTCCGATATTCATATCGAGCCTTTTGAGGATCGCGTTGCTGTTCGTTTTCGTATCGATGGCGTACTCAAAGAAGTGTTGGCGCCTAAACCTGAATTTGCCGCCGTTTTAGTCTCTCGTTTAAAAGTGATGGCGAAGTTAGATATTGCTGAAAAGCGTTTGCCGCAAGATGGTCGTATTACGGTTCGTATTGCTGGTCATGGTGTCGATATTCGTGTGTCTACTATTCCTTCTGCTCACGGTGAGAGGGTAGTGTTGCGACTTCTTGATCAGGCGGCTGGTAATTTGAAGCTAGAGCAGTTAGCGATGCCGAATGATGTCTACGAGCGTTTCAATGATAGCCTTGCTCGCCCTCATGGCATTATCTTGGTAACAGGGCCGACGGGTTCCGGTAAAACAACCACCTTATATGCGGGCTTAAGTCAGGTTAATGATCGTAGCCGTAATATTTTAACGGTTGAAGATCCAATCGAATATTTGCTGCCGGGTATTGGGCAAACCCAAGTGAACCCAAAGGTGGAAATGACCTTTGCTAGAGGTTTGCGCGCAATTCTTCGTCAGGATCCAGATATTGTGATGATTGGTGAGATTCGAGATAGTGAAACGGCTTCTATCGCTGTGCAAGCGAGCTTAACTGGTCACTTAGTACTTTCTACCTTGCACACCAATACGGCTATTGGTGCGATTACGCGTTTGCAGGATATGGGGGTGGAGCCATTTTTACTCTCTTCCAGTCTAGAAGCGGTGATGGCGCAGCGTTTGGTGCGCTTGCTGTGTGAGCACTGCAAAACACCCCATACATTAACGGAAGCCGAATGTGACCGCATTGGTGCGGAGCCCTCTATTGCTGCTTCTGAAACAATTTATCAGGCTAAGGGTTGCGATCACTGTAATCAAACGGGCTACCGTGGTCGTACTGCTATTTATGAGTTGATTATGGTCGACGATGCTTTGAGGCAATTGATTCATGAAGGGGCTGGTGAGCAATCGATGTTGAAGTATGCTCGTCACGCTAGTCGTTCATTGATGGCCGATGGTCGACGCCGTATTTTGAATGGCACGACAAGTCTCGAAGAGGTATTGCGGGTTACCGCGACAAGCTAATGGCCGCGTTTAGTTATAAAGCCATCAATGCTTCTGGCAAAGTCGTTAAGGGCAGTGTCGAGGGTGACTCTGAACGTCAGGTTCGCGCTCAATTACGGACACAAAAACTCAAGCCTATTAGTGTTCAAAGCGTTAAACAAAAACAGCAGCAGGCAAATGATGGTGGGAGTTTATTTGGCCCTCGTTTGAGTAAAAAAGACCTGACGCTGCTGACGCGCCAAATGGCTTCTTTGGTTCAGTCTGGTATGCCGCTAGTCGATTCCCTGCAAGGTGTAGCGAAGCAATCTCGCAAGCCAGCGATGGAAGCCTTGGTGTTGCAAATTCGTTCACGAGTGCTTGAAGGTTTGGGTTTGGCTCAAGCTTTGGCTGAGCACCCTCGTTCATTTGATTCCATGTATCGAGCGATGGTGAGTGCGGGTGAGCAAGCTGGTTTTTTGGGGCCTGTGCTCGAGCGCTTGGCCGATTACACAGAAAGCAGCCAGCATACTAAGCAGAAATTATTATCTGCCATGATCTACCCTATTGTGTTGATTGTCGTCAGTATCGGTATCGTATCGGCGTTGATGGCTTTTATGGTCCCTCAATTGGAAACGGTCTATTCCCGTGGCGATGCAGAGCTGCCTTGGCAGACTCAAGTCGTGGTGGCCATGAGTGATTTTTTAAGGGCCTATGGCCTTTATCTTTTGGGTGCCATCGTCCTTGCTATTATTGCTTTTAAGCGCTGGCTGTTTGTCGACACCAATCGTCGTAAATGGCACAGGGTACTCATAAATCTACCTGTCTTTGGGCATATAATAACGCAGTCGGATACAGCGCGTTTTGCCGGTACCGTTAGCATGTTATTGGATAGCGGCGTGCCCTTGTTACAGGGACTGCGTATCAGCTCGCAAACAATGGGTAATCTTGTTTTGAGGGAGGAGTCCGAAAAGGTCGCGGCCACGGTACAAGAAGGGGCAAGCTTGCATCGTGCCTTAGATAAAGCAGAAGTGTTCCCGCCTTTATTGGTACAAATGGCGGCCAGTGGTGAAATGAACGGCACGCTAGGTGAGCAGCTTGGTTATGCAGCACGCAGTCAGGAACGCGAAATTGACTTATTGTTGGCGACAGCAGTCAGTATTTTTGAGCCGGTCATGATTGTGATTATGGCATCCCTCGTGGGCTTTATTATGTGGGCAATGTTGACGCCGATCTTTAATATGAGTGATCTAATTTAAATTATTTTTAATGGGTAAATGAAAAAAATGAATAGAAAGATACAAAAGCAAAAGGGCTTTAGTTTAATCGAAATTATGGTTGTGCTGGTTATTATCGGCGTCATTGTTGCGGGTGTGGGCGGTAAGTTTTTGGGTCATGCCGACCAGTCGAGGGTCACGCAGGTTGGTACCGATTTTGACACAATAGGCAAAGCTCTATCTATATATAAGCTCCAAAACTTTAAATACCCCACTAGTGAACAGGGTTTGGAAGCGTTGGTTGAGAGGCCCAGCATTGACCCTATCCCTAGGCAGTGGCAAGACGGAGGTTATTTGGATAAGTTACCTGTCGACCCTTGGGGTAATCCTTACGTTTATATCGTTCCTGGGGAAAATGGTCCTTATGATTTGTACAGCTTAGGTGCCGATGGCCGTTCTGGTGGTGAAAGTTATGATAAAGACTTATATAACGGTCGCGACTAAAAAAAAGCCGGTACTAGCAAACGGTTTTTCGTTAATTGAGATACTTATAGTTATAGCTATTATAGCTTTTATTACTTCTGGAGTATCTCTAGTAGTTGGTGGTTCAAGTGCCAAGTTAATTAATGATCAGGGTAATAATTTATTTGCGCAAATGCAGTACGCGCTTGATGAAGCGGTTATGACGAACACCACCATTGGCTTGTTGGTTAAACAGCAACAAGATGATGCTGAGCTATCTAGACAATACGTCTGGCAGCGTTATAAAGGCGTTAGCATACGTTCTCAGCAAGAGCGGAGAAGCGCTAGTGATGACGAGGATAGTGAGGAGAATATACAAGAATCTGAATGGGAGAATATAAAAGGATATATTGGTGCAGGGGAGCTCCCAGAAAACCTGTCATGGGACATTGTTTTTGGTGAAGAAGATGAGTCCTTAGAGGATAGTTTAGATCGTTTATTCGACGATGATGAAGTCAGGCCACCCGATATTATTTTTTCATCCAGTGGCGAAGTATCGGACTTTTCGATTGTGATCACCTTAAGCGAGGAGGAATTAAAAGACGACCCTGATGCGATCAGTGAACGCTACAAGATAACCCTTGATGAACTAGGGCAGCTGTCTCGTTTTCAAGTGGGTGTTGAAGAACAATGATGGGTTTAAATAGCGATAATATATTTAATCGCAATAAAAAAATAGCCGGTTTCACCTTAATTGAAGTTTTGGTTGCAATTGCGGTTATTGGTTTTGTATTTCCAGCTCTGATGACCTTGATGATTAAACAAGCCGATTATGCCGGTATAATAAGAAACCAAACGATAGCAATGTGGGTTGCTGAAAATAAAATGACGGACCTGCGTTTAGAGCGTGTTTTTCTTCAGCGCATATCTCAGCGGGGAGAAAAATTCACTACAGAAATGGCGGGTCAAGAGTGGACGGTGATTGTTGACCCTGATGCGACGAGTTCAACATTAACAAAATATACCATTACCGTTGAGCTTGAACCCGATAAGCCCTTAGCGATACTGGAGAGCTTCGTTAATAATGGATAAGTTTGGCTTAGCGTTAAAGCAAAAAGGATTTACTCTAATTGAAATGCTGATTGCTTTGGCGATTGGCGCTAGCATTGCGGCAATGACCTATCAAACGCTAGATAATGCCATTAGTGCGGATGAAAAAATTTCTAAGTTTTCTGCTCAAGTTGATGAAATAGATAGAGCTTGGCAGTATCTCGGTAGTGATTTGTCGTACGCCGTCGAACGCACATGGTTTAATCGTAGCGGCGAGCAAAAGTCTGCCATGTTGGGCGTTTTTGGTGATCGTTTATCACAAAGTGATGTGTTGATTGCAAGCGAAGACGATTATCTTTTACAGTTTGTTCGGGGTAATCGAAGCAACCCGAAAAAGCAAAAGCGCAGCAGCCTTTATATGGTGGGTTACCGAGTCACCCAAGATGATGAGGGTAGTGATTTAAAAACGCTGTGGCGCGATACTTGGTCCCCTGTGGATGGCAGTGGTGATGGTAAGGTGCAAAGGCGGCGCCTGCTGGCGGGGATTAATACAATTAAGTTTAGTTATTTGTCTCGATCATTTCAGAACCTTGGGCCTGAGTCTGAATTAACGGGCTGGCCGGGTACATCTGGTGTAACACCGACCTTGCCTGCAGCTGTGAGGGTCATTATTGACTCGGCTGGTATAGGTGAGGTTGAGCGTTTTTTTAGTTTGTCAGTGGGTGGGCCATAGAAAATATGAGTCAAACTCTATTGTGTATTGATGAGCTTTACTTTTATGGCTCTTGTGCTGTAGGTGTTTATACCTATGTTTAAATATCAGCAAGGCGCTATATTAGTGATAGCCTTACTTATCGTCTCTATTATTACTGCTTTGGCGATTGATTTCTCTTCTCGCTTTCAGTTGTCTATTGGGCGAGCGGATAATAGGATTGCCGCAAGCCGTGTACAGCAGTGTGTATTTAGTATTGAAGCTGCAGTCAATTGGGGGCTGCTTGAAGATAGAAAAGAAAATGAGTCTGACCACTTTGGCAGTGAAGAAAAGTGGGCTGACCCTATAGTTAGGGAGCAGTTAGAAGCTTATGCTGCGACGGATGCTTGCAAAGATGTTGACGGCGTCAATTTATATCTTGAAGATGCCCAAGGACGCTTTAATTTAAATTTACTGGCCAATAATCGAGAGGATGGCCCAATTGATGCCAGTAAGTCTTTTGAAGAACGTTACAATGCAAATGAAAAACGTCTTATTCGTTTACTGCAGGCGGTTGAAGAAAATTTAGTGAGTGTTGATGAAGCTCAGCAAATAACAGAAGCAGTGGTTGATTGGGCCGATAGCGATAATACGGTAAGCGGCAGTGGTGGTGCAGAATCCGATTTTTATTTATCTGAAGATAAACCTTATCGCGCAGCTAACCAATCTTTTGTTAGTGTCACGGAGTTGCGTTTGGTGAGAGGGATGACAGACGCGATTTATACAGCTATAGAGCCCTATGTGGTTGCTTTACCTGATTCTCAAGTGGGTATTAATATTAATACGGCGCCAATAGAAGTGATGCGAGCGTTGAATTTACGAACAGCGCCAGAGCCATTGCCGCTTGAGGATGCTCAGACGCTAGAGTCCAGTCGGCCGCTTAAAAAAGACGGCGTTATCGTCGATGACCCTTTGCAAAATGGTCAGTCTAACCAGCCGGATAAAGGGCATGCGGAAGTAAAGGATTTTCTTGATAGTAGTGAATTTGTACAGGTATTTGGTGTGCCTGAGAGGGGGCCGCCCTCTGGGCCGCCGGGCTCGCCACCGCCGCCAAATAATTTGCCGGCACCTGAGGGCTTGACGACAGAAACACAGTATTTTTTATTAACGGCAGAAGTTGAAATCGATAAAGTGATACGTCGTTCTTATAGTATGTTGAGAAGAAAAACGGAGCCTCGAACCAATGCCTATCGTATGCATACCGTTCGACGTGGTACCGAAAGTGTTTTTTAAAGCCCTGTTAGGGCCTATAAATAGAGAGTAAGCGCGTGGCTGAAAAACTCGTTATTGAATTATTAGAAGAAGTAACTGAGAAGGTTTTTGATGAAGAGCTTGAGCAGGATAATGCTGAGCTTGGAGATGCCGGTACCGTTGCTGTGACTCGACAATTTCGTTGGGGCTTTATTGATGAGCTATCTAATTGGCCTGCCGATTCGCATACAGGTTCAGAAGATGATTTGTTGATGTCTTTGTCTCATCAGGCGCAGCCAGCTTTGCTTTTGGTGCCCGGTGATAAAGTGGTGAGTTTACCCGTCGCCTATAACAAAAAAGAAGCACGCCACTTTCTTAAATTATTACCTTACCAGATAGAAGATGAAGTCATTGGTTCCGTAGATGAACTGCATTTTGCTGTCAGTAGCAATAAAGAGTCTGAAGTGGTGTCGGTTGCTTATGCGCAAGCGGATTGGATCTCTTCTCTATTAGAGTGGATGAGTGCGAATAATATTCAAGTTGAATCCTGCATTGCAGATTATCAGAGCCTACACGCCTCTGATGATAATGAATTATTGATTTGGTTTGATGATGGGCAGGTTTTAGGTCATCGCTCCAATGGTTTGGGTTTTAGTGTCGCGCAGTCTTTTTCCCAAGCATTTTTGAAAGACCTATTGCAAAACCAGCAAGATATTGCTGAGCCTTGGACTGTGAGAGTTTATGTCGACGATGCCGAAACTCAGGAGATTATCGAGAGCCATATTATGCCTCCTGTCGAATACAGTGTGGTCATTGGCCCTCCGCCATTGAGTTTTACTCAAACGAATCAGCTTAACTTTTGTACGGGTAAGTTTGGTAAAAAGTTACCGCTAGATGCTTGGTGGAAAGAAGCTAAGCCCGTTGCAATTTTAGCCGCTGCGGCTATTGCTGTGTTTTTTATTGCAAGCTTTGCCGATATTTATTTGATGAAAAAGCAGCGGGCCGTATATCAAGAAGAGATGCTATCCGCTTTTCGAACAGTGGTGCCAAGGGGGGCGGCAACTGATCCGGTTAAACGGCTAAAAGCGATGTTGGGTTCGGCTTCTAATGTAAGAGAGCCAAGTCAGGTGGTTTATTTACTATCTAAAGTGGCGCCGGCTTTGGATCAACTAAAAATTAATTTGACCACGTTAAATTACAGTAATCGTGAACAAGCCTTACGCATCAATATTAAAGCAGATTCCTTTAATGGCGTAGAACAGTTTCGCCAGCAGTTAGATCAGCAAGGTGTGAATGCTGAGCTGCAAAGTTCCAGTGCTGTCGGGGAAGGTTTTCAGGCGCGTTTAAAAATTGCATTGAAAAAGGCATAGGTGAATATCAATGGATAAAGTTATTTCTTGGTGGGAAGAGCATGATCCTCGCGAGCAAATGATTATCGCAGTCGGTGGTTTTGTTGCTGCAGTCATTTTATTTTTCTTGTTTGTTATTAGTCCAGTGATGGATTGGCATGCGCAAGAGAAAAAACGTTTGGGGCAGGCAAAAGAAGATGTCGTAGAAGTTCAGGCTTTAGCGGCGAGAGTGCAGGCTAAAAAAAGAGCCGGTAATAATAAAAAAGGTAGCCAAAGTTTGGCTGTCTTAATTGATAATAGCATTCGTGAAAATGAACTGGTCATGAGAGGTTTTCAGCCGGGTTCAAAAAAAGACGCCCGTTTACGTTTAGAAAATGCGCCTTACCCAGCTCTAACCCAGTGGTTGTATGATTTAGAATATCAGCATAAGGTAAAAATAGAGGACTTGTCTTTAACGCCATCAAAGTTGGCTGGTAGATTAATGGTGAGTTTGCGTGTAGCTGAATAACAGTTTTTTGGTATTTTCATGTTTAATAAAAATTATATTTTTTTACTCTATCTCATTTAGCTATATTTTATTTTCACTATGTTTCTTTTTAAAAAACGTTATTGGCTCACCATTACTTTATTGTTAACCGCCTTTTTGGCTCTGAGAACATTTCCGGCTACGTGGGTTGTTTATGCTATTCAAAAAGCGGCACCGGGATTACAAGCGTCTGGTGTGAGTGGCTCCTTATGGAGAGGTGCAGCAGATTATAGCCAGTGGGTGGATCGGGGGCATACTTTACCCTTAGGTACTTTATCTTGGAGTTTGAGGGGGCTGTCTTTGCTCACCCTCAATCCTTGTATTGATTTTTCAACACTAACAAGCGAACAATCGATAAAGGGTGCTGCTTGTTATTCTTTATTGGGCGGAAAAGTGGTATTGAGCGATGTCGATATTACCTTGCCAGTATCTCGTGTGGCTCCTTTCTTTAGTGTTGACCTTAGTGGAAATGTCGATGCTTATATTCAGAAAGCAACATGGCACCAGCAGCAGTTGGGAGAAACAGAATTAAATTTACTTTGGCAGAGAGCCTCTTTGTTTAATGGTAATCAATGGCTTGCTTTGGGAAATATCCAAGGTAGAGCAAAAGACGATGGTAGTGGTGGTTTGTCCTCACAATGGAACCACGTTGAAGATGCTCAGCAAGCTTCACCTCCGCTTGAGTTAGACCTCAGCGCGTCGGTCACGCAATTGACAGCAGCTAAACCCAAGTTAAACGTGCAAGGCAGTATCGCGCCAAATTCTCAAGGCTCTACAGCCAGTAATGCCTTAAATCAAATGCTGCAATTTATTGGTGAGCCCATTGGTGATGGCTCATATCGAATCAACATACAAGAATAATATGCAAGTGCGTCTGAGTGATGGAAATGGGGGTATAGTCAGTTGAGGTTCTTTTTTTTCATCCGTCACCCTTTTGCCTGTTTTGTGTTCTGTCTGTTGTTCAGTTTTGGTAGCAGTGCGGAGTGGTTCAGTGAGCAGCAAGACGCTATGGGAACTCGGATTAGTGTCACTGTGTGGCATGACAATGCAGTTCTTGCTAAGCAGGCCATTGCTGATGTGATGGCTGAGATGCAGCGTATCGATCAGACTTATAGCCCTTATATTGAGACCAGTGAGTTATCCAAACTCAATCAAAAGGCGGCGGCTGTGCCTCAAACTATTTCAACAGAAATGGAATTACTGCTGACAACGGCTTATCGTGTCAGCCAGCTGACGCAAGGTGCTTTTGATATTACCTTTGCGAGTGTTGGCCACCTTTATGATTATCGAAAAAAACAAAGCCCTAGCGCTACTGATAGAGAGAAAAGGCAGGCCGCTATTGATTATCGCCTAGTCAGTATTCAGGATGGCAAAGTCAGTTTTAAACACCCCGATGTGGTCATCGATCTGGGGGGGATTGCAAAAGGCTATGCTGCGGATCAGGCCATTGCTATTTTACAGGCTAAAGGGATTCGTCATGGTTCCTTTAGCGCCGGTGGTGATAGCCGTTTGTTGGGTGATCGGCGTGGTCGCCCTTGGTTGGTTGGGATCGAAAATCCACGCCAGCAAGATGCTATAGCAATCACTTTACCCTTGGATAACACCGCTGTTTCAACATCGGGGGACTATGAGCGTTTTTTTATTGACCAGCAAACCGGCGAGCGCATACACCATATTATCAATCCAAAGTCGGGTGTCTCAGCTAAAGGGGTTTCAAGTGTGACTATTTTGGGTGATAAGGGGCTTCAAACAGACCCTTTGTCCACGAGCGTATTTGTGATGGGAGTGGACTTGGGTTTGGCTTTGATTAACAAATTACCCAGTATTGAAGCGATTATTATCGATTCTGCAGGCAAGGTCCACTATAGTGACGGCTTATCGTTGCCAACGAATTAATAGGGGTAAATTGGTAAATTGTGTGCCAATTACCAGAAAAAAAACGAATACAACGCTATTATTAAGCAATCAAAATGATATCCCTCCTCTATTCTGCCTAGTTTTGTTGTTACAAAGGTGCTTAGAAGGTACTTAAGCGTATTTAAGAAGCACTTGAATAAGGCGCTTGAAAGCGAAGGTCTGGGATCGAGGAGAGGTAAATGAGCTGCTTACGCTGTAAGTCGAGAATTCTTGAGGGTCTAATGGGTAATACAAAAAAAACTACGCTAACGCTTGTCATGAGCGTGATATCTGTATTGTGTTTATTGGTGTCTAGCGCCGTTGTAATGGCTCAAACAGATGATCCCGAAGCCGTACAACAACAAAAAAATGTTGTTTTAAATCAAGAGGTCGAAGACCTCAAAAAGGCAGCACTCAATCTAAACAGAGATTTATTGCTGTTGGAAGAGGAGTTACTTTTTCCGGGGAATACACAGGTCGCCGTTTTTGTTTCTATGGATGTGGGTGAATTTTTTCAGCTTGATGCAGTAAAAGTAAAAATTGATGATCAAGTGATAGGCAGCCACCTTTATACTGAAAAGCAAGTGAGTGCGCTATTTCGCGGTGGAGTTCAGCGCATTTACGTTGGCAATATTAAGTCTGGTGAGCACGAGATTAGTGCCTTTTTTACAGGTAAAGGCCCGCAAGGCCGAGATTATAAGCGCGCCGCTAAGATGAGCTTTGAAAAAACAAGCGAGCCTGCATTACTGGAATTACGTATTATTGATTCTACCCAAAAGCTACAACCTGTCTTTGAAGTTAAAGAATGGGAACTCCCTTAAGGAGTTATGGGCTAGATGTACTTAATGATAAAAGGTGAGTCTCTCCGTTTTATTTCCTGCTTAAGGCGGATCTTTGCCTGTTTTGCACTTGTGTTCAGTGTTATTACTGCCTGCCTATTGAGTCCTACTGTTCTTGCTGAAAAGCCCTTACGCAGTGTTGCGGACCTCCGCTATGGTGTCGTCCTCTATGAATACTTTCAAGGTAATCACTTTCAGTCTTTGAGCGAGTTGATGGTCGCCAAAGAGCGAGGGGGAATACAGGGCCATAAAGACAATCCAGAATTAATCGAAGGTAGTTTAAATCTTGCCTTTGGTATGGAGCGTCAAGCAGGTGATATTTATGGTCGTTTACTAGGCGAAGATAAGCCCTTAGCTGTACGCAATGCGGCGTGGTTTTACTTGGCTAAAATTCGTTATCAGCGCGGAGAGTTGGACGCCGTTAAGTCGAGTTTAAGTAATATTGTTGAGCCTATTTCAGCCGATTTGGTCGATGAAATGGAAGCCATGAGAATCCAGCTTCTGATCAAAGAAGCGAAGTTTGACGAGGCTGAGCAAGCCTTGGCAGAGGTTTCTTCTCGCCGTAGTGCGGGAAGGCAATTTCAATATTGGCGGCCTTATTTAAATTTTAACCTTGGCGCTATTTATGCTCGCTATGAGAAATTAGATCAGGCGCAAAACTTCTTTTCAAAAGTAGCGAATGAACGTTTATCTAAAAAGTCGTTCTACCATAAAGAGCAACTGGCCTTATATGACAAGGCGTTCATCGCATCAGCATACAGTTATTTCCAGCAACAAGATTACCAACAAGCGATTAACGAATTTGGAAATGTTAGGCAGTCAACTCCTCTCGCTAATGATGCCTTGCTCGGCTATGGCTGGGCTAAAGCCAAGTTAGGAGATTATAAAGCAGCATTGGTACCGTGGACTGTCCTTAGTGAGAGACCAATGGCCGATGATGCCGTTCAAGAATCATTAATCGCTATCCCCTATGCTTATTTGCAATTGGGTGATACCGCTCGTGCCTTAGATGCTTATGCTCGCGCAGAAGAAGTATTTATTAAAGAGTTGGCTCTAATTGATGAAGCGGGTACGAAAATTCTTGATCAGTCGTTGATTGAATTGTTTAAGCTTGATTACGCCGATGCTACCTATAGCTGGCTAGTGCCAGAAAATAATTATTTGGTTGAGCCTGTTTCGCGTTATCTCCTGCCTTTGTTCTCATTAAACCGATTCCAAAATTCAGTACAAAGTTTATTTGATTTGCACAAAATTCGTTTTCGTTTAGAAGACTGGCAAATTAGTCTAGATTCATACCGAGACTTAATGGATTATCGCCTTAAGAAATTTCGTTTGCAGCAGGTGCCAGAAGGTTATCGGGATATGACCGCGGAGTTAGAATCTATCACTGCTCAGCGTAATGAGTTAGCGGCTGTATTTAATCAGGCTCGTCAAGAACAAGATGTTTTCATGTTGCTCGACGAAGACCGTCAAGACATATTAGATATGGTCGAAAGTGGTGAGCGTAACGCTAACTTATTGTCGGCTAATGGACAAAACACCTCTGAAGAAAATGAATGGTTGGAGCGCTACCGTGGTATGTTGTTGTGGTCGGCCAATCTCGATTTTGATGACCGCTTATGGCAAGTTGAAGCGGATATAAAAGCGATTGATGATATATTGAATTCTGCAGGGAATGCCGATAAAAAAATCCAAGGCCTGTTAACTGATGCTCCTGATATTAAATCAGCTCAAGCTAGAATCGATGACTATTCAAGCCGCGTTAATACTTTGTTGTCGAATAATAGTGCGGTGATGGCATCTATCGAAGATAACTTGCGTGCGCAATTATTTACGTCTTTAGCCTTGCAGAGGCAGCGTGTGCAATTCTATTTGGGCGAAGCTCGCTTAGCTGTTGCTCAATTGTACGATAATAAATATTTAGAGAGGGCGCAGCAGTGACTCTCTTTCCTGTTTTGACTCTCCCCAAGAAAAAAACCTCATTGGTACTATTGGCTACCAGTGTATTTTTGTTTAGCTGTTCTTCTACCGATAAAACTAGAAAACAGTTAGTGGGTGCGACCCTATCTGATTTACCTAAAACATATGCTGAGCCTACACAGTCGACAGCATTAGATGGTGAGATCACTTTAGATCAAGTAGAAGACTATTATCAGCGTGCATTAGATGCTGCAAAAGACCCCGGGACTCGGCGTACTATCCTGATCCGTTTAGCTGACATTTTAATGCTGCGCAGTGAAGAAAACATGTTGAATGCTGAGAGCCCGGGACGATTTTTTGATGAGGCAATCGCGCGCTACAGAGAGTTGATTCAACTTCAAAAACAAGCCATTGCTGACGGTGGTAACCCTGAGCAATACGGAAAAGAACTGGATCAAATGTTGTATCAATTATCTAAAGCCTATGCTTTAGATGGTCGCAGCGATTCAGCAGACCAAGGCCTAGAGCAGTTAGCTTTAGAGTATCAAGATTCGGCTTATTCTCCGGAAGCAAAATTCCGTCGAGCCGAGCAAGCGTTTAATAACGCCGATTATGAAGTTTCGGAGCAGCTCTATAAAGAAGTTATTGAACAAGGTACTTTCACGCCTTTCTATCAAAATGCAATTTATATGCGTGGCTGGTCTCAATTTAAAAATAGTGAATACGATGGGGCGATTGTTGCGTTTACCAAAGTGCTCGACCACTTGTATGGTGCCCAAGCTCCAATAAAAACCGTTCCTGAAAGCCAGAGAAATTTAGTCGATGACACCTTGCGTGTAATGAGCCTGTCATTTACTTATATGAATGGTGAAAAAAGTTTATCTGAAAAATTTGCGGATGATAAACAACGACCTTATATTCCAAAACTGTATCGTGCTTTAGGTCAGCTTTATTTTTCTAAGAAGCGTTACCGTGATAGCGCTAATGCTTATCGACAATATGTGCTCGATAACCCTTTGTCTGATGGCGCCCCTATTTTTAGTGGTTATATTATTGATGTATATGAAAAAGGTAATTTCCCCAGCTTATTGATTCCTGCTAAAGAAGAGTATGTTAATAATTACGGTATCGATAGCGAATTTTGGAAATCAAAATCTCAGCCGGTACGTGAAGCTCTCTCGAAAAATTTAAAAGTCTATCTAGAAGAGTTGGCAAAGTATGAGCACGCGACGGGCCAACGTTTAGTCAAGGATGCGGGGCTTAAGAGAAAGCCGGGAGTGGCAGTAGGAGACCCTAAAGCATCATTTTTGAAAGCAGCAGCATGGTATGACCAATTTATTCGTACTTTTCCTGATGACGAAAAAACAGCAGATATTTATTTCTTGATGGCAGAAGCGCTTAATGATGCGGGTGATTTAGAGCGAGCTTTCAACACTTATCGCTTGCTGGCTTATCAATATAAACTGCCGTCAAATCAACAGGCGAAAGGAGCAGAAGCCGGCTACTCTGCCATTGTGTTGGCGCAAAAATTAGAAAAGCAGTATGCCGTACAAGCAGGAAATACGGCATCTCCTGATTTTGGTAAATGGCAAAATCAAGTTATTGAGCAATCATTAGCTTTTGCTGATAAATATGCCAGTGATAAACGTGCGGCTAGTGTGTTAAGTGCGGGCGCTGAAAAATTATTGCAGGTGGGGCGTCAACCAGAAGCGATTTTAGCAGCTAAACGAGTGACTCAATGGCAGCCGCCAGCGGATGCCAAATTGCAACGTACTTCTTGGTTGGTTATTGGTCAAAGCGAATTTGATTTGGCTAACTATAAAGGTTCTGAAGAAGCGTATGCACAAGCGTTAGCGTTAACATCTCCTCGTAGTCCTGATCGACAATCGATTATCGATAGGCAAGCGGCAAGTATTTATAAGTATGCAGAGGGTTTGTTAGCTAAGGGTGATCAGCAAGCCGGTGTTGTGCAATTACTTCGCGTCCAAGATGTAGCGCCTAATAGTAGTATTGCGATTACTGCTCAATACGATGCAGGTAATCAGCTCATGGAAATGAAGCGCTGGTCTCAAGCAGAACGCATTTTCTTGGATTTTCGCCAGCGCTACGCTAATAACCCGTTAACAAAAACGCTCTATGCAAAGCTAGTAGTTATTTATCAAGAAACTCAACAGTGGGTGCTCGCGGGTAATGAATTAACTGCAATGGCGGCCGTTAGTGATGACCCTGTTTTGCGTCGGCAGTCTTTACTCCTCGCCGCTGAGTTATACGAAAAATCAGGTCAAATATCGAGGGCTATTGCCAATTATAATGATTATATAAAGCGCTACCCGCAACCATTGGATGACCGGATGGAAGCAATGAATAAGTTGTCTTTGCTTTATAAAAATCAAAATAACATTGGCCGATATGAATATTGGTTAAAGCAATTAATTGTGGCTCACGATACGGCGGGTTCACAAAAAACACAGCGCTCTTTGTATTTGGCGGCAACAGCGTTAAATTATCAAGCGGGAAAAGATTATCGACGTTTTGAAAATGTGCGTTTGACTCTGCCGCTTCAAAACAGTTTGCGCAAAAAACAAGGTGCCTTATCGACTGCCGTCGCTTCCTATCAAAAAGTGATTGATTATGGTGTGGCTGAATATGTGACGGAAGCTAACTATTATCTAGGCGAGGCCTATGTGCGTTTGAGTAGCGATGTACTGAAGTCTGAGCGTCCAAGGGGCTTGAGTGCTCTAGCAAAAGATCAATACGATATCTTGCTAGAAGAGCAGGTTTATCCCTTTGAAGAAAAAGCCATTGAGTTGCATCAGTCTAATGTAGCTCGAACAAAAAATAATCTGTATGACGATTGGGTAAAAAAGAGCTTCGCCTCTTTAGCTAAGCTATCTCCCGGTCGATTTAACAAGCAAGAAACGAGGTCAGTGATACGTGAACTGTATTAATGTCAGACCTATGGAGAAAGCTCGCTATCTCCCGCTTATTTATAGCAGTTTATTAGCGCTATTCTTGTCGGCCTGTGGTTCGGCTCCTACACAAGATGATGCTAGCGGAACCATTAACCCTAATGCGAGAACGGTTGATATCCCTGCAGCGGCAACCAGTGAATATCAAGATGTATTAAGAGCTATTGATGCAAAAAAATGGTCTCGTGCTCAAAGCCTATTGGAAAGCATGCAGTCTAAGTACCCCAACTTGGCTAGTGTTAACACCATGTTAGGTTGGACCTATTGGCAAGCCGGAAAGACAAAGCAAGCCGAAACAGAATTGCAGGCGGTTACCCAGCAAAAGGGCCTGTATAAATCAGATGCCTTTAATTATTTGGCTATCATTTATCGAGAGCAAGGTAAGTTTGTAAAAGCAGAAAAGCTATATCAGCAAGCATTGCGTACTTGGCCACGAGACCCTGTCCTGCATAAGAATCTGGGTATTTTATATGAGTTATATTTAGGTCGTTTAAAAGATGCGCTAAGCGCCTATAAGCAAGCCCAAGCTATTAATGGTAACGACAAAAAATTAAATGGCTGGATAAAAGATTTAGAGCGAAGAACGTAAAGCAGGCTTTATGTCAGAGAGAATACTTATCATGAAAATGCTTTTTTTGTTAGCTCTGTTAATGCCGTTGATGGCCTTGGCGCAAGAGAGTGAGCTGGAAATAAATTTAGGTGCTACCGTTGAAGGTAATCGTGAGCTACCTAAAATTCTATATATTATCCCTTGGGCCACGCCTCCGGGGCCGGGTCAAGTTGATCCTTTAGTCCCTCACTCTGCTAATGTGTTTGAAAGAACTTATGCGCCTATTGAGCGTTTAGAGCAGCGGCGTAAATTACGCTATTATGACGAGTTAGCTGCCCCTAGTGGCGAGTCAATAAAATAGGCCTTTAGTAAGGTATTGTGAGTGGCTGCTACCTTAAGTTATAGGGTGGGCAGGTTATACAGGTTTAGGCTAAACTGAAAAGAATTTTGTTTGGTTGATATTATTAACATTAGTAGTGGCTGTTGATAGGCTGAATAGCCCAATAAGCTGCTAAATAAAACTGAGGTGGAGTTAATCACTTATGGAAACATTGAATACAATAATAGCCTTCTTTCAGAACGGCGGGGTTTTCATGTGGCCTATTGGGCTTGTTTTGTTTATTGGTTTAGTCATTGCGTTAGAACGTTTTTTATTCTTGTCTTATGCAAAGACGTCTAATAAGCGTGCCTTTAATCGCATATTGCCGCTGCTGAAAAAGAAAAATTACAAAGATATTGTTAACTTTGGTCAGTCTAGCCGTGCCCCTATTGCCCGTGTAATTGCTGCAGGCGTTGCCAAAATGACACAATCTCCTCGCAGAGATGATATTGAATTGGCAATGGAAGAGGGGGTGCTAGAGGCATTGCCTCGTCTTGAAAGAAGAACGCCTTATCTAGCCACCTTGGCTAACATCGCCACGCTTTTGGGCTTACTGGGTACTATTATCGGTTTGATTGCCGCATTTGAAGCGGTTGCCGATGCCGATCCTGCAGAAAAAGCGAGTCAGCTATCCAGTAGTATTTCTATCGCAATGAATACAACAGCATTTGGCTTGATTGCTGCTATCCCGCTCTTGTTCATGCATGCAATTTTACAAAATAAAGCGACAGATATTATTGATGGCTTAGAAATGGCTTCAGTTAAATGCCTTAATATCATGTCGCGTGTAAAAGGCGTGACATCGCAATCACGCGCTGGTGACTAACCGTTATTAGATACTTAAATATGAATAAAATGTATCGGAAGAATTGATTTATGCGGTTTAAACGTCATCACAAGCGCGAGGCAGCAGAGTTAGAAATTACCTCCTTCATGAACCTAATGATTATTTTGGTTCCTGTGTTGTTGGTAATGATGGTCTTCTCTCGTATTACCGTGGTTGATTTAAAATTGCCAGATTTGGGTGATCCTAGTCAGCAGGATCTGGAGACCCAAAGAGTCGAAGTGGTACTTGAAGAAACTTTTATTGATGTAAATCGCGTGTTTGGAAATAATGTCACGCGCTATAATCGGATTGTTAAAAAAGACAATCAGCACGATTTCAAAACACTCTCTTTAACCTTGCAACAATTAAAGCGTGAATTTAGAGATCGCGGTTTAGAAAAACGTGATGCTCTTATATTGTCTCGCCCTGAGACTGATTATCAAGCTTTGATTACAACCATTGATACCGTTCGCTCATATAAAGCTGTCGTCGTAACTGATGTTGTCGATGCAGAGCTGTTTCCTGAGATTGCATTAGGCGATGCTCCAGTGCAAAACAATGGAAGGGGCTTGTAATGAAAAAGTCTTTGCGTGCAAAACGTATGGCTAAGCACCATCGTCGGATGGGGCAGGCAAGCAAGTTAAACTTAGTATCGTTAATGGATATTTTTACGATCTTAGTTTTTTTCTTGTTAATTAATTCTTCTGATGTTGAGATTTTATCAACTGAAAAGTCAATCCAGCTACCTGAATCCTTTGCTAAGCAAAAGCCAGAAACTACCTTACTGATTAAAGTGAATAATGAGGACCTGCTGGTCGGCACACGTCCTATCGCCAAAGTGAAAGACATCCTTTCTGACCCCAGTCCATTTATTGCGGTATTGGAAAAAGAGTTGAAGTATCAAGCTGGCCGCCGACCTTTAACTGAGCTAGAAAAGGAGAAGGGCCGAGCGGTAACCATTATGGGAGACCAAGCGGTATCTTATGCCTTACTTAAGCGGATTATGGCGACTTGTGCGGAAAATGATTTTCGAGATATCTCCCTTGCGGTAACTCAAATTCTAAGTAAAACAGCTGTCCCTGTGAGTGGAGGGGTGAGTCCTTGAGTTATTTTCACTTGCCCGGCCCAGAACTGTTATTACCTTGGTATTCTACCGAGGATGAAGATTTCCGTTTTAAAAAAATACTAAAACGATTCTTAATTGCCTTTTTAGTGTTGAGCGTTATTGTTTATTTTTATCCTGTAAAAGAAAAAACCCGCGAAGAGAAAGAAACATTACCACCTGTGTTGGCTAGAGTTGTACTCGAAAAGAAAGAATTGCCTCCACCGCCTAAACCTAAGCCCAAGCCAGAACCCAAGAAACTTGAGCCTAAAAAACCAGAACCTAAAAAGCCTGAGCCCAAAAAACCGGAACCCAAGAAGCCCGAACCCAAAAAACCGGAGCCTAAGCCGAAACCTGTTCCAAAGCCTAAGCCCAAGCCAGTCAAAATTCCAAAGCCGGTGAAACCAAAGGTCACTCAGCAGCAACGAGTAGAGCGCGCTCAGAGAGAGGCTCAAAAAGAACTCAATCAGGTCAAAGATGTTTTTGCCGATTTACAAAACTTAAACGTTGATACCGCGAGCAATAATAATGTCACTAAAGGTGCATCTGATGCTAAGCGTTTGGATCGCTCTGTCATTACGAATAAGTCGCGGACCAGTAGTGGTGGTATCAATGCTGCCAGTTTAAGCCGTGATACGGGCGGTAGTGCGCTATCAGGCCGCGAAACAACGCAAGTGAGTAGTTCTCTTGCCGACCGCAAACGTGCAGCAGATGCAAAGAAGACGGGAGTAGGTCGTGATGGTCAACGAATTATCTCTAGAAGTAATGAGTCTGTACGTAAAGTAATGGACCGTAACAAATCGTCTATCTTTACTACTTATCAGCGTGCTTTGCGTAAAAACCCTTCTCTTGAAGGGGTCTTCGTTGTAAAACTGGTGATTGAACCTAGCGGTCGAGTTTCTTCTGCAACTGTGGTCAGCAGTGAATTGGATGATGCCGCTTTAGAGAAAAAATTACTAGATAGAATTAAGTTAATTAATTTTGGTTCTGCGAATGCGTCCAGAACGACGGTTAACTATGACTTAAATTTTGTCCCTCCTGCCTAAAATATTTTCTTTTCTTATCTCTTGATGTTGATCTCGAGCTTGTTTCGAGATCAACACATACCCGTTTGAACGATGTATCAAAAACTGCACGTCATTTAACATATTGTGTAGTGTGTTTTCTTGTAAGGTTTCTAAGTCTTTGTATTTTCTCGATATTATAGTTTTGGCATGTCTGTTGCTCTACTGCTCATGCTTTGGCTCATTATGTTCATTTGAGCGGAGTTTATTCTTATAATTAACGAGGAAAAAATAATGAAACCTTTTTTAAAATTATCATTGACTATAACGGCATTGGTTTTTACTTTTTTATTTCAGAATGTTTCGGCAGAAGAAAATAAAATAAAAGAATTAAAGACCGGAGCGAAGAGTGATTTTTATATCAGCGATGCTGCTTTTTTTAAAGTGAAAGGGAAAAAAGAAAAAGCGATTGTTTTTGTACCGGGATTTATTTTTAACAAAGAAAGTTGGAAATCGTTAGCTGAGCAGTTTCAGACTTCAGGGACAGCTGCATTAACTGTCAATGGAAAGTCAGCAGTGGTTGTAAAGGCAGCAGTTAATTTTTTACAAAAGAAAGGGTACAAAGAAATTGTTCTGATGGGTGGTAGTAGTGGTGCTGCGGCTATTCTGGAGGCTTTGCCTGATGTGAGCGGAGTTAGTAAAGTCGTTTTATTGGCTCCTCCTCGTGGTGCGCCTATTCAAAATTCAGAAATAGATAAATTGTTTGTTACTTCTGTGGATGAAAGATTATTTTCGACTGTACAGTCTATTTTTGAAGAGACAACGTATCCGAAAACAATAAAAGTATTTGATGGCAGTGCTCACGCACAGTTTCTATTCTATGGCCCTAATAAGGACGAGCTTATTTCTGTTGTAAATAATTTTGTGAATAATTAAAAAAATTATTGACTGATCTTAATCCCGTAGCTAAGGGAATAGCTTGGGATTTTCTTTTTTATGATAATTTTAAATTTCAAGCAGGTTATATGGTTCGTATAACCTGCTTATTTTTTTATTTTCTTGATTCGATTAATTCTGCAATGGTGCGAACGCTTGCAAAATTTTCTTCAGTGATGTCTTCAATTTCAATGTCTGCCCCAGTTTCCGATTGTAAACCAAGAAAGATTTGCAGGATGCTGTAAGAATCTACTGCTCCTGTTTGTAGTAGTAAGTCATCGGTGCCAATTTCGTTATCACTTGAACTGTTTTCTTTGATGACGTTTTTTATTTTTTCAAAGAGTTCTGTGTTTTCGCTCATAAGTTTATCCTTTTTTAAAATGAATAATTAGATAGTAAATAGTGTAAAGCTGCTTTTCGATCAAGTTTGTCTGAAGCATTTCTAGGTATTTTTGCTACTTCAATAATTTTCGAGGGAACTTTGTGCCCCGATAGTTTTTCTTTGCATTGTTGTAAAAGTTCATTTGTATTGAGTGTATTTCCTTCCACTAATGCAATAATTTTTTCGCCAACTTCCTTGTTGGGTATGCCTAAAACAACCGTTTCTAGTACCGCAGTGTTACTGAGTATTGAGGTTTCAATTTCTACCGGATCAATGCGATAGCCTCGGTGTTTCAAAAAAACATTGGAGCGGCCATGTAAATATAGTTGCTTTGCTTTGGTGTATTCTCCCAAGTCCCCGGTTTCTATGAAGCCGTCCTGTACTGTAATAGGCTTTATCGTATTTGCTTCGATTGCAAAAGATGCGAGCGCTTTTGATGAGGCTAATACTGGGCTGCTACCCTCATTATGGCGGGTTGATATCTCCACTAAAGGTAGTGGTGCGCCTACATGCCCAGTGCTATGCAAATCGCTGTTGGCAGGCAGGCTAAGTCGAGTCAATGCACCAAAGGCCTCACTCACCCCATAGCGAATATCGAGGTGCGCTTGTGGCAACTGTTCTCTTATTTGTACTGGGAGCTCAGGCTCCACGGGTGCAGTACCTAAAATAAATCGATGAATAGAGCTGAGGCTTTTCCAAAGCTTTAGTTGCAAGCCAAAACGAATATAGCTTGGATTCGATAGTATGAGGCCGCAATTGTGTGCGGCAATACTTTTTTTGTGTTCACCAAAAGCCATAGAGTCGCTGGTTAATAATCCTCGTCCTGACCATAGACATTCGAATACAAGGGCTCGGCCCATGGCATGATACTGAGGCAAAATAGAGAATGCAGGATCGCTTGGAAACTCTTGGTACCACTCTTGTGTATTTAAAATCCCCGCAGTCACTGCTTGGGGGCTAAAAGCAAGTGCTTTAGGTGTGCCGCTAGAGCCTGAAGTAAACTGAACTTGTAGAATATCTTGGTCAAAGTGAACGCTATCGATGTCACCAAAGTTGGGTGAATTAAGTACTTCACCCTCTTCTAATAATATACCTATGCCCTTGATATTGGAGGCAGCTTGTAGCCATTGAGTTTGCTCTTTACTCTGAAGTATTAGTAGGGATGGTGTTACAGCGGACAAGTAACCTTCTGCTTCATTGCATGTTGGTTTGTCTGGTAGCGAAAGGGCCGTGTGTCCCTCCGCCCATATAGCAAGCTCTATAGCCAATGCGGATGGCCCATTTTTTAAGGCAAATGCAATGATAGCCGTAGATGAGTCACTTAATAGGCTACGTAGCTGTTTTCTAAAAAATAAAACACGCTCGTTTAGCTCTGCAAAGCTAAGCGTTTCCTTGTGGTTGCCAATAGCAAGTTGATTAGAAAACTGTTTGCTTAGTTGTTGAAAAGATTCAACAATGTCAGACCGTGTCTCCATGTTTTCCGTCAGCACTCATTCATCTCCGGTGTTATTTGACCCCTGAGAATATCTTCGGGTTTGCCTCGTTGTCTTACCAACGTCACTTTTTCTTTATCTACAATGGCTTCCGCTGGTAGAGGATGGCCCAAAAACATCACAGGGCTAAAGGTTAAGCCATAGGCGCCGCTCACAAGTACTGCCACAATATCGCCTCTTTCGGCTTTTGGTAGGTCAATCTTTGCTGATATTTCATCGGCGGGCAAACACAGCGGACCGCCTAAGCACTGGCTGGTGTCAGCGGGTTCAAGCATGCGCTCGGGTAATACAATGGGAAAGCTGCGCTTAACAAGCGAGCCTAGTCCAACTGCAGCAGCATGGTGGTGCATACCGCCATTCAAGATAACGTGTTGTTTCTCGCCACTCGTTTTGATGTCGGTCACCTGCATAACATACATGCCGGCAGGTGCTGCGAGATAGCGACCTAGTTCTATAAAGTAATGACGTTTTGGATTAGTATCTTTAGCGATTAAATCATTCAATAAGCGGCCAGCTTCTTGAACATCGAAGCTGGGGTCGCCTTCAAATACCGGTACGCCAAAGCCGCCACCAAAATTAAGATGTTGAACCGTAAGTGCAGTCGTGGATTCGATAAGCTTGGTTAAATCGAATAGCTCCTGTGCCATTGCAATCCAAGAGGAGGGTTCAAAGCATTGTGTGCCCGCATACAGATGTAAACCGCAAAAGGACAGTGAGGGTGAGCGTTCTATTTGTTCGGCAAGGGCCGGAACATCTTGAATGGGGACGCCAAACTTAGAATCGGCCCCTGACATTCTCATTCTGGCACCTTTGAGGGTACTGGGTTGTTGTACACGAATAGAAACTCTGGCTTCTTGATTCAAGCGCTCAGCAATCAGTGACAGTCGCTCAACCTCTCCGGCCGATTCCACATTGACACTAAACACGCCGCGTTTACAGGCTCTCTCTAAATCGTCATTTGTTTTGCCTGGGCCTGCAAATTGTATCTGGTCACCTCTAAAGCCAGCGGCTTTGGCTATTTCGATCTCACCTGCAGAAGCAACCTCGGCACCAGCGCCCTGCTCGCGAAGAACATTGGCGAAAGCGGCATTTGAGTTTGACTTTAAGGCAAATAAAATCGATACGCGGGAGTCGAATGCAACTCTGACTTCTTGGTAGCGCTTGCGTAATATTTCTGCGTCATAAATGTAGGCGGGGGTGCCAATTTCATCGACAACAGATTTAACCGACTTTTCCCCTATAAATAGTTGGCCTTGTTTGACGGAAAAAAAGTCATCAAGCAGAGATTGGATTAATGTGTTGGGCATTCGCTATAACCAAGTCAGTGTCTAAGAACATAAGAACCATATAGGGTGCAGTGTTCGGATATCCCATATGCTGGCACATGGAAGTTAGTTTGTTCGAGTATCGATGTGATGTACTACTTAATCAGGCAGTATTATTTTTTTGGAGCTGAAAAAGCGCCTTTAGGTAGCATTTTTGCTGGCACGCCAATGGCTAGAGCCCCTTCAGGTACATCAGTAATGACCAGCGAGTTTGCCGATATTGTTGCGCCATTACCGACCTTTACTCCACCCAATACTGTGCAATTAGCGCCTAAAAAGACGTCATCACCTATGACAGGGTAAGTCGAATCTGATGGCTCTACACCAATAGTGACGCCATGCATGAAGCCGACTCTATCGCCAATCACCGCTTTGGGATTGATTTGTATGTTGCCGGCATGAATAAAGTGCGGTTCTGCACCTAAATTCGTGTCACGATACAAATAAATACCACCAATAAACTCGCCAAAAGGTTGTACTAGCAAGTAGATGATGCCGAGCACTTTGCGCACAATCCAATTATCAGAATGTAGCGCAAAACGCCCGAAGCGGTAGGTCCATAAGGCAAACAAGGGTCGTAGCGACGAATGTTTGTGCTTATTCCAGTCATCAATCAAGGTTTTCATTACGAAAAGTAGTCCTGAAGACCCCCTTTTCTTCTAACGTCTACCGTTGCGCAATGGAAAGAACCACCGAAAGAGTAGTTGTTTCTAAATGCCACGGGAATGGGTTCAAAGCCCCAATCACTTAAGAAATCATGCATAGGGCCTTCTTCAGCCTCTGTGATAATCTTTTTCTCATCGATATTAAGCACGTTCATCGACAACCATTTGAAGGAGTAATACCACGGGTGAGTTTTTGGCAGCGTAGAGCGAGGCGCTTCACGTAATTCCCAATCGCTATTCTTCAGGATATCGGGTAACTCTTTGATGGGGCGATCAGGGTTTACAAGGATCTTGCCCGGTGCCAGAGGCACAAACGTGGCATCAATATGGATTGCACGGTAATCGTCAAATTCGACACGGTGAATACGGTAACCACGAGGCTCTAAATGGCGGCGTAGCCATTCGATACCCATATCGTTTGTCACATGGCTACGTTGAATAAATAAGTCTTTACCGCAGCGAGAGATATCCGCAGCATCAAACACGGGCTCATGCTCGTTAGTTACGTAGTTTTCGCCACGTTTCCAATTAAAGTTATAGCTCGCATTGGATAACTCTGGTTTTGGTGCCGTAGTCCAGCGGGCGCCGGCATTGAAATATTCTTTTACTAGCTTGCGGTAGCCCCAGAACTCAAAGTAACGCGAGCGCCAAGCCATCGGCGCTTCAAGTATTTCGTCATCAAAAACGATCAATACATCACGAGGGTTCGCTTGGCAGTTGCCGCCCATACTGGTCCAAGAAGGGGTAACGATAGGAGCTGTATGGTTAACAGTTTCTGGTCGACGTACTGTCACGCCTTCTCTTTCTAAGACTTCAATAAAGTAGTTAAGCTCTTTTTGAGCTTTAGCAATATTGAGGGGAGAGACGGGCTGGCCCGCGGCCTGTAGGTGAAAAGCGCGTGAACGCTCCATATGCTCGTCGGCAGCGATAGCTTCAAAGCCAACTTCCCATGTTAAGTTAGCAGCACCATCAAGTGTGCCAACAATGACTTCCTCGAGAGGATCCCATTCATTATTCGATTGAACCTTCATTGAACACTGCTCCATATTATTAGTTATGCTGCGTAACTAGACTCAGATATGTGAATTTAGTCACAAAAAAAGCGGGCGCTATTTTAAACAAAAAATGATCAACATTTCAAATTTAAATACGACATAAGTCTAAGTTTTTGTCCGAATCATAATATATTTTTATTGCGTGACTTTTTTGCTAATACGACTCATTCTTAATTAAAAAAATATCTACGTGTTTGCACTTAGCTTGAGACGCTTTTTATGTGTGTTATCGTCAAAATATTAACGCTGTTATTATTCTTTCATTCTGCATTATGACAAGTGATAGTTATTTGTCATTTTTTTTTGCCGTGCCGTGTCATATGCCGTATTTTATGCTTTAGTTTAGGGCTTAGACTTATATTTTTATCGATTATAAAGCAGTGACAAGTTTTTAGATAAAGTAAAGCTCAAGCAAGCCTGCAGTATCGCTATTTTCTTTAAAACAAAGCACCGCATTGATAACAATTTGGCAACAATCTTTATTTCTTTTTATAGATTGATGAATTAGGTGACAGATTGGGTGTGAATTATTCAGTGTTCGTCGTTTTTATTGTTTTTCTTCCTATAAATACACCCATTTCGTACAGTAGCCACATCGGTAAAGCGAGTAACAGTTGAGAGATTACATCGGGCGGTGTCAGTAACATACCAATAACAAAGCAGGCCACCACAACGTAAGGCCTTTTATTGTTCAGCGAGTCCGGGCTAATCAAGCCTGAACGAATAAGTAAAATAATGGCAACAGGAATTTCAAATACAATCCCGAAGGCTAAAAACAATTTCAGTACGAAATTTAAATAGCTGGCAATATCCGTCATCACGGTAACGCCCTCTGGCGCCATGGAAGTGAAAAAACCGAAGACCAAAGGAAACACAATAAAGTAAGCGAAAGCGACACCGATATAAAATAACAAAACACTTGATGTGATTAGCGGAACGACCAATTTTTTTTCTTTGGCATAAAGCCCTGGTGCTAAAAAGGCCCAGATTTGATAGAGGACGAAAGGTAGTGCAAGCACAAAAGCGACGAAAAAAGTGAGCTTGAACGGTGTTAAGAAGGGGGTGGCAACTTCGGTGGCAATCATGGTGCCACCTTCGGGTAAAAAAGCGAGTAATGGCTCCGCCACGAAAGCATAAATCTCGTTGGCAAAACCCACCAATGCTAGAAACGCAACAGCAATGGCAATTAAGGCGTACAGTAAGCGATTGCGTAGCTCCACAAGGTGTGCGACGAGGGGGCTGGCTTGATCGGTGGGTGAATTCATTAACTCAATTTTTACACTAGGTTATACGGAGGGAGTATCTTTGCTCTCGTTTTTAGGCGTGGCTTTTTCAGGGTGCGACTCTAGAAGATATTTTTCTATTTCTTCATCTTCGTTATAGTCATCCTCTGTCCAAGGCATTTTTCGTTCGCCGCTATCTATCTTCTGATCCAGTTCAGACAGCTCACTTTTTATTTTATTTACATTATCCATTACCGCTTCATTATGAAGTTGCCTGCGTATTTCATCTGCTCCGACCTGTTTTTCTATTTCGCTTTTTGCGCTGTCGAAGCTACGTTTTATTCTGCCGACAGTTAAGGCGACGGTCCTGACAGCTTCAGGCATACGTTCCGGTCCGACTACGAGCAAGGTCACCACGGCGATCAATAAAATTTCAAAGAAGCCCATAGAATATTTTACTTCTCAGGCGTCTTTTCTTTTTCTTCGGCCGATTCGTTAAGAACATCGTTCTCTTCTTTTTTTTCGCTGTCATCGCCTAAGGCTTTTTTAAAGCCTTTGACAGCGCCACCGAGATCACCGCCAATGCCTTTCAGTTTCTTTGTGCCAAATAACAGGACTACAATAGCGAGAACAATTAATAGTTGCCAAATGCTAATACCACCAAAACCCATAATATTCTCCAGATGTTTTATAACTCATGTATGACTATGTTACAGCACTTTACGTGCTGCTTTTTCTTCTATTCCTGATAAACCAAAGCGACGTCCAAGCTCGTCGAGCACAGTTTGAGTGTCGATATCGAGGTGGGAAAGCATCACCATGGAATGGAACCACAAATCGGCAGTTTCGTAGACTACATCGTCTTTGTTACCGTTTGCGGACATATCTTTAGCCGCGAGAATGGTTTCAGTGCATTCTTCTCCGACCTTTTCGAGGATTTTGTTTAGTCCCTTTTTATGCAGTTGGGCTACATAGGAGCTGTCTGCATTGCCGGACGCTTTACGCTCAGCCAGTATTTGGTTCAATTGACCCAAAATGTCGTTGCTGGTTGATGTGGGTCTAGCCATGGGAATAACTGCCTTCTATGAAATCATTGGATGTGGGCCAATAATATCATAGCTGGCAGCATAGATAAGCGCTTCCTATCACATAAGGGTATGTGTTTGTTATAACCGCCTATCGCTTGCTTCAATGGGGACATCGTTAATACTGGCTTCCCTGCGCTGCATTTGCCCATTTTCGGCGAATTCCCACTGTTCATTGCCGTAAGAGCGGTACCATTGCCCTTTATTATCATGCCATTCGTACTCAAATTTGGCGGAGATATGGTTGCCAGTGAAGCTCCACAGCCATTTCTTGAGCTTGTATTCCTTTTCTTTATCCCATTTACGCTTTAAGAAGGCCTTGATTGCTTCTCGTCCACTGAAGAATTCATCGCGGTTACGCCAGCTAGAGTCTTCTGTATAGGCCATTGAGACACGTTCAGGATCTCTTGTATTCCAAGCATCTTCGGCCGCTTGCACTTTCTGCTTGGCGGTTTCTTCGGTAAAGGGGGGGAGAGGAGGTTTAGCTTCCATATTCTTGCTTACCACGCGTTATATTTAAGGAATTTACCGTTCATTGTAATCACAACACGGTCGCCTTTGGGATTTTCTTCTTTTTCAACATCCATAGTAAAATCAATAGCACTCATAATTCCGTCGCCAAACTTTTCTTGAATCACTTCTTTTAAGGTATCGCCATAAACGCCAACCACTTCATATAAGCGATAAACAAGTGGGTCTGTTGGTACGGCTTGGTCCCATATTTTTGTAGGATAAGCTTCTAGAGCGGTCGCGATGCTGGAGTCAAGATCGAGGAACTCGCATAATTTCTTGGCAGGTTCAGCGGGTGTACTGTTCATTCCTAAGCAGCAAGACGTTATAAAGACGGGCGACATGTCGGTCGCTTTGCCAATGGCTTCCCATGATGCCCCCTTATTAGCCTTGGCAGCCATAATAATTTCTGTCATTTCGATTTTTGTCATAGTTGACTCCTAGTAAATGAAAGTGATGAGTAATAAGTGTTAAGCAGCTGGTTGCTTCGAAAGATTTGGGTCGACTGCAGGGTTGATTTCGATAGGGTACTCATTGGCTTCTGGTGATGTTCCAGATAATTCCTCTGAGCGGTTGACTAAAAAATTGACCAAATAATTTCTAATCTTGTAGTAGCTCGGGTCTTCAACAATTGTGCTACGTTTGCGCGGTCGTTTTATGTCGACTTTAACGGATTCAGCCACTCTGGCTTTAGGCCCATTGGACATTAGCAAGATACGGTCAGCTAATAAGATCGCCTCATCGACATCGTGAGTGATCATAAAAATAGTTTGTTGTGTCTCACTCCATATTTTTAGCAACTCTTCTTGAATTAATCCGCGGGTTAATGCATCTAGAGCGCCGAAGGGTTCATCTAATAATAATAATTTGGGCTGGGTGGCAAAAGCACGTGCGATACTGACTCGTTGACGCATTCCGCCAGAAAGTTCAGAGGGTTTTAAATTTCCTTTGCCTTCAAGTCCGACTAAATTAATAAATTGATTACAGTGTTCAGCAATTTTTTCTTTGCTCCAACTTGGCCAACGAGCACGTACGCCGAAACGAATGTTTTGGAATACACTTAACCAAGGTAATAAACTGTAGTTCTGAAATACAATGCCTCGGTCGAGGCTGGGCCCGACAACTTCTTTGCCATCCATAATGACGGCACCTTCGCTTGCTTCATCTAAGCCCGCTAATGCATTTAGAATGGTTGACTTACCACAACCAGAATGACCGATGATGCAAACAAATTCTCCTTTCTCAATAGTAAAGTTAGCGTTTTCAAATATGGTCGTCGATTCGTCGCTCCCTTTTATGGGATAACGTTTGGCAAGATTTTGAACATGTACAAAATGGCTAGACATAATAACTCTCAGATAGGGTGCTATTTTTAATGACGCTTTTCTATTCTTTATATTCAACTAGTTTAATTGCCCCCGATAAAATTAAATCGAGAAACATGCCAACAAGGCCAATCATCACGATAGAAAAAATTACGCTCGTTAAATCTAAGTTGTTCCATTCGTTCCAGACGTAGTAACCGATCCCGGTTCCTCCGACTAACATTTCTGCCGCAACGATGACGAGCCATGCAATGCCAATAGAGATACGCATCCCCGTTAAAATGGTTGGTGCCGCAGCAGGTAATATAACGGTGAAAGCAGTACGCAAGGGGCTCAGTTCATGTGTGCTCGCTACCTTTAACCAATCTTCGCGTACGCCGGCAACACCAAAAGCAGTATTGGCTAGCATTGGCCAAATGGAGCAAATAAAAATAACAAAAATGGCAGAAGCTTCAGAGTCTTTAATCACAAAGAGTGCAAGTGGCATCCAAGCAAGTGGAGAAATAGGCCGTAGTATTTGAATAAATGGGTTTAAGGTTTGATACATCAGAGGCGACATGCCAATTAAAAATCCGACGGGGATAGCAATTAAAAACGCAAAGAAAAATCCTGTTAATACGCGATATAAAGAATAGCCAAGTTGGATACCGATACCTTTATCATTAGGTCCGGCATCATAAAAAGGATTACCAATTTCTTTAATGGCAAGCCCAATCACTTTTGATGGCGGCGGTACTCGTGCTTCTTGATCTGCGCCTCCAACCAGTAATTCATATTCTGTTAGCGCTTCGGTACGTTCAGGTGGTTGAACGGCTATCTCCCAAATACCCAATAGTACTGCTAGTAAAATAACAGTTAATAATAAAGATTTCATTCGTAACGATGACATCTAAATAGCCTCACGATGTAACAGGGTGATGTAACGGGAGTTACAATAAAATTTAAATGGCAACACTAGGGTCACCCCTAGTGTTGCTTAACGCACAGTGTTGATTAGCGCTTGATTTTGAAACTAGAGATATATTCTTCCGGTTTTGTGTAGTCGAATTCTTTACCCATAATGGTATAGTTTTCGTAGGTTTTATCTGGAGCATCATAGCCAAGGTCGTTCATGATTTTTTTGGCGTCTGCTGCCAGGTAAACTTCTTCGGCAATTTTTGTGTAATCAATATTACCTTCTACATAACCCCAGCGTTTCATTTGCGTCAAAATCCATACTGCCATTGAATGCCAAGGGAATGGATCGAAGTCAATACGATCAGGCACTTTCTTCACTTCACCTAGTCCATCTGCATAAGTTCCTGTTAATACCTGCTCAATAACGGGAATAGGCTGGTTAAGATAATTTTTCGGCGCAATCGCTTTGGCAATGTCTTTACGATTAGCAGGATCAGAGGAGAATTGTGTTGCATCAATAATTGATTTTAAGAGTGCGGTATAAGTATTAGGGTTATTAACAGCAAATTCTCTACTACAAGCAAATGCACAACAAGGATGGCCTTCCCAAATATCTTTAGTTAAGGTATGTAGGAAACCAATTTTTTCCCATACAGCACGTTGGTTAAATGGATCTGGAGATAAATAACCATCTAAGTTGCCCGCACGTAAGTTGGCAACCATTTCCGGTGGCGGTACAACACGAATTTGAATATCTTGATCAGGATCTAAGCCAAACTCAGCAACGTAGTAACGCAATAGGAAATTGTGCATTGAATATTCAAAAGGAACACCAAATTTGAAACCTTTCCATTGTTTTGGATCGCGTTTATCTTTGTGCTTATTGTGCAAGACAATAGCTTGCCCATTAATGTTTTCTACTGCGGGCATAATATAAGGCTTAGCTGTTGAGCCTGCACCCATGCTCATTGCTAAAGGCATAGGTGTCAACATATGAGACGCATCATATTCATTGTTGAGTGATTTGTCTCGAGCCACAGCCCAACCCGCTGTTTTGATGACTTCAACATCGAGACCGTATTTTTGATAAAAACCTAATGGGTGAGCCATGATGATGGGGGTTGCACAGGTAATAGGTACAAAGCCAACATTCAGTTTAGTTTTTTCTAGTTTACCCGCAGACTCTTTTACTGCCGCTTTAATTGAATCCATAGGAAGCATGGTGCCTAGGATAGAGGCCATAGTGCCGCCACCTACTGCTTTCATAAAGGTGCGACGTTCCATATCATTTTGATTGAAAATACCACGAACAATGGAGTTTTCGATAACGCGATCCAGCATGTCCTCGCTGGAATCAAACTGTGCTTTATGTTCGCCATCGTCTTTGACTACTGTCATTTGATCCGCTTGTTTTTCCATTAAAACAGTTCGTTCACGATCGCTTAATGGTGCGCTCGACGCTTTTTCGGCGGCACACACTGAGCATTCACAACTGCGATTGTGCTTTAAAGAAATATCCCCGTCATAAGGATTGTTGAGACTTTTAATGGTCATTGTGTTTATCCTCTTTAATATTGGCCGCTATAGTTCAGTTGCCGTTGTTTTGTAAATTTCTTTATATACTGTCTTATCAATTTTTGTTCTATGTTGGTGCATAATTTATTGCTTTGATGATTTACGAAGCATTTTCCCGTGCTAGACATTTTTCTCGTAGTAAGTGCTAGATCTATTGAAATCATTGTTTTATCTCAGATAGTTCTATTGCCTTGTAGAGCGAAAACTATGCCAAGCCTCTTGAGATTTTTAAGTGGTTGTTTTTAAAGCGATAATTTTTTAATTACATTTTTTAGGGGCAACGAAAATTCGTTGTGAAACGATAGTTCGTTGTATCGATCACGAATTATCGTTGTTTGGCATGTTTATTGATTGTCTTCTTTATGAGTTTGATTTTATTTCAGTAAATAAAGTTATCAGTTATGAAAGCAGCAATGAAAAATAAAATACGATGAATCTTACACAGCAAATATTTTCTGCTTCACCTTTGCCGCAGGTTTTAGTTGATCCATTACAAGATCGTATTTTGCTGGCTAATTCCAGTGCCGAAAAAATATTGTGGTCTGACTCAGGTTGCTTAATAAAAAAACCATTCAGTTTGTTTTTTGCGGGACTATTTCCAGAGCTAATCACACTGACGCAAGAAGTCTTGGAAAAAGGTAAAGCGTGGTACTCTGATTTAACGCTTAGATCGCCCAATGGAAACGAGCATTGCCTTGTTGACATAACAGGTTTTCTTACGGAAGTTGATGATATACAGGCGATCACTTTTTATTTTCAGGACAAACAAGAACTTGATCGATATCGAGATACTGCAGCAGCACATCAACATTACTTATCGGGTATTAGTCAGTGGCGTAGGGTGGAAAAGGTTTTTCAGGAAATTGAAAAAGATAATCAACTTATCCTAACTGCTGCGGGCGAGGGTATTTATGGTGTTGATTCAGAAGGTAGAACCACCTTTGTCAATCCTGCTGCTGAAGCTTTACTCGGCTGGTCAGCAGATGAATTAGTTGGTAAAGATATTCATGGGTTGATACACCACTCCCATGAGTCAGGGTGCCATTACCCCAGCAATCAGTGCCCAATTTATGCCGCTTTTTGTGATGGTATTGTTCATCGTGTTGTTGATGAAGTCTTTTGGCATAAACAGGGTAACCCTATCCCTGTTGAATACACCAGCACGCCGATTAAAGATAACGGTCACCTAGTGGGTGCAGTGGTGGTATTTCGTGATGTCACTCAACAAAAAAATTCACAAAAAGAATTGTTAGGGGCTTTGAGAGAAATAGAATCTCTAAAGCAGCGTTTAGAACAAGAGAATGAGTACCTTCAAGAAGAGATAAAAGTACATAATAATTATCAAGGTATCGTTGGTAAAAGTTCGGCCATACAGCATGTTATTCACCAAATCGATCTCGTTGCACCCACCGATGCAACAGTATTGATTACAGGCGAATCAGGTACGGGGAAGGAATTAATTGCACGGGCTATTCATGAGGCAAGTGAGCGCTCTCAGCGTACAATGATTCGGGTGAACTGTGCCGCTATTCCGCGAGACTTATTTGAAAGTGAATTTTTTGGTCATGTCAAAGGTGCTTTTACCGGTGCAATTAAAGAGCGTATTGGTCGTTTTGAATTGGCAGATGGCGGAACCATTTTTTTAGATGAGGTCGGTGAAATACCATTAGAGCAACAAAGTAAACTCCTGCGTGTATTGCAAGAGCAACAATTTGAGCGGGTCGGTGAAGAGAAAACGCGTCGAGTGGATGTTAGAGTTATTGCTGCCACGAATCAAAATTTGAAGAACTTAGTTAGTAATAAACAATTTCGAGAAGACTTATTCTTTCGTTTGAATGTGTTTCCTATTGAATCCATTTCATTAAGGGAAAGAAAAGAAGATATACCACTGTTAACAATGCACTTCTTAGAAAAGTCAGGTATAAAATTTAATAAATCCGATATGAAAGTATCGGTGGCTCAAATCAATCACCTGCTGAATTACGATTGGCCGGGCAATATTCGTGAATTGGAAAATGTTATTGAAAGGCAGATGATTGTTGCCCAAGGTAATCAATTGGTTTTTGATCACTTCCCCTTAGCTCAGCCCCAGATAATGGAGCAGCAGCCAGTAGAAAAAGAAGTCGCAGTGGCCACTGATGTTGAACGCAAACAACAATTAAAACTCGATATTATAGAGGGTTTGAAGTTCTGCAAAGGTAAAATATACGGTGAAGATGGTGCTGCTGCTATGCTTGGCCTTAAGCCGACTACATTGGCATCACGTATTAAAAAATACGGTATCAATATTGCGCATTATAAAAATCTGTGATGATTTTTCGTGTTTATATAAAAAAATAGTTATTAATGTTTTGGGCATATGAAGCCGATATAAATAACTAAGCACAAGCTATTCGGCTCAAGCGCGCAGTAGACTCATGCAGCAAGACTAAGGTGTAGTACGGATTTAAAGAGCTTTGCTTGCTGTTTCTTTAGTATTGACTAAGCTTATAGTGTGCGAGCTGTTATTCGCTTAAATTCAGGAGATAGATGGTAGGGATAGTTCAATTGATTTTGTGAAGAGTAGTGTGGTCTCTGTTGTATGCTCGAGTAAAAAATTAATATTCTCGCTTAGTAGGTATAGCGTTGGAGGTATTGGGTGGAAATTTTATTAGGTATATTGATCGAGTGGCTTAGCCTAAATGCAAATATTGAGATTAGCACGCCGCCTGATGTCGTCGTCATGAGCTCTGCAGATCTGAATAAAAAATACGGCTCCCCTGTTCATGCCCTGTATGCCCACCACGAAGCAAAGATTTACCTCTCAAGCCATATCGATTTAGCGACTATTCAGGGTGCATCGGTACTACTACATGAGCTGGTCCATCACTATCAAAACGTGAGTGGCGCGATGGACGGCTATAACTGTGCGCGTGAATCTGAGCGGCTTGCGTACGAAACTCAACGAGTTTACTTGGAAAGTAACCAAGTTGAACTGATGCCTGAGCTCGATCAATTCAATATTGTCATGCGAAGTTTATGTAGCTATTTGGACTAATAGTTATGATGTAAGCTGGGTTGGGGTACTTAAGTCACCCCGGCCACAGTTGTTCAGGTTTAAGTACCTCGATTTACGACTAGCCGCTCTTTGTGAGCAGCGATTCCCCCGTCATTTCCATTGGCTTTTCAATAGAGAGCATATCAAGAAGCGTAGGGGCGATATCGCAGAGTCGTCCTTCTTTTAGTTTGTGGCTTTGTCCATTCGCTGCCACATACACTAGAGGAACCGGTCCATTGGTATGAGAGGTCACTGGTCCGCCAGTCTCTGGGTCAACCATCAGCTCGACATTGCCGTGGTCGGCGGTAATGAGACACTCTCCGTCAACCTCGAGTATGGCATCCGTCACACGCTTTAAGCAGCTGTCTAAGGTTTCAATCGCTTTGATTGCTGCATCCATTTTGCCTGTATGACCTACCATATCGCCATTGGCGTAATTACAGACGATCAAGTCGTAATCGCCACTTTTGATAGCCGCTACCAAATTATCGGTGACTTCTGGTGCGCTCATTTCGGGCTGTAGATCGTAGGTTGCGACATCGGGAGAGGGGATCAAAATCCGCTTTTCTCCTGTAAATTCTTCTTCTTTGCCACCGTTAAAGAAAAAAGTGACGTGAGCATACTTCTCTGTTTCAGCAATTCTTAGTTGGGTTTTGCCTTTTTCTGCTAGGTATTCCCCTAGGGTGTTGCTCAGGCCTTCAGGTGGATAAGCGCAGCTGGTTTTGATATCGGCAGCATATTCGGTCAGCATGACAAAGTCTGACAAGGTTGGGCGTACGGAACGGTCCAAAGAAGACTCTAGTGAGTCGTCAATCAGCGCTCTAGTCAGCTCGCGAGCACGGTCGGGCCGGAAATTCATAAATACAACGGCATCGCCATCTTCAATAACAGCGGCTTTTCCGGTGGGTTGAATCGAGGTAGCAGGGCAAAACTCATCGTCTTTATCTTGAGCGTAAGCCATCTCTAAACCGGCGGTCGCAGTACTGGCGGTGTTTTCAGCTTTCCCTTGGGTGAGTAAATCATACGCTGCTTGTACTCGCTCCCAACGGTTGTCTCTATCCATTGCGTAGTAACGACCTATTAAAGAGGCGGTATGGCCTATCGCTACGGCCTTAAAGGCAGCGTCTATTTTCTCTAAAGAGGCTTTGGCGCTACGAGGGGGGGTGTCACGCCCATCTAGGAAGGCGTGTAAATAAATAGCCTTAGCGCCTCGTTGAGCGGCAAGCTTTATCATTGCAACAATATGGTCTTCGTGGCTATGGACTCCGCCCGGTGATAGTAGGCCTAGAATATGTACTGCTTTACCTTGTGCCACCGCTTTATTGACACCATTGCAGAGGGCAGTGTTATCGAAAAATGCGCCGTCTTCGATTGCTTTAGAAATGCGAGTAAAGTTTTGATACACAATTCTACCGGCACCTAGATTCATATGACCGACTTCGGAATTACCCATCTGTCCATCAGGTAAGCCCACGGCTAAACCAGATGTTTTCACAAGTGAGTGAGGGTAGTTTTCCCACAGTGCATCCCAAGTAGGGGATGTGGCCGCTTCGATTGCGTTAGAGGTGGATGTTTCAGAATAGCCAAAGCCATCGAGAATAAATAGAGCAACGGTTTTTTTAGACATGAGTGATTTTGATTGCAGATAAAAAGAGGGGGAGATTATACGTGAAAATAAGGAAGGGCTACAGGTTAATGGCCTAATTAGGTGTTCTTCAGTAGAGGTGCCCTAAAGTGACTCATTTAAGAGCGCTTTGACTTGTTGCCAATATTCCTGGCTTTCGTTGGCTAGGTGATGAAATGCATTATCGATGTAATGAATGTGAGTATGGGGTAGGCGGCTTTGTATGACGGGGAGGTTATATTTGTAGTCGACGGTATTGTCGCCTGTGCCTTGAATAATCGTGCAAGATAGCTGAGTGTTGACCTCGGCCTTACCTATTTTTTCTATCCATTCATCCATAGCACCTAGCCAATTGAGCGGTAGTTTGGATGCTTGTAAAGGGTCTTGAGTATGTAAAAAATGATTAAAATTTTTATCGTGGGACGATTCGGCAAACGTGCGCTTGATTGCAGGCAAGAATGTATGAATGAAAAAATAACCCCAGCGTAACACTTGCCAATGAATACTTCTCACTAAAGGCGCTAATAGCACGGTTTGCTCAGGCAAATGCTCGAGGCAAGGTGTTAGTTCTCGATTGAGAATGGTGTTTAGAATGACGGCACAGCCTGTGCTTTGACCAATGCAATGGTAGTGAGGGTAGGCTTCTCTATTGATGATCGTGTTCAGCACTTGGCTGTATTCATCAAAGCTATCAATGGCGGCGCGTTTGCCACCACTGAGTCCATGCCCGGGTAGGTCAAAACTATGTAAGCAATAGCCTTTTGACAAAGCCCAATCAATGACCTTGCCATATAAAGCCGTATGATCAAAATAACCGTGACATAAAATGAGGTGTTGGCCGTTGGGCTGCCGTGAGTGCCAGCGTTGCTCTACTATGCGTTTGCCATTGATATCGCTTTGCCAAATTTCATGGCTCTCGCAATGAGCTGTTAAGTCGAGAGAGTAGTGCAGAAGGTAATTGTGAAGAAGCTCATGACCCCTCGACGAATTAGCTTGGGTGCTGTTGTTCTTATGATCGATAGTACTGGAATCGATTCGCGGAGGAATACTTTGGATGAACTCGTCTAGTTGCCGAAAGAATGTCGGCTGGTCAGTGGAATGTGCTTTCATGGGGTATTAGGCGGATGGAAATTCGGTTGCGAACTTGGTGATCCATTCGGCGGCAGCTTCGTCACCGCTCAGTGTGCGACCTTCATTTTCTAATATTTCCTTCTTATATTGCTCGATATGGCAGACTTGTTCAACCATGCGAGCAGAGAAGGCTTCTTTTGGATCGGGAAACAGAACGCCGACATCGTAGTGATCATCTTTTTTAAGACACCATCGAACCTGAGCATCAATTTCAAAGTGGTTGTCGTTGATGGGGATGTGTAAATGTAACCAGCTCTCTGGCTCAATATAATTGTCGGCTCGGAAACTTAAGCCTCCCACACTGACGTCATTCATAGAATCCAATAAGCAGACGGGTTTGTCTGAAAAACAGTATTCGATGGGGATATCGGAAGGGTGTCGAATAAATCGTCTGTCGTCTACATCATGCATGCTGATATCGGACATGGTTTGCCTCTGGAACTATGGCAGGCTATCTGCTGCCTTCCATTTAATAGTAGCAGATAGGCTTTATTTGAACAGGGTTTCTACGACTTATTATCTAGAGGTTTTTTGGCAAATAAACGTTGATAAAATGATACCAGTACAACCGTTAAGCCACCTAAGATAATCCCAATAATCCCATCGAATAATATCGGTGTTATGGCTGCAAGAATACCGCCGATACTGGGTAGTGTGGCGACCACTTGAGTCAAGCTTCCACTTAGGTGGTGAAGTGATTCAATATTGTGGCTCACAATGCCGCCGCCCACTAAGAACATGGCCAAGGTTCCAAAGACCGATAGACCTTTCATGAGTATGGGCGCAGCGCTAACTAGCCACAGGCCCAGCTTTTGCTGAACTATATTGGCTTTGCGGCTGAGGTAAAGACCAAAGTCATCTAATTTAACGATGCCGGCAACCAAACCATATACACCGACAGTAATTAAAATAGCGATAGTCGATAGGACACCAACCTGTGTAATAAAGGGTTCGCTGCTGACGACGCCGAGAGAAATAACAATAATTTCTGCCGATAGAATAAAATCAGTTCTTATTGCACCTTTAATTTTTTCCTGTTCAAAAGCGACGAGGTCTACCTTCTCATCTTCAACGGCTTGCACTAACTCATCATGATGTTCTTTGACCTCTTCCTTGTGAAAAAGGTAATGCCAAACTGTTTCGAAACCTTCGAAGCACAAAAAGAGGCCGCCACAAATTAACAGGGGAATAATCAGCCAAGGAATAAAAGCACTAATCAATAATGCAGACGGCACTAATATAAATTTATTTTTGAATGAACCCTTCGCGACTGCCCATACAATGGGTAGTTCTCTTTCTGCGCTCACGCCCGTCACCTGCTGGGCATTAACGGCGAGGTCGTCACCTAATACAGCAGCCGTTTTTCTGGTTGCGACTTTGGTTAGACTCGCAACATCATCGAGTAAGGCTGCGATATCATCAAGTAATAAAATTAAACTAGAGCCTGCCATTTTTTAACTCCTTTCATATTCCATTGTAAGTTTTATTATTTTGCTGCTGCGTTAGCAAATTTGCTTAAAGCGCCCGTTACCTTTTTAATAACAGGGTCACAGCCCTTGATCTTGTGGCGTTGCATTAAGTAGCTAGGGTCATTATAAGTTAACCACGTTGCACCAGCAGCATCTTGCCAGATTAGCATTTTTTGAGGTAGGTCAATTGCAACTGTTTGAGCACATTGCATCAAAGGTGTACCTACTTTGGGATTGCCAAAAATAACGACCTCAGTTGGTCTTAGTTTTTTACTCACTTTTTCTGCTCCTGCCGTATGATTAATACGTGTAAAAACAGTCATGCCTTTTTCTTTTAGTATTGCTTCTAGTTTGTCAGCAGTTTTTTGTACAGTGTGATTGCTTTTAACGTTGACGAGACCGTTTTTTCCCGTAGGGTTATAAGCATGCCCCGTTTCATGGTGAGCTGCAAACGCAGTGCTAGCACTTAAGAAGCAACTGAGCACTAATGTGAGTAGTGATAAGGGTAACGATAATAAGGTACGAGTAGCTTGTTGCATCATATTCTCCTAAAGGGTGAGGTCACTTTGCATCGGTTTGTTCAGTGACTAATGGGGTAGCGATTATCCTTAAGCACATCATCCAATTGCAAAAAGCAACCCGCTAATGAATCGATCAGCGGGTTGGTGAACCTTGGGGAACCTCTGAATAAGTCATGAGCGATTTTTCGCTGGTTAAAATAACCGCATTTTTCGTTGAATATTTCGCCAATAGATCGCTATTGCCTACACGATGTAGGTAAGATGCGTGAGGCAGGAGCCGGAAGCTTTACCTTCAATATTCGCCTCAAATGCAGCTATTTTAGCCTACCGAAAATTTCACTCAGACTTGTTCAAAGGTTCCTTAGATATTTTTACCGAGAGAAGTTCCGCTTGAGCGCAGGTCATCACAGGCCTGCATGATGCGGTCTGCCATATTACGTTCGGCTTTTTTCCCATAAGCGCGTGGGTCATAGACTTTTTTATTGCCGACTTCGCCTTCGATTTTAAGTACGCCATCATAGTTCTTCATTATGTGCTCCACAACAGGGCGAGTGTAGGCGTATTGTGTATCGGTATCGATATTCATTTTGATTACGCCGTAGTCTAGCGTCTCGTGAATTTCATGCAGCTCAGAACCTGAGCCGCCATGAAACACTAAGTCTAGGTGTGCGTCTTGCCCTAGAGCGTTCACAACAGCTGCTTGGCCATCTTTCAAAATAGACGGTGTTAGCTTTACGTTTCCTGGTTTGTATACACCATGAACATTACCGAAAGTGGCTGCTAGCATAAAGCGCCCCATAGAGCCTAATTCTTTTGCCGCCATCACCATGTCTTCTGGTGTTGTGTACAGTTTGTCTGCAGCAACGTCAGAGGTATCGTGACCATCTTCTTCACCGCCAACAATACCGGTTTCAATTTCTAGAATAATATCATTGGCGACACATTCGGCCATAATACGTTTTGATTCGGCAATATTTTCATCCATAGGTAGCGCTGAGCCATCATACATATGCGAACTAAACAAATTAGGTAAGCCGGCAGCGCGGCGCTTTTTGGTTTCAGCGATTAAAGGCATTAAAAATGAGTCGACATACTCTGGGTGGCAATGGTCAGTATGCAGAGCTACGTTAATATCATACTCTTCCGCCATCAAATGAGTATAAAGTGCTAAGGCGATTGCGCCTTTTGGCATCGAGTTAACCCCTTGCCCTGACGCAAATTTACCGCCACCAGTAGACACTTGGATGATGCCATCCGAATTAGATTCTTTAAAAGCCAGTAGTGCGGCGTTAATCGTTTCGCTAGAGGTGATGTTAATGGCGGGATAGGCAAACTTATTTTGCTTGGCGTTATCCAGCATATTGCAATATTGTTCATAGTTAACGACGGGCATAATCTTTTCCTTTACAGTGTTTGCGATAATCTATTTGTGTTGTTTACACCGCGTATGCGATGTGTCGTGCTCGGTGTTTTTGTAAAACGAGTATTTCGGTAAAACAATTGTGCTATTTATGTGTTCTCTTTCGCTCTTTTTTCTAAGATAGCGACAGCGGGCAAAGTCTTGCCTTCTACGTATTCAAGAAAAGCGCCGCCGCCGGTAGAGATATAAGAGACTTTATTTTCAATGCCATATTTGTCGACTGCCGCGAGAGTGTCGCCGCCACCTGCAATAGAAAAGCCATCACTTTCTGCAATGGCCATCGAGATAGCTTTCGTACCTTCGCCAAATTGATCAAATTCAAAAACGCCAACAGGTCCATTCCATAAAATGGTTTTTGCTTTTTTGATGATGTCTGCTAATTCAGATGAGCTAACGGGACCAATGTCAAAAATCATATCGTCATCAGCGACGTTTGATGCAGACTTTAAGCTGGCTTCGGCAGATTCAGAAAATTCTTTGCCGGTAATGACATCTTCAGGAATAGGGACTTCTGTTTTAGCCATTAACGCTTTTGCATTGGGCACTAAATCGGCTTCGTACAACGATTTACCAACGGGTTTTCCGCTCGCAGCTAAAAAGGTATTCGCGATGCCGCCGCCAACAATAATTTGATCGGCAATATCGGCGAGAGACTCAAGTACTGTGAGCTTGGTTGACACTTTAGAGCCGCCCACGATAGCCACCATAGGGCGAGCGGGCTTAGCGAGTGCTTTTTCTAGCGCGTCTAGTTCGCCAGCAAGCAACGGGCCGGCACAAGCAGTCGGAGCAAACTTGGCAACACCATGAGTAGATGCTTGTGCGCGGTGAGCGGTACCAAATGCATCCATGACAAAAATATCGCAAAGGTTGGCGTAGGCGTGTGCTAAGTCTTCGTCATCTTTTTTCTCGCCGATGTTGAAGCGAACATTTTCTAATAAAACGACGTCGCCATTTTTTAAGCTCACGCCATCCTGCCAATCTTTAATAACAGGAATATCAATGTCCAACAATTCACCTAAGTGGTTCGCAACAGGTTGTAATGAGTATTCGTCAGCGTATTCGCCTTCAGTGGGACGACCTAAGTGAGACATTAGAATCACCTTAGCTCCAGCTTTACGTGCATGTTCAATGGTAGGAAGTGCCGCTCGGATACGTGCATCAGAAGCAACGGCGCCATCTTTGATTGGCACATTTAAATCTTCACGAATGAGTACGCGTTTTCCATTAAGATCTAAATCTGTCATCGATAAAACTGTCATAGTGTTTCCTGTTACTGATATAACGTTAAATATAAAAGGGTAGTAAAATTCGTTTATGTTCTAAATGTTTGCTTGTTCAAAGTGTTCACCACGTCGAGCATTCGGTTAGCGAAGCCCCACTCATTATCAAACCAGGTGAGTACTTTAATTAAATGTTCGCCAGACACTCTTGTCTGGCTGGCGTCGATAATGCCTGAACGAGCGTCATGGTTAAAATCACAAGACGCTAAGGGCTCTGTTGTATAGCCTAGTATGTCCGGCATGGTTTCAGCAGCGGATGATAAGGCTAAATTAACAGAATCCGTATCCACCTTTTTGGTCACAACGACGGATAAATCCATCGCCGATACATTCACCGTGGGCACTCGCATCGCCTGTGCTTGAAAGCGTCCCGCTAATGCTGGCAATAGTCTATCGATTCCCTTTGCGAGCCCAGTGTCAACGGGAATAATTGATTGCATAGCCGAGCGCGTTTTGCGCAAATCCGTATGATGGTAAGCATCAATAACGGGCTGATCATTCATCGCCGAATGAATGGTAGTGATCACGCCGTGCTCTACACCAAAGGCCTTATCCAATGCGTCGATAACGGGAACAATACAATTCGTTGTACATGATGCATTTGAAATAATGGTGTGCTCAGGTAACAACGAGTCATTATTCACTCCATAGACAAGCGTGATATCGACATCACTTTCCGCTGGCTGAGAAAACAAGAGTTTCTTTGCGCCCGCGTCTAAATGTCGTTCAGCCGTTTGTCGGTCAGTAAATGAACCTGTGCATTCAATTAATACATCAATATCGAGTGCGCGCCAAGGCAGCTTTTCAATATCTTCTTCATGTAATATTTGAATTGTATGCCCACCAATAGATAGCATCTCGCCATCCAATGAAACCTCTCCGGGAAAGCGCCCGTGAGTTGAATCATACTTGGTTAAATGTGCAATCGTATTATTGTCGGCCAGTTCATTGATGGCGACGACATTAATACTGTTATCAATATCATTGTCGCTGCTTTTTTGCTGAGCCTCGCAAAGCGCCCTTAAAAAACAGCGACCGATTCGGCCATAGCCATTAATAGCGATATTTAATGCCATTGATTACTCAGTAATAAGCTATTCAGATAATAATTCTTCAGCAGTTGCCACGACATTGTCGACAGTAAAACCAAAGTGTTCCATTAAGTCTTTAATGGGTGCCGATTCACCGAAGGTGTTCATACCTACGATACGACCGTCTAGTCCAACAAACTTGTACCAGTAATCTTCGTGGCCAGCTTCAATTGCGACTCGTGCGCCCACTTCAATAGGCAAGACGGACTGTTTGTATTCAGCATCTTGAGCAGAGAATATTTCGGCGCAGGGTATAGAGACAACGCGAATTTCTTTGCCGCCTTTTGCAAGGATGTCAGCTGCGTTCATGGCCAACTCTACTTCCGAACCAGTCGCAATTAAAATAAGATCAGGCTCGCCCTTACAGTCTTTTAAGATGTAACCGCCTTTAGCAATGTTGCTGACTTGTTCAGTATCTCTCGACATGGGCGCTAAGCCTTGGCGAGAGAACACTAAAGCACTAGGGCCGTCGCGTCGCTCGATGGCAGATTTCCAACACACGGCAGACTCAACGGTATCGCATGGGCGCCATGTATGCAGGTTCGGTGTTGCACGCAAGGCTGTGAGTTGCTCTACTGGTTGGTGAGTCGGGCCATCTTCGCCTAGGCCAATGGAGTCATGGGTGTATACAAAAATACTTTGTTGTCCCATTAGTGCTGCCATGCGTACTGCGTTACGAGCGTACTCCATAAACATTAAGAAAGTCGCGCCGTAGTTCACAAAGCCGCCATGTAAGGCAATACCGTTCATCATGGCACTCATGCCAAATTCGCGCACGCCGTAGTAGAGGTAGTTGCCGCTGGCGTCTTTCGCTTCAATACCTTTGGCGCCGGACCATAGTGTTAAGTTAGAGCCGGCAAGATCAGCCGAACCACCGAGTAGTTCAGGTAGTAAGGGCCCATAAGCGTTTAGGCTATTTTGTGAGGCTTTACGCGAAGCGACTTTTTCCATTTTGTCTTGGCATTCTTGGATATAAGCATCGGCTTTTTCGCTAAAGTCGGCGGGCAGTTCGCCTTTGATAACGCGGCGTTCAAACTCGGCTGCAAGTTCAGGGTGAGCTGCAGTATATGCTTCAAAGCGTGTTTGCCAGTCGTTTTCTTGTTGTGCACCTTTGGTTTTTCCATCCCAGCCATTGTATATGTCACTTGGAATCTCAAAGGCAGCATGTTCCCAACCTAACTCTTTGCGTGTCAGGGCGATTTCTTCTTCGCCTAATGCTGCGCCATGGCTAGATGCCGTACCTTGTTTGTTGGGTGAGCCAAAGCCAATAACCGTTTTACAGCAAATAAGTGTCGGCTTATCGCTTTCTTTACGAGCCGTATCAATGGCCATTTTAATTTCTTCGGGGTCGTGACCATTCACTCTGGGGATCACCTGCCAGCCGTAGGCTTCAAAACGCTTAGGCGTGTCATCACTGAACCAGCCTTCAACCTCGCCATCGATAGAAATGCCGTTATCATCATAAAAGGCGATTAATTTGCCTAGGCCTAAAGTACCGGCCAATGAGCATGCTTCGTGCGAGATGCCTTCCATTAAGCAGCCATCGCCTAAAAATGCATAAGTGTGGTGATCGACGATGTCATGCCCTTCGCGATTAAATTGTCCTGCCAATACTTTTTCAGCTGTCGCCATACCAACAGCGTTGGTAATACCTTGTCCTAGCGGTCCAGTCGTTGTTTCAACGCCGGGTGCATAACCATACTCGGGGTGCCCCGGTGTTTTTGAATGCATTTGGCGGAAGTTTTTCAGCTCTTCAATGGGTAGTTCATAGCCACTCAAATGTAATAAAGAGTAGATCAGCATTGAGCCGTGGCCGTTTGATAGTACAAAGCGGTCGCGGTCAGCCCATGCGGGGTTGCTTGGGTTGTGCTTTAAATAGTCATTCCATAGTACTTCGGCAATATCTGCCATGCCCATTGGCGCGCCAGGATGGCCGTTTCCGGCTTGTTGAATGGCGTCCATACTGAGAGCACGTATGGCATTGGCAAGATCTCGACGTGTAGTCATGGAAAAAGTACCTAATAGTAATGATATGGTTTAAATGGGGGTGGTGAAAAAAGGCGCTATTCTCGCATATTTGCCAAGCAGGCAACACTGCTAAATACCGAAAATTCGACGGTATTCTTAGCAGATGCCTCGGTGTTGGGCTTGAATTGGCTTATGGAGCGCTGCTAGTCTTGGCGCAAGAGAAATAATATGAAACCAAGGAATGACCCCATCACTATGCATTCAAAATTAGTCCAGTATTTCAATGCCTGTTATCAAGCTGATAATAGAGAGCAAAGCCTTTGGGATATCTTTGCGAAAGAGTGTGAATTTTTAAAGGTAACGTCCTCTGAAGCTTCTCACTCCTTGCTCTCCGACAGAATAACGGTTGATGCTGAATATGGGCATCTATTACACAAGGCGGTTGAGACATATCGTCGAGAAAAAATACTCCTGTATGGATATTACTTGCTTACGGGCTTGTTTCCAGTGTCTCAGGCCTTTGGAGGCAAGGCAAAACGCGTCTGCTCGCCCTTGCTCTTTTTTGATGCAGTGTCAGAGCAAGTAGGTCCTGCTGAATTTTGTGTGAGATTAGATAAAGCCAGTATGCGTTGGAATACCACTTTATTGAACCAGCTCATTGATGATAAAGATGTTATTTCGGATTTGGATGATCAGCTCAAAGAAGGGGAGCTGCCCGACAAGCAGTGGCTGCTTGAGATATTAAAAACTCACAATTCTAAAAATAGAAGTGTCAGTATTTTAGACGTGCCAATAGCAGTTGAGGATATTAAAGAGGCTAAGAAAAAAGCAAAGTCGGACAATCTGGGCCTTGTTGATGGTGGTGCATTACTGTTGATGAAGCGCTCGTCTTCATCGCGGGGTATTATCGATGAACTCAATCTTATCGCCGAAGCCGACACTATTTCCAGCCCCTTGGCAAAAACAATAAAGCAGGATGAAAAGAAAAAGAAGAAAAAACGTGTTTTTCATCTTGATAATGTGCCGGGAATATTAAGCCATGCGCAGAGTCGAGCTTTGGCTAACGCGGCAAAAAAAGACCTGAGCCTTTTAGTGGGGCCGCCGGGAACGGGTAAAAGTTATACCATTGCTTGTATTGTGCTAGAAAGTTTTATGCGGGGAGAATCCGTTTTAGTGGTATCCCAAAATGAATATGCAGTTGATGTTATTCAAGAAAAATTAGTTCAGAAGTTGGGCTTGTCCTCTGCAGCAATATTGCGAGCAGGAAAAAAAGATTATCACCGCTATTTAAAGCAATACATCGATAATATTACCAAAGGTATCGGCTTGGATGAGCCAGGCCCAAGTTGGCATAAAGAGCTGCGTGGTGTTAAGCGTGAAATAAAAAGAAGCGAAGAGAAGTTTCATGAGTTGTCTAAACAGGCAGTTGCGGATGGTATATTTTTAGAAGGTATCATCAATGGCAATAAAAAGCCTTGGTTTTGGGAGCGCTATAAAATATGGAGTCAAAAAAAGAAGATAGAAAAATACGGTTTGCTCTGCGCTTTGTTGGACAATGTGAAAGAAAACCAGCTGGATAGAGAGGTTTTGTTATCAAAACATATTAATCGCACTTATCTTGCTCAGTTAACTCGTACCTTGACGTATCATCGCGATGAGCTGGTACAATTTAATAGTGCCTTGCGCGCCAGAACATCCTCGACACAAGAGGCTCGTTTTTCACAAGTTGATTATTCTATTTTGTTAGGGGCTTTGCCAGTATGGTTAAGCTCTTTGTCATCGTTATACAAAACTTTACCCTTACAGCCGGATTTATTTGATTTGGTCATTATTGATGAGGCGACTCAATGCGATATTGCCTCCTGTATCCCAGCTTTGTATAGAGCCAAAAGAGCGGTAGTAGTGGGTGACCCCAAACAGCTACGGCATTTTTCTTTTTTATCTCGTAAAAAACAACAGGCCTTACAAGAAAAAATAGGGCTTAGTGATAGCCGTGTTGAACTCAGTTATCGCGATAAGAGTATGATCGACTTTGCTGACAGCGCTATCGCCTCCCAGCAAGATGTTGTGATGTTAGATGAGCACTACCGTAGTTCGCCCGATATTATTGATTTTAGTAACCGGCACTTTTATCAAAATAGCTTGCGCGTGATGACAGAAAAGCCCAGTCTCAAGTCTAAAGCAGGTGTTGAAATTGTTAATGTTCATAAAGGTCGGCGTAATAAGGGCGTTAATAAAGTCGAATTAAATGCAGTATTTGTTAAGTTAAATGAATTGTTGGGCAAGCAAAAAAATATCCCAGATCAATATAAGTTGTCTATCGGTGTTTTGTCTTTCTTTCGAGATCAGGCCGAAGCACTACAAAAAGAAATATTTAATTGTTTTGATTTAGATACTGTGATGGCGCATCAATTACGAGCAGGCACACCTTATGCTTTTCAAGGCGAAGAGCGAGATATTATGCTGATTTCATGCGCGGTAGATGATGCTACAAGTGGAAGCGCTTATGCCTATTTAAATCGAGATGATGTATTTAATGTAGCCGTCACCCGTGCGCGAGATTTACAAATCCTTTTCTTGTCCGCAACGGTCGATACCATGCCGTCGCGTAATCTACTACGCCTTTATGTCGAGTCTATCGGTAGTTATAAACATACAAAATCTCAGTATGACGAGTCTTTAGATAAAAATATCGAAGAGCTATCATCGGTTCTCGTCGGTAAAGGTATTAAAGTATTGCGAAACTACCCTATAGCCGGTCTGTCCATGGATTTGGTCGCAATGTATGAGTCGCAAACGATTGCCATTGATTTAGTGGGTTTTCCCGGCGAGCATGAAGACGTTTTACATTTAGACCGCTATAAAATATTTGAACGAGCCGGTTTAAAGATATTCCCCCTGAGTTATAGTGCATGGGTTTTTGAGCGGGACTCTGTGCTAGAAAGTATCGAGAGCGTGTTTGCTTCTTTGGTATCAGAAAAGATTGATCGTTTATCCCTGCAGCAAATGTCTACTCGATGGGTAAAGCTTTTATCTACTAACTCTGATTTGGCTAGTAGAGTCAGAAGCTTAGAGTTTAACCTAGTCGAGCTTGCTCATGAGCGATCCCTGTATCAGTTGGACAGTATTATCGATAGTTACAATAAATTGAACTGGGTTCTCGAACAGCGTTTAAACGAAGGCGAGCTAACCTATATTCGATATCGTACAATAGCAGAGAAAGTATTTGATCTTGTGGTTGGGAATTTAGAAAAAATATTTGTTCTAATGAAAACGGCCAATGTTAGTAATGACGACCAGCTTCATAAAAATAATTTGGAAGAGCAATACACAGATATAGAAAAACAAAGAGAGAGGTCTGTTGATCAATTAATTAACCTAAATGCAGAGGCCATCCTCTCCGCAGAATCAATGACGCTAAAATGGAGTCAGTTAGATACGGAGTCAGCAGTTTATGGCGCCTCTGCTGAAGCCGTATTAAAGGAGTTGAGCGAGTTGGAAAAAAGAATCGATAGCTATGCTACTAGAGCATAGCGTTAATCGATGTAGTGTCTTTTTATAATGCAATAGGAGCCGGGTTGCCGATAAGAACAAAGGCAGCCCAGTGTGTTGCTTTGCTAAAGTCATTCCTAACGGCTTTTTGTGCTATTTGTAGTGCTCTATCTTTTGTTTGGCCTTGAAGTAAAGCCTCGTAAAAATGAGCCATAAAGGTTTCGGTAACCGCGTCATCTACCGGGTGGAGAGAGGCGACCACAGCGTTTGTGCCTGCATCCATAAATGCACTGCTAATAGTGCTGAACTCATTATTTAAATTAAAATTGTTGGTTCTTCCCGATTCGCAAGCGCTCAACACGGCCAAGTCTAAACCTGTTAAGTCCAGCGACCTTATATCGTTAACATAAAAAGAATTGTCTTTGCTTTGTTCGGCAGCAATTTTTAAACTTGAAAAATCAGGTAAATCATCATTTAGCTTGGCATGGCCGGCAAAGTGCACAATTTTATAATCTGAAATGGTCTTTTTAATAGCCGTTCGAGTGACCTCGTTATCCAATAATATGTCGGAGTCGTTGGATGTAAAAATGCTGTTAATTCTTTCTGCTTCTCTTTTGGCTCCAGGTAAGGGCGCTACACCAGCGACCTGAGTGGGTGCCAGTACCAGCATCTTTTTATTTTTCTTGCTTTGGGTGTTGCCTAAGAAAATGTCATGAATGCTAGGGGAGTAACGTAATAAATGCGTGTCGCTCAAGTAATTTTTTCCATTGGCTGAAAGAGCAGAAAATGGCAAGTTCTGTAGAGGGCCATTGACCACTAAGACCACTTTTTCTTTCAGTTGCTTTGTATAAGGTGCAATCAGTGTTTGATAGATCTCTGCCTGTGTATCGCTGGTATAACCATTTCTAAGAAAGTGAAGGTCGCGAGTATTAAATGTCGCGCCTTGTATTTCTTCGCTATTGGTTACAAATGAAAAAGTGGTTTCAGGGCTTACCCAGTAAGACAAAATAGAGGTGTCTTGTCCGACATTCTTCATTATCTCTTTGATGGTCGATAAACCATTCTTAGCGTATTGCTTATTCTTATTTGAATTGACAAATGCAATGCCGTCTATCAAGGGGGCCGAACGTAATAAATCATCATCAGCGCCTGCGCTAGTGGCCAGTATCGCTTGTGACTCATCGTCTTTCGACTGTTTTTCGATAGATCTATTTTGGGCGTTCACAATCACGGTTTGTCGTGTTTTTTCTAGTGCTCGATTACCCCATAAGCTATTAAATATTTCCACCTTGCCAACATAGTGTTGAACTTCGCTTGAGTCGAGCCAAGGTAATAATGGGTCTAACCCTGTTAAACTTGGCATCAATGGGCTGGTGACATCCCGGAAAGAGTTTTTAAATTGTTTATCCGATAAGTTTTTAGCGCTGCGAAATGCATCGGCATCGCCTTTATTTTTGGCTGTCTTTTCGGCTTGGCGGATCAGCGTTTTATACTCTTGCATCAAGCCTGCTTGTAGCTCACTCAACTGTTTTGAATTAAGGTAGCCGTAAAGGCGCGAGTTGCCCAAATTAGCATGGCGAGCCATTTCTATATATTGCAAGGCTTTAGGAAAGGCATTTACGCTAATCGCTCGTTTAGCCGCGAGCTCCACTAGGTAAGTTTGCGTTGGGAAAGGTGAGGCCATCGTTTCCATAGCCGAAAGAGGTCGTGTGTACCAGTAGGCAATAGCAGTATCAAACTGTTTGAGTGCATTTGAACTCTCGCCAATTAAGTGAAAGTGTTTTGCTTTAATATAAGCCTCATAGGCGGTAGTGCTTGCAGATAAAACACCCTTGACTTGGGCTTGCTCTGCTTTTTTATCTAGCCACGATTTCGCACTGTCTGAATCTTGAATCGCAATAAAATAATTGGCGATGCCGAGTTGAAATAGCCGCTGCCGATTCGCTAGCTCACGAATACGTTCAATTTGGGTGCCATGTATATCTTGATACTGATCCATATTGGCAAAGGCAGGGTTGTTTTTTAATTGTTCTTTCATTTTCTCTGGTGAGAATATATTTTGAAACTGATCTTTATTCTCTGCCATCTTGGCTTGAATCTGCGACTGCATCTTGGCCATCATTTCAGGAGGAAGCCCCATTTCTTTCATTTTATCTTGCATCATGCTTTCCATGCCTTTGGGGCTTAACATTTCTTTTACGCCATTTTTTTCCATCATGAACATTGCTTCTTGTATCATGGCATCTTCATTGTTGAGCTGGGCAAGAGTGTTTAGTTCTTTTGATAAGGCTTGATGCTTTTCTATAATGCTATTTAATGTTGACTGTAATGCTTTCGTGTTTTTATTTTTATTGTGAAATTGTTTGCCCATTTCGCTAAGAATATTGGTCCATGCCAGCATATGGGGCCACCGTTTATTAGGTATAGATTTATCCATATAATCTATTGCTTTATTTAAATATGCTTCTACTTTTTGGTCTTCTCCGTCTATTTTAAGTTTATGGACTAAGGCTAAATAAATAGACAGTGGTATAGATGGCATTGCACTGCCGTTTTCTGTTTCGTTAAGCTCTTGGGCGCGTAATACTACATCAATTAATGTGACATAATAATTCAGGTCTCGGCTGTTGCGTCCGATCGTACTTATCGCACCCATACCGATTTCTTGTATCAGCTCATTTTTGTAACCGCACTGGCTCAGTGAGGCGATAAATTTGTTTCGTCTTCTATCGGGGTGTTTTCCGTATTGTTGTATTACTTCGGTTGATGCTAAATATTGATTTAAAGCGTTTAGAACACTTAATTCGGTGATCCCGTCATCGCTAATGTTGTTCCCTCTTTTTGCTTCCATCATGCGAGCGAAGTGCTGGCCCATAATATCAGCTGATTGTTGTTTGGTTTGGTCTGCATCTGAAGTGTTAATGTCCGGTGCAGGGCTGCCTTCACTGTATTTTGAGCACAATTTATTTTGGACCATCCCATAAAACGATTTTTTGTTGCGCGAGCTCTCTCGGCCTTGTTGATATTGCTGACCGAATTGAAGGGCCTGCATGAGATCGGTTTTCTTGGAGCCAGACCCAATATTACTGATGTCTGGCAATGAGGCTGTATTTTGTTGTGTTTGGCTTAAGGCGTTAGTGGATGCGAGCATTTGGTTTGCAAGTGTGTAAGCCTTAAAGCTCAGCTCTAAATTTTTTTGATTAAAATAATATAAACCAATACCGGCCATGGCGCTGGCGAGGTGATCATAATCATCTTGCGTTAGTGTTTGTATTTTATGGCTGCTGCGACAGGATCCTGTTACATTTTGATCGATTGATTTAGGCCAGCCTATACAGATGGCCTGTTCAAAATGCATTAAAGATTGATTGTTGTCTTTGCCTTTTGTATCGATGTAATTAATACCTAGCAATGTCCTCGTTTTAACTTCTTCTTGAGGGTTTAAACCTTGCTTGAGCTGGCTTTCTAATGTGGCTGTATTATCTGCGCTTACCTCCATGCAGAATAAGATAGAGGTTGTATATAACAAACGTGCTAACTTCATTTTTATCTCCTTATTGAATGATGATGTGCAGAGTGATATTTAGTTTGATGCTCTGATGTGAGGGCAATAACTTGGGAATTTCTCGAAATCCGGCCCGGAAATGCGTTTAAGCTCTTGTTGCCAAAAAACAGACAAAGATGAAAACAGATAGCTAATCTCTTGGCAGGCATCGTTCGCTGTTAACTTATCGTTATTTTTAATACTGGCGACAATGGTGTCGTATAGTTCATAAACTCTGTAATCGACAGGAATACTTTGCTGTATGAGTAAGCTTGTCTTTTGTTGCTGAATAAATTGAGCTGGTGTGCTTGTTGCCTTTTCTAGATTTTTTAGGGCCTCAGAAAAGCACTCTTTATCTATAAGGCGAATCGCAGTGAAATAAGAATTTATGGCTTTTTGTTTATTTCCACTTTTAATTTTGTTCTGTGCTTTGCATTCATTGCGTTTTTTGACAGTGATAACACCATTAAATGCAGTATCTGATAGAGATGAATAACCTTTAGTATCTTTTTTGACTTCACTTATTTCTATTCGGTAAGGCTTCCCATGCTGAAATGATTTTTGTATGTCGCTAGGAATAGTATATTGGTGCTTGTGAAACGTTTTTCGTTTTGAGTGTAAATTGTTAAAATATGCTTCGTGAATGAGTGTGTTCTTTTTATCACTATGTATGGTCAGTCTGTATTCATTGATGTCATTATTTTGGGTTCCCCAAATAATCTTAGAGAGTGACGATACCGTTTCTTGTCGCGGAAATAATAAAATAGGTGCTTTGTTTTCATTGTCTGCTCTTGTTATGTTGGGGTGTAGTTTGTTAGGGCAGATGCTATTTATCTTGTCGCCTTTCTTAATTGTCTTTAATTCTGTAAAAGGTTTGCATAAGACAGTGATAACACTACCATCGCCGATGGTGAGCGCTGCATCGCTAGAAATCCGCATCCCCGGCACAACCGTTACAGCATTTTTTCCTGCAAGGTAAGGTTTAATCTCTGCTGTAGATGTGCCCGAGATAGACTCCACATACATTGTCGACTTTCCATAACAATTGATTGCCAGCAATGCACTGAACCATATAATAGGGCGTATTGCAGCCGCTCTCGGTTTTTTGTCTTTTGGTCGCTCACTAAAATGCTTGGTACAGTTTTCTCGTATCACGTTCAAACTCCCTCTCTATTCCTGTGTAAGTGGTATTGGTGTTGGCAATACAGTTGTCAAAATGTTGGTTTGATAGAGTATCCTTTTTCTTTGTTTTTATTTCTGCTGCAGCTTTAATGCAAAAACTAATTAGGTGAGAGCGAATGACACCCTCTTCGATAAAGCTAGCAATGGCCTTGTTAATGTAATGGAGGCTTTTTTCGTATTCCCCTAGTCGGCTGTAAGCCCATGCTATATTTTTATGGATAACGGCATTCTTTTCTGTCGGACTTTGTGAGCCGTCAATAAAGTGTTCGGCTTGTAAGGCAAGGTAGAGTAGATCGAGTGCATCATCGTAGGCTTTACTTTTTATATAGAGTCTAGCGAGATTGTTATAGGCTTCAAAAGGTGAGTTGTGGTTTCTAATAGCCAGCCAATAGTTCTCTTCTGCTAAGGGGTATTTAGAGATCTCTTCATATAAGTTGGCAAGGGAAAAGTGTACGTCGCTTCTGCCTGATTGTAACAGCAGTGCTTTCTCATACTTATTGATGGCAGTATGTAATTGTTTGTTTGAGTGGGCTTCTTGGCCGCTTTCGAAGTTTAAGTCGCTGAAGAAAGGTAGGCTGAGATGGCTTATAAGTGTCGCCAATAAAAGGACTACATTACCCATTAGTAAAAAAGACTTTTTCTTCTTGGCTTTTACTTTTATTTTGCTTTCTTTGAAGGGTAATACGTATTTCGATAAATTCCATGCAGGCAAAATACTCAGCAGTGCTAAGAAAAGGCCTAAAGTCTCGAATACCGCGTTAGCGCCGACGCCAATAATTTTGAAAACGTTTACTAAAAGGCTTAACAGTAGTAGGAAGTTGATGGTGACAAAAACAATGGCAATAAATCGATTGGTAACCAGCTGTAAAAATGGCTTCTCCATGTCATTATGTTCCTTGATAATGAGGAGTAAAATTTGTCTTTTTGCCTAAAGTGAATAGAGAGGGTAATGGATTTTATTTGATTTTAAAAGCACGAATTTTTTTGGCGCGAATTACAACAAAAATAGTACTATTTTGTCGTGCTTTCTATCATAGGGGCATTTCTTTACGCTTTTTCTATCGCAAATACCCCATCTTTGGGTAGGCGCATCATCGTAACGTCGATAACAGTGGTGCAAAAACTGCGAAGAATCACTTTGAGCTCGCTACTGCTGAGTTTGATGGTCATGGGTACGTAGGCGATATGATCGGAATCGGGCTCATAGCCTGTGATTTCGACATTCAAAGGTGCAATGTTTTTGAGTTGGTCTTGCCATTGTTTATTTTTGTAACGAACCGTCCGAAAATAAAAAGTAATAGTGCCTTTGTGTAAGGTGTTGCGGTGCTTGTCTTCTATCATGCTTTCTAGGCGTGGGTCATCGGTGCCTTCGTCGGAGTTGAAGGTGATGTCGGTATTATCAACACTATGGCCGTATTGGTCTTTGACGCGAATAATAACCTGCATGTGGCCTTCGTATTGGGCTTGTTTATTCCAACCGAAGATATTGGGTTTTAGTTTACTGGCGCGCTCAAGGGTTTTTTCTGTTAATTTTTGATAGCGCTCGACAATCGCCCCGTATTTTTTTTCATTGTAAGGCGTTTCTAGCGCGGCTTTGATATGGGGTAACACATGACGCCGGTTCTTTTTGCCGTCGACAATACCAATATCGCTACCAAAGTGTGCTGTCTCGTATAGCAAACCAAAAGGCACTCGTTTGCGTTGTGAGCTTAAGTTGTTAAGTGCGTAATCGTAGTAGCGGTCGGTAACATCGCTATTGGTTTCGCGCTTCTTCATTAAGTTTTTTAAGCTTGATGCGCTCAGCTTTTTACAGCGAGCCGAGGGGAAAACCTCAATGTAGTTGTAATTTAAGTTGCAGGCAGCAGTGCGTACGGTGTTGTCGGATGAGTCTTCTTTTACATAGCGGATGGGGATCAGGTTGATAACGGTTTTTAATGTCCCTGCAAATGTTTGCGAACCATTTAAACAAAACTCCTGTATTTGATAGTCGAGATACATGTCGTTGCCGTTTTGTAAAAAGTAACGGTGCAGCTCAAGTGTTTTCCAGCAGCCAAACTCCAATTCTTTGAGTACTCGTGTCCCCGAGTCGCTACCTGTAAAAATAAAGCGCCCCCAGCGAGCCAATTGACCTTTGCCAATATGTGCCAAGCCACTACCAAAATTTGCACCCGCGAGGTGCACAACATTATTAATAGGCGAGGGCTTAGGGCTGTATTTTTTGATCCAGTTGCGCACTACCAAGGCGCCGGTACTGTGTATAACGACGTGAAAGCCAGACTCCAATAGATGAGGGAAGTCTTTTTTTAAGGCCCTATCCATGGCAAAGCTGACATCGTCTAGCGATACGCCATCACTTAGGGAGATCCAGCGGCTTAAATCCAGCTCTTTCACCTCATCGTTATCGAACTCTTTGCGCAAGAGTTTGGGTAAGTGCCCGTAGATCTTTTTAGCAGAGGTATCTTTGCCTTCAGAGCTATAACCGTGAATGAGCAGGATCGGTAACATAGTAAAGGTGCCTTTTTATTGTGGTGAGGGGCTACTTTTTTCTAGCTAGAGTGTGTCATTTTTATTGTAATGTTTATTGCGTGAGAAGATAGATGAACACCGCTATGTGGTCAATAGCTTAAAGTGGTGAAAGTGTGCATATGGCGGGTAATAATAGTGTGTGACCATTATTTATAACGGTGTTTTAGTCGTTTTTTGGAATGGTTAAGTCTAATGCCTTTCTCTTCGAGACAGAAAAAGTAACATTCTCAATATTTTAATAAATCGTTACTGAGTGTGAGCCGGCTCTAAGTAGCGTGTTACCCAAGCGGTAATAGTCGCGGCCACATACTCGGCATCTTCTTTTTTGGTGAGTAAATGGTCTGCCTTATCCAGAGAAACAAAGCTTTTAGGGTGCTTGGCTGATGCATAGATGCTAGCAGCCTCCGTGATGGAAACGGTGGTATCGGCAGGGGAATGAAAAACCAATAAAGCCGTATTTAAGTTCTCAATATCGTGTTTCAGCTTATTTGACTCGATATCATCTAAAAATTGTTTTTTGATTGTAAACGGTCGACCGGCCAAGCTAACCTCGGCTACGCCTTCATCGCGAATAGTATCGATCTCGCAGCTAAATTGGTGTGATACGTGGCTAGGGTCTGAGGGTGCGCCAATGGTGGCAACGGCTTTACATTCGTCTATATGCCCCGCTGCGGATAAAACCGCTGCGCCACCTAGGCTATGACCAATCAGTAAATCGGGTGCGGCATAATGTTCTCGCAAAAAATCAGCTGCCGCGATGAGATCATCCACATTAGAAGAAAAATTAGTATTGGCAAAATCACCGTCGCTATTGCCTAACCCTGTAAAATCAAAACGCAGGGTGGCATAGCCCTTTTCAGCAAGCGCACGCCCTATACGCGTAGCGGCAGCGATATCTTTTCCGCACGTAAAGCAGTGTGCAAATAAGACGTAGCCATAGGTATCGCCATCGGGTTTTTCTAATAGGCCAGCTAGTTGTATGCCTTCTTTGTTGGAAAAAATGACTTTTTCGCGATTGGCTGCCATAAGGGCCTCCATATTGATTGATGAGGTAATAGCGTGTTTCCGCTTGTGTGTATCACTTATAGTATAGACATATATAGTATAGGCATGATTTCCGACATCATAAAAATCAAACCCAAGGCCTACCGGCAGATAAACGAATAAACATTCATCGTAATTTTTTTATAAAAATAAAAAGATGGCATGTAATTCTGCATGATTAACCGAAAGGCTATGTTAGGCTGCCTCCCCTCAGATTATGTAGTGAAAAATAAGTGTTCACAAATAATAAATAAGATTGTGATGCACCGTTTATGTTCAAACATAGTGTGAATAAATGCCACTGCATCTAGAGTTATATTTTTTGTGATCTAGATTTGTGAGCGGTGATTACATTACTTTTTTGCGTTTATTTATCGTTGTATTTTTTGTTGTTGCGTTTGTCTATGCATAAAGTAGTCGATAGTTAATATGTGCCGACTATTTTATTTTAACAATCATTGTTTATGTTTTTAAAAAGCCATTAACCAAAGCTTGGCTCGTTGAGTAATGGCTAAAAAATGGCTGTGCGTGCAGTATTCTTTTATGTTTAACCCAGTAATCTCCAATGAGACCGAACACTATGAAAATAAGCCCTATCAAAACAAACCAAGTTTTAATAGTTGTGTTATTGAGTTTTCTAATAAGTTGTGGTGGTAAAGACAGTGATGTTAAAAAAGGCGATGTTAAAAAAAGCCAGCATGAAAACCATGCTAATAAACAAGCGCTTGTCACAAATAAGGCGGTAGCAGGGCGCTATGACTTTAACTATGTGCCGCCAGCGGCTGTGACGCAAAAGCAAAGTATCACAGTGAAAACCGCGACAGGCCCAGTGCAGGTAAAAAATTTAGGCTTCCCCACACAGGCGAATAATATTAACCCGTGGATATCCGCTGCTTACCCAGGTAATCCTGTGATTAGAGCTCATGCCTGGAACGTATGGGGAGCCTTAACCACCTTAACACCGTATAAAATACAAGGCGCTGCCACCACTGGCTCAAATTATTTGCCCGCGTTTATGACGTGGTACTCTAGTTATGAAGTGTACGGGGTCAATAGTGACGCAAACAACAGTTGTACCGCTAGCCAGCAACCGGTGGTCGATGCAAATGGCATAAAACGTTGTCGTGATGTCTCATTGCTAGCGTTTAATAAATTATCTTTGCCTGAGTCAAAGTATATTATCGATAAAAAATATAACGACTTAAGCACCCTGCAAGCGCGAGACAAAACACCGCTCGATTTACCGCCCTTTAATGACAGCGGTTTTAATAGTAATACCAACACCAATGTCTCGTTTTCATTAAAGCCCGTGTACTACTTATTAAAAAATAATGCTTACAACCTGCTGCCTTATTGGGGCGGTATGCAAGCGGGCACCACCTCTAATAAAAACGCACCTGTGCCCACAACATGGAAGCAATGCGTTTTAATTAAAGTGGGTAAGCCTACCGGTACGCCACCTACCGTGTGTAACCCCGGTAAAAAAAATGCAAATGTGAGCGCCCCCAAAGGTGGGTGGGATAAAGCCAACTTGTCACAATTTTTATCGGTACCGTTGACGCAAGCCATGGTTGATGGCTTGGCCTATGCGCAAAGCCCACAGACACCGATTCAAGCATCCAGTATTGTCTCTTTAGGTTATACCGACGATGCTGCACCCGCAGTAGGTGACGTGGCCGTGCTGGTGGGTATGCATGTTAGCGTGCGCGAAACCAAAGAATGGTTATGGCAAACCATGTACTGGAGCCCCAAAGGTTTGAGTGTGCCAACCAATACGGATGTACCCGTGTTCCCGCCGCAAACCAGCAGTTACGTGGCTGGCCCTAACTACCCCGGTTCGTCTTACGATAACCCTTATGCTAATAGCAGCAACGCACCGGGTAAGGTGCCTACATGGGCCCAAAACTATGCCATGTGCACAGCCTATAGCCCCGTATACCCTGTGCAGCCTTATGTGGGTGGCACTAACGATGGCACCTATCCACAAATTTGTTTTAACCCTTGGTTAGAGACCGGTTTCGATAATATGGCAGGGCACTTTTCGAATACAGGTTTAAACTCTAACTGCATGACCTGCCATGGGCAGGCGAGTTACCAAGGCGCTATTGCCAAGCCAACAGAGACCTGCAATTTGCCGCAAGGCTATGGCTATTATGTGAATGGCTACACCTCGCGAGACAATAGCTGTTTAACAAAACAAAACTATGCCTATGACTTCTCATGGCATATTAGCAATGCCTACAAAGCCCCTAGTGATACAGTAGAGGCTCACCCCGCAGTGATTCACCAAAAGCCACCTACAGTGGCCCCCAGTTTTAGCCGTTAATACCCTGATGCGCTTTGGAGAGTGGCGGGTGTGGTGCCCGCTGCTCTTTTTTTATTTTTTGTTCAAACATTAAAAATCAGTAAAAGGCTAGCTTGCTGGCTGTCCCCTCGGCATAATACCCGCCATGATCAACACCAACCTCAACCACCTGCCCGAAGACAAGCAAGCGAATATTCGCAGTATTGTTGATGTCATTCATGACGAGTTCGACCAAGTGGTGGGCGTGGCAACAAAAGAGGCTAAGCAGCGCAGCCGCATCGTATTGATTTTGCTCTTTGGTAGTTATGCCAAAGGCACTTACGTTAATGACCCAGAGAATGGCTACATCAGTGACTACGATATTCTCGTGGTGCTTAACGAGCCGGAGTTGGTCGACGAATACAAGATTTGGCACACCGTAGAAGAACGCACCGCCCTTAAAACCGGCGCACCCGTTAACGTTATTGTGCACACCCTAAGAGAGGTCAACCAAGAATTAAAACAAGGCCACTATTTTTTTAAAGATATTCGCGAACAAGCGATACAACTTTACCAATATAATCACACAGAACTTCTGAACCCGGGCTTACTCGTCCGTGAAGAAGCACGTCATATCGCGCAAAACCATTTTGAACATTGGTTTGGTAGCGCAAACGGTTTTTTTAAGCAGTATCAACACGCAATGGATGACAAGGAATTTAAGATAGCCGCCTTTTTATTACACCAAGCAGTAGAACGCTATTTTTCTTGTTTGTTGCTCGTGCATACCAACTACCGACCCAAAAGCCATAATATAAAAATGTTACACAGCCTTGGGCTACAACATTTTGAAGCGCTAAAAGACATCTTCCCCCAAAACAGCAAATTCAACCGCCGCTGTTTTCAACTCCTCAAAAAAGCCTACATCGAAGCGCGCTATTCCGAGCACTATTCGATAACCGCGGATGAATTAGCGTGGTTAGCAGGGGAGACGGAGAAGTTGAAGGGGATGACTAAGGTGTTGTGTGAGGCGCGGATTTGAGGGTTTGTGTTTGAGAGGTGCAAACACCTCGATTTTAAAATTAAAGCACCCATCTCCAAAGCTGTCGCTTTTTTCAACATGTTAAGAAAAGGCAAAATAATCGACACGTTGTATTGCTATGTCGATACTATCGACATATACTCATAACCTGTCGAAATTTTATAATAATATAAACATGACTTGGTCGCCTGAACAACCCTACAACACCATTCCGCTGCTGCCTCCTCTAGAGCAAGCCGGCGATAAACTGGAGCTTGAAACGCCTATTGTGCTTAAGGCCTGTATTCAAGCGCGTGCAGCCGTGGCTGAACTCAAGCAAGCGGGCGAGTTACTGCCTAATCAAGCTTTGCTCATCAATTTATTGCCTTTATTAGAGGCAAAAGACAGCTCCGAAATAGAAAATATTGTCACCACCACCGATAAGTTATTTCAATATTCAACAGCCGAATCCGCCGCTGACCCCGCGACCAAAGAAGCGTTGCGCTATAGAACGGCTCTTTATCGTGGTTATGTAGAGTTGGCTAACCGCCCCTTGTGCGCCAATACTGCCATCGAAATTTGCTCTCAAATTAAAGCAGCAGATATGGATGTACGCAAAGTGCCCGGTACGGTCATTGCTAAGCCAGCAACCCAAGAAATTATCTACACCCCGCCTGTAGGTGAAGTGTTAATTAGGGATTTATTGGGTAATTGGGAACAGTTTTTACACTCGCAAGATGATCTAGACCCCTTGGTTAAAATGGCGGTATCACATTACCAATTCGAAGCCATACACCCTTTTACAGACGGCAATGGTCGCACGGGCAGAGTACTGAATATTTTATATTTGATTGACCAGCAATTACTAAGCTTGCCCATACTGTATCTAAGCCGCTATATATTGAAACACAAAGCCGATTACTACCGCCTGCTGACCGCCGTCACCCGCGAGGCAGATTGGCAAAGTTGGATACTGTTTATGTTAAACGCCGTAACAGAAACAGCGCAGTGGACAACGCAAAAAATAGCAGCAGTAAGGCAATTAATTGCAGACACCACTGAGCGTGTGCGTGAACAGTTGCCCAAAATATATTCGCACGAATTAATACAATTGATTTTCGAACAACCCTATTGCCGTATCAGCAACCTAGTCGAGCATAATATTGCTAAGCGCCAAACGGCTTCGGTCTACTTAAAGCAATTATGTGAGATTGGTGTTTTAGAAGAAAAATCAGTAGGTAAAGAAAAGCTTTTTTTGAATGTTAAGTTGGTAGCGTTGTTTGTGAAAGAAGATGAAAAATCTCAATAAGGAGATGGTACTAATTGAGACGGCGGCAGAGTTTATGAGCACGGCAGCCAATTAAAATGGCTTTATATGCGCAAGAAATTAGATTTTTTGTGCATATTTTAGGTTTATGTATAGAAAATCCGATATTTTAAGCATATCGAAAATGCTTGTGTGTATATTGTTTAGGTCGTCTTGGGGGCTGCTTTCGGTATAAGCGGATATTGAATCAAGTTACTCTGATCTCATAATTCTTCTTATGGTGAAGTGTGCAAACCCCATTGAGTTAAAAATAAGCCCTCGTAAGAGCTTATTTAATATTTAACTGGTCTTTAAGTTTTTTATTTTCTCGCTTCGTTTTTATATTTTCAAAAACAACGACGATAAATATTAAACCAAAGACAAGAAAATAGACATTTTCACCGCCAAATAATATATTTACGGCGGTAATAATTATTCCTATTATCAGCCCTGTGGCAATTAATAAAACAACGTCTTTCATTTTTTTACTCTGCTAGTAAAGTCTGTCCTGTTTTACATGCTTTAAATTTATGTATAGAAAGTGCGATATTTTAAGCATGTCGAGAATTGTTATGTGTATATGATTTAGGTCGTCTTGGAGGCTGTTTTCGGCCAAAAGGGGACATTAGAAAACAATAAACCAATCCAACGATCTACATGGTCACCGAGAAATAAACCTTAAATACCTACGAAATACAGGCTAATTTATATCTACTGTTTGATCATGATACTTAGCATCAGAACGATAGTGATCAGCAAGTTCCCTCAATATTTTAGCTGTTCGTGGGTATATCAATTGCACTGATTCGGAGTTTTTTTGATATCCATCAGCCAGTTTCCTCTCTTGTTCTCCACCAGCATATGGATGCCTTGTGGTAACGCCCCTGGAGTTTAGTTTTCCATTGACTATACCTTCTTCGAAAGGCTCAGCTTTTAGAAATTCTATAACACCTCTAACTGACTTTTTCGGCCATATACCATCCTCTTCATCTGATTGACACTTGGATAGATATTGCCCAATGTATAGATCACCAATTTCTAGCCTGCCACATTCAATTAACTGCTCCCTAGCCAGTAAAACCCATTCATCAACAAAGTCATCTTCCGGTAAAAGGTGTAAAGTATCAAGTATGTCCCACGCGGCACTAGCAACTTGTTTAGCTTGCTCTTCGAGCATGGCCTCCTCTTCTTCAACACCATCCTTTCTTATAAACATCCACTTTATTAGTTGGACAAAGTTCGACGGATCTTTTGCAATTGACTTATGAATAAAGGTTGGAGAGAAATCATGGTGGCGAAATGCTTTTACATACAGCCATTCAATCTGTAATACCTCTTCGTCACTACACTGACCAGAATCCTGAATAAACTTTATCGTCTGAGTAATATCATGACTTACACTCTGTATAGAGACCCTATCTATATCTTCAGGGTTAGTAGCAGCTTTTATAAGTATTTTATGAGCAAGCTTAGCATTCATATCTCCCGCACTAGCTCCCCGCTGGAGAGATTGAGCAAAAGCATCAACAGCAGCCAGAGGCCTACCGTTCCTCAACAGATTGCTAGAAATATACTCTACCAAGAACGAATCTTTATCTTGAACAAAGTAATATGCGATTTTTTTCCAATAGCTTTCTTGTACAGATAAATCACACTCCTCAAGAATATCGAATGTATCTTTAACAACAGGGAAATTTACTAACATGTGGCTTGTAATACTTTCATCTATCAAATGATGCTCGATAAGAATTTTCTTGGCTCTAGCAAAGTCGGAGTGCGCCATCGCTGAAAAATATCCATATGAACATTCTTGATAGTCATCATTTTGAATCAACCAAACAATCAATTCGTCAATAAAAGAATCCTTGATATTAGATCTATACAATGAAAAACCTACCAGCCGGGGGAATTTACAGTTTTCTAATAGTTCTTTAAAACCATCAACCTCATGCTCTTTATATAATTCCTCCAATTTTTCTGCTCGTAAGGACTCTAAGTATTGTTGTCTTTCCTCATATGGTACTTTTCTTCTTTTTACAGGATCAATCAGATCAGGCCAATGATCATCAAAAAGATACTTCGCCTTGAGTACTGGGCTATCAAAGTCAAGGTGAATATAAACCTCTTCTAATTTAGCTATCACTTTATCTGGCCACGCCCAATCTACATCTGAGAACTCTCGGTGTCTGGAGATTAAGTCTCTTAAACGCTTAAGTAATTTTTTGCGAGATGCTTCAGATACCTTATCAAGATCAATTGATAGTAATTTATCAATAATTACTTCGCTCTGGCAAACCGTATAGGAACCAAAGTTACTCGCCAAATCAATATACCTACTATCAAGATCCTTATCAGCTTCAGCGATCATAATATCTACAATTTTTTCAACATATGAAAAATAATCGATTTTTTTCGTTGATTTATCAACCCCTTCAGCCCAATCCTGATAGCTTGGACTAGCTAACCCATTAGTCGTCCTTGTATTACCAACCAATAAATTACACATCAATCGCCAGGTGACTTCAGGATATTGCTTTAAAAGAACCTCTTTAATAAGGTTGATCCGTTCATCATGGGTTGCAGAACTATATGTAATCCAACCAATAAAAATATTGACTAAAGATGGAAATGGTCTATTACTGTATCTGCCACCTGGATCTATTTCAGAGAGCCTAGCCAATGCTTGGCAAGCTCTAGTGAGGTAGTTTTTATTCCAAGATATAGTTTCTAATGCCCATAAAAGATCAGAGTGGTAGCACCCACCGGTAAAACTATCTTCGGCTTCTGAGTTAAATAAGCCGAGTAATGGTGAATTTTCACCCAACGAAGAATTATCTACTGCATCTAGAAAAACCTCTGGCGCAGATTCAGCTAAGGTTGAAGTGGATCTTCCGAGTGAATACCAAAACTCCGTCGTATTATTTTCTTTGAAAAGTTGGCTCAACCATGCTTCAACTTTATTCTTTATCGATATCCCACCAAGCTGAGACACATGATCATCATTATATGTCGACAGCAAGGCTAAAGTATCAGCTATATCCCTTTTTAATAGCCCAGAATATTTTGGTGCGCTACCCTTAACTGAAGCCATCCACCTTTCATCTGGATCCAAGCTATACGATGGATCAATGTCCCCCAATACTCTTCTGCAAATGCCACCAAGCCTATCTATGTGTGACACAGACATTAAACTTCTTATATTCAGCCAAAAATCAATCTTGGAAATCACTTGCCAAGCCATACCAACTCTACGAACAGGCGTATCTGAATAAATGGACAGCTTATCTAATTGCTTTTCAAGCTGATCGTAACCCATTCCAGATAAAGCAGACAAAATTTCTTTGTCATTATCATTATTCGAATTCCACTCTGTGGAGAAAAAAGCTGCAAACAAAACATCTATATCAACTTCTTCTGGCCATTTGGGGGCAATATATTCACGGGGTTTTAAAATCTCATGTCTCAGTAGAGGCTCCAAATAGCCTTTAGTATCAGAATATAACTTAGATGCCTGACTATCATTAAAGCCCAGCTTTTGTATAGCCTCTTGCTGAATTAAGCGAGGCCGTTTATCTAAGCGAATAAGAGGACCCTGCTGGCTTGATTCATCAGTAGACAAAATAACAATGTGGCCATTAGTGACAGCATTGCCAACACCATTTGGCTGAAAATTAATAGGCATTAGTATAAGCGGGGATTTAGATGAAGTGATATCATCCCAAGCCGACTGGTCAAGTACTGTTAGAAATTTAGAGCTAAGAGAAGCATCTTTTAATATGACTGAAAGTATAAAACCCTGGGACTCATTAATAGACTTGGCAGATACTGTATAACTGGCAGGATCTCCCAATAAAGACTCTTTTAAGCGATCCGCCAGCTCATCTCTGCTGTGAAGGAAGAATTCATCAGTGAGTGAAATCTCTGTGATATTAGAAAATTTCGACCAGCTCTGTTCAATATCCCATAAGTCAGAGCATCGCTTTCCTATTAATTCTACAAACCAGCGATGAACGGCCGGGCATTGCTCTAACCAATCACATAAAATTTTTGCATTAATTGCTTTAACACTACCCCATTCCTCTTCAAGGTTTTTGTCAGCCTCCCATTTGGATCTGTCTCTCCAATGTCTCGAAGTTACAAACACATAGGTAGTATTCTTTTTATCAAATGGCTCAGGATCTTTGGTTCTCTTTTCATAATCATCATTAGCTTTAGAGTTAACACTTCTATTAGTTCCAAATTCCCAGGCTGACACTCCCGAAGGCACAAACAAATTATCCCGATCAATTTCCAGCTCTCCATCCCAACCACCTGTAGATACCGAGTCTCCAAACGGGAAATTGATTTTTCTCGGATTACATGAAGCTAAAATAAGTTTATAAATAAGCTGCGGGAGTATCTCTTCGGATCTACGCTTATCTGTATCAGTCCAGTTTTTGATATCATTTTCTGTGACATGCCAACCAGTCATAATTACTCCATTTTAACGTCCGCTTTGGGTCGAAAGCAGTTATCATTTATTATTGTTAACGGAGGGTAAACGATAGTTTAGCTTTATCAAAGCACCAAAAACCTTTACATGAAATAATGGCGCGTAATTCAACGGGTTTGTCTGTATTTTGTAAGAATGTTTCTTTAATTTTCATTCTTGTGAAGTATTATTTGTCATCCTCTTCAAGAATTTTTGACATATCGCCGCCTGATGCTAATGCATCCGGTTCCTCTAGGTCGTTGTTTTTATAGCGTTCTCTTTCTTCTTCGGCTCTTTTTTTGATTTCTTCTAGAGTCCAGCCGGTTTTATCGCGCTTCTCTTGCCTTGCTATTTGTAAATTCGTTATTTTTTTGTTGGTCATAAAGTGTTCTCATGTTAGCTTATGGTGAGTTGTCTCCAATATTCAAAAAGGTCTTTACGTGTGATGCGAGTCTCAATATACGTTTTTTGTCTTGCACTTTGTTTGCGTCCTGTTTGATAATCGTGAGACAGGCTAATAAATAATAAAGAAGGATTTTATGAAAGATGTCACGGTTGTTGTCACAAACAAAAAAACAGGTCAGCATTATTATGCTCATTCTTACCCAGATAGAGATATTGATAATAATGGTAAAAATGACGTATACAAAACCCCTATATATGAAGTGCATATAATACAGGGCGCTAACAAAATAGTCTGGCATGCTGTTCGGTTTATGCCCTACTGGAACGATCCTAAAGCTCCCAATCCTAAGTATAAAACCAAAGGCTTTGTTAATTCAGGTTTGCACTCTTTAAATAAAAGGGCTGTTTCTCTGTACCTTCCCAATTACTTTACGCGCAATCGCTTTTCTCCTAATCGGGGTGCTATACAATTGCGTAATAATTTTCTAATTCATGCGGGGCCAAAAACCCGATTTGATTATGGTTGGGGCTCAGCTGGTTGTGTAGAAATAATTGGCGATTTTGGTAAGTTTAAAGCCGATATTCGGGATTTATCGGGTATTCAAACTACAGTTCTACCTGGTGATGCATTGGCTAAAATGGTTGCCAATAAAAAATTATTTGTAGAGGTGCAATACGCAACTCCACCAAATTTTACAAAACTAATGACGGCTTCGTAATATGAAATATTCTATCTTAGGAATGTTGGCGCTTCTCAATGTTTGTTGTGCTGTTTGGGCAAAAGAACCCCTTTCTGATTCATCGGCGGTACATGCGGTTTCATCGTCTCATGAGGCCGCTTTTGTCGTTGATAAAAATAGTGTGGTCTCATCTGAAAAAGGAGATGTGGAGACAGCAAAAGAAGATACATTATATATCACCTCTGCTTTGGCTAATATTGATGTTGACTTGTCTGAGTTTAACTATCAAGTTGATGTGTATAAGCAGGATTATGCTGATGTTCTATCAGGTGAAGAAAAAGACTTAGTCGCTTTTTTGTATCAGCTTACATTCGATAATTTTAGTGATATTTCGGCTAAGAAACTGTCTCAGTTACAGAAAAAGGATTATCAAAAGACTTATATTTCACCCTCTAAAGCCCCTGTTCAATGCTATGCCTTTGTTGCTAGTGAAAGTCTAAAGCTTCTCTGTCATTATGGTTTTAATCCTCCTTCAAAGATAGCTGGTATGGTAGAAGGTTTAAAAGCAGGCTCTTAATTACAGTGGTTTATTTCACTCTTTGAATTTGTTTTAGGCTTTTGTTCACTGCAAGCTAAAGCCCAAACCGCTCCCTCAAAAAAACCGCCACACCATCTTCGTGATGGTGTCCTATCACTTTGTTTGCGACGGTTTTGACTTTGTCGTTGGCGTTTTCGGGTGCGTAGCATTCGTCTGCTAATTCAAACATGCTTAAGTCGTTGTCGTTATCACCAAAGCAAATTAAGTTGCTGGCGCCGAGTTGTTCTTTTAGGCGTTTGACGGCACTGCCTTTATTGGCATCGCTGTGGTGTATGTCCATCCACTTTAAGCCGTTGCCTTCTATCGCCGGGCCTGAGTAAGAGATTAGGTTGGGCTTACTGCTGAGGCCTTGTTCTATTGCTTCTACCTCTTTTGCTGAGCCGAGCATGCTGATATTGGTAATTTGTGCATCACTGGGCATGTGTTCTATTGGCAGTACATTGGCGCTAGGGCGAATA
>JBOEGR010000009.1:0-37160 GCA_050633525.1 Cellvibrionaceae bacterium
TAGTGAAGCTTTTGCTAAAGGCATATGTGAAGGGCGGGTTAGTAGTGAAATAAGTGACACGGAGTTGGTTTATTTGATTGAGTTGTTGGAGAGAGGAGATGTTGAGTTGGGGTAAATTTTTTTGAATTTAGTAAGGGCGTACTCTATTGCTCTATTCTTATTTTATTGATGCAATATATTGAAGACGTTTTTCTTGAGGTTCAGAAAAATGTTGTCAGTGGTACCTACTCTAATTTTAGGGCGTTAATATTTTCAATGAACAAGCAAGGGTAATGGCTTTTGGGTGGTGAGTTGAATTAGTTTGGATAAAAAATAATTATAGCCTCGTTTTTTCTGTTTATTTTTTGGCTGTATGCAATAAATTTAAATTATGGCTTGCTTAAAAAACATGCATAAGAGCTTTATGCCGAAAACTGCTTAGATGGTATCGTTGCTGTAGATGAAAGTAGATCACAATTTGGCTTCAGTTGTTCAAGCAACAACCCGCATATTGTCTTGAAAATTGAGAATGTCTACTTCTTTTGTTTGAAAATAGTAGGCAGCGCCCAAAATAGTATACAAACTAAAAGAAAAGTGGCTGTAGAAAGATAGATACTGCCAAATGTTATCCAAACAAGAAAGGCAGAAGCAAACGCTAAGTAAAAAACAAATTGTTCAACAAAAGAGTGAATAGCTCTTAATATAGAGTTAAAATTTTTGCTCACTTGCATAACCCTCTTAAGTCAATATTTTCTGGTTTTAAACAAAATTCATTTATAGAAACGGGACGTGGTGATAATTTTGTGAGGCTATCCATTTCGGCTAATGCCCCTTCAGCTTTTTCATAGATGTCTAAACCCTTCTTAGATAATTTATAATTATCGACTTTTGGGTATGGCACTGGTCCATTTGATCGTCCTGTTAAAACGGACTGCATCACATGTTCAATGTTTTTATGGCCGCCTGCAACTGACTTTATAGCCGCACCATAAGTGGCAATAACAAAGTTAGAAAGGTTGATTGTGCGTGTCGTATTTTTATGTAATTTCTTTGCTCCTAATTTACCACCTGTACTTGCATAATTAGTAAATATACCTCCAGCAAAACGCCCCAACACATCTGCTTTGCGATGCTTTAAATTATATGCTAAAGCTTTATAAAGGACCTTGTCGTCAGCATTGTCTCGCGCGACTTTTAGTGTTTGCGCAAGCTGATTAGCTGCCAATTGAGCTTGGGCTCGCCTAGAATTCCCCCAGATACCAAGTTGCATTTGAATTTGTATCAAGCCCATCCACCATGTAATAGGGTGGTAGTAAGCGCCCTTCACAAATCTATGCCAAGCAGCTTCATTTCTTAACATATGAAGCCCCATTAACTTATCTACATCTTCAGGTTTCGAGTTCTGTAAGTTTTCAATAAGTACTTGAGAGTCTCTTTTTCCCGAAAAATCTAATCTAACATTACTCATACTTTATCCGCTAGCCGTTATGAATCCTTAATGATATTAGTATTTGTTATTCTCAAAACTGGAATATGCCTTGTTAAGCCGTTCCATAACTTTCCTGTAAATGAGGGTAAGTTTCAAAAAAAGTATCCGCTATTTTTTCTAATGGTAAAACGGCAAAAGTACCGTGATCTTCTAGGTACTCCATAAAGATATTGCCTGAGTTGTTATACTCTTGAAAAATAGCGTCGTCGCTGCCATTAAAATCAAGGGGTTCAACATTTAATTTGTAACAGAGTTCTTTGTTAAAGGCGGGAGTGAGTTTGATCCATTTGCCTTCTATATACAGCTCGGCCATCCCGTGAAATATCAGCACATCAGTTTTGAGTATTTTTTCTAATTTCTCTGTTCCAATATGATTACGTACATTAGCAAAACGGTAGCGGGCGGGTATGTTTTGTTGTCTGGCACAGGCAATAAGGAGGTTGGCCTTATCAATGCAATGACCTGATGTTTGGCTTAAGAGCGCGCTGGCCCTTAAGTGTTTTTTATTAAAGCTAAGCTGAAAAGGGTCGTACCGAAACTGGTCTCGAATATGATGATAGAGTGCGCTGGCAATTTCTCTTGGGTCAGATAAGTTTTTGGTGATGGCGTGCGTAAATTCAATGACTCTGGGGTTTTCCCAGTCGGCAAAGTAGTCGGCACTTAAGTACGGTGAAAAATCAACTGGGGTTTCACATTGCTCATCAATCATTGAAAGTATCTCTCCATGCTGCGTTATTTATATTGTGTTATTTATTTGGTTTTATTTACTGTATGCCAGCTTATTAGATTAAAACATGTCTTTATAGTCAATGGTGTGAGCCAGTTCTAGTCTTTTTGATTTATGCGTATTTTTTCAATACCCTATGCCTTAATAACCAATATTTGCTGCTGCTATGATTCAATCTTTTGCTATTAATAACTACCGTTCTCTGCGTGACGTGGTTGCTCCTTTAGAGCAGCTCAATGTCGTGACGGGGGCCAATGGTAGTGGTAAGTCGAACCTCTATAAATCACTTAAATTGCTAGCCGAAACGGCCTCGGGTAATTTGGTGAATGCCTTGGCCCGTGAAGGTGGTTTGGATTCCTTGTTTTGGGCAGGGCCAGAATCCATATCAAAAGGTATGAAGTCCGGTCATGATGCCATAGAAGGCGGGCCAAGGCAGGGGGCTGTACGGCTTAAGCTGGGGTTTTGTGGTGATGATTTTGGTTACGCGATTTCCTTAGGGTTACCACCTCCGCCAGACGGAGATGATCCTGATCCATCTATGTTTAGCTTAGACCCTGAAATTAAGCGTGAATGCATCTGGGCGGGGCCCAGTTATCGCCCAGCCTCCTGTCTGGTTGATCGCAAAGGGCCATTAGTAAAAGTGAAATCAGGCCGTAGTTGGGAGGTATATGTTCAGCATATGAATACTTTCGATAGTATCTTGAGTGAAATCGCTGATCCCGTCGCGGTGCCAGAAATCTTTGCCATTAGAAATATCATTAAGAGCTGGCGCTTCTATGACCATTTTCGCACCGATAAAGATTCGCTGATTCGTGTGCCACAGATTGGTACTCGTACGCCAGTGCTGGGACATGATGGCTATGATTTGGTAGCAGCATTGAGAACGATTATGGAGGTCGGGGATAAAGAGGCTTTAGCGCTAGCGATTGATGACGCCTTCCCTGGGTCTCGTCTAGAGATCACGGTGGATGAAGGTACTCGCTTTACACTGGCTTTTTATCAGCACGGTTTGTTGCGGCCTTTAGATCAATCTGAATTATCAGACGGGACATTGCGTTATTTGCTATTAGTAGCCGCATTACTTACCCCTCGTCCACCCAAGTTGTTGGTATTAAATGAGCCTGAAACAAGCCTTCATCCCGACTTAGTTCCTGCCTTGGCTCGTTTGATTATTCGGGCTTCCCGTGAAACTCAAGTGTGGGTGGTTTCCCATTCCATGAAATTAGTGAAAGAGTTGAATGTGGACTCGGATAACCATTCTATTTCACTAGTTAAAGAGTTAGGTGAAACCTTAATCAAAGGGCAGGGAATGCTGGATCAACCTCCTTGGCGCTGGCCTGACTAGGTCTTGTATGGTTTTTAATATGAGCGTGTAATATTTTTGAACCTAATCAGGTTGCCATACGACCCATGTTTATATAATGAACTATGGGCAACCCACATGATTATCCGATATATTATTCGCCATACCTTTTCGACCCTCGCTCTTGTATCAGGGGTATTGACCGCTTTACCTATTCAGGCTGCCGATAGCATAGAAGTGCAGGGTGCGGTGAACGTAACAGGAAGCCGTATTATGAACGTATTGAGCGATGGTTCAGAATATACCTATGCGGCTAATACCTCGCCGATAACCAGCCTTCGGTTTAGCTTGTTAAATAACAGGGGTATATTTAGGCATGCGATTGTCAATTCTGGATTTAGCATGCCAAATTCTATGCAGCGATGGACGAATGTTCGCTTCTATAGTGCAAGGGATGACATTAGGCCTGATTCACCTTACCATCTTCGTTCTACATCAAACGCATCCTATATCAATATAACACGTCATCATGGGGCACAAATGCGCGCTCGTGCCGTGCAGGTGTGTGAAGATCATCTGTCGCATCAGGTCAGAAATGGCATGTCACGCGATGATGTGTTTAAACGAACGTGGCAGTTTTCTCTAGGTTTTTCAGCGAGTATCTCCTATAAAGCCGATGTGTATACTTATGCCACTGGCCCCACTTTTTCAATGCGAGATGCTCTGACGATTCATTGCTTGAAAGCCCCAGAAGCCAACGCAAATTCAGGCTATGTCACCAATCTAGGTTTGAATATTCGGCGTATGGATTTAAGTCTTCGTCCTGATAGACGCCGCTCAACAGAGAGTGAATGCGTTTTTAATGCCCATTACCGTATTACCAGTAATCGCCCTAATACAGCGATTCGATTCAAAGTCCAGCGCCTTGGTTCTGGCTTTTTAACGGTGGCAGAGGTGTCTGACAATACTGACGCACGAGGAACATTAGTGGGTCGTGTTACCGTAAAGGTGAATCGCCGCTCTGACACGGATGGACGGATGAAGTTAGCTGAAACCGGTGGCCGTGGCCATTCGGTATGGGTGCCCTATAGCCTTGATTGCCTAGCTGAAGAGGTCAGACCTGTGTCTCCCGGTCTTAAGCTAAAGCCAGAGCCACGTCTTAAGCGTGAAGTTGAGCGCATCAGGGGGGATCGTTTGCGATAATCGTCCCGTGCAGTCTGGTGGTAAGCTTCTATACTAATAGCAATAGATTATTGATTGGATTACTACGACTTTTTATTTATGGCCAACGCTATACCCAAAACCACACCCCCTCAGCCAAATGCCCAAGCCCCTGTTCACCAGGATCAGTTGGAAAAGATTGAGATTCAGCGGCGGGCATTAGAACAGCTATTTAAGATTACGCGCTCGGTAGAAAACCTTCGAGTGAGTTTGGAAACAACCTTGTTAGCGGGTAAATCAACCGGGCATACCTCTGATAAAGCGATCGCGCTTTATCAGAAACTCAACGCCAAAACTCATCAGCTTTCTGATCAAGAGATTCATATGCGCCTCAAGCGTATTGATCAAAAAATGCAAACACATTTGAGTGAAACCATTGAATTGGTTGAGCATTTGGATGATGAAATATTTGTGGCGAGTTTAGGAGATGCTTTAGAGATAACACATAACCGCATTGATGACTTTAAGCGCTCTGCGCAGATGATGGTTGCGCTACAAGTCTTGTTAAATGTTCGCGGTATTCCTATTGCGCCAAAGACATTCGATGTTTCACAAAAAATATTATTCAAAAAAATCAATGCAACCAAAAATCGTGAAAAACAATGTCGAAAGCAGCTCGCACGTGACACCGTTGTTATGGAAAAAGACATCCAGCTGTTGTTGGATTCAGACGCGTGTACGGAACAAATGCGGCCATTTCTGCAAAACGTATTGAAAGGCTTAAAAGCCAATCGTCAGCATATTGCAGATGGCCTTAATATTAATGAGCTACCTTATGAAATTGATCAAATCACGATGACGGACTGTGCATCAGAGGTGAGCTTTGATGAAACTCATGAGCAGCCCCTAACAGAGGATAATGCTTCATCAACGGCACAAGAGACAAAAACAGAGACAACGACAGAGAATAAAAAAACGACATCACTTGGACCTAATCAAGTTGTTCAGAGTCCATCTACTAAAAAGCAGAAGAAAAAAGGCCTCTGGGCTAAACTAACTAGATGGATGGACACGCCGATAGAGACGCCGATTAAAGATGTTTTTAAAAAATAAATCGTCACTATCTTGACCTTGGTGAAATACTTAAGTAAATTTATCGGCAGTGCGCACTTGGAGCGCCACCCGCCCGCGGCAAGGGCCTCTTTATAAAGTTCGAGTCAGGCCCACCAAGTCTAGTCAACAAATGCTGATCTTAACCTTCTTTCAGCCTGATATTTCGCGGGTCCAGGCGTAACGAGAGGAGGTCATTATGACCCTATCGTTACCTGCGCAAGCTAATCTTAGTCATTTAAGAAAGCAAGCTAAGACATTGCTCGCCCATTTTCGCCTCAAACAGAACAACGACTACCGTCACGCGCTGCAAACGATTTCTCAGTATCACCCCAAACCAGAATTATTCTCAGGCCTTCGTGATGCTCAGCTCGTTATCGCACGTCAATACGATTACAAAGATTGGGCTGAATTGGCGCAAGCGGTTGAGCTTGCGGCTATTACAGCAAAATCTTTGAACGAACAGGCCGACATTTTTATTGAACTCGCCTGTGTGAAATACAATGGTGGAGGAGATAATGCTGTTTATTATCAGCGAGCCAGACAATTATTAAAATGGAACCCCGGAATAGCGTCCCAACATTTTTATGCCGCAATCGTTGCGAATAATCTAGATGTAGTTAAAGCATCGTTAGAGAAAGATAATTCATTGGCAAGTAGAGAGGGCGGCCCTTTGAATTGGTTGCCTATTCATTATTTAAGTTACTCTAGAATATCTGAGCCAGATAATCAAAAACAGTCTCTTGAGATTCTTAAATTGTTATTGGCGAATGGCGCCGATGTAAATAGTAGTCGTTTGCTCAATGATACTTATCACTTTACGGTATTGACGGGTGTCATGGGCGAGGGCGAGGGTGGTTCTCGGCATCAACCGCCACATCAATTTGCTGAAGAAATGGCGGTATTATTATTAGAGGCGGGTGCTAACCCCAATGATAGTCAGGGCCTGTATGATACGATGTTTGAAAATAACAGTATTGCGTGGTTAACGCTATTAATGAGTTATGGCTTAAATGCCTCTCATAAAGTGAATTGGAGTGAAGGTGAAGATGCCCAATCCTGTTTTGATTTTTTGCTCTCTTCTGCTGTGAGGAGTGGCATGATGGATCGAGTTGTCTTTTTGTTGGATCAAGGTGCGGATCCTAATGCCGTTAATGTTTATAATCAGCGTTCGGCGTACGCCAATGCAGTAGTGGGTGGCTATCTTGATATTGCTGGCTACCTGCTTAGCCACGGTGCCGCGGTAGAAACATTAAGCAGTGAAGACCAATTTAATTCTGCCATTGCCAGTGGCAACGATGACGCTATAGAAAAAATGATAGCGCAATACCCCGCATTTATAGAGAATGCTACTTTCTTACATCATGCTGCTCAAAAAGGGACGGTTGCTATAGTTAAAAAACTGATTAATATCGGTTTCGATGTGAATGGCTTAAGAGACGATGGTCGTAGTATTCTTCATCACTACGCTTGGGAAAATGATGTGGCTGCAGTAAGAGAGTTAGTTATTCTCGGTGCAAAAATGGATATTAAAGACCATCATCATCAAGCTCCCCCTTTGGGTTTTGCTCTTTATAATAATGCCACTAAAGTGATTCATTATCTGGCTGATCAATCGGACAATATTATCGATGTGGTTGCTTGCGCAAGAGTTGCTCGAGCACGAGAGCTGCTAGCTGAGCAGCCAGATAGGGTTTATACACGTACGGATTTGGGAAATAGTCTTTTGCATGTGATCGGCTTTAATCTTCAAGGCAATGCTGATGATGACGATTGTGAAAACATACTCGACTTATTGTTAGCGTCAGGCTTAGATATCCACAATATCTCTGATGATGGAAAAACTGCATTAGCGTTTGCAAAAGAGCATGCTAATGAACAAATGCTTGATATATTAGAGAGCCGGGGTGCTAAACGTTAGCGGTGCCAGCTCGCTTTTAATGTTAATTGCTAGGCAATATGTCTATATCGCCTAGCAGGCGCACAGTCTATAATGGCCGCCATGATTAAACTGCAACAGATTAGCCTGCAACGTGGGCCCCAAACTTTACTCGATAATACCTCTGCAACGATTCAACCTCAGCACCGAGCCGCCATTATTGGCGCGAATGGCTGTGGCAAGTCGAGCTTGTTTAAATTACTGCTAGGGCAGCTAAGTTTAGATAATGGCGATATTGCGATCCCTCCCCATTGGCGCACTGCCCATATGGCGCAGGAAGTGGAGGAATCGGGTCGAAGTGCATTGGATTATGTACTCGATGGTGATGACCGTTTACGCACCGTAGAGCGTAGTATTGTGAAAGCAAATGACACAGATAATCACGATTTACTAGCCAAAGCGTATGAAGAATTAGAGCTGATTGACGGCTATACTGCGAATAATCGGGCAGGGCAGTTACTACACGGTTTAGGTTTTAAACAGGTAGATTTAGCCAAGCCTGTTGCCGATTTTTCGGGTGGCTGGCGCATTCGTTTAAATTTAGCTCAAGCTTTAATGTGCCCTTCTGATTTACTCTTACTTGATGAGCCTACCAACCACTTGGATATGGATGCCACCTTGTGGCTTGAACAATGGTTAAAAAGTTATAAAGGCACCTTGCTATTTATCTCTCATGATCGCGATTTTATTGACGGCATTGCTGGTCAGATACTGCATATTGAACACCAAAAAATCACCTCCTATACCGGAAATTATTCCTCATTTGAAATACAGCGCGCGCAAGGTTTAGCTCAACAGCAGGCCAGTTATGAGAAACAGCAGCAGCGTATTGGTGAAATCACACAATTTGTGAATCGCTTTAAAGCAAAAGCCACTAAAGCAAGGCAAGCACAAAGCCGTTTAAAAGAACTAGAGCGCATGGAAAAAATTGCGCCGGCTCATGTCGATTCTCCTTTTAGCTTTCGTTTTAGTGAAGCTGATAAAACATCAGATCCCTTATTAAACTTAGAAAAAGCTGACTTAGGGTATGATAATTCAAGTCCTATTTTGTCTAAGGTTGAGCTATCGCTACGTTCAGATACCCGCATTGGTTTATTGGGGTACAACGGTGCTGGTAAGTCGACGTTAGTGAAAACCTTAGTCGGTGATTTGCCGTTATTAAACGGTGAACGTAAAGAGAGCGAGCATCTTAAGATTGGTTATTTTGCTCAGCATCAGTTGGAATTTTTGGATCTTGATGCCAGTGCTTTATTGCATATCCAGCGTTTGCCCTTCACTAAAAAGTTAGGTGCAACGGAGCAAGTCATTCGTAATTTTTTAGGTAGCTTTAATTTTCATGGTGATAAAGCGACAGAAGCTATTCGTCCTTTTTCTGGTGGCGAAAAAGCACGTTTGGCTCTGGCTTTAATTGTATGGCAGCGCCCTAACTTATTAGTGTTAGATGAACCTACTAACCACCTTGATTTAGATATGCGCCATGCCTTAACTTTGGCATTGCAGTTATATAAGGGTGCATTAGTTGTTATTTCTCATGATCGACACTTATTGAAAAACACCGTTGATGCGTTTTATCTGGTTGCTCACCACCAAGTGAAGCCCTTTGATGGTGACTTAAATGATTATCAGCAGTGGTTAAAAGAATCACTACAGAATGCAGGTAGTGCTGATAATACGCTTGAGTCGATCGATAATAACGATTCAGAGCCAAAGCGAGATAAAAAAACACAGAGGCAGCAAGATGCCGCTGCAAGACAAAAAATAAAGCCACTGAAAAATGCAATCAAGAAAACAGAAAAAGAAATCGAGAGCGCGCAGAAAAAATTAGCCCTTGTTCAAGACAAGTTAAGTGATGAGACTATTTACGGTGGTGATAATAAAAAAGAATTACAAACATTACTAAAAGACCAAGGTGAATTGAGTAGCTTGATTGATGAGCTAGAAGAGAAGTGGTTGATGGCGCAAGAAGAGTTAGAGCTACACCAATAATCTATAGTAGCTCGGACTTGACTAGACACTTTTACAATAAGACGTGATGTGATCGGACAGTCTGCTCTTTCCACTTTGTAGCCGTTCGATAATTACCTAGCAAAAAAAATCAAAGCCTTATGCAAGGCTATATTAGAGCGTTATTTATCTTTAAGATGTTATAAATTTTCCATGAAAACCTATCGGCAAATGATAAGGTAACCATGCCCGGCAGATAGGGCCTGCAACAATATTACTTTCTGCAAAGACATTGACACAAGTGCGTTTGCTAGGAACATGTAAGGCCGTGCCAATCAAGTAGCCTTTATCCGATTGATTGCTTGGGTTAACGAACAGGTGTTCTTCTACTAAGTAGTCGCTCCCGTAGGTGTACTCTACAAACTTACCACTTTCAATATCAAGCTGGCGAAGCGTATCAAACCATAACTCTGAGCCAGTCGTCCCTAGGGTATATAAATAGCGATTTCTCAAACCACTGTACTGCGGATCAACTATAGGAAATTCACTGTTACTATTCACCAGTATTTGACGACTAGATGTGCCATCAGGGTTTAATTGAAAGAGCACAGAAGGAGAGCTATTATCTTCAAGAGTATTGCCAGACATTAACTCCGAAAACTGATGCAAACTATTTGCATTTGGGTAAAGGCAGGCGTCAAAGCGAATTGTGCCTTGTTTATCTTCCCAAGCGTTGCCATAGTGAAAAACAAAACCAGCATCAAGCTGATAACGTTTTTTCATGTTTAGGGTTTGCTTATCAATTAATAAAACCTCCATTGCTTGTTTTGCATCAAAGCGAATGGATGAAAATAAACCTTCAATATTTCGATCACTAGTCAATGATGGCAAGATCAATAGAATGTGTTTAGTCGTCACTAAAAAGTCGTGTATAAATCGCCCTTGATAATTCACATCAATTAAGCCAACATTTTTTACAGTACCCTTTGAATTTAGTTGGTAAACCACTATCTGCCCATCCAAAGACAAACCAAAATTCCAAATATTGCCATTGGCATCTATACGTGGATGAGCAGAGAACGCCAAACCTTTTAACGTATTGCCAAAACGACTTCCTTCACCCAAATTAACGAGTCCTCTGGTTTCCAATGTTTGCTTATCTATGGCAACCGGTGAACCACCTTCCCACAACGCCCACATCTCGTTTTGTACATCCAGTAAACTGGTATTGGCGGTATTGATAGTATCGGGGTTGTCAATAGGTTTACTTTTTTGTAATTGGCTGTCCGTACCAGAGTATAAAAACCGCTGGGCCTGTTCCTCTTCTATAAACTTAGGCGTTCTTATCAACTTGCCTTGGTGAGTGATGGTGTTATTAGCCAAAGTAAACTGCTGCGCCATGCCATCACCTTCAAATAGATGTTGGTAGCGTTGTTGACCTCGTTCATGAATTGCTGGCCCGTTACGATAAAAATGGCCCTGCAAATCTTTGGGTAAATGCCCTTCCAGAATTAACTCTTGAGGAGGAAAATTCCTGTTAACACTAGAAAACCCGATTAGCCCTGGATTTTTAATTAAGGCAGCATCAAAGTCGACCTTTGCTTGGCGCATGGGATCATCGGCCAGTAACTTTTCATAGGCAAGAGCGGTTGACGATAGGGACAATCCACCTAAGGACAGCCCAGAGGCTACTTGTAAGAAATGACGACGATCCATAACTTTCTCCTTAGTATTTTATAGTCGACGTATCGTGGATATCCGTATCATCCACAGTCACTTTCATTTTCTCAAAGCTAGGGGGGCCAAAATTCCCTCTGGCATTACTGGAAAAACCATACCCTTCTGTTGGAATGCCAAAGAGGTTTTTTTGTAACTTACCATCTGCATTTTCGTCATGATAGTAACGTATGGCATAATCATCGGACGGTAACTCGTCAAAGCCAATACTGATGTCGCCTGTTTTTGCTGGTACCTGATGGGCTGCATGAGCCTTATCTGCCTTGTAGTTAGCTTTGCCCTTATAGAGTTTTAGGTAGATAGAGCCTTGGTCACTTTTTACCTGCTTAATAGTGAAGGTAAGGTTTCCCGCATGACTCAAATTAGCGGCTAAAGACAATATGGCTGTCGTGATAATAGTATTGATTTTCATATTTTTTATTTCCAGTCATTGATAGATTGCTAAGATTCCTAAGTAAGATAAAATATAGAAATGAGCTTAACTAGAGCAACTTCGTGAAGTAGGAAAAATACTTCGTAAAATCAACCTAAATAGATGGTAACGCATTGGCGATTCGTGAAATAGCCCTTAAAAATCAATTACAAAGAGTAAACTGGAAGTCAAAAGACACCTATTTTGGGCCATTAATTGTTTTTGTAATTGCGAGTTTTGTTGCGTATTTGCAACCCTTTGAAATAGGGAAAACGGGTGGCTTGCATCGCTGGGTATTTTGGTTGACTATCTGCTTTTTGGGTTATTTGATTTATAAACCTTTTATAGCTCTAGGAACACATCTACTACTTGGCCGATACCCCTGCCTATCTGATAGGCGCTGGCTAACATTATCGCTATTAACCTTAGTGGCCAGTATTATCATGACATTTTTGTCACCGCTAGTGGTATTAGCTTTCTTTGAATCACCAGTAGGCTATATGGCGATGTTAAGTAATTCAGCCGTCATGAGTCTTTTTATTGGTGGTTTAATAACACTTATTGACACTCTGAAATCATTGCTTAACGATAAACATCAAACTATCCATGAGCAGCAGCAACAACTGCAACAAGAAAAAACTAAGAATGATAGCCATTGTTACCAAGGAGTAGAACAATTATTAAGTAAAATCCCCCCAGAAAAGCGTGGCCAACTCCTGTATTTAAAAATCGAAGATCACTATTTAAGTATCCGTACGGACAAAGGTAATGATTTAGTATTATTCCGTTTCAAAGATGCATTAGCGCTCGTTAAAGACTACCCAGGAATACAAGTTAACCGCTCATGGTGGGTCGCAGAAAGTGCTATCGGAGATTTGTATAAACAGGGGAGGAAGTGGGTGCTGGCACTAAGTAATGACGTTAATGTTCCAGTATCACAAAAACATCTTAAAGCGGTAAAAACACTTGTAAACAACAAGCAGAACTTAACAAAATCAGAGGATTAAGCCTGTAATTAATTTCTTCCGAACCCAAAGTATTTCAACTTCCGCTTTGGGCGAAAAGCAGAAGTAATCCTAGCACTAAATTATCACTCTGTATGTGCTATAAGACGCCATTCGAGAGGGGTAATATCAAGTTTTCGATCGTTAAGTTGGAGTAAATAGTTAGATTATGTCGATACCTAAATTTAAGATCGTTAGGTTGAGTGTGAACTATTACAAATAATCTCACTAATTTAATCGATGTAAGATGTCATCAATCATCACCGCGCCACAGATCCCATGAATGATGCCCACTTCATCACTCGCGGCAAATAGTAATTGTATATTATTGGAATTGCAGTCGGCGCTTAGGTCATTTGTGCTGCCAATATAGCCGTTGATGATATTGATAAACTCTCTGGTGTTGGCCGGTGCGACTAAGCGATCATAATCAGAGTGATACACCATCAGGTTCATGTTTGGGTCGGTAAAACTGGCTTCAGGGTTGCTGATGTTGGTATAGCTATTGAGTTGTAGTAAGAGTTTTAACTGATCATACTCTTGGTTATTAGCAAGAAAACTCGCTGCAAATTCTGAGCGTAATTCATCTCCATCAGTGATATCTATTTCGTTTAAACCCGTATTGGTGTAACTCAATAAAGGTGGCAATATTCTTTCTATGGCATAACTATTCACTAACTCGTCATTTACATAGCGGCAGTACTCGCCTAAAAAACAACTTCCATTCACAAAATTGACAATCCCTTTAAATGTTTCATATACATTATAAGGCCCGGCACCACTGTAAACGTTGCTTACATTCAGCGTACCTTGGTGGTTATGTAATGCTTCTTGCCATGCTGCAATTGCACTGTGGCCTCCTTGTGAGTAACCAATAATAGCAAGGTTTTTTGCGGTGCTTGTGCTACTGATGATATCGTTGTAACGACCTGAATTAATTGCCGAAGTGACTAAGTCAATAGAATTGATGCCAGTACGTTTCGCTTGTAAATAGGTTTCAGTAAAAGCACTGGTATTACCTAAACCGTAGTTGTCGGGTGCAATGACAAGGTAACCACGACTGGCCAGTATTACCGCCAAGTTGTACCAGAGGCCCGTGATATTTCTATCGCTTGGTGTTAGCCCAGTAGAGTGATTAAGCAAAATAATATTATCTTTCGGGCTGAAATTAGCGAGTTGTGAAATATCAGGTAACGCAATCAGGCCAGATAGAGTTCGTATTTTATTGCCATTCGGGTCGATAGATTCATAGCGTACGGATTGAGTGATGACATCGTATTCGGTAATAGGATTGAATAAGTTGGGTAAATCGTTGTCAGCGATATCGTCTATCACCGCATTGATTGCTAATTCTGTCAATATAGGTAAGGATAAGTCATCAATGATTTCCTCCAGTAGTGACGCCGGCGTCACATTACCAATACTATTTAAGGGTAGAGAGTTTTCTCCAATAATGGTGATCAATTCATTATTGGGTGTAAGAGTTGTGTCCGTAGAGAATGGAATAGTGCTAGTCTTGGGTTCGCTTGTCTCTTCAGTAATGATGAGGTTTTGAGTGCTATTAAGATTTAGGTTGTCGGAGCAGCCTAAGTTATGGTCTAAAAGCGAATTGCCTGAGCTTATAGATAAATCGGCTGGATCACGTCGAGTAATATGACTTACGTTGATAGTGCAATCTAGATCATAATTATAACTGCTATTTTCTGATGCTAGATGGCTAAAATAAAAACGCGTCTGTCTAGCGTTGATGTTAGCATTGTCTGTTGGTATCGAATCAATTCGTTGTAAGGAGCCGTCATTACTTTCTTCATTGCTGCTGTCATTGTCCCCGCCCCCTCCACAAGATACCAATAGGCAAACAGAAAAAATAAAGAATACAACTCTTCGAGATTGATAGACCATAATTATTCCTTACTTAAGGTATACAGCTTAATGTATACAACTTAACATATATCAATAGAACCACAAACACACAATAGAGTCACACTTCCTACTAGTTAGGTCAATTAAGAAAGTATTAATTTACACGATAAATTGACATTTTTGTTACTATACGTTTTTAATATTATGAAAGATGATGATGAATATAACTAAAAATACCGTGGCTACTTTTCACTACCGCTTGCTCAATGGTGATAAAGAGTTAGAAAGTTCTCATGGTGATGACCCTATGGCCTACCTCCATGGATATAACAATATTATTGCTGGCTTAGAGGAGGCAATGGAGGGACGTAGCGCGGGCGAAGAATTTACAGTGACCATCCCACCTGAAAAGGCGTACGGGCTACGCAAAGAAGAGTCTGTGCAGAGAGTGCCTATTAAACATTTAAATAATGCTAAAAAGCTGAAGGGAAAAATCAAGCCGGGTATGATCGTTCATATCAATACTGAGAAAGGGGCTAAGCAGGCCACCGTTGTGAAAGCGGGTCGATCTGTCGTTGATGTTGATACCAATCACCCTTTAGCGGGCGCGCATTTAACCTTTGAGATTAACATTGATAGTGTGCGTGAAGGTAGTGCCGAGGAAATTGCACATGGTCATGCCCATGGAGTCGGAGGGCATCATCACTAGTGCGAACGCCATAGCCGGCTTGCCGGCTATTTCTTCCTCGCTTTTTTAATCAAGTCATAAGCCGTTTGAATTTCTTGTGAGCGTTCGGTTGCTACTTTGAGCATGTCTTCCGGCACACCTTGTCCCATCAATTTATCTGGATGGTATTCACTGATTAATTTACGATAGGCTTTTTTGATTTCAGAGTCGCTGGCAGCTTCCGTTACGCCTAATGCCGCATAGGCATCGCTGAGTTGATTGCGGCTAGGTTGTTCTTGAGTGTAATAGCTACGATCTTGTTGACCGCCTCTGTGTTCACTGCCTTGATAACGATAACCACCACCGGCAAATGCACCTTGAGCACGAATCATCTTTAAGAGTTGCTCAAAGGCCAAATGTGAGAAGTTTAAGCCTTCAGCTACTCGACGTAGCGCTTTTTCTTCTTTTGCGTCAAACTTGCCATCCGCTAATGCTGTATTGATGAGATAGACTATCAGCATTTGAGTCAGCTGTACTCTGCCGCCACAGGTTTCGCGAAAAGATTGCAGTGTGTCACTTGGGTCGAAGTCAGGAGTGGCACCAATTTTAAATAAACGAATGGCTTCACGTTTGTGATCAGCTCTTAAGCCCATCTTATCCATCAATTGCTGGGTTTGATCAATTTCTTCCTGAGTAACGACACCATCGGATTTAGCAAGATAGCCGATTAAGGTAAATGTGGTTTCAAAAAACTTTTCTTGAACGGCTTGAAGTACCTCGGGTGATTCCCGTCGAGAAAAGTTACGTACCGCCTTATCAAAAATATGGCCCACAAATAAGCCCAATAAAGCCAAGAAAAACCCGCCACTAAAAAGGCCGACTAAACCACCGATTAATTTACCCACAATATTTATCTCTACTAATATTCTTATTAACTAATGACACCAGTTGTTCTCACTCGTTTCGCACCTTTAACAATATCTTTCGGTTGTTTGGCTAAACGTCGCTTTTCCAGTGTATTGTCGATGCTATTTTTGATAGCGATTAAAAAGCCTGCGACCAAAAAGGCACCTGGCGGTAAGATCGCAATTAGAAAGCCTGGGTAACTATCGCCAAATAAAGTGAGCTTCCACGCTCTCGCGCTTTCACCAAATAAGAGATGCATATCACCAAATAATGTCCCTGCACCTAATAGCTCGCGTACGGCGCCAATCAGTACTAAAACAATTAAAAACCCGAGGCCCATCATAAAGCCATCTACCACAGAAGGGATGATTTTATTTTTGCAGGCAAAGGCATCTGCACGCCCAAGAATGGCGCAATTCGTTACGATCAGTGGGATAAAAATACCCAGTATTTGATACAGCTCGTAAGTATAAGCTTTCATCAATAATTCAGTGGCGGTCGTAAAAGAAGCGATGATCATCACAAAAGCCGGTAGTTTGATCGCATCGCTGACAATATTACGAATTAATGAAACAGCAAGGTTCGATCCTACTAGTACCAGTAAGGTTGCTAAGCCTAGACCTAAAGCGTTAACCACGGTGCCACTCACCGCTAATAAAGGGCACAGGCCTAACAGTTGTACTAGAGCGGGATTGTTTGACCACAAGCCATTTTTAGTGATTTCACCGTAATTGACCGAGTTGGTATCAGTTGAAGCAGTGTCTGAATTAACGCCGTTTAAATCATCAATGCTGCTTGTTGTTTCACTCATGATTCTTTACTCTCTGCATCCTCTATTTTCGGTTTTGTACCAAATAGATTCTTTTTGTTTTGGCGAACAAACTCTAAAGTCCGATGAATTTGTTGTACAACCGCCCTCGGTGTAATCGTTGCGCCGGTAAATTGGTCGAATGTGCCACCGTCCTTTTTTACTTTCCACAAGGTGGTTTGTGGTTTGTTGAGCGATTTGCCATCAAAGCTCTTAATCCAGTCACTCTTTTTTAAATCAATCTTATCGCCCAACCCGGGTGTTTCATTGTGGCTGAGCACACGTACTCCTGCTATAGAGCCATCCTCGTTAATACCGGCAATCATTTTAATCGTACCGCTATAACCATCGGGTGCAGCAGTTGGAATAATAACAGCAATAACATCATTCTTTTTACGAGCAATATGAATGTTGGTGGCTTCACTTAAGCCGAGTGATTGCCACGCCGCTTCGGGCACCGGTATGGTATCTAGTAGTAAGTCATTATCGATACGATTTGCTGGAACAATTTCGAGTAAGGCTTTTTCTGCCGCTTTACGTTCTGCTGTTGCAATGGCATCTTTCGTGCCTTCGTAAGTGCTCGCTAGTATGCCGGCAGTGACTAAAGCAAATAACAGCAATAGGATACCGTTTTTACTAATGGAGCTTGGCAGTGAGGTATGGTTTTCAGTTGTCATATCGTTACTAATAGTCCTTTATTTAAGCTCATTCTGCCGAGTGGCACGTTCAGCTTTTTTATGGCCGTACGTTCTGGGTAATGTGTAGTAATCGATAAACGGTGCGGCAAAGTTCATTAGTAAAACCGCAAAGGCAACTGCATCAGGGTAGTTGCCCCATACGCGAATGACGTAAATTAAAATGCCAATACCGGCACCATAAATCATTCGTCCTTTATTACTGACTGCGGAGCTAACAGGATCGGTGATAATAAAGAAAGCACCGAGCATAGTCCCGCCGGACAGTAAGTGCAGTAAAACAGAGCCACCACTTTGAGAGCTACCGCCGTCATAAAATAATAGGGCCATCAGCGCGAGTGCAACCAACATGCTGACAGGCGCATGCCAAGTAAATGCACCTTTGTAGAGTAGATAAATACCGCCAAGTAAGAAACCTAGGTTCACCCATTCCCAACCCACGCCAATAATATGCGCTTCAGAAAATAAAGGGTATTGTTGATGAATCTGCTCAACTAGTAAGCCCTGTTGGCTCTTAAATAAATCCAGTGGCGTTGCGCCGGTATAGCCGTCAATAGCCGTTTGGCTACTACCGAATACTGCACTTAAGGAATCTGTTAACGAAGGTAAAGTTTGCCCATCACTGAGCAGCGTCTGTGGAATTGCCCACTGTGTCATTTCCACAGGAAAAGAAATCAGTACGACAACATAGCCCACCATGGCGGGGTTGAAAGGGTTATAGCCTAAGCCGCCATAGAGTTGTTTCGCTAAAATAATGGCACTGGCTGTTGCCGTGACAACTAGCCACCAAGGAGCATAGGGCGGCAAAGCAAGCCCTAATAATACGGCTGTTACTAATGCGCTGTAATCATTTAAGTAAAACAGGATAGGGCGCTTACGGATGGCAAGCACAGCTGCTTCGCATGCAATAGCGGTGATGCTGGCAATCACAAGGTTAATTAAAGTGCCCCACCCAAAAAAATTCGTAAGCGCAATTAAGCCGGGAAAGGTAGCAAATAATACCCAGCGCATAACATTGCTAGTGGTGTTGGCATTATGGGCGTGAGGCGAAGTGACTCTTAAAAAGGCCATAACCGTTAATTCGACTCCAGTTCTTTGATGGCTTGTTGAGTAGTAGCCAATTTGGTTTCCATTTTTTCTAAGCCAAGACGTAGGGTATCAATATGCTCGCTATTGTCGGCTTCTGCTTGTTTTAATTTTGCGCGTGCTTTTTCTACGCGTGTTTCTAAAGAGCTTAATTGTGATTTAAGCTTTTCTTCAGGAGACATGGCAGCCATTGCTTCTGATTTTGCTTTGGCTCTTTCAATAGCGGCGGCTGCGGCATCTAGTGCTTTAGGTGGCGCAGGCGTTAAGTTTTTACTCTGCTTGTCATGATCATTACTACTATCATTACCACTAGCATTGTTATTGCCGCTCTTATTTTCGATATTGTCAGGCTCAATTAAAAAAGCATCCAGTTTTTTCTGAGCATCTTCAAGTCTCAGCTCGGCTTGTTTTAATTGTGCTGCCAGCTTATCTTGTTGATCACCCTCGGCTTCGTTTAAACGTGTTTTTAATTTATCGACACGGCTTTGTGAGCTATCAACAGCGCGTTTTAGTTTTGCTTCTTGCACCGCAGGATCTTGTTGTTGTGCTTGCACGCGAGCCATCGCTGCAGCAACGGGATCCGTTTTTTCAATGGGGTCAGACTCGATTGAAGTTTTACTTGTCTCTTGCTTTACGCCTTTTTGATTTTCAATCGAGTCTGACCCCATTGAAAGGGCTGCCTTTTTCTCAGCGGCAAGTTTTTTTGCTTTTTCAGCTGCCTGTTTGCGCGCAAGGCGTTTTGCCTCTTTTTCTTTTTCAGCTTGCTCGATACGCTGCTTTCTAAATTCGAAGCGTTGTCGGGCATGGTCTGACTTAGTTTTTTCTTGCTCTTTTTCTCTTATAACGCCTTTAGCCGCCCGATAATATTGCACTAAGGGAATGGTGGATGGGCAGACATAAGAGCAAGCCCCACATTCGATACAGTCAAACAAGTTATGGTTTTGTAGCTTTTCATAATCCTCTGCGCGCGCATACCAATAGAGTTGTTGCGGTAGCAGGCTTGCAGGGCAGGCTTCGGCACAAAGGCCGCAACGAATACAGGCTTGTGCCGGTGGTGGTGCAGGCATTTCTGCGTGAGATGGTGCGATGATACAGTTGGTTGTTTTGACAACAGCAACATCGGCATCAGGCAGTGCGAAACCCATCATGGGGCCGCCCATAATTAATCGAGCGTTTTTGTTTTTGTCAAAACCATGTTCTTTGAGCAAGTGTGCCACGGGTGTCCCCAGCAGTACTTTGACATTGCGTTGTGTGTTTAAGGCTTCGCCAACGACAGTGGTGATACGCCATGTTAATGGCTCGCCAAAGCATACCGCTCTATAGGCTGCCATTGCTGTTCCGACGTTTTGAACCACAATACCGAGAGACGATGGGATCTTTCCCGACGGTACTTCTTTGCCAGTGAGAATTTGAATTAATTGTTTTTCACCACCCGAAGGGTATTTCGTTGGGAAGGTGGCTATTTCAATGTTGCTCAGGGCTTTTTCAGTGCTCAGGGCTGTTCCATCGCTCAAGGCTGTTTCAATATTACTGCTGTTTTGTTCTTGTGAATTCAGTTTTTCTAAAGCCGAACGCATTGCCTTGATTGCATCGGGTTTATTGTCTTCGATGCCGATGATAACGCGTTTGGGCTCGCCCAATATAAACGCCAGTAGTTTTGCACCTTGTATGATGTCTTCGGAAAAGTCCTGCATCAGCCTGTCATCGGCAGTGATATAAGGTTCACACTCGGTGCCATTTAATATCAAGGTATCAATAGCGGAATCATTTCGTGGATTCAATTTAATCGCAGTAGGAAAACCTGCACCACCCATACCCGCAATGCCGGCATCACGAATTTTCTCAATTAATATTTTGGGTGATAACGATCGATAGTTACTTTTACCCGCACCCGCACCTTGAAAATTGACAGAGTTGTGTTTGCCATCACTTTTTAACACAATGCATAAGCCGCTCATACCTGAGGTGTGGGGTAGTACGCGGTCTTCAATAGCAACAATGGTACCTGAAGTGGATGCATGTATCGGTACACTCATTGGGCCTACCGCTTCCGCAATTTTTTGACCTGTAAGGACGGTATCGCCAATACTGACAATAGGTTCAGCTGGAGCACCTAGATGCTGGCTGACAGGAAAAAGTAATTCTTCAGGGATAGTCCAATCGGCTAAAGGCAGTTGCATAGACTGACTTTTATTTTCAGGTGGGTGTACCCCTCCTGGTGTTTCCCACGTTTTAGTGGGTATCAATTGGGTGCTCACGCGGCGTTCTCCTTTTCCTTCTCTCTTTCCTTCTCCTCATCGAGTGCTTCATCTTTGGCTTGGGAAGGGGAACGGTCAGTTGCAATAATATCGCTTGTTGGTTTTTGCCAGTGCCAATCTCTCACTGTTTGCTCAACGGGTAGCATGTCAATGCAATCGACAGGGCAGGGTTCTACGCATAAGTCGCAGCCAGTACATTCATCGACAATGACGGTATGCATCTGTTTGGCTGCACCGAGAATGGCGTCAACAGGGCAGGCCTGAATGCATTTAGTACAGCCGATACATTCATCTTCACGAATATAGGCAACAGTAATCAGATCTTTTTCTTCTCCGTGCTCTTCATCTAAGCTGGGTGCTTCGACATCCAATAAATTGGCAATATTGTTAATTGTCGATTGTCCACCGGGAGGGCACTTGTTGATTGCTTCACCATTAGCAATCCCCTCAGCATAAGGACGACAACCTGGGTGGCCACATTGACCGCACTGGGTTTGTGGTAACAACGCATCAATTTGCTCAACGATAGGATCGCCTTCTACTTTAAATTTCACTGCAGCAAAGCCAAGAATGGCACCAAAAATAAGTGCCAAACCGCCGAGTGCAATTAAAGCTGCGATAATAGGGTTGTTGAAAATAAGATCAATCATAAATCAATTAATATAGTTAACTTAGCTCTTTAGTGAGTCAAAGCCTTGAGCAGTCATTGTTGGAATAAATTCGGTAATGTCGTATTTGGCAATACCGTTTTCAAAGAAAGGATCTTCTGTGATGATCTCGTCTAAGGTTTTTCTGTTCTCAGCTTTAGCTAAAATTACACCGCCTGTTCGAGGTTCTTTTCTGCCGGATACAATAAAAGTGCCATTAGCATAATATTTTTTCAGATAACTTATGTGCCCTTCAATATACAGATCAACTTCAGCCAATGGCTTAATGTAACGTAATGAAATAACAAACATTTAAGACACTTCTCCTTTTACAGCTGAATAAGACCAGCGAAGCCCATAAATGCCAATGACATTAGACCTGCTGTGATCATGCCAATCGCAGCGCCTTTAAACGGCGTGGGCACATCGGCAACAGCTAAGCGTTCGCGCATAGCAGAAAATAAAATAAGGACTAAAGAAAACCCTAATGCTGCGCCAAAACCATAAATAGCGGATTCAAAAAAGCTGTGTGATTTTGTGGTGTTAAGTAAGGCAACACCCAGCACTGCACAGTTAGTCGTGATCAATGGCAAAAATACACCTAGCACTCGGTATAATAAAGGGCTTGTTTTTTCGATAAACATTTTGGCAAATTGAACCACAACAGCGATAACTAAAATAAACGAAATCGTTTTGAGGTAGGTCAATGACAGCGGCTCGAGCACATAGGCATGTACGAGGTAGCTACAGATAGAGGCCAGTGTCAGTACAAACGTCGTGGCGCTGGCCATGCCAATCGCGGTTTCTAATTTATTGGATACTCCCATAAATGGGCACAGGCCAAGAAACTGAACCAAAACAAAGTTGTTCACTAAAATTGTGCTGAGTAAGATTAATATAAATTCGCTCATAAACGTTTTTTACATCACTCTCATGCCTGGTTGAGCGCCATCGTGAGGTTCTAATAAATAAATATCTTTCCCGCCGGGGCCCGCAGCGAGCACCATCCCTTCAGACATACCAAACTTCATTTTACGTGGTGCTAAATTCGCTACCATTACAGTTAGTTTGCCCTCTAAGTCTTCTGGCTGATAAGCGCTTTTAATGCCTGAGAAAACATTGCGAGTTTCGCCGCCAATATCGAGTGTCAGTTGTAGTAGTTTATCCGCACCTTCGACATGGGCCGCTTTGACAATACGCGCGATTCGTAAATCAACTTTCGCGAAGGCGTTAAAATCAATTTCTTCTGCCAATGCTTCTTCGTTTGGGCCTAAAAGGTTCGTTTTTTTCTCAGTCACTTCAGTCTCTACTTTTGTACTGGCAAGAGCTTCTTTACTTGCGTCTACCATAGCATCCACGTGATCTTTCTCTACTCTGTTAAGTAAGGGTTTAAATTTATTGATCGCATGACCTTTCTTAAAACTAATCGGCTGATCCCAAACTAAGGTTTCATTTAAAAATGCTTCAGCTTGGTTGACGAGTACCGGCAGTACGGGTTTTAAGTAGGTCATAATGACGCGAAACATATTGATGCCTTGCGTGCAAATATCCAAAACAGCTTGTTCATTACCTTCTGTTTTTGCTAGAGCCCAAGGTTCTTTTGCTGCAATATATTCATTAGCGGCATCGGCTAAGTTCATAATCTCGCGCATTGCTTTTGAAAACTCGCGTTGTTCGTAGCATTCAGCAATGACACTATCGCTGTCCACAAACTGTTGCCATAGCGTTTCATTCTCAATGGTATTAGATAGTGTGCCGCCGGCTTTTTGGATAAAGCGAGCGGTACGGCTGGCAATATTGACGACCTTGCCTACTAAGTCGGAATTCACACGCTGAATAAAATCGTCTAAGTTGAGATCTAGATCGTCAACACTGTTTGTTAACTTGGCTGCAAAATAATAACGAAGGTAATCGGGCTTTAAAAAGTCGAGATAAGTACGCGCATTGATAAAGGTGCCGCGCGACTTCGACATTTTTTTCCCATTGACTGTGAGGAAACCATGTACATTGACTGCAGTCGGGGTTCTAAATTTTGCTGAATGCAACATAGCTGGCCAAAATAGGGCATGGAAATTAACAATATCTTTACCGATAAAATGATATAGCTCAGTACCATTGTTCAAATTGGGGTCACCTTTACCATCATCTAGCAAATAGTCTTCCCAATTCTTCCCCGTTTTCTCGCAGAGGTTTTTGAAACTGGCAAAGTAACCAATCGGTGCGTCTAACCACACATAAAAGTACTTATTCTTTTGCCCGGGTATTTCAAAGCCAAAGTAAGGTGCATCGCGTGAGATATCCCATTCTTGTAAACCTGCATCCAGCCATTCAGATAGTTTGTTGGCCATCTCTGTTTGCAAGTGGCCTGCACGAGTCCAATTTTTTAAGAATTCAGTAAATTCTGGCAGCTTGAAAAAGAAGTGCTCAGACTCTTTTGGTATTGGGGTTGCACCTGAAATAACAGATTTAGGATCTATTAAGTCACTAGGAGAATAGGTGGCGCCGCAGACCTCACAGTTATCCCCGTATTGGTCTTCGCTCTTACATTTTGGGCAAGTGCCTTTGATATAACGATCCGCTAGGAACAACTCTTTTTCTGGGTCGTAGGCCTGAGTGATTGTTCGTGTGGCAATATGGCCATTTTCGACCAAGCGATTGTAAATCAGTTCTGAGAGCTCACGGTTTTCTTCGGTATGAGTCGAGTGGAAGTTATCAAATTCGATTTGAAAGTCCGCAAAGTCCTTTTCATGTTCTGCTTTGATATTGGCGATTTGTTCTTCTGGTGTAATTCCATTTTGCTCAGCTTTGAGCATAATAGCCGTGCCGTGAGCATCATCTGCACACACATAGGTACATTCATGGCCTCGAAGTTTTTGGAAACGCACCCAAATATCGGTTTGTATGTATTCGACCAAATGACCAAGATGGATAGACCCATTGGCATAAGGTAAGGCGCTAGTCACCAATATTTTACGTTGGTTTGTAGAGGACTGGTTAGGCTGGTTTGTGGAACGACTCATAAAATTAGGCTATTTCAGGTGTGAGTTCAAAACGAATACGCTACCTATTCAGTGTAAACCCTTAGCTCCGATGGATTAAGGCCAAGGTGGCAGCAGTAAAAAAGCGGAATTGTAACATTGATAGGCAAATCAATTCAGTGGTTTATTGAGTTAGTGTTATTGGAAACACTGATGATTTGTAGGCCTGTAGCGCTGGTGCCATTTGGAAATGCTGGGTAATATGAGCGCCTTCACTAAGCTTTTATTTATGACAAGACCTTACAAGGCTATTAAAAAATCGTTCAAGACTATTACATAACCGTACACGACCCTACAAGCGACCCTATCATTTATGTCTTCTATCAATATTGAATCACAGGTATTTCCCATTCTAGCTGAAGTTAATGAACCATTGACCGGCCAAGATTTACTCTCTTTAGAGGCTGTAAGTCAGGTCCAGTGCCTTGATGGGCACCTATCGTGCAAATTGACCTTAGGTTATCCTGGAGAGAGTTATAAGGAGGTCGTAACATCCTTGGGTGAGTGTTTAGCGCAGCTCGATGATGTCGAGAAGGTGTCTATTGATGCTACTTGGCAGGCTCCAACCAATGCCAGTGTTGACGGCAAAAAGCCCATTGCGAATGTACGCAATGTTATTGCTGTTGCATCGGGTAAGGGGGGCGTCGGTAAATCGACCACGACGGCTAATTTGGCTTTAGCTATGTCTGCATTGGGAGCCCGAGTAGGTGTATTAGATGCTGATATCTACGGCCCCAGCCAAGCTAAAATGCTAGGCACGGAGGGGCAAAAACCTGAGATTCGAGATCAAAAAGCCATGATTCCCATTATGGCCCACGGTGTCCAGACTATGTCGATGGCTTACTTGTTATCTGACAATACCCCCGCAGTATGGCGTGGCCCGATGGCAACCGGCGCTTTACAGCAGATGATATTTCAAACCGATTGGGATGATTTGGACTATTTGTTTGTGGATATGCCACCGGGCACGGGTGATATTCAACTCACACTGTCTCAGCAGGTACCCGTTTCAGGTGCGGTGATTGTTACCACTCCACAAGATATTGCCTTATTGGATGCCAAAAAAGCGATTGAGATGTTTGCCAAGGTCAATATCCCTGTGTTGGGGGTGATTGAAAATATGGCGGTGCATAATTGCTCTCAGTGTGGTCACGAAGAACATATCTTTGGCAAGGGGGGGGGGGAGCGTATTGCCAGTGACTACAATACACAAATGTTAGCTGCCTTACCCTTGGCTCTCTCGATTCGTGAGCATGCGGATAGCGGTAATCCCTCGGTACTTGCAGAGCCTGAAAGTCGTATTGCTCAACACTACAATAGTGCAGCATTGCAGATTGCCGCAAGCCTTTGGCAGCAGCAACTGGCGGGTAACGACTTACCGGAAATAGCCATAAGCGATGATTAACGGCCATAAGCGACGACTAATGAGAAGCCATAAGCGATGATTAACAGCCGTAAGCGATGATTGATAGCCATACGACGACTGTTAATGGTTGTAAGTGAGCACCAACTAATAGCTATAAGCTAAATTAAAGAGCGTATGGCATTGCTCTAATTTTCCTTGGCTTGCGTAACTTAAGTTGAGTAAAGAGTCTCATACCATTCGCAACTAGGAACCTCACGATATGAAAGCTATTTGGAACGATACGGTTATTGCTGAATCCGATCACACGGTAGTCGTTGATAATAATCACTATTTCCCCAGTGATTCTGTCAAGCAAGCCTACTTAGCCGCAAGTGATACAACGAGTGTATGCGGTTGGAAAGGCACTGCTAATTATTACTCTATTGTGGTTGATGGCACCGAAAATAAAGATGCAGCATGGTATTACGCAACACCTAAAGAAGCCGCAGCAAACATCAAAGGGCATGTCGCGTTTTGGAAGGGAGTGAAGGTGGGCTAGTACTTGCCTTTCGCTTGTCTTTACCTGATTGTAAAGGCAAGCGCTCTATTTCCTTATCATTTACACCTTGTCAGTACTATTTCGGCTTTCAGATCCTGTACTTGAGGCTCCGCTCGCTTTACTATGCAGCCCTAAATTTAAGTTATTACTTTGCATTAGGCTTGGAGTCATTAATGAGTATTAAGTCCGATAAATGGATGCGTCGTATGGCGTCTGAACATGGCATGATAGAGCCATTTGAAGCGGAGCAAGTCCGTTATGGTGAAAATGGTGACCGTCTTGTGTCTTATGGCACATCAAGTTACGGTTATGATGTACGTTGTGCAGATGAGTTCAAAATCTTTACCAATGTCCATTCCTCCGTCGTCGACCCCAAGAACTTCGATGAGCAAAGCTTTGTAGACATAAAAAGCGATGTTTGTATCATCCCGCCTAATTCCTTTGCATTAGCCAGAACGGTCGAATACTTTCGTATTCCTAGGAGCGTATTGACGGTTTGTTTGGGTAAATCGACTTACGCCCGTTGTGGCATTATCGTTAATGTGACCCCTTTAGAGCCTGAATGGGAAGGCCATGTAACCTTAGAGTTTTCTAACACAACGCCTTTGCCCGCAAAGATATATGCTAATGAAGGTGTGGCTCAAATGCTATTTTTTGAGTCTGACGAAGTGTGTGATACATCTTATAAAGATCGTGGTGGTAAATATCAGGGTCAAAAAGGCGTAACGCTGCCAAAAACATAAGCTGTTTCACAGTAGCAAAACCGTAAAAAGGTTACGATAGTATTGTTTGTTGTTTTATGATGATGTCGGCCTGAATAAAGCCACTGTGGTGCAGGCCACTACTATTTTATAAGTTCTATCTTTTGAGTTCGGTGTACTGACTATGCAAGCGCTTGTTCGATTTCAACTACTGTTTCTTCTTTGTTTACTCTTTTTTTTAGGCGTTGTGAAAATTACAACCAGCGTCAATGAGAGTTTTAACGATCTGGTGAGCCACTTTTTGGCTTACATGGCGTTAATGTGTTCGGGTTTACTTGCCTTTCCTCACCGCATGTATATCGCTAAGTTATTTACGGCATTCTTAATTTATTCAATATTTATTGAGTGTATTCAATATTTTCTGCCTTATCGATCTTTTTCCTTGCTAGATATGATTGCCAATGCAGCTGGTCTACTTGTTGGTATTAGCGCAGGCGTGCTGTTGATCCCCATTTTTAGATCTTTGCATGCGTATAAATAACTCTATCTTAGATGGAATGTTAGATGCCAAAAGGTGAAGATGCTTCATTTGCTAGTGATCAAAAAGCGATTATTTCAATAGTAAAATCGGCGAACACGCTTTCTTTGGCTACCTTGAATGATCAACAGTACCCTGAGGTCAGTCTAGTTCCATTTTTATATTATGAAAATCGCTTCTATATTTTTGTGAGCGAGCTGTCGCCTCACACTCAGTATTTGCTCAAACATAGTACCTGTTCTTTGCTTGTTTATAACAATGAAAAAGAAGCTAAAAATCATTTCGCAATCGAGCGTTTAAGTGTCTCTTGTCAGGCTAAACGTGAGCAGAAAAATAAAGAATTGGTGCTAGATTTGATGGCTCAAAAACTAGGTCAAACAGTCTCGCTATTACGTCAGTTAAGTGACTTTCATCTATTTGCATTGACGCCTGATAGTGGTCGTTTAATTACTGGTTTTGGTAAGGCTTTTGATGTTGATTTTTCTGACTTATCGATAACGCATGTTAACCCTAACCAATAAGAAAATTAAAACCTTTCTCCTGTCTCTGACTTTAGTCTTTTCGTTCTTTCTTGGGATAACTGTATCGCACTACCGTATTTTCCCTTACCCACAATTACAATCGCTAAAACAGGTTTTTTTTCCGGTTGTTGAATTGACTGAGTATCAAAATAAATACCGTCAGCGGACCATATCAAAACATAGCTTGTTATCAGACACAGCGTTTGATGCAGTATTTGTAGGCGATAGTATCACCGCAGAGGCCAATTGGTCTGAATTATACCCAGAATTAAAAGTGGCAAACTTAGGTATTAATGCCGATACAACTCAAGGTTTATTACAACGAATCAACACAGTGAAGGCAATAACGGCACCTAAAGTATTTTTAATGATTGGTATTAACGATATATTGCAAGGCGTCGCTATAGAAGAAACGGAACAAAATTATGAACGCTTGGTTGAGCTGCTGAAACACAACAATAATCAAGTTTATCTATTTTCTTGTTTATATTTAGGTAAAGACTATCAAGAGCCTAGTGTCGACGAATACTCCGATAAGATCACTCGGCTCAACGATTTTATTAAAGCCTTGGAGAATCGTATTGAAAATGTGGTCTATATCGATTTAAATGCTTCTTTATCATCGAATTTACAACTTAAATCAGCTTATACAAATGATGATCTTCACCTCAATGGAAATGCTTACCGCATTTGGAAAGATCTCATCGATCAGCACATTAAATAATGATTTTGATATTAAATAAATATGACCTTAACTGATATGGCGCTACTCTTTTTATTGTTTTTACTTGGCTATGCTATATGGTCTCATCTTGATGTGACTCGAATAGCTCAATATGCAGCAAAAAAGTATTGTGATAAAACGGGTGTGCAATTTCTAGATCAAAATGTAGTATTAAGAAAAATATCGCTTGCACGCTCACCGCATTCATTGTTTGCCTTTAAGCGGCTGTATCGTTTTGAATTTGCCTCCATAGGCGACCGGCGTTACCGCGGTACTATTACCTTAATCGGCCAGCGCATGTTAGATGTTGAATTAGAGCCTTATAAAACAGCAGAAGCGCTTTCTTCCGAATAAAATGCTTTTCGCATCATTACATTAAGCATTAACGCGACGCTCAATACCAATGCCATCCATGATACGTGTTGATAATTCTTCAATGGACAGATGAGTGGAGTTTAAATAGGGTAACTTGTGGCGCTCCAGGGTCGCCTTAAATTGTCGCGTTTCAAATTCGCATTGGCTTAGCGATGCGTAGCGAGAATTGGCATAACGTTCTTCGCGGATACTGGCTAATCGCTCAGGCTCAATGAGGAGACCAAACAGTTTACCTCGGAAGTCTTTTAATGATTTAGGTAAAGATGAGTCATCTAAGTCATCTTCAGTAAAAGGGTAATTCGCTGCACGAATGCCAAAGTGCATACCTAAATAAAGGCAGGTGGGTGTTTTACCGCTGCGGCTAAGGCCGACAAGAATCACATCAGCCGAGGGGTAGTTTTTAAGGTTACCGCCATCATCATTTTCTAGTACATAGTTTACAGCTTGAATACGTTGATGGTAGTTTGTTTGTGCCATACCAAAGGCAGTTCCGGGGCTAACATCTGCTTCACGACCGAAGAGCTTTTCCATCGGATCTAAGAAGGCCTCGAACATATCAAGTACCATCCCATCTGACTGCCTAATAATTTCGCGCAAATTGGCATCGACTATACTAATCACCACCAAGGGTGGTTGGCCTAAGTTCTTTGCGCTATCGTTAATACGCTGGGTGACTTGTTTGGCGCGTATTTCGGTGTTGATATAAGGTAAGGTGACTTGGTCAACTTGTAAGCCATTAAATCGAGATAGCAAACTATGGCCTAGGGATTCTGCTGTAATACCGGTCCCATCTGAAACAAAAAAAGCAATGTGATTCATAGTGATTATTTTATAAGCAAAAGAGTCTAGTTTATAAGGGATTGCCCTTAGTTCTTAGTAATAATGGTGTAGGAAAGTGAGAGAGATTTACCTTATCTACACATTTTCACGATATACTGCGCGGCTGCTGGTTTCAACAAATTAGTAGATCAATAGTGTTAATAGCTTGAGGAAAGACTATGTCGGATTATGTACTTTGGTTTGATGGTTTAGGCATGAACGATGTCGACCGTGTGGGTGGTAAAAATGCCTCCCTTGGTGAAATGATCAGCCATCTTAAAGGAATGGGTGTGAGTGTACCGAATGGTTTTGCCACAACGGCATCAGCCTTCCGTGAATTTTTAGATCAAAGCGGTTTGAATGATCGCATTCAGTCGACTCTATCTGCCTTGGATGTCAGTGATGTTAATGCCTTAGCAAAAGCCGGTGCTGATATTCGCCGTTGGGTCGTTGAAACCCCTTTTCAACCTGCTTTGGAAGCTGCCATTAAAGAAGCTTTCGTCACTCTGCAAGACGGTAATGAAAATCTTGCTGTAGCCGTACGCTCTTCAGCAACAGCCGAAGATTTACCCGATGCGTCTTTTGCAGGCCAACAAGAAACCATGCTCAACGTGCGTGGTTACGAACAAGTGATGCTCGCCATTAAAGAAGTGTTCGCTTCTCTATTTAATGACCGCGCTATTAGTTATCGAGTGCATCAGGGTTTTGAACACGCAGAGGTGGCATTATCTGCGGGTATTCAACGCATGGTACGCAGTGAGACCGGTTCAAGTGGTGTGATGTTTACGCTCGATACCGAATCCGGTTTTCGCGATGCCGTCTTTATTACCTCGTCTTACGGCTTGGGTGAGACAGTCGTACAAGGCTCTGTTAACCCCGATGAATTTTATGTTTACAAGCCCGCATTAAAAGCAGGAAAGACATCGATCTTACGTCGTAACCTCGGCAGTAAACTCATCAAAATGATTTACTCAGACAAGCCAGATGAACTTGTCGATACGGTTGATGTTGCTGAGTCTGACCGCCAGCAATTTTCTATTAATGACAGCGAAGCAGAAGAGCTCGCAAAGCAAGCTTTGATCATCGAGGGGCATTATGGCCGCCCAATGGATATTGAGTGGGCTAAAGACGGCGATGATGGCAACTTATATATCGTGCAGGCGCGCCCAGAGACAGTAAAAAGCCAAGAGTCAGGCAATGCGATTGAACGTTTTAAATTGAACGAAACGAGTAATGTCTTGTGTGAAGGCCGTTCTATTGGTCAGCGTATCGGTAAAGGAGTTGTGCGTATCGTTGACGGTATCGACCAGATGGATCAAGTCCAAGAAGGGGATATCCTTGTGACGGATATGACTGACCCAGATTGGGAACCCGTCATGAAATTAGCCAGCGCAATTGTCACTAATCGTGGCGGCCGTACTTGTCACGCGGCTATTATTGCTCGTGAATTAGGTATTGCGGCTGTTGTTGGTTGTGGTGATGCGACTGAAAAATTAGCCACAGGAATACCGGTAACGGTTTCTTGTGCCGAAGGTGATACCGGTTACGTTTATGCGGGTGAGCTCGACTATACCCGCTCAGAAGATCAGGTGGATACCATGCCCGATCTCCCCTTCAAAATTATGATGAATGTGGGTAACCCAGACCGCGCCATGTCCTTTGCTTCACTACCGAATAAAGGCGTAGGTTTGGCTCGTTTAGAGTTTATTATTAACCGGATGGTCGGTGTTCATCCCAAAGCCCTACTAGACTTTGATAATCTCGATAGCGATTTAAAAGCTACAGTGGCTCGCCAGATTGCTGGTTATGCTAGTCCAGCGGATTACTTTGTTGAAAAGGTAGTAGAAGGTGTTTCAACCATTGCAGCATCGTTTGCACCAGAAACCGTTATTGTGCGCATGTCTGACTTTAAGTCGAATGAATATGCACACTTGATCGGTGGCACGCAATACGAGCCTGATGAAGAAAACCCGATGATTGGTTATCGTGGTGCATCGCGTTATATTTCTGAATCCTTCCGTGAATGTTTTGCCTTGGAATGTAAAGCCTTGCGCAAAGTGCGCGAAGAGATGGGTTTAGAAAACATTCAGATCATGATTCCTTTTGTACGTACCGTTGACGAAGCAAGGCAAGTGACAGAATTGCTAGCAGAGTACGGCTTGAAGCGTGGCGAAAAAGGCTTAAAGCTTATTATGATGTGTGAGTTACCTTCTAATGCTTTGTTGGCCGATCAATTCTTAGAATACTTCGATGGCTTTTCTATAGGCTCCAACGACTTAACTCAGTTAACTTTGGGCTTAGATCGCGATTCGGGTTTGATTGCCCATTTGTTTGATGAGCGTAACGATGCCATTAAAGCCTTATTAACTATGGCCATCCAAGCCTGTAAAAAAGCGAATAAATACGTCGGTATTTGTGGCCAAGGCCCCTCAGACCACATTGATTTTGCTTTATGGTTAATGGAGCAAGGCATTGATTCTGTCTCACTGAATCCTGATTCTGTATTAGATACTTGGTTGCACTTAGCTAAGCATAGTAAATGATCGACCAAAAATAGTAAATAATTCAAAGGATTAGATGAAAAGCGCTAGTCACTGGAATCAAGGATGGTTTAGAATAGTGCTCCTTCTATAGTGATAGAAAAAGTTTACGCACCCGTAGCTCAGCTGGATAGAGTAGGTGGCTTCGAACCACTTGGTCGGGGGTTCGAATCCCTCCGGGTGCGCCAATTTTTTCTTTATTTTTCAAGATATTAAATAAGCGTTACTAACCTGCTTTTCTCTTTAACAAAGTCAATGTCGGCATTTTGTCGGCACTCATATTTCCAGTACCGCTCTGGCAGCTTTCACACACTTTATTTGCCGCATCCAATAACTCCTTAATTTCTGGTGCAGAGTAATGGGAGGTAATATCTCCATTGGTATGCCCCAGTAAAACCTTGCGCGTTTCTAGTGGTACACCGGCTGCTCGTAGTCGCCGTCCAAAAGTATGCTTTAGATTATGCACGCCTTTGGTATAGGTTCCACAAACAGGTAGCTCTGCATCTTTCCAGGCTCGTTTCCAGCCGTTATTGTGCATTCGCTGTATAGGTTTATCTTGATAGGTAAACACATACTGCTTATGGCCTCCTCGCCTTGCTTTAATCACTGATGTTGCGGTGTTGTTTAATACCACTAAGCGCTCCTCGCGGTTTTTCACTAATCCTTGTTTTCCCTCATCCGTTTCGATAAACGCTGGAATTAAAAATACACTGGTCTTTAATTCCGGTACATCCACTTCCCATTGCCATTGTAGTTGGCAGACTTCCTGATCTCTTAGCCCGGTATTCACCTTAAACAAAGCCATTTCAGCCAAGTGCTTAGGCAATCGAGAAAATAGCCGCCGCTGCTCATCCCAACTTAATGGGTAAGGTTTTGCGGCATCCCTAACACTGGGCAAGGTCAACAAGGGCGGTGTTTCCAGCCATGTTAAGCCAAACTCATCTCGCCAAGCGCGAGCCGCTAAATTCAAGATACGCCGAACAACACCCAAGGCATTGTTAATACTCTTTTGTTTAACCCCTTGCTTCTTACGCGCCTTGATATAGGTTGCCAAGGTGCCATCATGCACCTGTTTAAGCGCCAACTTACCAATGAACGGCATAAGCTGTTTGAGGTGACGAGCATCAACCTTGAGACTGGCTTTATGGGTATTTTCCAGTAAATACTTGGTCGCAGCTTCTTGAAATATCCTATTAGGCCGCTTGCCGTCCTGTACCGCCAAGCGCGCTGTTTCCATTTGGTGTATTAAGTAGGCTTCTGCTTTTTGGAGGTCTTGTTCACTAAAGCCAGTGCTTTGTTGAAGGCGTCCTCCTGTGAAGTACTTGTAGCGTTTATCAATGTGCCAGGTTTCATGCCGAAGCCGGAGTCCTGGCAAGGGTTTTCGTTTTCCCATAGCGTTTCTCCCAAGTGATACTTAGCAGAACGCCCATTGCCACGCTTATAATGCACCCACCACTCATCCAAATCAAGCCGATCAAAGCCAATACCCTGTTGACCAATGGGTGTTTCAATTAGATAAGGTCGAACGGTTTGATTAAAAACATCGCGGCTCATACCCAAATAGCCAGGGGCATCTTTCGCTCGAATGACACGGGGAAGAAGTTGAAGGTATGTTGTGGTCGTGGAGTTGTCCTGCTGCATAGGACAACTTATAAACAATAAAAAAATTCTATTCTACAAAGAACGTTTCAGAGTTGTTAGAAAGGTAAGCCAGCGATTATGGATACAACGCTTTTATATTGACTTCAAGTGCTTCGGCAAAAAGTAACACTTCATCATCCGTCACACGCCTTACTTGAGACTCGACTTTTGCCAAAGTACTACGGCTAATATCCCAACCAAGCAAATTACAACGGGCAGTCAACTCCTCCTGAGTTAAACCTAGCTTTTCTCTATACAGCTTAATTTGAGGGCCAACAACATTCATACGCATTGCTCCGAATTCGGAGCAATATGTTAATTAATTACAAAATTAACTGAGCTAAATAGAAAAACGCGACAATCCGCTAAAACAGGAGGCATAACTGTGTCTGAAAATCAACCATCAAAATCAAATTATTACTCTGAGGAGTATTTTCAAACCCCTTTCCCCCCAAACCACAATCCCATTATAGGCGCATCACAGGTCGATACATTGTGTAACGCTCATAATGCACTTTGTGTTCTTCGACAAATTGTCGAACCAAAAGATTACGAAACAGAAGAGGAAATAGAAACAGGATTATTTTTTTTGATGACCTGTATTATCAATGCACTTAGCTTTGAGGTTAATCATAGGGAGTGGTAAGGATGATAGCCAACGCTACTTTGCCACCAACGCTATAGCCGACAAATACTAGCTTACTCTTTTTAGTGCCAGGAGGAGTGCCAGGTTTACCGGGCAAGCTCCTTGCACTAAAAAGAGTAAGCTGTATGCTGGTGGCGATGCGTTGATGGGATAATAACTTTAATCACAATTGCTCTACCCCGCGTCTCCTCGTTAATATTACGAGGAGACGCGGGCTCTAAACCACTGAAATACCAATAAAAAAATACTGTTTCCGAAAACCATGCGTGGAATACGGTAAAAAAACTATTGCGATAGGCAAACAACTCTTTTAATCTAACGACAGGATGAAAAATTGTTATGGCCACTTGCACTAGCAAGTAACAATCTCGCCAACGGCCAAATAACTCACGACTATCGTGAAATCAATAACACGCTGTGGTGCCCTCATCACCTCTGCGTAAATCCTCGACAGCATTTAAGTCGAATCAATCTTATGCAATACAAGTTTGCATACCCTCACACTGAAACTTAGGTGTGTCAAAAAACTACATAAACACGAACGCATATAATCTCAATGAGGTAATGGGCTATTCGTCGCTTTATGTCTATACCATAACCAGAGCCCAACTGGTTACTCATAAGGATGTGGGATTAAACAAAGTGGGTTAATCGTAAATTTATAGAAAATAAACCATTGAACTCAAATATAAATTGAATAGTTAACAGGAGACTTTATATGCAGCGAAAATAGAGTGTAGTACGTTATAAAGTAGTAATCATAGAAAACACTTAACCAACACCCTAACGGTACTTACGCAGTCCGTTATTGACTTATACAAGTCATACTTAAGTATGGGAGTAGTGCCCCTTTGATCAGTTCCGCGCAAGCGGTTATGTTCTGTAATCAGCACATAAGATCGTTAGCACTCACCAGAGCCATTGCACTAACAGTTATAGAAGCTGTAACGACTTAAGAGGTTAAGTGGCAGAGCAGATGTGCCCTTAAATAGCATAGTAAAATAGGTTATTTAAGGGCACGTCTGCTCTGTCTTCTAAAAACATTCAAAAAAGTCTGTAACGTTTCTTGCGGTATAGAATGTTATTAGTCGGTAAGCTTATTGGTATGAAAAGCTTATCTTATTCTTTACAGGAACTGTGCAAACGTAACCGTGATGGTGGTTTTTCCACGCAGAAAAAACGCGAACGCCTCTTGGTGCTCATTGCAAAGCAACTTAAAGCATTGGGCTATCGAAAAATGACACCCCACTCACTGAAGCCAAAGCATGTAGAAAGCTTGGTTGCTTATTGGCAATCTCAAGAGCTAAAAGTAAGTACCATAAAATCTCGCATGTCTGCATTGCGCTGGTGGGCGGCGAAGGTCAATAAGCACAATGTGATCGCTCGCTCTAATGCTCACTACGGTATTAGCAATAGAGAGTATAAATCGAATATCTCCAAAGCCCGTGATATTACCGAAGAGCAAATAAAATCCATTGGCGACCCTAGAATCGAAGCTAGCTTAAAACTCATCAAAGCCTTCGGTCTACGCAAAGCCGAAGCCATCAAAATTATTCCCATGTTGGCAGACAAGGGTGACAGACTCTTTTTAAAATCCAGTTGGTGTAAAGGTGGACGGGAACGTACCATTCCTATTCTGACAGATTATCAACGGCAAGCACTGGAAGAAGCCAAACAAGTAGCAGGAAATGGTTCTTTAATTCCACCTAATAAAAAATTTAGTCAACAACGCGACCGTTACGACTACTTAATCCGAAAAGCAGGTTTACGTAATCTGCATGGTGTCAGGCATCAATACGCCCAACAGCGTTACAAAACCTTAACGGGTTGGGAATGCCCCCAGCGAGGCGGGCCACACAGGAAGGAATTAACCGGAGAACGCAAAAATGTAGATATTCGTGCTAGAATTACAATTTCCAATGAATTGGGGCATAATCGGATTGAGATTGTGGAAACTTATTTAGGTGCGTAAGTTATT